>CAZGVL010000006.1:0-79844 GCA_964528965.1 uncultured Woeseiaceae bacterium
GTTTCTAAGATAAGTAATGCAATAGCTAGTGAGGGGGCCTTCGGGCCCCCTTTTTCGTTCGGCGCAGTGGATACCGCAAGACCCACGAACTCACATTGCGCGATTAACTATCTGCCTCATTGGCAACGCAAAGCGACCTAGTAGCGACCGTGCTGTTTAAAGATGTAGTTATTGAGTTCGATCGAATCCGAGTTCATACGGTGCAGGATTTCATGCGTCGACCGCGCGATGGCACGCATGACCTTGTACATGAGCCATGGCTGTTCTTCGATGATGTTCTCGAAGCTGTCGCGCTTCAGGCTGAGTACCTGAGTGTCGCAGAGCGCTCGCAGGCCAACGGTATGTTGCTGGCCATCGATAAAGCTGAGTTCGCCGGCAAGGTCGCCTTCCCTTAGCACTGCCAGGCTTGCCATGCCATCGGCACCGGTGTGTTTTACCACCTCGAGCTTGCCCTCCAACAGAAGGTGCAATGAATCGTCCGTCGTGCCCTCCGTAATGAGGAATTCGCCGTCCGCCAGCTCACGCGAAAGTAACAGCTCGCCGAGCAGGCTTGCCTCTTCCGCCGATAATTCCTTTCCCAGAGATGACTGGAGTACCAGTTCTGCTGCTTCTTTCATGTCGCCGCTCCAAACCGTTGGCTGATGCCGTCATGATAGACAGGGAGGTGCTTCGGGCTCTATACGTACAATGCTCATAGGGAGTAGGGGTTTCCTTGGTAGTGCTGGGTCCGATTGGCGCAAGTTTGCTTGTCAGCCGGCCATCTGGGCCTTCACTCGAATGTCGCCGAGCGATTCTTTGGGCACTTCCGCGTAGTGACTGAAGTCCATTGTGAAGCTCCCATCGCCGCCAGTCAGTGATTTAAGGCGCGAATGGTACTCCTGGATTTCCTTTAGTGGGACCTGGCCAAAGACGTTGATTCGGTTGTTGGGCAATGCCTCGGTGCCGCTCACCATGCCGTGCATCGAGGAGAGGTCGCCCGTAACGCCGCCCGCGCAACGACTTGGCACCGTTACTGTGACATCAACAATGGGCTCCATGATGATCGGTGATGCCTTGGCGATGGCCTCGAGAAAGGCCTTCTTGCCAGCCTGGACGAAGGCAATCTCCTTCGAGTCGACCGGGTGATGTTTGCCGTCGTAAACAGTGACTTTTATGTCCTGCATCGGGAACCCGTATTTGGCGCCGGAGGACATTACCTGGCGCACACCGGTTTCAACGGCTGGAATGTATTGGTAGGGGATGGCGCCGCCAACAACGGCGCTGGCAAATTCAAAGCCGGTTCCCTTCGGTAGCGGTTCTATGCGCAGGTATACCTCGCCGAACTGGCCAGCGCCGCCAGTTTGCTTCTTGTGGCGATAGTGCCCTTCGGCCGAGCCCGTTATCGTTTCGCGGTACGCAATAGACGGTAACGCTGTTTCCAATTGCAGGTTGTAGCGATCAGCTATTTGTTCAAGTGCGGTACGCAGGTGCAGCTCACCGAGACCGCGCAACACGACTTCGTTCAATGCAGCATTGTGCTCCAGCTGCAGAGACGGGTCTTCGGCTTCGACGTAGTGCAACACATCTGAGGTTTTTTGCGCATCCGAGTCTTTCGGTGGCTTGATCGCAAGGCCATACATCGGTCGCGGCAGACTTGTGGACTTAAGGTGAAAGTGATCCTCATCATGTGAATCATGCAGCACCGCGTCGTAGTGCACCTCATCTACACGCGGGATAGCGCAGATATCGCCCGGCACGCCTTCCTCAATCTTGATCTGGTCGTTGCCATTGAGCTTGAGCAACTGGTTTACCTTGATGGGCTTGCGAGCATCGCCGACAAACAGCTGATTGCCCGGACGAATCCTGCCCTGATGAATGCGACAGACACCAAGCCTTCCTTTGAACGGGTCAATATTGATCATGAACACGTGTGCAAGGGCGTGCGCGCTCGGGTTGGGTTCGATGACAACTTCGTCGACCTGATCACCCTCGCCTTTGAGGAACAAGGGTGGATTGCCCTCTAGCGGGTTTGGCATCAGGCGTTCAAATATCTCAAGCAATTCCGGTATCCCGGCGCCGGTCTTGGCTGACACGAAACAAACAGGGATGAGATGACCCTCTCGCAACGCCTTCTCAAACGGATCGTGTAGCTGCGAAGGAGTCAGGGCCTGGCCTTGCTCCAGGTAAATTTCCATGAGTTCTTCATCGACTTCAACAACCTGATCAACAATCTGCGTGTGGGCCGATTCGAATGATGCAAATGCGGTGGCAGCACCAGTGGGTTGGAAGAAGCAGTCGACCACGTCAGTGCCATCGGCCGATGGCAGGTTAAGCGGCAGGCACTCGGGGCCAAATGTAGATTGAATGTTGGCCAGGAGGTCCTCAAGATCGACGTCTTCCGCGTCGATTTTGTTCACAACAATCATACGACACAGGTTCTGCTTGCGGGCGTCCTCCATCATGCGCCGGCCGACCAGCTCGATGCCCGCCTGGGCGTTGATAACAACAGCTGCCGTGTCCGCGGCCGGCAGCACAGACAATGCACGACCGTAGAAGTCCCGGTATCCCGGCGTGTCGATCAGATTGAGGTGGATGCCTTTGTGGGCGGTGTGGCAGACGGACGAGTATTGCGAATGGCCCAGCTGTTGTTCGCGCTTGGTGAAGTCGGAGACGGTGTCACCGTTGTCGACGGAACCGCACTTCGAAATGGCGCCTCCGGCGAAAAGCAGCGCCTCTGTGAGTTGCGTTTTTCCGGCATTGCCTGGCCCTACAAGGCAGATATTGCGAATGTCTTCAGATGCATAGGACATTGGCCAATTCCCTCCTGAGATTGTTTGACAACAGCATAACGAACCGCCGAGCTTTGTCCCATCTCGGTTTCTGCGGACTTGCAGTCGATAAATCGCACCTGCTCAAGCTCATGCAGCCGCGATTATTGGCTGCAGCGGCCCATCGCTGTGAGTGCAGTAATATCGCTGCAGCAACGCCATGCCGCTAGCGATAAGGAGGTGTAAGCCTTGAAGAAGCCGTCAGCGGTGCAGCGGTTGGCGGGCTTGCGAATCGCCAGCGCGACTGTGACGCGGAGCTAACCAGGCTGCGGCAGGAGTCCGTTAAAACACATACGTTATGGCGGCGAAACCTCGTGCCACCTGGTCAGAGTCAACAATCGGGCTGTCGCCAACCGCGCTGTCGAATTTCTCAACCGACAGATTCAGGAAGATTCGCCATTCCTCCGTCAGTTCGACGAACATGCCGAGCCCGACCTCCACGCTCAGCGTGCTGCCAACGTCATACGCAGGTCGCTCTGGCGTCGCAGCGCTTTCGGGCACGCCAAAGTCGTGATTGGCGAGATCGTCGCTCAACCAATTCGCAGAGATCTGCGGGGCAAAGCGAAATATGCCGGCCTGCAGGCCTTTTGAGATTCTGAGGCGAGCTTGTCCGCCACCAATATTGTCCAGCACGTCGTGTTCGTAGCGGGCCAGCAAATTGATGCCGCCCGGAATTTCATAGCGAATCCCCAGGCCTGCGAGAAGCGTACTTTCGCGATCTCCGAGGCCCTCAAGAAAGGGGCTGTCTGACTCTTCGTACGCGCCAATGCGATAAGAGGCAGAAGCTGCAAGTCGAAACTTGCCCGCTCCTGCAAGGCCGTACTGAATATTGGGGCCCAGCCACTGCAATCGCTCGCCGGTATAGGAAATGGCAGGTATGGCTTTCAGAACGGTTTCATCGGAACCAACGTAGGGACTGCTTTGGCCGATGACGCCTGCACCAACTCCCAGTCGCCCACGGTTGCCGAGCACTTTGTACAATTCGATATCAATTACTTGCTCAACTGAGTCGTCGCTGGCAAAAGAGGCTCGATCAAAACTCGGCGGCCCCTTGGGGCGGTAGTTATTGGATAGTCCCAGCGGCTCTCGAGGAATGCCGATAAAGCTCTTGTCGATAATGCCGTTGTCGTTTTCGTCGAGATAGACAAGCAGGGCGATCTTGCCAGCGGGGACGTTCGTTATCGGATATTCACCGGAACTGTTGATATCAATACGTCGCTCGATAACCGGGTCTCTGAAATCGCCGAAGGTGTTCGCCGAGTCATAAACCTGAAACACCAGCGTGCCCGAATCGGGCGCGTCTTGTACACGCACAGTCAGGTCAGCGGCCATTGAGTAGCAGCTATACAGTAGGGATAAAAGAATGATAAACAGGCGCATATGAAACCCGATGGCACGTAACCAGTTAAGTAATCGCGCACGGTAGCAGATGGCGAATTGCGGGTGTAGCGAATCGCAGTGACAAATACATCTTGTTACACATTTCGCCGATACTGCTCTGGAGCATAGCGGTTCGTAACAAGATGTTTCAATTGGCGGTTTTACCTATGTAGGGACAGGCAGCTTTGCTACCGTGATAGATCAATATGCAAATACTGCTCGGGAACAGACTCATGCGTGTAGCGATACTTGGAGGTACCGGATTCGTCGGCAGCTATCTGATCGATAGTCTCCTCGATGCAGGTCACTGTGTGTCCGTGCTGGTCCGTCCGGGCAGCGAGAACAAGTTGCGGCGTCGCGATGAAGTTGCGATAACCAGCGGCGATCTGAGTGCGTCGGGTGCCATCGACGATACCTGCAGTGACTGCGATGCGTTGATCTACAACGTCGGCATATTGCGCGAATATCCGCGGCAGGGGATCACGTTTAAAGAAACACAGCTACTCGGTGTGGAGTGTGCTATCGCGGCTGCGCAAAAAGCCGGCCTAAAGCGCTTTCTCTTGATGAGCGCCAATGGTGTCCGTGAGGACGGAACGTCGTATCAGACCACGAAGTATCAGGCTGAAAAACGGCTGCGCGACAGTGGCCTGGACTACACGATATTTTCACCGTCGGTGATATTTGGCGATCCGCGCGGCCAGATGGAGTTTGCGACACAGCTCTATGACGACATGGTCGCTCCGGCTTTGCCGGCGGTCGGCTTCTACACAGGGCTGAACCCGGCCGCTGGAAAAATAATGATGTCGCCGGTGCATGTTGCCGATGTTGCAGCGGCATTTGTAAAGACACTGGAAGATGAAAGATTTGTTGGGCAGACAATACGCATCGGCGGGCCGGAGGCGCTCTCATGGTCTGAGATGATTCGGCGAATCGCCGCCGCAGCTGGTAAGACCAAAATGATCATCCCGATGCCAATAGGCGCGATGGGGCTTGCCGCGTCGCTGCTGGACGGGATTCCGCAGTTTCCGGTGACCCGGGATCAGCTAACCATGCTGGCTGAAGGCAACGTCGCAGAGTCGGTTGATCTGGCCCGAATTATCGATCGTGAACCACGCAGTTTTGGTTCCGAAAACCTCTCTTATTTGGCGGCATAGACAACGATGAATAAACTGAAACTAGCTTTAGTCACAATATCCCTCTTTCTAGTACAGGTACCGGCAATGGCAATTGAAGAGCCTGATTTTGAAGTCATTAGTGAGTTCGATGGCGTTGAACTTCGTCGCTATGCGCCCTACCTGGTAGCCGAAGTCGATGTAAGTGGCGGAATGCTCGATGGGGGAAATGAATCGTTTCGTATCCTCGCGGGCTATATATTTGGCGACAACAGTTCGTCAACGAAAATGGCGATGACCGCGCCAGTAGCCGCACGATCTGCGGATCAGGGTGAGAAAATGGCGATGACCGCTCCGGTGACCTCCACATCGGCGGCTGGAGATGAGCGAACAACGTTCGCATTTGTGATGGAAGAAAAATACACATTAGATATGTTGCCGATACCGGACGACGAGCGAATTCGAATTCGTGAAGTTCCGGAGCGAGTGATGGCCGTGCGGCGTTACTCAGGTCGCTGGACTGAGGCAAAGTATGAGAAGAACCTCGATGAGCTCCGTAATGTATTGTTGAACGAGGAGGTCACGACCATCGGCGAGCCTGTCCTGGCCAGATACAACAGCCCGTTTTCAATCCCCTTTATGCGACGCAATGAGGTAATGCTGGAGGTCGCAAACGATTAAGGACGTGCCGGCGGCAGCGGCGAAATCTCATCACGGCGACCATGCTGCGTATTGCAGCAAGCTGGTTGCGATCCGCCGGGGTTCGTCCGATTGCTCGCGCCAGTTGGCTTGAAGGAACCAATCGGGTCCTCTATTCTTCCTGAACTCCCAACGACGCTTTACCGGGTCAGAGTGGGCCAAGCACGTCAGATAAGAATAAAGGCATTTATGAGAACAGTAATCACGTGTATTGCGATGACTTACGGCCTGATCTTTGCGCAAACCACTATCGCGCAAACAATGCCGCCCTCTATCGAAGACAGTGAAAATGAACCGGTTGTCTACGTCGGTGACCGAATACCCGACCCTCTCTACTTTGATGGGAAGCTGCCACACGCCGTCGGTGTCCATCACTATCAGGTTTACAGAGCCAATCGATCTGAGCCATTGGCAGGCGACCAGGCGGGCTGGACCTACAACCATCAGCCGTTTCTGGCCTACTGGAATGACACCTACTACGCTCAGTATCTGAGTAATACTTATCAGGAGCACGCGCCCCCCGGCAAGACCCAGATTGTCACATCAAAAAATGGCAGGCACTGGGACGAGCCCGTGGTCGTATTCCCCGAATACACGCTTCCGGAGATCAACTACAACGGTCTGCATGTAGATGCCGGCATGAAATCAGTCATGCATCAGCGCATGGGTTTTTACGTCGCACCCAACGGCAAGTTGCTTACTCTCGGTTTCTACGGCTATTCGCCAACACCACGCCACTCGCCGAATGCCGGCACTGGCCTGGGTCGAGTTGTTCGGGAGGTCGGTCAGGATGGCAGCCTCGGTCCTATCTACTTCATTCGCTACAATCGACACGCGGGCTGGGATGAGACCAACACTAATTACCCGTTTTACGAGGCCAGTGATGACGAGGAATTCAAGCAGGCCTGTGAGGCTCTGCTTGCTGACAAGCTCGTCACACTACAATGGTGGGAAGAGGACCGGGGAGAAGACGGGTTCTTCTCGATTGTGCCTGGCGGTGTGCCGGGCTCGCAGTACTTTTCGGCAGACATCACCTCATCAGGAGGGTCAGGCAAGGCATTCAATTACTACCGTCGACCTGATGGCGCAATCGTCGGGCTATGGAAGAACAAGTATTCGGCCATTAGTCCCGATGGCGGTGAAACATGGACGAAGATCTCAAAGAACAACACGCTGCTGACCGATGGCGCCAAGACCTGGGGGCAGCTGACAGAGGACGGCAGGTATGTCGTGATACACAACCAGTCTGCTACGTCGCGTAACCGCTACCCAATGACCTCGATGACCAGCAGCGACGGCCACTCTTTCGATGATTTGCTGAGCTTGAGAAACGACATTCCCTTTCGACGCTACCAGGGCATTCACAAGAGATTCGGTAGTCACTACTACCGTGGAATTATTGAAGGCAACGGCAACCCGCCAGGTGACGAAACATGGGTCGTTTACACCGTGAACAAGGAAGATATTTGGGTTGCGAGATTACCTGCAAGCGTTACTGGAGTGGCCAGCGGCTATGTGCAACAGGACTTTGAGAGTATGAGTAACGTTTCACAGCTTGATCAATGGAATATCTACGAGCCGACATGGGCGCCGTTGAGCATTGTCGCGGATCCATTAGATGCTGATAACCATAGCCTTGAGATGAGAGACGAAGAGCCAGTCGACTACTCACGCATTGAGAGAATTCTGCCTGAGAGCAAAAAGTTGTCAGTCAGATTCCGAGTAAACGCACAACAGATTCCATTGGGGTACGCGCTGAATGTTGAGCTGCAGGACAAGCACGGCCTTCGACCGACCCGGTTGCGATTCGATCTTGACTGGATCAGCGTTGATCACATGAATGCGGAGGTGCCTCGTCCGGTTCCAATGACGCTTGGTCAGTGGCACGAGATAGAAATGCTGTTGGACAGTGACCGGCAAAGTTATGTGATGAGTATCAATGGCAAGCAGCTTGGTGAAGAAATTCCGTTCGCCGTCAACGTCGCTGCGTTGCAACGCATCGTCTTTAGAACCGGACCGTATCGGGGTGCGATACGGCCCGTGGTCCTCAGCGAGTCCACGACTGATCCAGCTGGCATTAACACCGAAGACGTTCCCGGAACGGAGACCAGAGCTACAGCGGCGATTTACCTGATCGATGATATTTCCATTGCAGCGGAGTAGAGCTATCAAGAACTTCATCGCGTTACCCATGTCTTTGCTGCTGCTTGCCGCCTGTGCGGGAGAAAGCCAGCCGTCGCAACCCAATATTGTATTCATCCTCTCGGATGATCTTGGTACTGAGGTCATCGGATCCTATGGCGGCACGAGCTATAGCACGCCCAATATTGATGCGTTGGCGAAATCGGGGATGCAGTTTAGCCAGACTTACAGTGCCCCGGTTTGTTCGCCATCAAGAGTGAAGCTCATGACCGGACGATATGGATTTCGGACTGGGCAAACATGGGGTTACATCCCTGCAGACGAAATCACCTTCGGGCATATTTTGCGCGATGCGAACTATGAAGTTGCTCTTGCGGGCAAGTGGCAGATGGCGTTGCTAAAGGATGACCCGGGTCATATTCGTAAAATGGGCTTCGAGGAAAGCTCTGTTTTCGGTTGGCATGAAGGGCCGCGATACTGGCAACCTATGATTTACGAGAACGGAACGGCGCGAGAGGAGGCCAGGGAGGTTTACGGACCCGACGTCTTCAATGACTTCCTGATCGACTTCATCAGACGTAACAAAGACCGGCAGTTTTTCGCCTACTATCCGATGACCCTTGCCCATGAAATCAGCAATGATCTGGACACGCCGCCGCCCAGCGGGTCAATTGGCCGGTATGAAACGTTCAAGGAGAACGTAGAGTACTCCGACAAACTGGTTGGCAAAGTCATACAGGTTCTCGACGAGTTAGATCTGAGAGAGAACACTCTGATCATATACCTGAGCGACAATGGCACGCCGCATCACTACATCACAGAACATAGCGATGGGGAGTACAAGAAGGAGCCTGTTTTCTCAGCGATTGATGGCGCCCTGATACAAGGTGGCAAGAGCTATCTCACCGATCAGGGCACGCATGTGCCGTTCATAGCCAACTGGCAGGGCACGATCGAGCCGGGCACGAGCAGCGATGCTTTGGTGGACTTCAGCGACTTCCTGCCAACATTGGCCGAACTCGCCGGCGCCGACTTGCCCGAAGACAGAGCCCTGGATGGCCACAGCCTCGTACCGATTCTCAAAGGAGACAAGCTGGGTTCCAGAGAGTGGGTCTATCAGGAATGGGAAGGCAAGGCATGGATACGAAACAAGGACTGGAAGCTGTATCTGAACGGTGATCTGTTTGACATGCAGAGTGATCCATTCGAGAAGTCACCCATTGCCAGCGACGACGACTCTGAGGCTGCAGCAGAAATCAGAGAGCGCTTCTCTGAGGAAATGCATCGGCTAAGGCAGAGCTAGTGGAGCTTGATCCGCCGGTGAACTTTCCCCGGCTCGGATCACATTGTGTTTGCAAAATGCATCCGTAACAGACAAAAAAACAGGGCCCGTTTTACGGGGCCCTGTCATGCTGGCTTGTGGCTATCTGTCTGCTCGATTACTCAGCGTGCCGAAGTCTCCACAGACGATTGCCGCTGCACTCAATGATGTCGTCAAAACCGCATTCGATTTCTCGACCTTCGTCCGAGTCACGAGCTGCTTTGCCGGCCTTGCACTCGACAGGCGCTGTCTTCGCAGGAACCGCTACAGCGGCGAAGCATCGCGGCGGTCAGCTTGCTCCGACCTTGATCTGGTTAGTAAAAAGGTCTGTGCGAGCCTTGTCCGTGATCAAAACAACGGACTCATGTTTCAGGCGCCGCTCTGGAGAAATAGCGTAGAACCGTTCGGTAATCTTGTCGGTGCGGCCGATGACTGCCGTCTTATACATACGACAAATTTCTTCTTCAATGACGGATGGCGCGGCAAACAATCCAGCGCCAGCTTCACCAAATGCCTTGAGCAACGCGCTGTCGTCAAACTCTCCAGTGATGCGCGGCGAGAGTTGGTGAGCCTCAAACCAATCATCGAGGCGGCGACGCAAGGCAGAATGCTGCGACGGTAACAGCATTGGTGCATCTTGCAGGCTTTTCGGAAAAGTGCCGCGATAACGTCGCGCCACGCTACGTTGTGAAAAAAATGACATACCACTCTCGCCGAGGCGATGGTTGTAGGCCTTCAGGTTCAGCCCGTCAGGTGTCGGTCGGTCGGATAGCACGATATCGAGTTTGTGAATTGCCAGTTCGGAGAGTAGTTGCTCCAGCGACGATTCGTGGCATCGCACTCGGACAGGCTGGTCAGCGGTGAGTGCTGGCGCGATGATGCGCTCCGCAATAATTTTCGGGATAGAGCTAACAATGCCGACGTTGAGCAATTTCGGACCACTCAGTTGGTTGCCACGAACGACGTTCGTTAGTTCCGCGCCAACCGAGAAAATCTCGTCCGCATATTCGAACACCACTTTGCCCATGTCTGACAAGACCAGTCGCCGTCCGGCGCGATTGAAGAGCGGTTGCCCAACCGCTTCATCCAGCAACTTAAGCTGTCCACTGATGGTCTGTGGCGTTAGATGTAATGCAATTGAAGCCTTCGCAATGCTGCCCTCACGGCCAACCGTCCAAAAGTACTGCAAATGATTGTAGTTAAGGTGACGCATCTGGGGATTCCGCTGGGCCGATAGAGTGACTTAAGAGTCTTTGTGGTCGGCGAAAATTTGCTAACCGCTGCTGCGCGTTTGGGTTGGCGAAATTTCGCATTTCCATGTCGCATTTCCAATGTACTTCAGTATAACGGAAAAACCGATCAAAGTGATCGATTACTTCGACTGGACCGAGGTTTCTTTGGCGTTAAGCTAGGACCAAGCCAAACAGGAGATTTTCGATGAATATCACGGCAACAGCGCAGGGTTTTGACCTCAGCACGTCCATCGATAGTTTTGTTCGTGACGAACTGCAAGCGGCTCTTGGGCGTTTCAACGAAGGCATCGTTTCTGTGGATGTCTTCATGAAGGACATCAATGGTCCGAAGGGCGGTGTTGATAAGCAAGTCCTGACTCGAATTCAACTGCGAAATCGTCGCTCGATCGCGACGGAGACCGCGCACACGGATCTTTACGCTGCTATTAAAAATTGTGCAAAAAAATCCAAGCGAGTGGTACGGCGTAATCTCAAGAAGTCGATGCGAATCGGAAAATTGCGATTACGCGACCTTGACTACAATGACGAGTTAGCTGCGCTTCCCGAATCCTGAGGGATTTATCCGGACGAGAATGCCGGTCTCAATACGCTTGCGAACAGGGAACGTGCGAGAAAGAGGACTCTTATCACACGCTGACGCCAGAATTTGTCGAGCCTTAGCAGGCAGTCAACGTCAGCCGAACAAGAGCTAGCGGCAAGCAAATGCCGCTAGCTCCCCTGGGTTATAGCTCGAGTGGTTCTGCAAGCTCTGTTTCCAGCAGCGTACCCGAGGGCACATACAAAGACGCGCCACCTGTCAAAATTGAAGCACCAAGGCCGACTTTTGCGCCGGTCTTCGCCCCGGAGCTGCCATCGATCAGGCCGCCGATTGCCGCTGCTCGGGCGGTTTTGCCGACAGTGTTCTTAGCCTCGTTATCGGTAACTGCTCCCAAAGCCGCAGTAGTCATCGGATAGAGTCGATCATCAATCATCAAATCGGTGAACGTCAGGCTGAGTTCGGCACTACCTACGGCACGACGGGATTTCTTTGATTGCACGACAACGCCATAGGCCATTGTGCCGCGCGGAGCCATTGTCTGCCCATTGGCGACCAGAGCGCCTTCGAGCTGGCGACGGAACTAATGTCCGGTTCCATGCTTCTTGGAATCCACAGTATCGGCATGCGAATGACTAAACGAGTCCCCGCCGGAACGACAAACACTTCGTTCGCAGGAGAGGCCGCCGCAGCCTCTGCGGTCTGTACGCCCGCGCTCAAAAAGTACCAACCACTTCGGCTTCCGGGAAAGCCTCAATGGATTCACCGGTATTGAACATGACAATGCCGTTCCTTGAACCGACGAAGTCGCCTTCAAGCAAGTTGCCATCAGCAAGCTCGAGACTGTCTGCCAGCGAGACCCCTGCGACCGCTGTCAGCAGCAAAGCGAAGGAAGCTGTGATGGTTTTCTTCATGGTGGCTTCTCCTGAGAAGCACTCTCTCGGAATGCCTGCAGATTTTAGAATTCTTACGAAGTCGAAGACAACGCCAAGGACGCCGCGCCGGAATCCTATTCCTCGTCAGCTCCGAGCCAACTGTTCCTGAACGATTTTCTGGAGCGACTTAACTTCTGCTCATCGGCTTCGTAGCTTACGACCACTAGCGTTTTGTCCTCGGCAAACGTCAACTGCGTCGCGCGCGGAACTTCGCGTTGTATATAGTGGAGGGTCGCGGTATCACCAGGTTCGAATCGAGCCAGCGCCGCATCCCATTGTTCCTGACTCTGGATCTGTAACCTGTCGATAGCAACTATCTGATCGCCGCGATCGAGTCCGGATTCGTAAGCTGGGGTGCCGACAATCGTATTGTCTTTGACGATGGCGGCCTTGCCCTCAAACTGGAGCATGATGGGACCAACACTTGCCGCACCCCTATTTGCTGCGCGAAGAATGAGTCCGGCGCTGTCCAGCAATGCGGCGTAATCCGGCAACTCCTGCCCGTTGATGTAGCGACCAAAGAAATCATTGGTGAACTCTTCATCTCCCGTAACGACCGCAAGTGCTTTACGTAAGTCATCGGAGGAATAGGGTATTTCCGTCTTCCCATATTCTTTCCACATGTAGCGCATAAACGTGTCGAGTGTGACGTCTTTGAAAGAACTCCGAAGCGTAAGATCGAGACCGAGCCCGAGCATATCTCCGTAGGTGTAGTAGCTAATGAAGGTGTTGACGAAATTTGTCGGGTCCAGCGCCGTCGCGTCATCGGTAAAAGGTGCTTGCATGCTCATGCCAGGCGACGAAGCGTAAGAACGCCCGGGGGAAAGCATGACCTTGTTGAGCGCATCAGTCAGGGCCTCAGAGTACTCATCGATGCTGAATTCACCGGCACGCCTCAGCGCGAGTGCGGTGAGGTAGTTCGTGAATCCCTCTGCAAACCAAAGGCTCTTGGACATATTGGCCTGCTCGAAGTCAAACGGCTCAAGCATGTCTGGACGAATTCGCTCGACGTTCCAGCTATGAATGAACTCGTGGGCAAGCACGCCAATATGGGGTTTGAAATCCGCATCGATGAGCGACTCCGGTATTGTCAATATAGTCGAATTGCGATGTTCCATGCCGTCGCCCGTTGCGTACGGCAGAAAGTCAGCGATAAAGGTGTAGGTGCCATAGTCGAAATCCGGCAGCTCGCCGAATATTTCCACAAGCGCTGCAACGACCCTTTGCGCCTTTTCGAAATAGACATCGACATCTTCCTCGATGCCGTTGTGATGCACTGCAAGACGAATAGTGGCTGACTTTCCATTGGAATCAATCTGCCAGCTTCTTTCTGAAAAATTGCTGAGCTCTACCGGGCTATCCATCAGGTAGTGAAAATTCGGCGCGGTATACACGTAGGGGTCGTCGGTTGGCACTAGTTGTGTCGCGACTTTCCAGTTATCAACGGCCGGAGCAAAAGTCAGAATGGCCGGGCGGTCGTCGAAGCCTCTCGCCCACATCAGCGTCGCCGGTATGTTCAGGTGGGCATGCGTCAGATCAATCGCTGAGTAAGTGCCATCCAGTAAGTCGGCATATAAGGTGTACGCCATTGCTACCGTTCCGTCGTGGCCGGCGACGTCCCATTGATAAGGGCTGGGTCGCGTGAATTCCAGCGGACTTCCAGCGCCATCGACAACCGAGACGTTATAGACATTCTTTGCGAACTCATGAATGGCATAACGGCCAGGCGACGACCGGCTCATGCGCAGCTGCAACGTCTCATCTCCGATATCCGAGTATGTAACGGTAATGCGCGCCTCATGATGTGCCGCGTTTTCGAACGAAAGTTTGTAGGTCACAGGAGCTGCGGCGACAGTCACCACGGGAAACAGCGTAACGGCAAGGGCGGCCAGCTTTATCATTTTTGTTCTCGCCAGGTCGGGTACTGGAGCAGGGCGGCAGACTATAGCATCGCTTGACTAGCCAGCTTCTGATAATTCAGGTCGATCTACCGACCTTGCAAATCACTTAGTCTGCAGTTGCGCAAGAGCTTTGATGCTGGCCAGTGCGCGAAACCGGTATTGCCTATGCACTCAGCAAAATACGCAATGCGACATACGGACCGAAGTGCGTCACCAGCAAGGCAATTTTGTACTGGCCCATGATTTTATACATGATCTTGTCAAAGTCTCCGCGGCTAATCGATGTGACAAAGGTTTGAGTTCTGTACGTCCATTCAGGCAGCATTTTTAGCGCTAAAACCCAGATCAGGAAGATGCTGAAATTAATCACCATGCTCCAGCCAAGAACGCTCGCAACAGTTTCCATAGTCATCTATTTCTCCACAATGATTCGGGACTGGACTTCAAACTTGTAAATCAAATGATTGCGCGGCTAATCGAACAACGGCCTCATTCTGGCAATGCCTTCTCGAATGTCCTGTTCGTTGTAATGAGCAAAGCTCAAGCGAGCGAAGTTCCCTAACTGCCCCTTGCTCGAAAACACACTCCCTGCCTGAAAGCCGGTCTGCAGTTCACGCGCCCGATCACGTAGTAGGGCGGTGTCGATTAAAGCATCAAAGCGCAACCAGAAGAAGTAGCCGCCATTGGGTCGGGTCCACGTAGCAAGCCCGCCAAAGTGTTCCTGCAGGGCTTCATCCATAGCTTCGACTCTGCTGCGGTAGGTGCTTTTCAATTTCGCGAGGTGCGCGTCAAGTAGACCGAGGTCAATGGCATTTCTGACGATATGTGAGGCGAGGTGATTAATACTGCCTCCGCTGTTAACGAAGCCGTTGCCAGACAGCTCTTCTCTAAGTTTCTCTGAGGTTTGAATCCAGCCAAGGCGAATTCCTGGCGCGAGTATTTTCGAGAACGAGCCAAGCGATACAACGTGATCACTCTCGACCATCGTGCCGTACGCGGGCGGCGGTGGATTGAAGTAGTAGAGAAGTTGATAGACCTCGTCCGCAACGATCTTAAAATCATGCGTCTTGGCTAGTTCGACAATTTTTTGTCGTCTTGCCGCGGACGTGCACTGGCCTCCGGGATTGTGATAGCTGGGTATGGTGTAGAGAAAAGCCGGAGTCGTAGTCGCCAGTGCCTTCTGCAACGCATCGACACAAAGTCCATTTTCGTCGATCGGAATGCTAACAATTTTGAGGCCATGGTCCCGAAAAATACGGTAGGCCAGAAAATAGGTCGGTTCCTCGACAAAGATTGTATCGCCGGGTTTGGCGAACACCGTCGCGACCATGTCCATCGCTTGCGAGTTGCCACCAGTGAGAAACAGATTCTCAGGAACCGCCGGAGTGCCATAGCCGGCAGTCAGAAAGTCGGCGAGTGACGTAAGGAAACGCGCATCGCCCTGCAGGACACCATAGTTCAATTCGATTGGCTGTGCGCTTGCGTAAAAGGCGTCGCTGGCCTGCCGCATCAAGTCGACTGGCAACAGATCTGCTGACGGCTGGCCTATACCGAAATTTATTGTGCCTGGCGCTGGTGCGCCATCAAATGTCGGCGCTTTGCTCAAGATGAGTTTCGCCGGGTCAATTGCCTGATGCACATATCTTTGGACCTTTGTGAGCTCGCCATCCAGATAATACCGGAGTCGATATTGCTGAGCATGCTGTGCAATCTACAGGGAAAGGTCACCAATCCAAAATCGGCGGGCCTTCATGCAGTGATCATGGTCTGGACCGACGGGATTTCGCCGGGTTGCTGCTCCGGGCTTGGCGAAAGCTGATATCGTCGCAGCATGAGTACCAAACGTTGAGGAGAGCGCCAGAATGAATATTGAGCTTGCCGCCGAGAAACACATTCCCGAAGTAGGTCGGCTGTTTGACTCGTATCGGCAGTTCTACGAGTGCGTGCCGGACATCGGGCTTGCAACAGATTTTGTTGCTGCGCGAATCGTGAACGGCGACTCGGCTATTTTCGTTGCGATCGATGATGCGGTGGCATTGGGTTTTGTGCAGCTATACCCATCGTTCTGTTCTGTTGAGGCGGTGAAGATTCAGATTCTCTACGATCTCTACGTCGACGCGGCGGCACGTCAGAGAAAAGTCGGTGAGAAGCTGATGAACCGTGCTTCTGAGTTCGCTCGCGATAGCGGTGCATCGAGGGTCGACCTGTTGACAGCTCACAGCAATACGATAGGTCAACACCTCTATGAGATGCTGGGCTATGAAATCGCCAACAAGGATTTTCATGCCTACTCGCTGTACGTGTGAACATGACGGATAGTTGTAGAAGAACCTCAAGGTTTACTTGATGACTGATTCTCGATGGCAGCAGGCGGTTGCCGACTTCGGGCATCGCATTCCGGCACCTTTGATTCTGATCTTCGCGCTCATCCTGATACAACTTAGCTCAGGCGCCGCGAAAATGATCATGACTCCGGCCAACGCCAACGCACTGCTGTTCTTGCGGTTAGTGATCGGCGGCTCGCTCATGTGGCTGGTGATACGTCCGAAGGTGCTGCAGTTCAATCGATCGCAGTGGATCGATATTGCGGTGCTTGGTGTCGCTTATGCACTTATCAATATCGCTGCCTACCAGGCGATCGTCCACTTGCCGCTTGCTCTCGTCGCTACGATCGGTTTTCTGGGTCCGCTTGCCGTCAGTCTTGGAGCTGCCCGCCAGGCACTGGAGTTCGTCTGGCCTGCGCTTGGTTTCGCGGGTGTGTTCATGCTTGCACCGATAACGGGCGACGCTGATATCTCGTGGTCATCGCTGAGTTATGGCCTTGGCTTTGCCGCTGCGTGGGGAATCTACATCCTTGCGTCAGCTCGTGCCGGGCGATCCACGAGCGGGCTGGACGGCTTCACTGTTGCCAGCGTAATCGCCGCTGTTCTGCTGGCACCTATCGGTTATGCAGGGGCATCCTATTTCTGGAGCACGCCGACGCTGATCATGATGACTCTGCTCGTCACATTATTGATCACGGCTCCGTTTGGACTGGAGTATCTCTCACTAAAACGCATAGAACCGCGAGTCTTCGGTGTGCTGTTGAGCCTTGAGCCGGCCATTGCCTCCGTTATCGGCATTATCCTGTTGCAGGAGATTCTCTCCCTCATGAGCTGGCTGGCAATCGCGATAGTAACGGCAGCTGCAATTGGGGCGACCCTGTGTCACCGAGCTCCGCCGGTGGCGCAAGGAAGCGATGCAATATAGGCGCGAACCTAACACCGTCACGTAGCAGCACTGGGTGAGACCATTACAGCGGTCAAAGACCCGAGCCGTGAATATCTGAGTTGCTGATTTGCGGTTCACTATTGTTGAGATTGCGACATACGGAGGTCTAAGGAAGGCATAAGATTCGACTTATTCTGGGGCATAATGTCGCGGGCGAACCGTGCCGCCATCCAATAAACAGGAGTTCCGAGTATGCGTCTACAAAGCAAGGGTTTGCGAGGTACAGGGATTGGTTTCGTGTTGTGTATTGCATTGCTGCTTGCAGCGCCCGGGATGGCAGAGGAGGCCGGCCCTGTTCGGGCCATCACCATGGATGCTGAGAAGCTGGCCGGAATAGACCTACCCCATGAGCCCGCCTTTATCGCTCCAGAGGACGTTCTCGATGGCAAGCACAATCCTCGCGGAGAAGTGCTTTTCTATGGCGAAGAGTTGATTACCGAAATCTACGAGGACGACCCAGCCACCATCTTGTACGACGAACCGTTTCCACATGATGAGTTCATATTGATACTGAGTGGCAAACTCATACTGACGGGCAGCGATGGGGTGTCGCAAGAGTACGTTGCAGGAGATTCGCTGGTCTTACCGCGGGGCTTTACCGGTACCTGGCAAATGCTCGGCAACTATCGCGAATTGGTTACGATCGAGCGTGCGGCCTATGAAGAAGCCTACGGAACGGATGCCGACTAGCACAGATTCCGTTAGATCTTGATGCGCCTTACAGTGGAGTGCGTCCGCGCCTTGCAACTATTGCCCGGGCGTTACTGCATCACTGTCTTGAACACGAAGTTCGCGGCTGGGTCACCTGAACCCGAGCTACCGTTCAGCGTACCTTGCGGTCTGATTCGTATGTCAGTGACCAGAGGGTCGGAGTTATCCGGACCGACTAACGGTATATAGAGCCAATTGGAGCCATCAATAGAAAAATCCACATCGTCGCTAAAATCACCTAGCGCTATGAACGTGTAGGTCAGGCCGCTGACCGGTGTGCCGTCGGCGAATTGCACGGGCCCTGAAGTTGCGCCATCAAAATCTATAACCTGTAACGCGGAGCCCGGGTCAATGGTATGTCTGAGTTCCAGGGTGTCCGGATCAACTGCTGTCGTGCCGGAATTAACCACGCCGATCGTATTGGCTATCACGGCTCTCGGAATAGCCTTTGGAAAGGAGGTGCCGTTGACCGGGTCCGACAGGGTTTGATTCGTAACGGTCACAGAAATGTCCGCACAAGAGCCAGTCTCGCCGGGTCCGAATGTGACGACCGGCACTGCCCTCGCCGAGCACTCCCTGCTGGACATCGAAATATTGCCAAGAGACATAGCCTGAAACGTGCCGCCCGGTCGCCTGAACTCCACGGTCAAGCCGCCATCGCAGCATCCCTCGAAGCCGAGAATTCGGATGCTGTGAGTCCCGGCAACAAGGTTTATAGTGCCCTGCAGGATTTGAGATGTGTTATTCCAGTTATTCGCCCACCAGAGATCGGCAAGCCACTTTTCGTCCAAAGCGACATCATCGACGTACAGTCCACCGCCGCTGCCGAAGTCCGCACCATAGCGAAATTCCCACACGCCGGCTTCCGCTGGAGTGACGTCAAAGAAGGATTCGGCGAAAAGACCGAAATTGTCCTGGACACCGCCGGGGATCACGCTTGAATTGGTCACACCGGTATACGACGTTATTATTTCGCAACCGTAGCCATTAACCCCCTCCGGTGCGATGGCAAAAGCAGTTTCCGCCGCTGCGCGATTTGAGGGGTTTGCGGTTGAGTTGCGAGTATGAAACTGAAAGCCGGGTGTTGTGAATACCATCGGCGTCGATGCGCTTGGAACTCCGACAGGGCCATCGTAATACAGGCCAATTGTTTCTCCGCTGTTTCTAATTCTGGGAACAAGAACCCAGACTACTGCCGTCTGTCCGGCAGCATCCCACTGCTCTATGAAAAATGTCAGCTCTGGCTCGTTTGGGTTGTTTCCGTTAGGTACGTCAGTTACACGCAAGTCGTCGCCTTGCCTGAGCCAGTCCAGATCCGCCGGCACGTTGCTTGAATTCAGGTTCAGGCGAACTTGATAGTCACGTAGCTGACCATTATCTTGTTTCTCGATAAGTACCGTAAAGCGGTGCTTCCAGTCGCAGTCCCACCATGCGTTGGCGGGCGCCGCGACCAAAATCAATAGCAGAATTATAAGGCGTTGAACAAACAAGCGATTTCTCGTCTTTGCGGGTTACAGACAGAAATTTTACCGTCTCTAGCCATGATTGAAACAGGACGTACTTCACCAAAGCGGAATTATGTAATACAAGTATCGCGACGTCCAAGGGCGGGGGTGCCGCATTCCTGCCGGTTTGCGGACGGTTCGAGGCTTGCGAGGTAACAAACGTTACCCCGCAAACTCTAAACCAGTCCTCAGAAGCGCCAGACCAGACCTGCGGACAGCATGTACAGGTCGTCTACGTCAGATATGTCAAAGACCTCATACTCGGCACGAATTTCAAGTGAACTGAAACCTACGCTCAAGCCGATGCCGTATGCGGGATCAGTGCCGTCGTCGCCGCCCTCACTGATGCCATCCAGCGTGGCTTTGGCATCCCAGGAGACAACCCCGACTTTGGCAAACAACTCAACCGGGCCTAGTCCAAATCCAGCTGTGCCAAACGCGTCCCAACCGGTAACCGCCAAGCCTGCAGTCGAATCGAGCAGGACCGCTTCAGGGTTGCCCAGATCGACGTAACCACCCTCAATGCCCAGTTTGATGACCGGCAGATCGAACTTGTAACCGCCGAAGGCCTTCCAGGCGAAATCGCTCTCGTCAAAGTCAAAAATGTCCCCGATCTCTTCATCCGCCACAGCGATCGCCAGAGTTGCATCACCAACGCTGCCGCCGATATAAAACCCGGAATCGGCGAACGCTTGCTGACCCAGGCCGAACAACGCAAATATCGCAGTTGTCGCCAATACCTTGCTTCGCCAATCCGCAGGTTTTGCAGTTATCTCAAACATAATCACACCCTTAAAAACAAAAAAAATTGTAGCGTTGGGGCAATTGAGTTGCCCGCAGCGTTAATGCCGTGAATTCTAGGCTCAAGTCGCATTCGGCACTGAGCAGTGCGTCACGTAATTTGTGCCGACTATTTCGCCGTCGAGGGTCGTTTTGGGGAGCCAGCGGTGCCCGAAAAAATGCTTGAATTCACGCTACCGGACGAAGGCTGTTAGTCACGGTCGTAGCTAATGGTGATGATGCTGAGCTCTCTGCTCGACTCGCCGGAGTTGACAACAACGTCATCGGCCACGCGCTTTGAAAGCAGGGCTCTCGCAAGCGGCGAGTCAATGCTGATTTTGGAGGACTTTGCATCCGTCTCATCGGGACCAACGATCTGATATTGAAAAACCTCACCGCCTTCGTCTTCGACGCTTACGATTGCACCGAAAAAGATGGCGTCGTCACCCGGATGTTCTCGAACAACTTTCAGACTCGGAAGACGCTTCTGCAGATAACCAATACGCCGATCAAGACCGCCCAGTTCCTTCTTGCGATAAATATACTCCGCGTTCTCAGAACGATCCCCCTCAGCCGCCGCTTCCGCCAGTGCCTTTACAACATCCCGTCGTCGAATCCAGATCTCCTTCAACTCACCCTGCAGGGTCAGGAAGCCGGCCGGAGTAATATACGGTGATGATTTTGGAGCAGGTGGACGCCAGCGACCCATGTTAATTCTCGATAGTCAGGTTAAATTCTGCAAACAGAAGCTCAGTATCATATTCGAAAGTCCGAACAAGATGTCCTATATTCATAGGCACACTGAAATCGCGAGGCGCAAACGTAAGTCTGGTTTCGATGGCAACCTGGCAGTTTGTCAGGCTATAGTCACTACATGAGTCGCGTAGTCACCCTTGTGTTTCTGGTTCTTGTATTGACCCCGATTGCGGCCCTGTCGGACTCCGGCAATCCACTGCCCGAAGAAGACAATCAGTGGCGTTTCACGATTGCTTTTCCGATGCTCTGGGCGCCGCAAATAAACGGCAAAGTTCGTGGTGATGAGCCGATCGACTTCACAATCGAGTTTAAGGATATTCTCGACAGGTTGAGTTTTGGCATTATGGGCGAGTTGTATGCCAATAAGGGGCCGTACGGATTTGCGTTTCGAACCAACTACATGCGTGCCGAAAACGAAATGTCTCGTACCGGCCTGGTCGATGTTCAGGCGCAGACAGAAGTTCAAATTGGCGTGAACGATTTGCTGGCATCATTTGGGGTGCACGAGAACGTGAGACTTGTGACCGGAGTCAGACACGTCTTCGCGAAGGTGGACCTGGATCTGCAGACCAGTATCGGCGACAACGAGTTTGTCAATGAACAGATCACCGTGACCGATGACAGTCAATTTGACTGGTTGCTGGGAGTCAACTACAGCCACTGGTTTGTGAAGCGCTGGGGCATTATGCTGAATGCCGATGTTGGTGTGTTCGGTGACAACGACCGCGATTTCAGTCTGGAGTTTCGGGCGCTGTATCGAATTAGCGACCTCAATAACTTCTGGTTTGGTTACCGCTACCTGAACATAGGCAGCGACACCGAGACGGACGGCGTCAAATACAGTGTCGATATGTCACAGCTCGGGCCGATGGTCGGCTGGGCTTTCACGTTCTAGTTTGGCAGCCGCCGAATATCGACCAGCAGCAATCGTAACGTACCGTATTATCAATACGAGTTCAGCACCCACTCTTGCAAGCCTGCGAATTGTGCTAGATTCGAGCGTACAACGTACGCTCATGATGAGTGACAGATAAAGACTCACTCTGTCCCAATAAAAACAAATAATAAGAAAAGAAATTATGGCAGCAACGTTCATCCTTTCAAGCCATGCCCGCATTCGTTATGCGACCGGCGCGATGATGTACTTCGCTCAGGGCATTCCTCAGGGTATTCTCAGTATCGCGATACCGGCATGGCTTGCGAGTCTGGGCGTTAGTGCGTCAGCAATCGGTTCCTATCTTGCTGTCATCATTTTGCCGTGGGCATTCAAACTGGTAACAGGTCCGTTGATGGACCGGTATGAATTCTTGCCAATGGGTCGTCGTCGACCGTGGGTAATTGCGGCTCAACTAGGCATGTCGCTATCGTTACTGGCGCTCATGCTGGTCGAGAATCCAGCCGAACAGATCGGTCTCCTGATGTTGGTGGGCGTGCTCATCAACACTTTCGCGGCCACCCAGGATGTGGCAGTTGATGGCATGTCTATCGATCTCACTCCAACCAGGGAGCAGGGCCGCCTAAACGCATTCATGAGCTTTGGAAAGGCGATGGGTTGGGCGGTGACGTCGGCTGTGGCGGGTGTGCTGCTGGTCACGTACGGCATGAAAGTCACCGCAATTGCTGCTGCATCGGCTGCCGGTATTGTGCTGCTCGCATTTATATTCGTGCTTGAACGCGAGGGCGAGCGTCGGCTGCCATGGACAGACGGCAAGGCGGCCTCGGCGCACCAGCCCGGCAACTCGTTTAAGGCCGTTTTCGGCGGTATCCAAAAAGTTATCTGGGTGCGTGCCAGCGTGATCGTGATGTTGATCATGTTTTTCGACGGTCTGGTTAGCGGCTATGGACATGCATTAATGCCGATCGCTGCGGTGAAGCTGTTCGGTTACACAACGCCGCAGTGGTCTCAGTTGGTCGCCGTTATGGGCCTGGTCGGCGCGTTTTCGGCGTTGGCTCTCGGGCCATTGATTGATCGATTCGGCGCGAAGCGAATGTTGTTCCTGACGATCTCGCTGGTGGGTTTGCATGCATTCCTGCTCGCGCAGACACAACACCTGTGGCAGGACACAATGTATGTACGTGTGATGTTGGCGGCCTGGGTGATGCTGATGCCCGTTGTGATGGTCTGTGTCATCGCGTTGGCAATGGCGATATGTTCGCAGACTATTTCAGCAACACAGTTCGCTATTTACATGTCGGTTGCGAACCTTGGAAGCTCTGCGGGTTCCAAGATTTACGGCATGGTTGCCGACGGTTCAAATTACGTTGAGACCTATCTTTTCGTTAGCGCAATAGTTGCAGTGATGGTAGTCGTGTTGTTTTTTCATCGAGGTGATGGCGAATCAGAGGGTTCCGACGAAACTGAATCGGGGGTACGACGTACGCATCCGCTCAGTATTGGCGGCAACCTGTCGGGCTCTTTCTGGTCCGGAGCAATGCGTTGCCCGAAATGCCGTGCCGATATGGAGCAAGTCGACTACGACGGTGTCGAAATTGATCGTTGCAAATACTGCAAAGGAATCTGGTTCGATGTTGGCGAGAGCGACGCACTCCGCAGCAAGGATGCAGCGAGCGAAATAGATATCGGTAGCGCACGCAAAGGCAGGCAAACGAACAAGACCAATCGCTATCCCTGTCCGAGGTGTGGTGGCGGCATGATGCGTACGAATGATCCGAAGCAAACACATATTCACTTCGAGGAATGCACCTCTTGTCGCGGGTCGTTCTTCGACGCCGGCGAATTCACGGATTTGGCACAGACCACTATTTCGGACTTCTTCAAGCGCCTGTCGGTACCGAAACGAAAATAGGCGGTCAGGGATGCCGGGTCACCGTGCCGGGTTCCTGCCAGCAGTGACACGTTAAATGCTGAGCTATCCTCAGGAAATACCGCCGAGCAATTTCGTCAAATCGGCTAGCAACATTCGCAGGGTGCCAGTGATCAATACAAATTCGGCATCCATTCTTGCGAGTGGGTCATTCTCATCATCCGTTGCATCATCCATGCCGATAAAGCGCAGCTTGCTGATGCCACCTTTTTCATCAAGCACGCAGCTCAGGACGTTGTCGTACTCGATCGCGAGGTGGGTCAGGCGCATGCCGCTCGCCACGTGATTGCGAATGGTCTTATCGCTTAGATCGAATTGTGTCCAGCGCACGATAGAACCAGCATCGGCGGCATCCTGCATGCGGCATTCGCGCCCCAGCGCAAATTGCTTCGGAGCACCGCCCAGAAAAATACTCGTCAACAGGTCATTTACTGGCTTGTTGAACTGCAGGGGACGGATGTTCAGTTCGCCGAATGGTGCTCGCAAGCGCCGCAAGAATCGCTCTGCGACAGAGTCTGTCGCCGTATCGATGCCAATGATCTTGTCTTTCAGGTCAACATATCCCCAGATCTTGTCAGACTTGAGCATTGCCCTGGGAAGCAACTCGTCCCGCGTTTCGGCTTTCAAACGGCGCTTCTCGCGTGGACTCGGTGCTTCCTGCATGCGATTGCGATAGTCCTCAATGCGCGCTTCCAGCTCTTCGTTAATGGCGGCGTGCGGCAGGACCCGAGACTGGCTGCGAAGCCTGACCAGGTCCGCGCCGTTCAGTCGGCGCGCGAGCAGGTCGCTGCTGTCTGAATCAACAGGCACCCAACCGGTACTGCGTTCAGTTAGCGGGCCGCACGGTTTGAAGCCTGCACTGGCAAGCGTTTGTGATAGCGCGGCTTCAGAGTCGGGCCAGACACTGTCCAGATTGTAAAAACGTACGTTGCGGAACATTGGAGTTGATTCACTGCAAGTTGGGCGGCGCAGTATCCGCATTTAGTAGTCCAATGTCACCATTGAATTCGATAGTCGATCTGTGATCAGAACTCACCCTTATGCCGTATTGCTACAGCAGAATCAGATGCAATATCTGGACAAACCCACGGAGCTTCGCGAGAATGGATCGGTAGTCCCGAATTACGACACCCTAAGTTACCGAGAACCCGAACATGGCCAGATCCAGAATATTCAGTTTTATTGTCCCGCTGCTAGCCGCCTTCTTATCCGGCACGGCAAGCGCGGACGCGCTCGATGAGATTATCGAGCGAGGCACTATCCGAGTTGGCGTATCAGAATTTGCCCCGTGGACGATAAAGACTGAATCCGGTGAGCTCATCGGTTTTGAAATAGAAGTCGCCAATCGACTCGCGCGTGACATGGGCGGCGAAGCTGAGTTTAAGGTCTACGAATGGGATGACCTGATCCCGGCACTGCAAAACGGTGAGATCGACATTATTGCCGCCGGCATGGCGATTACGCCTGCCAGGGCATTGCGGATTGAGTTTACGCGCCCGACAGCTACCTCGGGAGTGGGTATTGCCACCAATATCGCGATGACAGAGCACATTGAAAGACTTGCGGATCTGAATGACAGCGATATTACCGTTGCCGCAGTTACCGGAACGATGTCCTACAGCATTGCTGATATCTTTTTCGACAAGGCGAACGTCAAAGCCTACGCAACCCCGGCACTCGCCGAGGCGGAGGTTTTGGCGGGCAGAGCGCATGTCTATCTCGCTGGCATGCCTGCAGCACGATACCTGGCCAGAAAAGACAGTGGCAAGATCGATATCCCGTTGGACAAGCCATTGCTTGCGCACAGCGAGGCGATGGCAGTCCGCCGCGGCGAGCAAAGCCTGATGAACTTCCTCAATGCCTGGATCACTGCAAAGCAAAGTGATGGCTGGATGGACACGACGCGTGGTTATTGGTTCGAGACCATGGGTTGGATGACGGATATGCGCAAGTAATGAAATTCTCGTACGACAGCATACTCACGAGGTCCGCAGTTCTTGCGCTGCTGTTCATGTACGGAGCGGTTACACCAGCCGCTGACGGTGATGAAGAGACAGCGGTGACTGACGAGGTCGCGGTCGGTGAAAATGAGTCTGAAGAAATTGAAGAAATCGTGGTCTATGCTTACAGGTCCGGCGATGAAATTGATGTCGACGCTCGCTATGAAGAGATGTTCCGATCCAGAGCTTCGATGGAGTTAGGTCGCCTCGAAGTTCTTGATGATGAGTACCAGTGGCGCAAGTCGATGAGCGAGAACGAATCCGAGTCGCGAATCAAGTGGGGTTACAACGCGGAGGCCGAGCAGGCCATGCGCAGGGATACTTCGCTGACTGACCTGCCGTTTGAGAACGAAAAGCCGGCGACCCTATTCAGGATTCAGTTCTAGCGTTGCTCTGACCCTTCCGGGGTCGAAACGCGTCAACCACATAAACTGCAACTACTGCATAAACTGCAGTGCCCCCAAACATAGCGAGTCGCTGCCAGAATTTTATGCCCGCAGCATCGCCGCCGGTGCTGTCCATGACGGCCGGCGCCAGAATAACCAACATCGTCAAATACGCATACGACCAGGTTGCGCCCTGGGGATGCATGGCAGGCCCGATGAATATCTTGCTGCCCATAATGAGTCCGGTCATCGCAACAAAAACCACGAATACCGGCAGGGTTGGAGCCACGCGCATTAATTGCCAGCCGATAATCGCTGCGGCTCCGCCAATAACGGTCGATAGAAGCAACGATTTGCCTGCCGATTTTGTTGCGTCGGTCGCCGCCTGCTGCCCCATTGATGCGACCTTGATCATGACCGGCGCGTACGCTGTGCTGGCTCCTGAGAAAAGAAACCACAGCGCTATCGGAAAAACGATCAGCAACGAGCGAAAAGCACTCCAGCGCGCTACCGACAAATCAGGCGGAGCTGGTTCGGCAGGCTTCTTGGGTGCCTGCACGTTCGACTTTGCAGCCATGGAGTCCGGTATGGCTGCGTGCGCAATATAGACGAACAAGATACCGAAAATAGCGAGGATACTCATCGAGCTGACGAGCCCTAGCAGGGCGTCTACGCTTACCGAGCCCACCGCTGTAGATAGTGCGATACCGACAGTTATGAATGCCCCCAGCACCGCGGAACCACCCGTGGTTGTGTAGTAGAAACTCCAGAACAGCGCGAGGACAAGTAGTATCAGTCCGATCAGAGGTTGATTCAGCAACGCTGGCAACAACAGCAAGCCGGCGTAAAGCGAGCCGGTAAAAACCAGAACAAACGCGACGCCACCCTTGAGTTTCGGTGCCGGTATTGGCAGTGCGAGCAGAAACAGGGTGAAAACTGCCCCGACAAATGACATATCGCCGCCAAGCAGCTGCGAAAACCAGAGTGATCCAGCGGTGCCAAAAGCAAGCCGGAAGATTCTTACCTGGGCAATACTCAGTGGCGTCGATGAAACACTGAATAGTCTAGTAAGCATAGGTAAGGATGCTAACGATGCGCATCTTCAACTTGCCGACTGTGTTGAACAGAAATCCGTTGTCCGTGTAAACGATGACTGAAGCCTGTGCACCTATCCGAATCCCCAGTCGATCGTCCGCGTTCGGTAGTTCAAAGTTAACCAGCACCGAAAACCGTTGTGCGTCGCGCAACCAGCTGCGGTCATTGTCAATGGTTGGCAGGCTACCCAGTGGTGCGGAATCAACATTGACACCGAAGCCGGTGGTGCGAATCGTTCCCTTGAGTACTCGGCCGGGCAAGGCGTCAAACACGAGTTCGACTTTGTCGCCGCGTTTAATGTTGCCGAGACCGTTCTCAGTGAAGTCAGCCTGCACCCAGATATCCTGCGTCGCCAGGAACGTCATCAATGGTGCGCCAGCCTGCGCGAAATTGCCGCGATCAACTTGCACATCAGTGATGACGCCATTGTCGGGTGCCGTGACCGTCGTCCTTGCAAGGTCAAGTTGTGCCTGATCAAGTGCTGCCTGAGCCTGCAAGATGCGTGAGTTTGCCTCACCCGTTTCACCCAGGTCCTGGCGCGCTCTTTCCAGACCGGCCTCAGCCGCTGCAACTTGTGATTGCGCAACTCCCAGTGTCGCTTCGGCACTTTCTATGCGCCGATCCGATATGGCGCCGGGGTCTTCCTTCTTGATTCGGTTTAGCCGCATGGCGTCCTGTTCTGCACGTACATAAGATGCACGAGCGGCCGCCAATTGCGCGATAGCCTGATCAACTCCTGCCTCCGATGCACCGGTTGCCTGGCGCGCGGATTGGAGGTTCGCTTCCGCGGTAGCCACTGCGAGTTCATAGCGCTCACGATCAATATTGAATAACACGTCTCCGGTGGCTACGAACTGATTGCTGCTGACGGTGACATCGGCGACCGTGCCGCTGACTTCCGCAGCAATTGGCACAACCAGCGCGTTCACACGAGCCTGTGTCGTGTACGGCGTGACACGATCCGCGATCACATACCAGATCATGAGCACAGCGCAGGCACCGAGCAGGATGAACGTCCACTTTCGGACCGGGTCCGTCTCTTGCGGAGCTGCGGCCGGTGTTGCTTCAGTAGAGCTTGCTTCGTTTTCGTCACTCATTACTTGTCTCTCGCAATCATTCTGACGGACCGTCCAGCAGTTCGCCCCAATTGGTTCTTTGCTGCATCTCCTCACGCGTGGCGTCATCAACAAACTGTCGTTCGCTGCTCCAGCCTCCACCCAGGCTGCGATATATCGCAATTAGATTTCGTATGACTTCGCCGCGATTTGTCGCGTATCGTTGCTGCTGATTGAAGAGGCTTTGTTGTGCATTGAGCACGCGTAAGTAGTCGGCAAAGCCTTCCTGGTAACGCAACAACGACAGTTCGGCGGATCGATAGGCGGTCGCGACACCCTCGCTGAGAATCTTGTCCTGATGCTGCGATCCAGTGAATGCAGTCATCGCGATTTCGGCTTCGCCTGCTGCCTGAATGACCGTTTCACGATAGGCGACCAGGGCCTGCTGCAAGCGGGCATCCTCGACACGAATATTGTTTCGAATTCGGCCGTAGTTGAGGAACGGCCAGACGAACGAAGCGCCGGCTGAATAGGTCAGGCTGTCGCCACTGAATAGTTCACCGATACCGCTGTCGCCAGTGTTTGTTGTATCAGTATTGCCCGCGGCGGCGAGACCCAGAGAGCCAACCAGGCTAAAGCTCGGATACAAATTGGCTTCGGCAACGCCTACCTGTGCATTTTGCGCCAGAGCGTTCAGCTCTGCTGCCCGAACGTCCGGGCGTTGTCGCAGCAGGTCGGCAGGTACGCCTATCGATAGCGTCGCCGGGACCTTTGGCAGCGTTCCTTCGCCACCCAGCAGCGAGTCAATATTGGCCGGCGCCATGCCGAGTAATACGCTCATCGCCGTTTTTGATTGCTGCAGCGCAGTTCGCAATCCCGGAATCGCTGCTTCCGTACTCAATAGTAGCGTGCGCGCCTGCAGAGCATCCAGCTCAGAGTTCTCGCCATTGCGATACAGGAGCTCAGCAATGTCATAACTGCGCTGCTGAAGGGTCAGGCTCTCGTTCGCAAGGCGCAGTTGCTCCTCAGTTGCCCGTATGACGATATAAGTATCGGCAACTTGTGCTGTCAGCAATACGATTACGTCGTCGTAGTTCGCAATCGATGCGAGATAGCCGGCATCGGCGGCTTCAATGCCACGTCGAAACTTGCCCCAGAAATCGAGTTCCCAGGAGGCAGTGGCACCGAGATTGTATTGCGTGAACTCGAGATCGCCGGCCGTCGTATTGGCGTTGCTCCTGCTGGCGCCAAGGGCAGTGGCGCTGCCGCCGAGAACCTGTGTCTGTGGGTATTTTGAGCCAGTTGCAATGCCGAGGCGCGCCTGGGCTTCGAGTACGCGTAAACCCGCAATGCGCAGTGAATTGTTTTGCTCGTACGCCTTATCGATCAGGCGGTCGAGTACCGGGTCATTGAGAATTTTCCACCAGTCGAGTAGCTCGGCGGCTTCCTGATCAAACTGTTGTTGCTCTGCCTCAAGCCATTCAGGGCTCAGTTGAACTTCTGGCCGC
Source organism: uncultured Woeseiaceae bacterium (assembly GCA_964528965.1). GTDB lineage: Bacteria > Pseudomonadota > Gammaproteobacteria > Steroidobacterales > Woeseiaceae > UBA1847. The sequence continues at coordinate 29,977 of CAZGVL010000006.1, forward strand.
ACGAAGTCCGGGCCAACGGGCGCGCAGCCAACCGTTGCCGATAACAATACGGCAACAGTTGCGGAGCGGATTGACGCCAGTGTGCTGTCAGGCGTCTTCAAGTGCGGCTTGCGATTCATCCGGAGCCATCCAGGATTCGAAAATCTGGTACCCGAGCGCCAGTACTACGGAGCCGATGAACAATCCGATGATGCCCTGGGTAATGGCGCCACCGATGGCGCCCAGCAAAATCACCAGCATGGGCACTTCAACGCCGCGGCCCAGCAGCATTGGCTTCAGGATCGCATCACTGAAGCTCACAATAATTGAATAGACCAGAAATATCGTCGCCGGCACCGGATCGGCGACCGAAAAGACCCAGACGGCGATCGGGCCGAGAATGAGAATCGGTGGCAACTGTACGATCGCGAGCACCAGTACAACACCAGCCCAAATTCCGGCCCCCGGTATGTCCATCGCCAACAGGCCAATAGCGGCAAGGGCTGACTGTATCAGGGCGACGCCAAGAACACCTTTGACGACGCTGCGAACAGTCACAATCGATAAGTCTGCCAGGGCGTGTCCGCGTTCTACGCCTGCAATACTTGCTGCAATATTTCGGCTCGTCTGATAGCCGCTGCTTGCCGAGGTTAGCAACGCACCGGCAATGATCATAGACAGTACGAACTGCAATGAAGTGCCTATCGTGGAGCCAGCGAGACTTGCGGCCTTGCGGCTGGCGGACTTAATTTGCGGCGCAAATTTATTCATCGTTGCTTCGAGGTTGGTTGCGGCACCGCTCCATATCTCGTACGTCTTCTCGCCAATCAACGGCCACTCAGCAACGGAGTCTGCCGGTTGCGGAACAGTGATTTCGCCACCCGCAAGCTCGACAGAAACATACTTGAGAGCCCCCAGCGTCGACTCGGCTAACATCCAGGTGGGGATGACAATGATCGCAAGACCAATAAGGGTGAACAATGTTGCAGAAAGCTTTTCTCGGCCGCCCAGGCGTTTGGTCATGTTCGTGTGCGCCGGATATATCGCAACGCTGATTATCACGGCCCACACGACGACATTAATGAACGGAGATACAATCGTAAAGCACCACATAATGAGCAGTACTACAGCGCCTATTTGAATGAACGCTGCCATCGCATTTGCGAGGAACGTATTGTCGACTGATGAACTATCTGCACTTGTCATGTTGTTACCTCAATCATCGTTTCTTAATTACGTTATCGCCAAGCATGCCTTTCCATATCCTGGAAACAACGGCAAACAGCATGGCCGTTGACCATCCAATGAGCAACACACCGCTTAGTGCCTCGAAGCCACTCAGAACTCGCCAGACATCACTGAGTGTTACGTCGCCATAGCCAAGCGTTGTGAAAGTCACGAAAGAAAAGTAGATGGCCTCTTCAGTCGACTCAAAAGCAGAGTCGGGCAGCAAGTGCATGTACGCGAACGCCCAAATATAGATTTGAACGAGATGCAGCGTTGTAAGGGTGAGCATGGTGCTCAACAGGAACCGCAAAGACTGTCTGGACTGGGAAGACACCGAAGTTGCCTCGAATCTGCGTCCGAGGTATCGCAACCAGGCGGTCGTGCCAAACGCGTGAATCGCAACTGAGACGGCCACCAGAAATATACCGAGCAGACTATATTTGAGCATGTGATTTCTTTTTGTTGTTAGTTCTTCATAGTAGCGCCTTTACACGACCAGCGAAACAATGCGCTGATCACGGCAATAGTGGGCTTTATAGTGGTTTTAAAGGCCGCGGGAGTGATCTGGCCGGCAATAGCGGGACAAAAGGCCACAAACAGCCAGTATTGTCAGACCGATTGAAATTGCAACGAAGTCGGAAATCTGTTGTCCTAAGATTTCGGACAAGACGGATAATCTCCTGATTGCCCGGACCGATTTCGATTTTGCATCAGAAGCTCGATGTGTTCGTCGAGCAAGATATGACGAGGAACTGCGAATGCGACGCTTGCCCATCATGCTGCTTATTTCAACGTTCCTGTGCGCCACTGCTGCAGCACAGGATTTGAACGGTACTCTTAAACATATTGCCGACACCGGTGAGCTTTCGATCGGATATGTGCCGGATGCACCTCCGATGTCGTTCGTCGATGATGAAGGCGAACTGGCCGGTTATACGATCGCGCTCTGTGCGACTGTGGCGAAGGCGATCAAGAAGGCGACCGGCCTTGAAGAAATGAAGATAAATTACGTGCCGCTGATTCTTCCTGAAGATCGCATGCGAGCTATCGAAGACGGCTTGGTTGACCTTGAGTGCGGCTCGTCGACGGTCACACTGTCGCGTCGCGAGCGCGTGGATTTCTCGTTGATGACGTTTATCACCGGTGGGACAGTGCTTTCCCTGAAGGCCTCGCCCATTCCAACAATCGGTGATCTGGATGGGAAGACCATCGCGGTGGTGAAGGGCACGACGACGCATGAATCCCTGCGACGCTTTGCTGACTTCAACGAATTTAAGATGACGCTAAGAATTATTGAGGCGCACTCGAAGGGCATGGAGCTGCTTGAGGCCGGCAAGGTAGATGGCTACGCGACTGATCGTGCGATGATCGTGGGACAAGTCCTGCGCTCGGAGGATGCGGCAATTTTCACCGTTACAAAAGACGTATTCTCATTTGAGCCGTATGCGCTGATGTTGAAACGTGGCGACACGCAAATGCGTCTGGTTGTCGATCGTGCGCTTGCCAGTCTGTATCGCAGCTCACGCATTCGCCGCATTCATTACGACTGGTTCGGCCGCTTCGGCGAGGAGTTGACGCCGATTGTTGCTGCCGTCTATGAGTTTCAGGCGGTCGGCGAGTAGCCGTATTCCGGCATGCTTGACCCCAATGCGTCACATTGAGGCGTTGGCTCCGTTCATTTTCGCAGTTGTCTGAGGCTCAGGCGTTCGTTCCGCTTGCTTGCAGCGGCAGGCGAATGACGACTCTAAGACCACCTTCGTCGATGTTACTGGCGGCAATGTTTCCATGGTTTTTCTGTACTGCACGGCGAGCGATTGCGAGTCCAAGCCCTGTTCCGCCCGAGCCGTGTTCGCGTAGCGCCGAATTCGACCTGAAGAACGGTTCGAATAAGCTGTCGAGCTCCGATTCGTCAACGCCGGAACCCTGATCACATACCTCGATTACGGCAGCCGCGTTTTCCCTCCGCAGCACGACCGTCACAGGATGATTTGCCGGGCTATGCCTGAGTGCATTGCGAAGTACATTCTCAAATGCGCTGCTGAGTGCCGCCGAGAAGCCACGTATCTCAATTGGACCTTCAATCTGTAGCTCTACCGTTACACCATCAATACCGCTGGATCGACATTCGTAGCGTGCATCCTCAACGATGCTGTGCAGCAACTCGTCCAGCTGGATTGTCGTGGTCTCCCCACCCTGTCGCGATTCGATCTTCGCGTAACTGAGAATCTGGCCGATCATCTTGTCGAGGCGTTCTGTCTCGCGGTCAATTTTCGAGAATTCCGGCAGGTCGCCGGCCTCACGGCGGGCCAGTTCCAGCGCAACGCGCAGTCGAGCCAGAGGCGAGCGCAATTCATGTGACACATTGCGTGCCAGCTCCGTTTGCTGCTTCCAGGCGCGCTGCAGTTCATCAGCCATACTGTCGAAGTCGCGTGCGAGATGACCGATCTCATCTCTGCGCTTGCCAACCGATTCCGCTACTCGCGTATCAAAATTGCCAGCCGCAATCGCAACAGTCGCCTCTCTGAACCGGCTGACGGGTCTGGATATCGCCCGAGCCAGCAAATAGGACACCACAGCACTGACCAGAATCGCGAGCAGCAAAAAATGGACCCAGGTTTTCTGCAGCAACCACTGTCCACCAGGGCCACGTTTGGGCGTAGCGAAAAAAGTATAGGTGTGGCCATCGGGGCCGATCATTCGAGTCAAGGGGCGAGCAGGGCGCAGGATCTTTGAATCCGGGAGTGGTCGCTGACGTCGGTTGCGGGAACCACCAAATCTCCGCAGTGCCTGGACTATAGAAGAGGGAAGTTTGCGATTGAGCAAGTCCTTTCCGCTGCGGTCTATGACATACACGTCAATTCGCATATCACGTGGCAAAGTATTGAGCCAACTCTCGAGGCCATCACGACCACCACTTTGCAGCGAAGAGCTCGCCTCCAGCATGATGTCGCTTTCCTCGAAGCTCTCAAATGCTTCACGCATTCTCTCAGCGTAAGAGTAGCCACCGACAACAGCAACGCCGATGATGATTGCGATAATCAACCAAAAGGCAAGGAAAATACGCAGTAGCAGACTTTGCATCAGAGCTATTCCCTGGGGACCAGGCGATAGCCAACACCACGCTGGCTGACGATGGCCGGGTCGGTGAGCCCGGCCCGCTCAAGTTTGCCGCGCAGGTTGCTGATGTGAGTATCAATGCTCCGGTCATAGGGCAGCAGTCGTCGCCCGAGAGCCTGCTCGCTCAGGCTTTCTCTGCTGACAACGCCGCCCTGCGACTTGATCATGCAGCTCAGCATTTCGAACTCTGTTCCGGTAAGCCGCACCGAGTTTCCATTTGCGGTGACGCTGCGCGTGCGTGTATCAAGCTCCAGTTCTCCCGCGACCAGACGGTCCGGGACCTCGCTGCCTCGTCCTGAGCGTCGCAGAATGGCTTTGAGTCGTGCTACCAGTTCGCGCGGATTGAAGGGCTTGGCGATGTAGTCGTCCGCACCAAACTCGAGCCCAAGAATGCGGTCAATATCCTCGCCTCTGGCGGTAAGCATGATCACCGGGATGTCGCTGGTCTTGCGAATCTCCTTCAACACATCGAGTCCATTCATGCCAGGGAGCATGATGTCGAGTATCAGCAAGTCGAATTCGCCGCTGTGCAATGCCTGCAATCCATCTTCGCCCGTATGGCAGGCGCTGAGCTTGAGATGATCGGGCGCCAGGTATTCGCTCAGCATCTCGCTGAGTTCGCGATCGTCGTCAATGATGAGGATGTTGGTTACCACGTACTGTCGCCTGCCTGCCCGGATTCAGACTGCATCGTGGCGCAACATTGTCTGGCATTCAACGCCATATCGCCCACCCTGACAAATCTTTGCAGTACTTATGAGTTAGCTGACAGTAAGCCGGATACAAGTCTGTATGGTGCATACATCACCCGAGTTGGTGAATCTGTTGAACACGAAAGGAGATTTAAAAATGAAACTGCATGTATTGGTAATCGTGGCTATGTTGACTGTATCAGTGGCGGGAGCCGTTGCGTTGGCGGAGTCCAGTGAGGGCTGGGAGCATGGCAAGCGAGGCATGCAAGGCTTGCGTGAAGGCGGATTTGGCGATCCTGCCAGGATGGTCGAGAAGATGTCGCAACATTTGGCGCTGGACGATGTGCAACGGCAAAGCGTGCAAAACATTCTTGATGCCGCAAAACCGGAAATGGACGCAATGCGTGAACGTAAGCAGGTCGTTCGAGAGAACAAGCAGGCGCTTGAAAGTGCGGACGATGCGAGTCGATCTGCGTTGATTGGGCAGATTGCTATTGAAGAAGGTCAGCTACTCACAGAAGGAATCTTGCTTCGAGACCGAGTTCATACTGATATCAGTGCAGTGTTGAACGATGAGCAGCGCGCGCAACTCGCTGAATTTCGCAACCACCGGGGTAAACGCGGCGGTGACCACAAGTCTCGCCAACGGCCGGAAACAGACCAGGATAGCGCTGCGGCCGAACGTCTGTAGCGGCAACGCAGGTCTGATCAAGGACAAGGCTTTGATCAAGGACAAGGTGCCGGCGACAGGATGTGGATTCTCCAATCCCCCTATGACACATCCTGTCGTTCGGTTTCCTATTGAGCTTGCGAGGAGACTCGCATCAGCTCGATGATCGCGTAACACGAACCCTGAATTACTCCGAACCGCTGCTGATCATTTTGCTCAGTGATTCAATTCTCGCGGCCATGCCATTGAGCACATCTGCTGCGATCTCAATCTGACCTTCCACTGCATCGAACTTCTCCTGTTCGATCGCCTCACGAACGCCGGGGATCGTCTTGACGCCATAGCCTGTGTAAAACCCGGGCGCATAAATATGGTGCTTGTACCAGGGCCTTCCTTCCAGACCCGCTTCACGCGTCAACAATCTCTCACTGGTGTACAACAGCTCATTAATCTCTGCGGATGTTGTTGCGTGATTCGTTGTGGACGTGTCGAAATCGCTTGCGGCAAGTTGCAGTCGATCAAGTGCGTTGCGCAACGGCGCGAAATTGAAGTGTGGTACCAGCGGCTTCTCGCGTGGCGCTGAGAGTGCTTTGTCGGGATTGAGCGCGGCGGCATAACTGCCATCGGCGATCAGCTCATTGGTTCGTTCCGCCTCTGCGCGCATCTTTGCTGCAAGCTCTTCGAGTTCAGTCACGTACGTTGCGACGTTGTCGGCGAAGCCCTTGAACTCGAACGGCAGTCTTGGCGCGTTGGCGAGTCGTAGCGTCGCCCGACCCGTAACTTTGGCGAGTGTTGCGCCATAGGCGAGACCAGGGTCCTTCCAGGTCGTAAAGTGCTCGTAGGTGTCGTAGAGCGTGTGGTAGCTGCCATCACTCGCTTCGCCACCGAAACCGAAATTCGCTGATGCGATGCCGAGGTGCTGAAGAAACGGTGTGTAATCTGAACCCGAACCCATTGGGTAGATTCGAAAGTCGGCTCGATCGTTATCGGTACGTTCGGGGTAGTTGACCTTGAGATGGGCGCGCCGCCGTTCTTTAAGTGTCAGCGTTGAGCGAGGGTCCAGAACCTCTTCGGTGATCTGGTTGAAGAAGCGCTCCAGTACATGACTGCCACCGATGCCAATAAAGCCACGACTTGATGAGTCAGTATTCAGATAAGCGACTGCGTGTTTCTTGAGATCGTCGGCGTGATGCTCTGCCCATTCCGTCGAGCCGATAAGGCCGGGCTCTTCCGCATCCCAGGCGGCATACATGATTGTGCGCAACGGTTGCTGGCCTGCTTTAGCCAGGGCCGCTACCGCTCTTGCTTCGGCAAGCATCGACACCTGGCCCGACAGTGGATCCGAGGCGCCGTGGTTCCAGCCATCGTGATGGTTGCCGCGAATGACCCATTCGTCGGGATACTCGCTGCCCTCCAGGCGCGCGATCACGTTATACGCTGTGACCATGTTCCAGTTGAATTCCGCCTTCAGGCGCACTCGGGCGGGGCCAGGTCCGAGGTGATAAGTAATCGGCAAGCCACCTTGCCACTCGCTCGGAACGACCTCGCCACCCATTGCGGACAGCAATGGCAGGGCATCGCGATACGAAATTGGCAGTACGGGAATGGTCGTAATCGTTGGCGCATCCTCGCGCTTGAGTCGCTTGGCGTTCTTGGTAGCGCCGCGCCCGGGGGTCAGTACATCGCCCGGGTAGGTCGGCATATCCATGACCGATCCTCTCTGTACGCCGCTGTCATTCTTGAATGGGCCCTTCGGGTAGACATCGCCAGCGCCGTAGCCATCATCCGCGGGATCGGAATAGATGATTGTGCCAATGGCCCCTTTCTCGCCGGCCAGCTTGGGTTTGATACCGCGCCATGAACCGCCGTACTTGGCGATCGCGATCTTGCCCGCTACGTCAATGCCGTATCGTTCCAACAGCTCATAGTCGGCAGGAACGCCGTAATTGACGAATACGAGCTCTGCTTCGACTTCACCGTCAACGGAGAAAGCGTTGTAAGGCGGCAGCAAGTTGTCGCGAACAGAGGTGCTGGGATCCTCGGCCAATGAGTCCTCTCTTAGCGAGGCAGTGAACTGAACGGGCTCAAGCAGCTCGATCTCACGCGTTTTGGGAGTAGGGATGAGGATCGAGTACTCAGCAATCTCGACATCGTAGCCCCAGGACGTCAGGAGCTTCGCGATCATCTCAGCGTTCTCCTTTCCGGCCGCTGAGCCGACGTGATGCGGTCTGGCTGATAACTGACGCAACCACTGGTCCATTAGCTCTGCGTCAATGTTCTTATCGAGTATTGCCTCGGTTTTCCGCTGCGCCGCACTGCTCGACTCGTCGTAGCCCAGGATATTGTCCGCAGCCAGAACCAGGTTGCTGATCAACAGCAAAGCCAGAATCGAAAATCTCATAACAACTCCTCGATGGGTACATGTGGTGGTAGATATGAGGTCGCATGAGAGCACACTCGAATCCGTAACGGCAAGCGCACGGACTTTCCCGCACCCGGCTTTTTTCAAATACAATGGGCATTCGTTCACCCGCAGCTCGTAGCAACCCTCCATGATCGAATTCCTCAGGCGCAATGCCCGCTGGATAGCGGGTGGCTTTGTGCTCACATTTTGTTCCAGTATCGGACAGACCTATTTCATTTCTGCCTCGATCGCGGAATGGCAGGCAGCGTTCGACCTTAGTCATGGCGAATTTGGACGTTTGTACATGTTCGCAACGCTTGCGAGCGCGTTGTGCCTCCCGTTCATTGGCAGACTGGTGGACGTGGTACCCGCGAACTACACGATTGCCCTGACCATGCCGGTACTTGCACTGGCCGCTTTGTTGGCCGCTTACGCGTCGTCAGTTGCTGTCCTGGTCTGCGCCATTTTTCTGTTGCGCCTGTTCGGGCAGGGCATGATGACGCATATAGCGCTAACAGCGACCGGTCGCTGGTTCGTTGCCGCGAGGGGCCGGGCTATGTCGCTGGTCGTGCTGGGCCATCAGGGTGGCGAAGCGACACTGCCGCTGGTGTTTTCGTTGTTGGCGATCAGCTATGGCTATCGCACTGGCTGGGTCGCCGGTGCTGTTGCTTTATTGCTTGTCGGTCTGCCGTTTTCATACTGGGCATACTCGAAGCCACGAGAACATGCGGCACTACGCGAACACAAAGAGAGCAAACTTGCTGCAGTGCGTAGCTGGACGCGCCGAGAGGTCTTGCGGGATCCAATTTTCTGGGTGCTGCTCATCGGCGTGCTGGCACCCGCGTTCATCGGAACGACCATTTTCTATCACCAGAACTATTTGACCACTCTGAACGGCTGGCCACCGCAGCTGTTCGCTGTGTCATTGATCGTATTGTCATTGACGACAGTTGGATGTGCATTGCTATCGGGTGCGGCCATAGACCGCTTTGGGGCGAGTACCGTCTTGCCCTACTTCCTGCTGCCGTTAGCCAGCGCCTGTTTCGCACTGGCCTTTAGCGGCCCGGCATACACGCTTTATATAGTCATGGTGTTGCTCGGGATCAGCTACGGCATTTCATCAACACTCTTCGGTTCTCTGTGGCCTGAAGTTTATGGTCTCGCAAACCTGGGCTCGATTCGCTCTGTCACTGTGTCAGCCGCCGTTTTCTCGACCGCCGCAGGCCCGGGACTGACCGGAACGCTGATTGACCGAGGTATCGACCTTCCGGCGCAGATGTTGTTCATTGGCTTCTATTGCCTGTTTGCGATGGCCGCCATGATCGTCGCGTCTACCTACCTGCGACGGCGCAGACAAGCGGCAAGCAGCAGCGAGCCGAGGCCTATTTTGGAGTAGTGAGACGTGCGTCACACTCCGGTGCGGAACTACCGTAATATCCGGCGGTCTGTTCCTTGTCTGGGTCTCCGGTGTTTGATTAGCTGGGCCCTTACCATGAGAGTACCGCGGGACTCCAGATGAAAGCCTACAAACTACTATTAGTTAGCCTACTCATTAGCTTCGGTTTGCCGGTGTTCGCCGGCCAATCAACAAATATCAGCGTGTCTCACTATGAGCCGCTACAGCGCATGAACCTGCAGACGCAAACTTCCGCATCGCAGCAGAAGCTGACGATTTCAGCTCCGCTCGTACTTAGTTTCGATGCCCTCGGTCAGTCCTTCGATCTAAGGCTGGAGCCGAATACCAATTTTCTATCTGCCGCTGCAAGAAATTCACTTCCCGCGGGTATTGAAATCTATCGCGGCGGTCTGGCGGACAACGCTGCTTCGTGGGTACGTATTGTCATGTTTGAGGGCATGCCGCGAGGATTTATCTGGGACGGCAGAGAAATGTATGCGATTGAAGTGCCGGGTGACAGCATCGACGCAACGACAGCTCCGATCATCTACCGTCTTGCGGATACATATGTTGAGCCAGGGTCGATGACCTGCGGCACCCAGTCTCTATCCGGCAACGGCGCAGAGGCCTACAGCAAGATCGTCGGCGAGCTTAGCAAGTCTGCGGCACTGGCTCCGGGGGCGGTTTCCCAAATCGACATCGGTGCCGTCGGCGACTTTGAGTTTACGCATATAAGAGGTGACGCTGATGCTGTCGTGGCGATTACCGACAGAATGAATCGGGTGGATGGCATCTACAGCCAGGAAATTGGTGTGCAGATTAACGTTCCGTTTATCGAGACGTTTATTGATCCCGATCTTGATCCATTCAGTGACACATTAGATTCGAGTTTGCTTCTCGACGATGTTGCAACCTACAGAGAAGGCTCAACAGCGCAAAATAACCTGGGCCTTACGCACCTGTGGACTGGCCGAAATCTTGAGGGGACCACGGTCGGCATAGCCTACAACGGCAACAACAATAGCGGCGTGCTTTGTCGCAGAGATGTTGGCGCCGGTCTTAGTGAAGGCAGTGACACCCCTGGATTCGATAGTCTGGTCGCAGCACATGAAATCGGACACAACTTTGGCGCCCCACATGACGGTGTTGACGGAGCGTGTGAGTCTGAGCCGCAGGACTTCATCATGGCGCCGAGGCTCAACGGAAGTAATGAGTTTTCCGCATGTTCGAAGACGATCATGCAGGCGAATGTGGCCAGAGCATCCTGTGTCACAGCGCTGCCGACCATTGACGTGTCCATAGCATTGGATAATCCACCAGCCACGATACTGCTTGGCGCAGAGACGGTGCTTACTTATGATATTGCGAACAACGGTTCGGTCATAGCCACAAATGTCTCTGTGGACATTGATGTGCCGGCAAACCTGTCCATCGACATTGTGACGACATCGATTGGTAGTTGCATGACCGGCGCCGGGACAGTGAGTTGCACCTTGGGTGACGTTCCCGGGCTCAGTGACAATATAATTACGATTGCTACGACGCCGACGACTGTCGGCGCCGGCGTGCTGACCGCAACGATAGTGGCCGACGTTGACGAGCGGTTGGACAACAACGTCGATGTTTTGCAGCTCACAGTGGACCCTGGGGTGGATCTTGCCGTAGAGAGCCTGCCGTCGACTATTGTCATCCTCGAACAGAATGCAACGATTGTAGCCTCGCTACAAAATCTCTCAGTAATGGATGCTACCGGAGTGACGCTAAGTGTGACTTTCGGTGGTCGGGTTGGGGTCGATACCGCTGCCTGGAGTATTGGCAGCTGCACAGTTGCCGCTCAGCAGGTCGATTGTCAGGCTACGGATTTTGCCAACCTCTCCAGCTCAACGCTAACGCTTGGAATAACGGGATTGTCCGCGGGCAACCAGAACTACAGCGTCGAGATTGCGTCGCAGGAAGCGGATGCTGACTCGTCCAACAACACCATTACCGGTTCGGTTACGGTCCGGAATCCGGCCAGGCCTGACGAAAGTGGCGGTGGTGCAGCTGGCTTGCCACTGATCTTGATCCTGGGGCTGCTCGCAATCGTGACAAGACGCTCAGGATGCCGGTTCGGTAATCAGCGCACGCAGGCGGCGTAGGACCTGCTTGATTCTTGCGGCATTCTCGTTGCCCATGCGGAGCAACAACTTCTGACCGCTTGATGACGCCTCCAGATCAGTGTCAGCAAATTCGTACAGCACGTGTGGGCGAACCAGGCGAACCGGTTCCACTGGCTCGGGCGTTTCCAGCAGCTGGTCGATGACGTCTACGACGCGATCATTGAAGTAACCATTCGGGTAGCCAAGCCGCACATAGGATTCCTGAAACAGCGGGTAGAATCGTCTATACGTCGCCGCTACGGTTTCGAGGTCGGCTGCGACGACGAGATTGACCAACGATACGTAGCGAGCATGGTTCTCAACGCTGATAGTCAGCTGCGATGCATCACTCCCAGCCCCCGCTTCAAACGCTCCCTGCAGTCTTCCGACCGGCCTGAGCTTCTCCGCAACATGATCCCGCGTCAGGTTGTCGACCGTTGCCACGAACTTGTCAATCAATGCATCGTTGACCAGCACGTCGCCGACATCGGGTCCGAAGCTATCAATTAATGCCAGCAGGAAATAGCTGTCGCTGTCATCCAGTGGCGGCAACTCAACCAGGTCGCCTTCGAAAGACTCTTCTGATTTGACCGCTGCAATGGGATGGATCGGACTGGTTTGTGCCGGCGGTTCCGTCGCAATTGGGTCCGGCTGAATAGTGATCGTTTGCTCATTCGCCGGAAGAATGTGATCGCGGAAATACCACAGTGAGCCGGCCAGCGCGGCGCCCAATACGAGCAGGAGCAATAGTTTTACGTCTGGGTCGTCCATGCCACTAATTTTAACCTATTTTGGCGCTGCCGCTTCTTACGCTGGTCATTATTGCTATCATCAGGCCTGCCTCGCTCAGGGATGGCGCCATGTACAGACCGCAAGCCGAGCAATTGAGCGGTAGTCAAATAATAATAAGCATGCACTGCGTGGTTTGCTCTGCAGACAATGGCAGTGCCGGGGAAGCACAGTGAGGATCTTTACCGAACTTAGTCGACGCAATGTTATTCGTGTGGGAATCGCCTATGCGATCGCCTCGTGGGTGCTGCTGCAGATCGTCGATGTCGTCGTTCCCATCCTCGAGTTGCCGGAATGGTCGCCAAAGTTGATTTTCGTCATCCTGGCAATTGGTCTGGTGCCGGCGCTGCTCTTTTCCTGGGCATTCGAGCTCACGCCGGATGGCATCAAGAAAGAGTCGGAGGTCGATCGCTCCCAGTCCGTTGTGAACCAGACCGGGCGCAAGTTGAATTTCATTATTATCGCAACGCTGGTTGTCGCAGTGACCTTGCTGCTTGTGGAGCGGGAAACCAGACAGCCGGAGCTTACCGAGGTTGTCGCCGCGGAAGATCTGACCATCGCGGACGATGAAATAAAATCCATCGCAGTGTTGCCGTTCGTCAACATGAGTTCCGACAGTGAGCAGGAGTTTTTCTCCGACGGCATTACCGAAGAGATACTGAATTCGCTCGCGTCGGTGACTGAGCTAAAAGTTGCCGGGCGCACATCATCGTTTGCGTTCAAAGGCCGGAATGATGACTTACGCAAGATCGGTGACGCGCTCGGCGTTACCCATATACTTGAGGGTTCGGTGCGCAAGGCAGGCGCGCAGGTACGAATCACGGCGCAGCTGATTCGCGTCGACAACGGATTTCATCTCTGGTCCGAAACCTACGATCGCGAGCTTACCGACGTTTTTGCAATTCAGGACGAGATCGCCAATGAGATTCTGAAGCAGCTGCGTAGCAAGCTGTTGCCCGAAGACGTATCGGTGGTCAGCGCAAATCGGACCGACCCCGATGTTTATGCGTTATACCTGAGGGCCAAACAACGTATCTACACAAGAATAGGGACCGAAATCGAATTAGCTGTCGAAGAGCTGGATCGGGCGATTCAAAAGGATTCGGAATACGCTCCCGCATTTGCGCAGCGCGGCATTGCCACGATGTTGTTGGCCAAGTCGCAATACGGGTCAATTCCGGATGACGAATCCAACCGTCGTGGCAAGCGCTTTGCCGATCAATCACTACGCCTTGACTCTGAATTGGCCGAAGGCTATGCGGCGCTTGGTCTGTACTACACCCGGGATAGTGCCGAGACAGATACCGCCATCGATGTGCTGGTCAAGGCATTGTCCATTAATCCCAATCTGATTGATGCCAGCAACTGGCTGCAAATCGCCCTGACTGATGCCGGAGATATGTTGGGCGCGCTGGAAATCGTCGAATCGATGACGGAACGAGACCCGCTTTATCGGCCTGCGTTCTCCAATGCAATGATGATGTTTAATAATTTCGGTCGTCAGGACAAGGCGACCGCCCTGCTGGAGCGTATGGCGGCTTTCGACCCGGAGAATCCGGATCTGTTGGCCGCGCAATCGATCAACTACATGTATTCAGGCCGCTACGGCGAGGCGCTGCAAAAAATGGAGGCGTATCGTGACCGCGGTGAGATGGGCGGCGTTGGCGAGATGTTTCTGAGCATCGGTCTGCTTAGAACGGGCCAGTTTGAACGTGCGACTTTGGAAGGGTCGCCATTTTGGCGACCGGATGCACTGTATGAACTTGGGCGCACAGACGAAGCGATTGCACTTGCCTATGAACACGCGTCAACCGGGTTTCCTGAAACCTTGTTCGTTCTTCTCAACAGGGAAAACCGAGGCAAGGAGATCGTCGACTATGTCGAAGAGCGCTGGCCGAGCATTGCCGCTTTTGCCGAAGAAAACTCGGGCGACACATTTGGTTTTTCGATCATGTCGGAATTGGCGTTGGCCTATCAACGCATGGGCAATCAGGATCGATTTTATGAGGCGATGTCGCTCGCGGACAGGCGCATTTCAAGCCTGGGTGAGCAAGGGATTGATAATTTTCTTCACGCGGCGGGTAAAGCCGTTCATTTGACGTTGGCCGATGATAGCGAGGCTGCCTTTGAGCAACTGAAACTGGCAGTCGACGGTGGGTGGGTGCAGTTTGGGCCGCTTGATGAGGCCGTGCCGGCACTTGCAGCACTCGCCGATGATCCAAGGTTTGCCGAAATAGAAGCCGCGATGTTGAAAAATATTAACGTCAACCGAGCAGTGGTTGGCCTGCAACCGTTCAATGCTGATTTCCAGGTTGGGCAATAGTTGTCCATGGTCTGGGTCGTACCGGTCACGTCTGTTCTAATCGCTATTTATGGATACCAATAACCGCCTGCTCTCCCTGGATATCTTCCGCGGTCTAACCATCGCGGCTATGATACTGGTCAATAACCCGGGTTCATGGAGCAGCGTTTACGCGCCACTGAGTCACGCTGACTGGCATGGTGCGACACCCACAGACTGGATCTTTCCATTTTTTCTATTCATCGTAGGTGTTGCCATTACTTACGCCATCGGTGGCGCGAAAGAGCGCGGCGCTGATCGGGGCGCGCTGATACGCAAAATATTGCTGCGCTCAGCAATCATTTTCGCTGTCGGTCTTTTTCTGTCGGGCTTTCCTTTCTTTGACCTGAGTCCTATTCGCATACCGGGTATCTTGCAGGGCGTCGCTCTGGTGTATGACGGGGAACTAAGCACTATTCGTATACCGGGTGTCTTGCAGCGTATCGCTCTGGTGTATGGCGCGGCGGCTATTCTGTTTATGTGGCTTAGCCCTCGCCAGATTTTTTTAGTTGGCATCGGCTGCTTGCTCGCCTATTGGGCTCTAATGACATTGGTACCTGTGCCGGGCGGCTTCCCACCCAATTTTGAGCCGGCAACGAATATTGGAGCCTGGCTTGATAACGCGCTTTTGGGCGGCCACTTGTGGGCTCAGTCGAGAGTGTGGGACCCCGAGGGCCTACTCGGTACCATGCCGGCGATCGCCACCTGCATCAGTGGCATTCTGACCGGAGTGTGGCTACGCGGTGCCAGGGGCGAGTACGAAAAGGCGGCGGGGATGATGGTAGCTGGCGCGACGCTGGTTGCCGCCGGTCTGATCTGGAATACGGTGTTCCCAATCAACAAGAGTCTCTGGACCAGCTCTTATGTGTTGTACACAAGTGGCCTGGCTTTGCTGTCACTCGGTGTCGTGTACTGGTGGGTAGACATCAAAGGCCACCGCCGCGGCACGGAACCATTTATCGTCTACGGTACCAACCCTCTGATCGTCTTTGCCCTTTCCGGGGTCATCGGCAGGCTGGAGAATTACCTACACGTGACAACCCTGAACGGGGATACTGTTAGCCTCAAAACGTGGCTATGGCAGACGCTCTTTGAGCCTGCGTTTGGGTCACCGTATGTGGCATCGTTAGCACATGCGATTATGTATGTACTGCTAATGCTGGCCATCGCGTGGCTCTTGTATTCCAGAAAAATATTCATCAAAGTCTAGCTCATCGCCTGAACGCAACTCACCACAGTTGGATAATCAATGAGAGTTCGATACCTGAGTACTACTACCGCGTTACTCGTGCTGCATGCAGCCACAACTGTATTAGCTGGCGGCCTGAACGCAGACGAACAACGTATGGTCGACTGGATTGATGCGAATGCAGCAGTGGCCATCGACTTGCTCGAAGAAACCGTGAGCATCAGCAGCGGCACGATGAATCACCAGGGCGTTCGAGATGTCGGCGTGGTCATGGGACGAGAGCTTGCTGCGCTTGGCCTGCAAACCGAATGGATCGAGATGCCTGAAGAAATGGGCAGGGCCGGGCATATGTTTGGTCGCAAACTCAACGGCAAGGGTCCAAAGTTTCTGATGATTGGTCATCTCGACACTGTTTTCGAAGCGGATGATGGCTTCCAGTCCTACGTGCGTGAAGGAGATGTGGCGCGGGGTCCGGGCGTTGATGATATGAAGTCGGGCAATGTGATCATTGTTTACGCGCTCAAAGCTCTCGAAGAGATCGGCGCGCTGGATGACTTGTCCGTGGTCGTTGCTTACACCGGCGATGAAGAGAACGCAGGTTCTCCATTGTCGATTTCAAAGTACGATTTGATTGAAGCGGGTAAGTGGGCGGACATATCGCTGGGTTTTGAAGGCGCTATTTCAGCAGACGGCCAGGACTGGGCGACGATAGCAAGACGCAGTTCGTCAAACTGGTCGCTTGAGGTCACCGGGAAGCAAGCGCATTCATCACGAATTTTTGATGACGATGTGGGGCATGGTGCGATCTTCGAGGCCGCTCGAATTCTGCACAGGTTTGATGAGGAGGTGCGTGGCGAAGAATATCTGACCTTTAACATCGGTTCGATTGTCGGTGGTACCGACGTCACGTATGACGAGCAGAAAAATCGCGGCACGGCGTTTGGCAAGAGCAATGTCGTGCCTAATCGCGTCATTCTGCATGGCGACATTCGTGCGATATCGCAGGAGCAGTTGGAGCGAACCCGCGACGCCATGCGCGCGATAGTTGCAGACCACTTGCCGTTGACGGACGCGAGCATTCAGTTTGAAGATCGCTATCCCGCAATGGCGCCAACCGAAGGCAACAGACAATTGCAGGCAGTAATGTCGCAGGTCAATGAAGATATGGGTCGCGGGCCAATGCCCACCCTTGATCCATCACGTCGTGGTGCTGCCGACGTGTCATTCGTCGCGCCGTACTCGGACTCGTTGGCGGGGCTGGGTGCTCTGGGCAAGGGCGGTCACACACCGAATGAAAGCCTGGACCTGACCTCGATCCCTGTTTCGATCAAACGTGCGGCGCTATTGATCTACCGGCTTGCCAACGAAGACCGGGGCGAAGATTAATAACGCAGCAGGCTGTTACCGAAACCTGTTCAGGTCGGGCGTGAATTCGCGGTCACGGTTGAACTCCAGTTCGTGTATTGCCTGTCCCAGATCGCGCAGGAAGGGGAGCGCAGTTTCGTCATACTCGTAGTTGTCGTCATTGAAAGTCTCATTCGCATTCGTGTAGATCGTTGCTGCCAGGATGAATTCAACGCCATTCTCGAAATCGACAATGTATGCGCTGTCGGTCAAGAAGCCGTAAGCATCGCCTGGTTTGTTGAAAATGCGAATGTGGTCGGGAATGGATGGTGCTGATCCGCCGTAGATGAAGAACTTTACGTAGCCTTCAGGATATTCAGCAGGATCCGAGTATTGTTCGATGCCGCTCTCGCTCGGGTACGCCGACATGTTTTCGTAAACAAACTGATAGTCGTCATCCGTAAGGTCGAAACGACGTTCCTCTGTTACAGACGACGGAAACATCAACGCCTGCATTACGTCATGCTGATCCTGCAGCGAGAACACATTGTTGGCACTAAAGTCCTTGGGTCGCGAAAGCCGTTGTCCATCCACCATTTCCGCGCGGCCGAGGAGTATCGGATCGGTTCCCTCGTATTCGGTCTCGCTGACCTGCGCCGCCTGTTCATAAATGACGCTGTCGTTGCTGACAAATGCGACTGGGTTCGTTGCACGGTTTTCCTCGGCATTGCGTGCGATCTCAAGTCGATGAAATATGCGGGTGTTCTGTAGACCTTTCTTCCGCAACGATTCATTCAGCTGCTGCTGACCAATGAACTCGTAGAGCCGATTGTAGGCATCATTGTCGCTGACCAGCAGTACCTTGCGAATGTAATGACCGATGGATGGCAGGCCGTTGGCTGCGCTCGGGTCTGTGATCACCGGTGTTTGCATGTCGGTCGCAACGTCGGTCAGCATCGTCGTATCTCGGCTAAGGCCGGCAATATTCAGCCCATTCAATTTCTCGAGGGCTAGCAAAGATGTTGGCAGTTTTACCGTGCTGGCGGGATAGAAATACTCGTCCGGATTGAGGCGATAACTGTAGGACTGGAAACTCGGTTGATTGTCGGCATCGCGATCAATCTGCGTGTAGATAATTTGTACGCGGTAGGTCTCGGCGTTATCCAGGATGTTCGAAAAACGTTTCGGCTGGGAGCGCAGGAAGTCTTCGAGAGAGCCATGCCATTCGTCGTTCGGCTGACATGCGCCGAGCAACCCGGATGTCGCAAGAAGAACTACTGCCAAACGAGAAATGCTCATCGTCATGCAACGGCTGCCTCCAACAGCTGCAGCGTTCCGGCATCAACGTTCAGCTCTGCCTCGATACCGACAGGCACCACCGTCTGGTCGTCAACATGGCCAAACATCAGCCCACGAATGACCGGAACACCGAGGTTGGCGCAGCGATCGCGAAAAACCTCTTCGAGGCTGAACGTATTGCCGCTGGACTCACTGTCTGTGAACTTTCCGAAGGCTATTCCAGCAACCTGCTGCAACTTGTTGGCGAGCAATAGCTGCGTCAACATGCGGTCAACACGGTAGGGTGCCTCCCCAACGTCTTCGAGAAACAGGATGCGGTTCGCAAACTCCGGTTCGTAGTCGGTTCCCATCAGACTGGCAATCAACGAGAGGTTGCCGCCGACAAGAGGGCCCCGTGCGGTACCGCCGACAATGCGCGTGATTCGATTCTCCGTATCAATCTTGCCCTCGCCAGCTTCGAATGGCGGCGCCGCAGCAATAAAGGTCCGCGGCGTTGGCTCCATCAAGACTTTCTTGAATTCTGCCAGCGTGTAATCAGAAAAATTCTCTATAGCAATAGGGCCGTGATATCCGACCAGACCCGTCTTGGCGTGAATGGCGGTGATGATCGCGGTGATATCGCTGTAGCCGAGCAACACCTTCGGATTTCGCGAAATCAGCTCATAGTCGAGAAAGGGCAGGATGCGGGGAGTTCCGTAGCCGCCGCGCAGACAAATGATGGCGTCAACGTCGCTATCCGCGAACATGCTGTTCACATCGTCAGCACGTTGCTGATCCGTTCCGGCCAGGTAGGCGGTGCGGGCAAACAGGTGTTTACCGTGTTTCACATTGAAGCCAAGCGACTTGATGATGTCGGTTGCCGCTCGGATGTCTTCGTCTTCTGTCGCGTTACTGGCTGGCGCGATCATGCCGAGAGTATCGCCTTTCTTCAGGCGAGCCGGCTTAATGATTTCAGGCGATGCTGTTGCCGCGGCGGCCTGAGATACTGAGATTGCGCCGACGAGTGAAGCGGCGATGGCGGACTGTATAGCTGTTCTACGGTTCATGAGTGAGTTTGACGCCTGGCCGATTCGGGAGCTGCAAACGGTAACAGCTTGATTTCATCTTGTGTAGCGGCCTGCAGTCTGTGCCTGCAAAATTTTTCCTGAGCAGCCATGCTGCGGAGTCAACATAAGTCCTTATGACGAATGGATTCGTTGCAACAGGAACAAATTGGACTATTATGACCGCCATGTCCTGCCTCTCTGTTATTCATTCTGCTCGCGACGTTATGTCGGCAAATGAGAAGAAGCTCGCCGATTTCGTGCTCGAGAACGCGCCCTTGATTCGCGATTACTCGTCGCAGCAGATCGCCAGAGCCGTTGGCGTTAGCCAGTCCAGTGTCGTGAAGTTCAGCCAAAAACTGGGTTACAGGGGTTTCACTGATTTGAAACTCGCAGTACATGAGTCGGTGGTAATTCAGGAGACCAGCGAATCTGCAACGCACAATAACGCTGACGTGTTCGACGAAGAACAACCCATCAACGACTGGTTGTGTACGAGAAAGCGCGAGGCGTTGAACAATGTTTCTCAAATAAACAATAACGATACGGTGCTGGCTGCCGTGCGTGCTATCGAGGTTGCTTCGAGGGTGCAGATAGTCGGTACTGGTAGCGCCGGGCTGGTGGCAAAGGATATGTCGTACAAGCTTATCGAGCTTGGTAAGTCTGTGGTTGCAGAGAGTGATCGAGAGGTGCAGCTACTCGGCATTGACGCGTTGCGACAGAATGACTGTCTGGTCGTTATTTCCAGATCGGGGCAGGCATCCCATATTGTGGATGCGGCGAAGTTGGCCAGGAAAGCCGGTGCAGTCGTAGTATCGATAACGAACCAGTGGGCCAATCCGCTCGGCGCGATTTCGGATATTCGTCTGTATTCATTTTCCAATGGCGACAGCCCGCATATCACCAATCTTATCGTCGCGGCGTCGCAGCAACACCTGATTGATCTTATCTACTGCACACTGCGCCAGCGAGCGAGTCGCGGCAAGAAACCGACCATGCTGGATGAACGAAAGAGCGTAAGCGGCCAGCAGTAAAGCCTCGCAGGCGTCAGGGCTGGTCCATTCCAATAATGCTGTCGTAGTCGGGTCTGGCGCGGACTACTCTAAACTCATCATTACTGACCATAACTTCCGGCACCAGTGGGCGCGTGTTGTACCCCGATGCCATGACGCTGCCGTAGGCGCCGGCCCCCTCAATAATGACGAGGTCACCTGCGTGTTGTCTGCTCAGTCGACGCTCGCGGGCAAAGGTATCGCCGGTTTCGCAGACCGGGCCAACCACGTCATACACGACCTCGTCATCGCTGCTTTGTGTTTCAGCGGAAATATGGTGAAAGGCGTCGTACATGCTGGGTCGCAGGAAGTCGTTCATGGCAGCATCGATGATCAGGAACGTCACGCCCGCACCTTCTTTGACGTAAATCACGCTGCCAACGAGTACGCCTGCATTGCCGACGATGGACCGTCCTGGCTCGAGAATAAAACGGCAGTTAAGATGGCCGAGCTTGTTAGCGGCCAGTGCTGCATATTGCTCGATGGCAGGTGCACGATCATTACTTGCGTCGTAATTAATGCCGAGCCCGCCGCCAAGGTCCACAGTAGAGATCGAGTGCCCATCTTCCTGAAGTTGCTGCACGAGCGCTGCGATGCGCTCGAAGGCCTGCGCGTAGGGGTCAAGGCTCATAATCTGTGAGCCAATGTGAATGTCGATTCCAGAAACGGCAATTCCCGGCAGTGCGGCTGCCGCCGAGTAGGCTTCGCGAGCAGATTGCCACGGAATACCAAACTTGTTTTCCGACTTGCCGGTAGATATTTTCTCATGCGTACCGGCATCAATATCCGGATTGATCCTGAATGCGATACGTGCGGTCTTGCCAAGGCGGTCGGCAGCAGCGCTTATCTGATGCAGCTCAGGTATCGATTCCACGTTGAAGCACAGGATATCGTTGTGTAGCGCAAACTCGATTTCGGGCAGCGTCTTTGCCACTCCGGAGTACACGATTTTCGACGATGGTATGCCTGCCAGTAGCGCGCGTCGCAGCTCACCTTCTGAAACTACATCAGCGCCTGCACCGCGTGATGCCAGTAAGCCAATAACCGCCTGATTTGAATTCGCTTTAACGGCGTAGCAAACCAGAGTTTCGAGTTCACTAAAAGCCGACGCATAGGCATCGTATGCGGTTTCGATCGCCGCCTGCGAATAGCAGTAAAAAGGCGTCGCACAGGACTGTTCGATGCGCCGCACCGGCACATTCTCGACGCAGTATTCTCCACCCTTGTATGTGAAATCCGGCACTCGAGCCTCCATCTCAATCAGCAGCGAGCGAATTCTACATTAGTTGACTGGCGTTGAACGAAAGATTAGTTTGCTGCGTCAACGCAAAGAGAGTTTGCGGGCCGCGAGAACGCCAGACAACAATAACGACTAACCGCTTCGCCCAATAAATGAGTAACTAAAGTTATGACCGCCGACTGGACAACTGTTCTCCCACCGTTGGTCGCAATAGCGGCAGTGTTGTGGCGCAAGGAAGTCATTGTCTCACTGGTTCTGGCAATTTTTACGGCCGAGCTGTTGCAGATTACATTAACCTGGACCGCACCACTTCCGGCGATGTTGAACACTATCGAACGAACCGTGGGCGTGTTCGGCGATGCCGGCAACGCCCGTCTGCTGATATTCAGTTTGCTGATTGGGGCGCTACTCGGGTTCGTGCGCGAATCGGGCGGAGTTGGCGCGATGGTTGCGAAGCTGGTCAACAAAGGCATTGCACGAACTGCCAGGCGCACAACTTTGCTAACCAGCGCGGTGGGTACCATCGTTTTCGTTGAATCTAATCTGAGCGTACTGACGGCTGGAATACTGTCACGTGGATTGTTCGACAAGTTTGGTCTGAGCAGGGCCAAGCTTGCTTACATCATTGACAGTACGTCCGCACCGATCTGTATTCTTATCTTGCTGAACGGCTGGGGTGCTTTCGTTCTGGCACTGCTTAGCGATTATGATTTGAACGCGTCTGCTGCAACGATCTTGTGGGGCACAGTACATCTTAATTTTTACGCCATCGTAACTCTGATAATCGTCTTCTATACCGCGTACAGCGGCAAGTACTATGGGCCGCTCGCTCGCAGTGTGCCGGAAACGAGCGAAGTTACAGCAGAGATTACGGAGGTCGCGGCCTCGAAGGCGCGCTACATGGTGGTACCTCTGGCCGTCATGATTTTCGGTATGCTCGGTTTCATGTACTGGACGGGCAACGGCGATCTCGCCGCCGGCAGTGGTTCCAAATCTGTCCTGTATGCAACCGTGCTGGCGATTCTCGTGGCGTATTTTCAGCTGATTTTCAGCGGTCTGTTCGATCACCTGAAGCTCGTCAGGATAGGCTTTGACGGCATGGGTGAGTTGCTGCCGCTGGTCGCCATTGTGCTGCTGGCACTTGCGCTGGGATCGAGTCTGCGTGATCTCGGTACCGGTGTATACATTGCCGGCCTGGTTGGCGAAAACCTGCCGCTGTTCCTGATACCGGCGACGCTGTTTCTTGCCGGCGCCTTAATATCATTCTCGACGGGGACGTCATGGGGCACGTTCGCCATCCTCATTCCACTGGGCATGCCTTTGGCGGTATCGATGGAACTGCCGCCGTCACTACTATTGGGCGCTATACTCGGTGGTGGCGTATTTGGCGATCACTGTTCCCCGATATCCGATACGACCGCGATATCGGCAATTGCGTCGGGATGCGATCTTCTTGAGCACGTCAAGACGCAGCTGCCGTATGCATTGTTTGGCGGCGCTATCGCCTTTGTCATGTACATTGTCGCCGGGCTTGTTCTGCTCTAGAGCTGCGGATTAAAAGGGACACTGTGATGAGACCGACCCGAAACTCCTTGCTGGTTTTCTGCCTGCTGGCGACGACTGTTGTTGCTGCTGAGACAGCGCAAGCGCAACTCGAACCACATTCGATCGACGACGTCGCGGAACGTGTCATGGCTTTGTACTCTGTTCCGGGTATGGCCGTTGGCGTTATCAAGGACGGGGAGGTGATCTTCTCCAGCGGCTACGGTGTCAGGGAGCTTGGCAAGTCCGAGCGCATCGACGACGAGACGATGTTTAAGATCGCTTCGAATACCAAGGCGTTTACGACGGCGTCGCTCGCCTTGCTTGTCGACGAAGGCAAGTTGAACTGGGATGACAAGGTCATCGACCATATCCCGAACTTTCGAATGTACGACCCCTGGGTTACGCGCGAGTTTACGGTTATCGATCTGCTGACGCATCGCAGCGGCCTGGCACCCTACGCTGGCGACATGATGTTGTGGCCAGAGCCCAACGATTTTTCGCGTACAGATATTTTGCACAATCTGCGTTACTTCAAGCCGAACAGCAGTTTTCGCAGCAAGTACGCCTACGACAATCTCCTGTACATTATTGCTGGCGAGCTGGTTCCGGCTGTTACCGGGAAATCCTGGGAAGAGTTTGTCGATGAGCGTATTTTTGATGCCCTGGATGCCGAGCACTGCATTGCCGGCAAGATGTCGAAGCGGGATATGAAAAACCTGGCGGCACCGCATGGCGTGATCGAGGGCGAGTTGCAGGTGATCGAGCGCAGCCGCATCGTTGCGGAGCCGAATGCTTCAGCGCCCGCCGGAGGTATTCGCTGCGGTCTCAAAGACATGCTGGCCTGGATTCAGGTGCAATTGAATCACGGCACGACAAAGTCGGGTGAGGTACTTTTCAGTCGCCAGCAAAGTGAAGCAATGTGGAAGCCCAGAATCCTGCTTGGCGTGTCGGAGCAAAGCATCGAGCGAGACCGGACACACCTGCGAGCCTATGGTTTGGGATGGCGGCTCGGGGATGTGCATGGCTATCACGAGGTTTCCCATACTGGCACATTGTCGGGGTGGAATTCCTACGCTGTCATGATTCCGGAATTGCAGCTCGGCGTGGTGGTATTGACCAACGGCTCGTCGGGCTCGGCCAGGCAGGCAATGATGTACAGCATCGTGCGGCCCTATCTCGGTATCACTGGCGTCGACTGGATCGACTACATCGAGGAACAGAATCGGAAGGATCGCGAGGCCGACTCCGAAGCAGAGTTCGAAGCACCCGAACTATGTGAGAGCTGTGATCCCGGAAGTGTTTTGGCGCCACTCGGGACTTATGCGGGTACCTACCGGGATCGTTGGTTTGGCGACTTCACGATTACGTTGCAGGGTGAGCAGTTGTTGATCGCTGCCGCCAAGTCACCACGACTGGTGGGCGTGCTTGAGCCCTATTTGGGCAATACATTTATTGCTCGTTGGACAGATCGTTCGATCGAAGGCGACGCCTATGTCAGCTTTAGTGGAGCAACGCCGAATTCGATTGATCGCATGGCGATGCGTGCCATTGACGATAGTAGTGATTTCGACTTTACGGATATGCAACTTCTGCGTGTTGAAGAGGATTAGCCCGTGCGGCGTAAGTGTGCAGCGTTTATCGACCTCGACGCCATTCGAGCGAACTACGCTCTTGCAAGCCGCCTGGCACCGAACTCCCGCTCCATAGCGGTTATCAAGGCAAACGCCTATGGGCATGGTGCGATAGCGGTTGCGCGCGCACTGCAGGGTGACGCGCCGGCCTTCGCTGTAGCGATAATCGACGAAGCGCATGAACTCCGAGAAGCTGGAATAGAAGAGCCACTGTTGGTCATGGAGGGCGTCTACGACAGTGACGCACTCGAGTACGCGGCGACGCAGAATCTGGCGATAGTCGTGCATAACGAAGAGCAGCTACATGATCTCCTCGCCGCCGCGCTGCCGTCAGCCGTGTCCGTCTGGCTTAAAGTTGATACCGGCATGCACCGACTGGGTTTGTCGCCAGACAGGGTTGGCGATGCTGTCGAGCGTTTACTCGCAAGCGGCAATTGCGCTGAAAATATTGTCGTCTGCACGCATTTGGCGACAGCTGATGTGCCCGGCAGCGCTGCTGTCGAACAGCAGATACAGGTCTTCGATGACTGTGTTGCCGGTCTTGATGTTCTACACAGCATCAGCAATTCGGGCGGCATATTGGCAAGCCCCGAAAGTCACCGCGACTGGAATCGTCCCGGCTACATGCTATACGGCAACTCTCCATTTTCGGTCGATGTAGATATTGTCAAAGAACTGCGACCAGCAATGACACTGCAATCTGAAATTATTGCACTGCGCCAGATCGAGCCGGGCGAGTCGGTCGGCTACGGTGGCAAATGGAAGGCGACGCAACGATCGGTGGTCGCGACGGTCGCAATCGGTTACGCCGACGGGTATCCGCGACACGCGCCAAATGGCACGCCCACTCTGGTCAACGGTTGTGTTGCGCCCTTGATTGGTGCCGTATCAATGGACATGATTTCGATTGATGTATCGTCGCTGCAACAGGTAGCTATAGGCGATAAAGTCGTCTTGTGGGGAGGAGGCTTGTCTGTCGACGCCGTTGCGAGCGCAGCTGGCACCATAGGCTATGAACTGCTGACCAACGTAACGCCGCGTGTGCCGCGCCGGTTTTCATCGAGCTAAGCGGTTCGTCGAGGTCGCTAGTTCGCAGCGACTTTATCAAACTGCAACATCGAAAGGTCGCTGATGCCTTCTATCCCGAGACCGGGTGCATCGCTGATAGTGATCTCGGAGTTTTCGAACTTAACGCCACCTATCACCGGGTTGATCGCAGCCAATGATGGACTGTCGAGGTCGATGCGAGTTATCGCATTCGATTTGGCAACTGCGAGGTGCGCCGCCGCGGAAACACTGATGCTGGTTTCAGCCATACAGCCGATCATGCATTCAACACCGTAGATTGCTGCTATATCTGCGATCTTGATCGCGTTGGAAATGCCGCCGGTTTTCATCAGCTTTATATTAATGATGTCGGCCGCGCGTCTTTGGATGATATCGATAACTTCCTTCGGTCCAAAGGTACTTTCATCCGCCATTACCGGTGTGGTGACGCGCTCCGTTACATACTTCATACCATCGATGTCGTCACTGCGAACGGGTTGTTCAATCAACTCCAATTCAACCCCGCTGTCCTCGAGTTCGCGCAATGCCGAAACGGTTTGCTTCGGTGTCCAACCCTGGTTTGCGTCGAGTCGGATCAGCGCCTTGCCGCTAACGGCAGCGTAAATGGCCTTAACGCGTTCAATGTCCAATGCCAGATCTTTACCAACTTTGATTTTTAACGCATCAAACCCCTGCTCAACGGCCTGCAGAGAGTCGGCGACCATTTTGTCGATGTAATCCACACTGATGGTCAGGTCGGTTGAAATGACCGGTTCGCCACCGCCAAGCACACTGTAGAGAGGCGATTCGAATGACTGTGCGAACAAATCGTAGATCGCAATTTCGACAGCGGCTTTGGCGCTGAAGTTCATGAAAATCGAGCCCTGAATCAAATCGTTCACGTGATTCAGATTGCGCACATCCTCACCCATAATGCTGGGTAGAATAAAGGTTCGAATAGCCGCGATGATGGAACCGTGAGTTTCACCAGTGATGACCGCTGTTGCCGGCGCACTGCCGTAACCACGATGGCCGGTGTCGGTTTCCAGAATAATAACGACATCTTCTATCTCAGAAACAGTTCTGAGAGCGGTCTTGAAAGGCGTCTTCAGTGGAACGCGAAGCTTGCCGAACTCGATGGAAGTGATTTTCATGATATTGGTCCGCTAATTAACTTTCTTAATGCTCGCAATCGAATCAACGTAACTTCGATCCTGGGTCGAGCGCAGTGGTAGTAATGGTGTTACCGAAACACCGCTGAGCACGCCGCTGTAAAATTCACCGTCCGGCGTGTTGTAGCTCAAACTGTCCACATCGTGAATGACGTAGGGGTGTCCATCGACCTCGCCAAGGTACAGCATGACGTGACCGGGGATGTAAATCAGGTCGCCAACGTCCATGAGTTGCAGTGCCTCTGATTTCGAGTTCTCGAGCGAGGTGTCTGCAAATCGAACGTTGTCGCCAATAGAACTCCGGCCTTGATCGCCGGAGTTGCGCGGCAGGTAAATGCCGAATGTCTTGTATATTTCCGAGACGAAACCAGTGCAGTCCCGGGCGTTGAAGGAATGCCCCCAGCCATAGCGCTCGCCAAGAAACTTGAATGACTGTCGAATGATGTTCTGTCGCGTGTACGGCAGATAGCCCGGCGCAACGTCCTGATTGCGGGCTATCAGGGCCGGTTCGAAACGAAGTTGGCCGGCCTCATCACGGATGGGCAAGTCCACAACGTAACTCGTGTACGGATTCTGTCCACGCAGGTTGTTGCCTACGGCTTTGCGATCGGCGAGCGGTAAGCGTGTGCCCATGTCGAACTGCAACTCGGAAACGGCTGCCAGCTCAGGATTAAAAGTTGTAAAGACCTTGTCGCCGGTCACGACAATGAAGCTCTGTCGGTCTCTGTACTCAAGGATTTCATCTCGATTACCGACAGCAATCGCCTCTCTGCGCACCCACGCCAGGTAGTTGTAGCTTTGTACCAGCAGCCATTCGCCATCTTTGCTCTGGTGCAGGATTGCCACAGCATCGGCAGGAAACAAGCCATTTTCCTGAAAGCGATCGATGTTGGTCGGGATCTCAGTCTTGTAAACCGCATCATCGGTGGGATAGGTGCGCATGTGGGCGCGTTTTACAACGAGACCAAAGCGAACGGAATTCGCTGCTGCGATCGCGTGCAGATTCAAGCTGTCCTCGTAGCGTGCGAAGTCAGTCTCGCCAACTTCTGAACCATCCGCAAAATAGCGCGGCGTGGTTGGCACGCGGCTGACGGTGCGCAACATCGCCACTGTCTGGTCGGAGCTTAGATCTGTCGGGAAATGTCGCAGGTCCACCATTGTGTCGGCGGACGCAAATGCGGTCGAGTTTAACGCACTGATTTTCTGCACCGAGAGAATCGGTGTGTCGTCATTGGTCTTGTTTATCCAAAATGTCGGTGTCAAGAATCTCTCCTCTATGCCGATAACGTCGGTATGCAACTGTGTCGTTGTCGGCGCTTCCGAGTTCTGGCCAGAGCAGCCCTGCAACAACACCATGCAAATCGCAGTGGTGTACGCCATGCGCGCTGTAACAAATCCGCGGCCGCCTTCAATTCGTTGTCGTGTCTGGCAAATCTTCCGAAGGCCATAAATACTTTGTGTCATCTC
The DNA here is from genome assembly GCA_964528965.1 of uncultured Woeseiaceae bacterium. Classification (GTDB taxonomy): domain Bacteria; phylum Pseudomonadota; class Gammaproteobacteria; order Steroidobacterales; family Woeseiaceae; genus UBA1847. Next base: position 58,759 of record CAZGVL010000006.1, read on the forward strand.
TTCGTAACTCAGCTTTCAGGCGGCGTCTGTTGGCAACCCGGCGGGCGCTACCTGCGGCTGCGTCATGTCTTCTTCGGCCGCATCAACCCGCAGTAAATCCTCGAGTTGTTCGGGGTAGTATTTTTCGATGAGTGCAAACAGGATTGCCGTAGTTTCAGCAGTCGGTTCGCTGCTCACTTGCGAAGGGCGAAAGTGCATCTGGAAAGCGCGCAGTACATTTCGCGTGTGCTTGTCGAGCTCACCTGTGACTTCAATACCGTAGCCATAAGCACTCAGGGCTTGCTGGACGTTCTGCAATGGCAGCGGTTCATTTCTGAACTGATCCCAGTAGCGCAGCACCGTGTCATCGTCGAACCAGGCGCCAAAGCCGAGTTGGTAGAGCCGCTCCCACGGAAAGCGCGGGCCCGGGTCGATTTTTCGCCCTGGCGCTATATCAGCATGACCGACGAAGTTGGTTGGGCGCACATTCGGATGGCGCTCGAGAATGTCTTCGAGCAGGTCGATCAATAACACCAGCTGTGCCTCGGCGAAGTCGGGGTAGAAGCAAATTCTCGCAGGTGCCTCGATTTCAGCCGCCAAATCAGACGGGCTGGACTTGCAGTAAGTTTGATTGACCAGCTCAATGCCGATGGATTGGTCGTTTAGCGCAATTCGGCCTCCCCAGAAACTGCTGCCCGCGTGCCAGGCCCGCTCGGTCTCGGGGACGAGCTCGTACACCTCCAGCTTCTTGCCGGTATAGCTGGGGTCGTTGGGTTCCGGAATGAGGTAGTGCGAGCTGACCGGATTGCCGGATGTTTTGGTCAAAATTTGCAAGGAATCGGCAAAATCTGCAGTGGTGTGGTGAATGACGACAATACCGACACGACTGTTGAAGTTTTCTGAGGTGGACTGCACGCGGCCGTCTGTTGCGCATCCTGACAGCAAAAAAGTGCCGAACAGCGCTGCGGCGCGTAGTGTTGCAGAAAATCTACTGATTTCAATGATAGTCATTCTCGCGGTACTCAATTATCGCTTTCGCCTGTCAAAATGGGCCGTTCGGCGAACGAATATGTTATTCCGACAATAGCGCCAAGCCCTTTTCCGCTGCTGCTTTGCCGGTATATACCGTAGCAAAGATTAGCAGGAATAAAAAATTCTTTACTTTTCGCGTCCCGATGATATTTTAAGCGTTGGCTTTTAGCTACACACATGCACAATCGGTTCAGATTCAAGGGGAACGTCATGACGCAGCCACGAAAGTCGCTGAAAAATTTAGTGTCCAGCTTCAATTTACTCGGAAGTTGGAAGATATTGGTACTCGGCCTGGCGTTCTTTGCAGGGCCAGCACTTGCGCAACAGACCGGTGCTCTGGCCGGCATGGTCACCGATGGCAATGGCGCGGCCCTTGCGGGCGTTACCGTTGAGGCATCCAGTAACGTGTTGCCGAAGGCGCGCACGAGCACGTCAGCGCAGAATGGCCATTTCCGTATGCCATTGCTGACACCCGGTGAATACGATGTGCGCTTCATTTTCGCCGACGGATCTTCGCTGACACGCAAAACGACGGTTCAATTGGGACAGGAAGCGCAGGTCGACATCGTTTTCGGTGCCACCCAGGCTGAGGTTGAGGAAATTGTCGTTACGGGTACGCAGATGGCGTCAGATACCGGCCAGGGCGCGCTGAAAGACTCAATATCTGCAGCGACCATTGACGGATTGCCGGTAGGGCAGGAATACCGGGACCTGATAAAACTGATTCCCGGTGTGCAATACAGCGAAGACCTGGTGCGCGGCCCGAGTGCCGGCGGCAACGGCCAGGACAACACATACCTGTTTGACGGCGTCGATGTTTCGACGCCGCTGTTTGGCACATTGGCAGCAGATCCATCGTCGCATGACATCGCTGAAGTCTCGATTGTCCGCGGCGGCGCCAAAGCCATCGGCTTTAACCGCTCAGGTGGTTTGTACATGAACACAGTGAGCAAGTCCGGAACAGACGAGTTTCACGGTGAAGTCAGCTACCAGGTGCAATCGGCAAGCATGACCGGTGATCGTGATACGGGCGACAACCCGGTTGAGTTTGATGAAGACAAAGAATGGGTGACGGCAAGTCTCGGCGGACCTATCGTGCCCAATCATCTGTTTTTCTACGCGTCCTACTACTCTCCGACCTCAACGCGCGACAACGCTGCGAACGCTTACGGTGACGTCCCCGACTTCGATGAATCTCGTGATGAAGGATTTGCGAAGTTGACCTGGGCAGCGACGGATAGCCTGACGTTCAATGGCAGCTACCGATCCTCTGAGACTGAAATCAACAATCGAAGCGTTGGCACTTTTGGCGCGGCTTCAACGTCCGAGGGCGATCTGGCGACACTCGATATTGCGATTCTCGAGGGTGCATGGATCATCAATGACGTAAGTTCTACGAACTTCAAATACACAAACTTCAAGAACGACACATCGTCGCGCCCGGACACATTGTTCGACTTCCAGATCGCAGCTGGCCAGTCGCTGAATATTGCGGCGCTTGATACGCAGGGGAACTATTTCGTTCCTACGACTATCGACGGAGAGGATGCTTACAACGCGTTCATTCAACCGTACATCGATACCTATGGCTACAGCGACAATGGTGTACAAACCGGCGGCGGCAACGTCGGCGGCGCAAGGCAACTGGACGACGCCAACTTTTCTCGTGAGAGTTTTGAGATCAGTTATGACCGTTTGATTTATGCAGGCAACACTACGCACGATCTGCACTTTGGCTACCAGTTTCAGAACGACGAAGAAGAGTTGTTGCGACTGTCAAATGGCTGGGGCTCGATTTCGACGCCTGGCGGACGAGTAACTTCGCCCAACCTTGGTGAAGACGTCTTTTTTGAAGCGCGTTTCCAGCAACAGAGCTTGCAGGAAGGCAACGGTGCTGCAGTGCCGCCAATTGTCTCCAGCATTGAGATGCAGAGCTTCGAGATCAACGACACAATCGACGTTGGCGCCTGGGTGTTCAACATTGGTTTGCTGTTCAGCAGCGATACGCTGTATGGCTCTGGCCTCGCTCCGGATGCATCCAATCCTGTGACAGGCCTGACGCCTTCACCTGGAACCAAGTACGAGATGTACAAGGTCGACTGGGATGAGATGATTCAGCCCCGTATTGGCGCGACCTGGAATTACAGCGATACCAGCTCTGTCTACCTGAACTACGCCAAGTACAATCCTTCAGCCTCATCACTGGCGCGTGCCGCATCCTGGGATCGAAACCTGCGTCGCAGCATCGATGCTTTCTTCAGGGCTGACGGAACAATGATCGAACTGGACGAAGTTGGCTCATCCTCCGGTAAGATATTCGATGACGGTTTGACGCCGCGAAGCATTGACGAAATTCTGCTGGGCTGGACGATGGACGTTTCCGGTGATCTCCTGCTTCGGGCGCATGCTCGCTACCGCGAAGGTGGTCACTTCTGGGAAGACACATCAAATACTGACCGTGTGAATCTTGATCCTCCTCCGGGCATTCCGCGTGAGCCATATATCGAGAATCTCCAGGAAATTCGTGATGAAATCGGTGGCTCATCGTTCGTGATCGCAGAGCTTGATACCGCTTATACGAAGTACTACGAGCTTAGCACCGAGCTTGAGTGGAGTCGGGACAACTTCTTCATGAACGCGTCTTACACCTGGAGCCACTACTACGGTAACTTCGATCAGGACAACACGACGACCAACAATGACCAGGCGATCTTCATCGGTTCCTCTAACCTGGCTGATGGCGCGGGTCGGCAGCTTTGGAATAACAAAGACGGCAACCTTCGCGGCGATCGTCGGCATCAGTTCAAGACCTACGGTTACTACAACTTCGACTGGAACGGTTCTGCAGGCGCATACCTGGTCTACCAGTCAGGCCAGCCTTGGGAAGCGTGGGATTCAAACGTCTACAGGCAATACACCAGCAGCACCAGCGATACGATTCGCTATGCTGAGCCAGCCGGTACCAATACGACCGATGCCCACTGGCAGCTGGACTTGAACTACACGCAGAACTTCACAATCTTCAAGAACCAGAACCTGCAACTGCGTGCCGACATTTTCAACGTGCTCGACAATCAGACTGGCTACGGCATTCAAAGCAAGGTAAACAGCGCAGGGTTTGGAGATCCGACAGAGTTCTTCAATCCGCGTCGAATCCAGGTGGCATTCAAGTACCAGTTCTAATTTGAATCAGTTCACGGCTTGTCCGTGTTAAGAGTCGCAATCACTCCCCTGTGTGCCGTTTCCCCTCGGCAGCAGGGGCAGTGAATTGCGACTTTTTTTTTGGGGCGGAGTCAGCCACGCTGGCAAAACCCATCGGCATGCAGCGGTGAAGCGCCAATTTGTAAGCAAGCATAAGCGGACGGCAATAGTGCCGCTGCTGTTGTTTGCCTTGATTCTGCTGGCTTGCACGCCAGATGAGCGCGGCGCAAAGCTGCCAGAGTTGGCATCCGCCGACTACGATTGGATCGCTCTGCGTATCTACCAGAGCGAGGCACACGGCGAAGCTCGGTATCTTACGCACTGGAATGCCGGGGAAGATTTTCCATCGATGGGAATCGGTCACTTCATCTGGTTTCCGGCCGGAGTAGACGCACCCTTTGACGAAACTTTTCCCGCGCTGATCGAATTTCTCAAAGCCGACAAGAGTAGTTGCGCGCCGATTCCAACATGGTTGGACGAGCTCGATCCGGTCAAGGCACCGTGGCCCGACAAAGCGGCATTTGATGCGGCGCTGACTTCAAGTGAAACAATGGCATTGAGAAGCTGGCTGGCTGCGACTGCATCGACGCAAGCCCGCTTCATTGTGGCGAGTTTCGAGCGCCGCTGGAATGAGCTTGACCTGGAGGTCGGCGAGAAACGTTACCTCGACGAAGTGCTGCAACAGTTAGTCGGCACACCGCAGGGAATGTTTGCGGTCATAGATTATTTCAACTTCAAAGGCCTGGGCACGAACCCACGAGAACGTTACGAGGGCCAGGGCTGGGGTTTGCTGCAGGTGTTGCAGCGCGTAGCCAGTGAACAGCAGTCAGGAGATACACCGTTGGACCTGCTGCGGCGCTTCAGTGAAGCGGCTGCGGATCGATTGAGCAACCGCATCGCGTTGTCACCAGCAGAGCGAAATGAGGAGCGCTGGCGCGCCGGTTGGATGCGTCGAGTTGCTGAGTACCAACAGGGCGCGCCCGAATCGAACGAGATCCGTGAAATCGGGTTTAGGGTGCTACCTTACGTGCAGACTCCGATGCCGACATCGACCACAATAATGTGGTTCAGCGATAATGATACAGCAGGTGCGCTTAGCGTTCGCCCGCTTAACGACGGCCAGACAAGTGATGCCGGTGCGGGGCAAGACATAGTCCGTGAATCGCCAGCGGAGCCAGCTTGCGCGCTCAACTACCACCCGAGCGAACTTGAATTGCTGCATGCAGGACGACTGCCCATTGCGCCGATGCGTCACGAGGTTTCACTGCAGGGCCTGACGCCCGGGGAGACTTATCAATATGAGGTTGTGCAAAACGGCAAGCGCGCTGGTGGTCAGTTTCGTTTGCCCGCCGACAGTGGCGGCGAAAACGAAACTCTGCGGTTCATCGTATATGGGGATAGCGAAACTGAGCCGGAGTCGACTGGGAAGCACTCACCGTGGGGAGGTTCGGGCGATGCTGTTGGCGCGCGCAATTACCCGGTCGATCAAAGTACGGGTTACAAGGAAAACCTGCGGGCTATTATGAAAAGCGAGCCTGATTTTGTTGCAATCGCCGGAGACCTGGTGGAATCCGGGGGGGAGCAGCGCGACTGGGACGAGTTCTGGCGCCTGAATGCAGACCTCGCGGCCAATACGGCGATCTTCCCTGCGCTGGGAAATCACGATTACTACGGTGGGCCAGGTGAGCTGGGTGGCTATAGCAACGATGCGTCGCGTCGCGCGAGCGACAAGTACAAGACCTATTTCGCATTGCCGGGAAACGGCTCGGATCTGGCCCATCATCAAGAGGCTTACTACTCGTTGCGCTGGGGCCCGGCGACACTCATTGTTATTGACGGCAACGATGGCGTGCCGCATCGCAGTGGAAGCGACTCTAACTGGTACATGCTGGACGAAAACCAGGGAGGTAGCGCAACTGCCTGGAACCCGGGTTCAACCCAGTTCAAATGGTTGGAGCAAGCTCTACGAGAGGCACAGCAGACCAGTCAGTTCACTTTCGTGATGCTGCATATGGCTCCGTATTCATCGGGCGTGCATGGCATGCCGGCCGGACAGGGCGAGGGAGAGGATCCGTTGTCGGGTCGGCCACTGCGTGCATTGCTGCCGTTGCTAATGAAATACGGCGTTGATGCAGTATTCAGCGGTCATGATGAGTTGTATGAGCACTCGGTCGTATCCGGGCAGGAGCAGTGGCCGAACGGTTCCCTGGAAGATCACAAGATACACTTCCTCGTAGTCGGGACTGGTGGAGACGGCTTGCGTGCTGCTGCGGAGGGTGCGAAGAATTCGTTTCGCACATTTTCCGCGCACGAAAACGCGCCTGAGATCTACAACAAGAATGGAATGCTGGTCGATGGCGGCCAACACTACGGACATGTGGAAGTGAATATCGAACCGGGTACTAACGGTCAGTTACAGGCGCAACTTGAGCCGGTATACATCTTTCCGTTGTTGGATGCCGATGGCGCAGTCCTCGGATTCGAACGTCGAGTTTATGACGATGTAACGGTCATCATCACCCACAGAAGCGACAAGGCCGCAAGCGAATGAACATCAATATTGGACTCGTTGATTCAACTATCGTCATTGTCTACATGGCGGCAGTACTCGGCCTGGGATTATGGATTGGTCGTGGCAAACAATCGTCTGCTGACTACTTCCTCGCGGACCGCTCCATGCCGTGGGGAGCATTGCTCCTGTCAATTGTCGCGACAGAGACCAGTACGGTTACCTTTCTCAGCTTGCCGGGCATCGCGGCTGCTGCTGGCGGTAACCTGACTTTCTTACAGATTACCATCGGCTATGTTGTTGGCCGCTTGTTCGTCGTGTTCGTATTGCTGCCGCTATATTTTCAGGGCAAGCCGTTTTCTGCCTATGAGGTTCTTGAGTCACGCTTTGGTCGCTTGAGTCGCCGAACGGTTTCGACCTTGTTTCTGTTGACTCGTAACACAAGTGACTCACTACGCTTGTTCCTGACTGCCCTGGTGTTGCAAATTGTCCTCGGGATTGATCTGAGTATTAGTGTCATCGTACTCGGCATCGTGACTATCCTGTATACCTTCATTGGCGGCGCGAAATCTGTCATCTGGAACGACTGTATTCAGTTCGTTATCTATATCCTGGGCGCCGCAACTGCAGCAGTAATCATCGTTAATCTTGTTCCAGGCGGACTCGGGCAAATCATTGAGTCCGCGACGGCGCAAGACAAACTGAAGTTTCTCGATTTCGACTTCAGCCTCGTCAAGCCGTCAATGACATTCTGGGCCGGACTTGCAGGTGGCGCATTTCTGACCGCAGCCACACACGGCACCGATCAGCTGATGGTGCAGCGTTACTTGTCTGCCAAACGTCAGTCCGATGCTGCATTGGCTCTCGGCCTCAGCGGTTTTATCGTCTTGTTGCAATTCGCAATCTTCTTGCTGCTGGGTTTGGGGCTTGCCGTTCTGTTTCAGTCTACGGGCGAAATCGGTGGCGATACCGCGATGAAAAGCGATCAGCTCTTTGCCCATTTCATCGTCAACTACATGCCGATCGGATTGCTTGGAATAACGCTGGCCGCAGTATTCGCGGCGGCCATGTCGACATTGTCCAGCTCGCTGAACTCATCTGCGGCGGTCTTTATTAACGATCTGTATCTTCCGCTGCAGGGCCGAGCACCAGAGCAAGGTGCCAGCCTGAGTGCCAGTCGAATTGCGACCATCGCATTTGGTGTGTTGCAAATTGCTCTGGCGATCATGTTTGGGCTGATAGGCACAGACGAAAGCACTGTCGCAAACGTTCTCAAGATCAGCGGTTTTGCTACAGGGCCTGTCCTGGGCTTGTATTTCCTGGCTGTGTTCGCGCCGCGCGTTGATCAGAGGTCAGCGCTGACGGGGTTTATCGCAGGCGTCGCGATTCTGTCCGCGGTCGCCTATGGCAGCAGTCTCTATTGGGCCTGGTACGCACTGGTCGGTTCGCTAACAACGCTGGCCGTCGGGTCTGTGGTGCAGTTGCTACGGGGACATAAGAGCTAATGAACGCTGCCAACCATGTTGTTGCGGATGACCGAAGAGACTGCCGGCTGTCCTTAGCGGTACAGCAGGAATCGCGCACGTCGATCGCGAAAGTCGTTAAGGCCATCAATGTAACTGGCGGAGATTTCAGCGTATCGCCGACCATCGATGACTGCGCGGTGCGCAGCATCGTTGCCCAACAGGCGAAGATAGGGTTCAGCCTCCCACGTGTCGGGGTAGTTGCGCCTAAGAAGATGAGCGATCTCGAGTCCGGTTCGGACAGGCTCAAATTGTTCTCGATCAGTAATGGTCATGCGCAGGCCGCTACACTGCTCGCCGGAAAACTTGCTCGCGTCCGGCGTGAACTCAAGCGGCGCAAACGAAATCCCAGGCAGTTCAAGGTCGCTCAGCTGGGCAGCCAGTGCCACGCCATCGAGCCACGGCGCGCCAATAACTTCGAAAGGCGTGTCGGTCCCACGCCCCACCGACAAATTGGTCGTTTCCAGAATGCCGATGCCTGGATACAAAATCGCTTCGGTCAGGCTGCGCATATTGGGCGAGGGGTTGATCCATGGCAGGCTTGTCGTGTCGAAGAACTGCGCACGCTGCCAGCCTTCCAGTTTGACGACCTGCAGCTCGATGTCGATAGCCAGCTCATCCTTGAAGAGCAAGGCGAGTTCGCCAACCGTCATTCCGTGCCGGATCGGTATGCGATGAAAGCCGACGAACGATTGCTTGCCATCGTCAAGTACAGGGCCTGCAACGGCGGTGCCGTTGATCGGGTTCGGCCGGTCGAGAACGACAAAGCGAACGCCGAGCTCGCTCGCTGCCTGCATGGCGTTACCCATGGTCGATATATAGGTATAGAAGCGCGTACCGATGTCCTGAATATCGAATACGACCGTATCGATCTCATCGAGCATCGCAGGTGTTGGCCGACGCGTGTCTCCGTAGAGACTAAAAACAGAAATGCCGGTGTCGCTTTCAGTGCCATCACCAACAACGGGGATGTCGAGCTTTCCCTCCAGCCCGTGTTCGGGACTGAAAATGCGCACGAGATCAACTACGTCGGCATCGTGCAGAATTCGGATGGTGCTTTTGCCGTGTCGATCGACACCCGTTTGATTGGTGATCAATGCAATCCGCTGCCCGCTGAGCGGTGCGAAATTATCACGCGACAAGACGTCAATGCCGGTCAGTACCGGCACGCCTCGGTCACAGGCAGGCAATTGCATAATGCACAGCAGAAGCGCGATCCATCTGCTGTGGCGAACGAGGCTAGAGCACATAAGGTTCAATCAAATCAGCATAATTAGCGGACAGGTATAGTAGTGCAATGCAAAAAGAATTAGCAACGGAGGCGCGTAATCCGGCGTCTGAAAACCTCGATCAATTGAGTAGCATCGAGTTTGTTCGTCTTGTCAACGATGAGGACGCAAAGTTAGCTGCGGCTGTCGCAACGCAGGTGGAAGAAATTGCAAAATCGATAGACCTGATAGCCGACCGACTTGAAAATGGTGGCCGCCTCATTTACATCGGTGCAGGAACATCGGGGCGGCTGGGCGTGCTTGATGCGTCCGAGTGCCCGCCGACATTCAGCGCGAAGCCGGAGCAGGTTGTGGGCCTGATAGCGGGCGGATTAGTGGCCTTGCAGCATGCCGTTGAAGGTGCTGAGGATGCGCTTGAGCAAGGTGCAGACGATTTGCGCAATGTGAATATTTCGCACGCGGACGTGGTTGTTGGCATCGCAGCAAGCGGAAATACTCCGTATGTCATCGGCGCGCTCGACTGTGCGAACGAGTTGGGTGCTGGCACGGTCGGTTTAAGCTGCAACCCCGGAAGTGCGGTCTCGACGCGGGCACAAATCGGTATAGCCGTGGCCGTGGGGCCGGAGGTGTTATCCGGGTCGACAAGAATGAAGGCAGGCACAGCGACAAAGATGGTGCTCAACATGCTGACAACGGGTGCGATGGTGCGGCTGGGCAAGACCTACGGAAACCTGATGGTCGATCTGCAGGCGTCGAATAGCAAGTTGGAGGATCGTTCGGTCAAGATTGTTCAACAACTGACCGATCTGTCCGAGGATGATGCACGCGAGCGACTGGCCACCTGCGATGGAGAGCTGAAGACCGCTGTTGTCAGTTGTCAGCTGAGCCTATCGCCAGACGCCGCGCGAGCCAGGCTTGCAGAAGTGGGTGGCAGATTACGCGCCGCGTTGGGTGTCGGTGAATAAGGCACCCGCCACTCTGATCCTGGGCGTCGATGGCGGTGGTACAAAAACTGCTGCGCGAATCGCGTCTGTCGACACGGACGGCAATATCCGTGAGCTCGGCGCGGGCTATGGCGGGCCGTCGAATGTTCGCGCCGTAGGCTCGCAACACGCGGTTACTAACCTCGATGTTGCTATCGATGCAGCGCATACCGCGGCTGGCACGACCAATGCCAGGCTCGACTATGCCGTGCTTGCGTTGGCTGGCAGTTCACTACCCGATGTTCAGGCGGTAATTATCGACTGGGCTGACCGCAGGCAGCTCGCTGATCAGGTCGATATTGTCCACGATGCGGAGGCTGTGCTGGCTGCCGGTATTCATAAAGACCACGGTATTGCGCTAATCGTTGGCACAGGATCGGTCGCACTGGGTACGGACGCTTCTGGCAATACGGCAGTTACCGGAGGCTGGGGCCACTGGTTTGGCGATCAGGGGAGTGGTTTTGATCTCGGCCGGCGGGCGCTGGCCGCCGTTGCTGATGCGGTTGATGGCATAGCCGCGCAAACGACGCTGGTTCGAGAGATTACTGCTCGACTGCAGGTTAGTGACCCGCGTGCGATAGCGCGCAAGCTAAGTCTGGCGGTCGATGTTCGGCAGGAAATAGCCGTGCTTGCTCCGATCGTGATGGCGGAGGCAATTGCTGGCGATGCGGTTGCCAAAAACATAGTCGATTCCGCGGCCGCAGCGGCAGCCGGGCTGGTCGTTGCGACGACTGCAAGACTGGGTCTCGGCAATAATGTGCCGCTGGCTCTGGCCGGCGGGATCGCATGCTCGGGTGATCTGTTTCGCAACAGTCTCCTGGCGCACCTGAATGCACATTCGATTCGACCGGAACCGATAACGGTAGTGACAGACCCGGTTGTGGGGAGTCTCGTTATGGCACGTGACCGTTTACCGGAAGGGCAGTAGATGCAGGCGCCGAAAAGAAATCCGTGGTTCTGGATTCCCAGTCTCTACTACGCGCAAGGATTGCCATTCGTGGTCGTGATGACCGTCTCGGTCATCATGTACAAGCGCCTCGGAATATCCAATACCGATATTGCGTTCTATACGAGCTGGCTGTATCTGCCGTGGGTTATCAAGCCGCTCTGGAGTCCGATCGTCGACATTATCAAGACGCGGCGACTCTGGATCATCAGCATGCAGTTATTGGTCGGTGCGGGTCTGGCGGGTGTTGCGCTGACTATTCCGGGCAGTGACTTCTTCCGCTACTCGCTGGCAGTCCTTTGGCTGATCGCGTTTAGTTCGGCGACGCATGACATTGCTGCGGATGGCTTCTACATTACGGCCCTGAGTGAGCACGAGCAGGCGTGGTTCGTCGGCATACGCAGTACGTTTTTTCGACTTGCCATGATAACGGGGCAAGGGCTGCTGGTTATGGTTGCGGGTTATCTGGAAAGTAGGACAAACGACATCGGTCTTGCCTGGAGTCTTACTTTTTACTTGCTGGCAGGCCTGTTCCTGATCCTGTTCGCATGGCATCGCTTTGTACTTCCGGTGCCCGCGTCCGACGTGTCCCACCAGCCGGATTCCCTGACGGACGTTCTGCGTGATTCCGTACGGACTTTTGTGTCGTTTTTTCAGAAGGAAGGTATCGGCCGAATTCTCGCGTTCCTGTTGTTATATCGCTTCTCCGAGGCACAGCTTGCAAAACTATCGAGTCCATTCATGCTGGACGCACAAGCTGATGGAGGCCTCGAGCTTGGTACCGCGGTGGTCGGACTGACGTACGGTACGGTCGGTGTGCTGATGTTAACCATCGGCGGCATCCTGGGCGGCATGCTCGTCGCACGGCATGGGCTGCATCGCTGGCTGTGGTGGATGGTCGCCGCAATCAACCTGCCCAATGTTGTCTATTTGTTGCTAGCGACCATGCAACCCGAGAACCTGATATTCATCAACATTGCGGTGGGCGCTGAGCAGTTCGGCTACGGTTTCGGCTTTACAGCCTACCTTTTGTATATGATTTACATCGCTCGTGGGGCCCACAGTACAGCGCACTATGCGATCTGCACCGGTTTCATGTCGCTCGGCATGATGCTGCCCGGCATGGTTAGCGGCTGGTTGCAGGCGCTGCTCGGCTATCAGCATTTCTTTGTCTGGATATTGATTGCTACGATACCGTCGTTTGTGGCCGTCAAGTTAATTCCGCTTGAGCGTGGCTTTGGCAAGAGAGAAGCGCCACAATCTGCCACCAGTTGAGCGTATCGTTGCCACAGCCAGATAGCAGTATGCTCGTAAGGCACAAAAACATCCTTACAACGGAGAGTGAACATTGGATTCGATAGAAGTAGTTGGCGGCAATACGCTCAGCGGCTCAGTTGCTGCCAGCGGTTCGAAAAACGCGGCGCTGCCGATTCTGTTCGCCACTCTGCTGGCAGACGGTGTTCACAGGTTCGAAAATGTCCCGCAATTACGCGATATTGATTCAACCGAAGCGCTGCTCAGGGCCCTGAACTGCGAGACCGTTCGTGATGGCAACTCCATGCAGGTTACCGTGGCGCGGCCGAATAAAATGGAAGCGCATTATGATCTGGTTCGCAAAATGCGTGCGAGCATTCTCTGCCTCGGTCCGCTGCTGGCGCGCTACGGCGAAGCCAGAGTGAGTCTCCCCGGCGGTTGTGCTATTGGCTCGCGACCGATCGACCTGCACGTGCAGACCATGCAGAAATTGGGTGCCGAAATTGAGATTGAGAGCGGCTATGTCATCGCCAGAGCAAAAAGACTGCAGGGCGATCGAATCCTGTTTGAACGTGTAACCGTCGGCGGCACGGAAAACGCACTCATGGCAGCCGTGCTGGCCGAAGGTACAACGGTGATTGAGAATGCTGCCAAAGAGCCAGAAGTTGTCGATCTCGTGCACTACTTACAGGCAATGGGCGCGAAAATCGAAGGCGAGGGAACCAGCGTCATAACAATAGAGGGCGTTACCGAGCTGTCGCCGGCCAGTCACACTATTGTGCCGGATCGAATCGAGGCCGGAACGTTGCTTATTGCGGGCGCCATGACCGGCGGCCGTGTAACGGTTGATCATTGCGTGCCAATACATCTGCAGGCATTGACCGACAAGATGCGTGACTGCGGCTTCACTATCCACACGGACGATACTTCCATCACCGTCGAGGCCATCGACGAGTGGACCAGCACGGACATGGCAACGGCACCGTATCCAGCCTTTCCGACCGACCTGCAGGCGCAGTTTATGGTGCTCATGACGCAGGCGCGCGGCACCTCTGTCATTACGGAAGGGATCTTCGAGAACCGGTTCATGCACGTACAGGAACTCGTACGTCTGGGCGCAAATATCACACCAATGTCCCAGGTTTCCATTGTGCGTGGTAACCCCGGAGAGTTGAGCGGTGCCAAGGTTATGGCAACGGATCTGCGGGCGAGCGCCTGCCTGATTCTTGCGGGCCTTGCAGCTAGCGGCACGACGCTCGTCGGCCGTATTTATCATCTGGATCGCGGCTACGAATTTCTTGAGCAGAAGCTGGCGAGTCTGGGCGCTGACATCAAGCGCGTCGCCTGATACCGAGCAGCGCTTGTCTCCAGGTCCGTTTGCGGGCTAAAAACGCGTAAAAATCTGCGTCCGGGCGGGATTTTCTCGCCGGGGACCTTATAATGGCGCCCCCGTTGGCCGCCGGCCGCAACCGATACGAGCGATGAAAGTATGAGTTCTGCGAAAATTATCTACACTAAAACAGACGAGGCGCCCGCTCTGGCGACCTATTCACTCTTACCCATCGTCAATGCGTTTACCGAAGCCGCCGATATAGCGGTCGAAACGCGCGACATTTCTCTGGCAGGCCGAATTCTTGCCGGGTTCCCGGAAAAGCTGACGGCTGAGCAGCGCCATAGTGACTCGCTCGCGGAACTGGGTGATCTGGCTAAGACGCCTGACGCCAACATCATCAAATTGCCGAACATCAGCGCGTCGATTCCTCAGCTACGGGCTGCAATTGAAGAATTGCAGGCGCAGGGCTTCGCTATTCCAGACTTTCCCGACGACCCGACGAGCGACGCAGACAAGGAAACGCAGAGCCGTTATTCCAAAGTTCTGGGCAGTGCGGTCAACCCGGTGCTGCGAGAAGGCAATTCCGATCGTCGCGTGGCAGCGGCAGTAAAGGCATTTGCGAAAGCGAATCCACACTCAATGGGCGCCTGGAGCTCGGAGTCGAAATCGAAAGTGTCGCACATGAGCGAGGGTGATTTTTATTCGAGCGAACTCTCGACCATTATTGAGCAGGCCGGCGGTCTTCGCATCGAACACGAAGCAGCTGACGGCACAGTAACAGTGCTGCGTGATCAGGTTCCCGTGCTTGCCAATGAAATCATCGATGCATCCGTGATGAGTTGCCGATCGCTGCGAGATTTCTTCGGTGCACAGATCGATTCGATGCAGGGTGACGATGTCTTGTTGTCGCTGCATCTTAAGGCCACGATGATGAAGATCTCCGATCCGATCATGTTCGGTCATGCTGTCACCGTTTATTACAAGAGCGTATTCGAAAAGCATGCGGACCTGTTTGCAGAGATGGGTGTTGATCCCGGCAACGGCATTGGCGACGTCTATGCGAAGATCGCTGCTCTTCCGGATGGAAAGAGCAGCGATATTCAGGCTGATATCGAGGCCACCTATGCCAATCGGCCACCGTTGGCGATGGTGAATTCAGACAAGGGCATTACGAATCTGCACGTGCCCAGCGACGTTATTATTGACGCATCAATGCCGGCGGCCATTCGCTCTTCGGGACAGATGTGGGGCCCTGATGGCGAGCTACACGATACCAATGCACTCGTTCCTGATCGCTGTTATGCCGGTATTTATCAAGAGGTCATCGAACACTGCAAACGGCATGGCGCATTTGATGTAACGACTATGGGTAATGTCTGCAACGTCGGATTAATGGCGCAAAAGGCAGAAGAATACGGTTCTCACGATAAGACGTTTGAAATTCCGGCGGCAGGTACGGTAAGCGTCGTGGATGACTCAGGCAACGTATTACTACAACACAATGTAGAGCAAGGTGATATTTGGCGAATGTGTCAAACGAAAGACCTGCCGGTACGCGATTGGGTGAAACTGGCCGTGACTCGTGCCAGGCAGGCAGGCGTACCGGCGATTTTCTGGCTCGATGACCAGCGTGCGCACGATAGCAATCTGATTGGTCTGGTCCGGGAGTATTTGAAGGACCACGACACGACCGGGTTGGACATACAGATACTGTCACCCGTCGAAGCCATGCGAGCAACGCTTGAGCGCGTTCATGCTGGCGAGGATACGATTTCGGTTACCGGTAACGTGCTGCGGGACTACCTCACCGACCTGTTTCCGATCCTTGAGCTGGGTACCAGCGCCAAGATGCTGTCGATCGTACCGCTATTGGCTGGCGGCGGCTTGTACGAAACTGGCGCAGGGGGTTCGGCGCCAAAACACGTGCAACAATTCCTCAGTGAAGGGCATCTGCGTTGGGATTCGCTGGGCGAATTTCTCGCGATCGCTGTATCCATCGAAGAGCTGGCCGAGAAGACTGGCAATGCGAAAGCAGCGGTCATCGCAAAGGCCCTGAACGATGCGAACAGTCGCTATCTGGAAAGCAATAAGGGGCCCTCTCGCAAGGTTGGGGAGCTGGATAATCGCGGTAGCCACTATTACCTCGCCATGTACTGGGCCCAGGCTGTTGCCAGCAACGACGACGACGCGGAGCTTGCAGAGCGTTTCAAGGCAGTGGCAGATGCGCTGGCTGCAAATGAGACAACGATCATCGGCGAGCTTGAGGCAGCGCAGGGACAGGCCGTTGATATCGCAGGCTACTACCATCCGGACGATGCGCTAACAGCGGCTGCGATGCGTCCAAGTGCCACACTCAACAGGATTATCGACGCGATCTAAATCGGTTATTTCAGCGCGTGCTGCGTCTACGGTTTTCCCGTATGCAGTTGTTTGCGGCACTGTGCTATTAGTAACTCGACAATGTTTCATTTGCTCCGATGGGAGAGATGCAATGAAAATGCGCCTGATAAATCTGCTGTTACTGTCTGTTGTTTTCGTCTTTGCTGGCTGTGATCGAGACACGATGTCCGAACGAGGATTCCGGCTTCCTGATGGCGACCCGGCAGCGGGTAAACAAGCATTTCTATACATGCAGTGTAATCAGTGCCATACGATTGCAGGTGAGGCGTTACCGGCGCTGCCCGGTGCTGAGCCCTATGTCGAGCTCGGCGGCACTGTCACCCGGGTCAAGACCTATGGTGAGCTGATTACTGCGATCATCAACCCGTCACATAAGCTGGCCGATGGCTATCCTGAAGAGCTGGTATCTGAGGACGGTGAATCTAATATGTACGTCTACAACCAGCACATGACAGTGCAGGAGTTGATTGACCTCGTTATGTACCTGCAGCCGTATTACGACGTGGTCATGCCAGAGTTCAGCTATCGGGTTTATCCCTGAGCGATAAGTACTTGCAGGGGGCTTGACCGACAAAAGCCTGAGTTATTCGCACATTGCGGGTAGCTGGCAGGGTATCATGCAGCGCCACCCGGACAGCTCATTGCCGGGACCCCCCGTTGCAGGACAAACCGATGGCCGACTCCAAGCCCGCCGCCCCGAGTTTTCGCGAACTCGATCTCTCGGCACCGATTCTCAAAGCGCTGGACGAGGTCGGCTATGAAACGCCGTCGCCGATTCAGTCGGAGGCGATCCCGCATTTGCTCAAGGGTCTGGACTTGCTGGGGCATGCGCCGACCGGCACTGGTAAGACGGCAGCATTTGCGCTGCCGCTGATATCGCGGATCGATATTGCGAGCAAGCACGTACAGGTGATGACGCTCACTCCTACTCGCGAACTCGCAATCCAGGTTGCAGAAGCATTCCAGCGCTATGCGTCGCACATCAAAGGTTTTCACGTGCTGCCAATCTACGGTGGCCAGGACTATACCGGACAGTTAAGACAACTCAAACGCGGTGTGCACGTGGTGGTTGGTACTCCTGGACGAGTGATGGACCACATGCGTCGCGGCACACTGAAGCTGAATAACCTGCAGGCGCTGGTTTTGGACGAGGCCGATGAAATGCTACGTATGGGATTCATCGAAGAGGTCGAATGGATTCTGGAGCAAGCGCCGAAGCAGCGACAAATTGCGTTGTTCTCAGCGACGATGCCGAAAGAAGTCGAGCGCATTGCACGTCGTCATCTCAATAAGCCTCAAGAAATTTCTATCAAGTCCAAGACAGCAACGGCTGAAACGATTCGCCAGCGCTACTGGCTGGTGAGCGGCCTGCATAAACTCGACGCACTGACCCGTATCCTGGAGGTCGAGACGTTTGATGCCATTCTGGTGTTCGTGCGAACCAAGATTGCGACAACTGAGCTCGCCCAAAAACTCGAAGCGAGAGGCTATGCGGCCGCTGCGATGAACGGCGACATGGTCCAGAAACAACGTGAGCAAATGGTCGAACGCCTGAAGCGTGGCTCGCTTGATATCCTGGTCGCGACCGATATTGCGGCACGCGGACTCGATGTAGAAAGGATAAGCCATGTTGTGAACTACGACATACCCTACGATACCGAAGCGTATATTCACCGTATCGGGAGAACGGGTCGCGCGGGCCGTAAAGGTGATGCCATTTTGTTCGTTGCGCCGCGAGAAAGGCGCATGCTCGGCGCCATCGAGAAAGCGACGCGGCAGAAGATCCAACAACTTGAGTTACCGTCGACCGAGGTTGTCAACAACAAGCGTATCGCTGATTTCAAACAAAAAATCAGCGATACATTGGCAGCTGGCGAAATCACATTCATGCAAAATATTGTTGAGCAGTATCAGCAGGAACATGATGTGCCAGCAATCGACATCGCTGCGGCACTTGCAAAGCTGTCCATCGGTGACCGTGATCTGCTGATGGCGCCGGACAGGCCAAAGTCGGCAAAAGCGAAAAGAGACAAGAGAGACACGCGAGAGCCGAGAGAACCGAGAGAGCGCGACGACAGAAGCGAGCGACGGCGCAGTAAACCGTCATCGGCTCCGGAAGAGGGTAAGGAGCGTTTTCGCATTGAGGTCGGTCACGATCATGGCGTAAAGCCAGGCAACATCGTCGGTGCGATCGCGAATGAGGCTGGGCTGGATGGCCAACACATCGGTCACATTGAAATTGGCGACACGTTTAGCCTGGTTGATTTGCCTGCTGGTATGCCAAGGGAGATTTTCAATGATCTCGTGAAGACCAGGGTATGCGGTCGCCCATTGCAGATCTCTCCCGTTGGCAAAGGTGGGTCTCCTGCTGCGGGCAAAGGTGCGTCGCCTGCCGCCGGCCGGTCGAAGCCGAAGCACGAGCACAAGCGTCCGGCCAAGAGCGGAGCGGGCAAGAAATTCCACAAGAAATCATCCGACAAACCGGCGCCGAAGGGAAAAAGTGCTCCCAGAGCCGGAGCGAAGAAGAAATTCAAACCAAAGCGAAAGTCGTCCGGGTCCTGACAGAAGATCAGCCTGCTGAATCGCTGCAAGTGTTTGGACAAAGTTGACTCGAGGTCTTATTCTTTGCCCGGCACTGGTCGATGGCCGTGGAGAAACTTAATATGAAGGCGACAATCGGATTCCTGTTTTTCCTGCTCTTTCTTGCAGGTATCGCTCTCGTCACATTGAAGGGCAGGCAGATGGCGGAGCAAGGCTTGTCGAGTGGCGGTGCTGGCGTGACCGGGGTGGAATGGAGGCCGGCGGTCATTGGTAGCTCAGTAATCCCCGTCGATAGCGGTATCAGCATTAGCTTCGACGTTGACGGCAGCATTAAGGGAAATGGCGGTTGTAACGGGTTCTTCGGCTCGCTTGTGCAGTCGGACTCGGGGATTGAAGTCAGCCCATTGGGCGCGACCAGCATGGCCTGCCAGCAACGGGTTATGGACCGGGAGGCGAGCTTCCTCGAAGCCGTACAGAAAACCACGGGGTTTGGTGAGGTCAGGGGCGGATTGAACTTGCTGGACGACGAGGGCAATGTACTTGTGGAACTCGTGCGCAGCGCCGGCGAGTAGCAGTACCCCTGACAAAGGATACGAGATTCATCATGGCAAACATTCTAATTGTCTATTCCACGACTGATGGGCATACCGGCGAAATCTGCAACCGACTGCAGTCCGTGGCGGAGAAAATCGGCAACCAGGTTGTTGTTGCACGCATCGACGATGATCCAGATGTGGATCTGCAGGCTTTCGACAAAATCGTAATCGGCGCGAGCATTCGATACGGCAAGCACAGCCCGAAGGTCTACGATTTCATTCATCGCAATCAGCAAGTGCTGGAAAGCAAGCCGAGCGCGTTCTTCACAGTCAATGTCGTAGCCCGAAAGCCGGAGAAGAACCAACCGGCCACCAATCCGTATCTGCAAAAGTTTCTTAAGCAGATTTCCTGGCAGCCTGCCACGCTCGGCGTGTTTGCCGGTAAGATTGATTATCCGAAGTATGGCTTTTTGGACCGGCAAGCGATCCGGTTTATCATGTGGATGACCAAAGGACCTACTGATCCGACGGCCGTCGTTGAGTTCACCGACTGGGATGCAGTTGAGGAATTCGGCCGCACTATATCGGCAATGTAGTGCCCCGCTCGTTCCCGCAGAAAGGAATCTAGATGATGTATTTGAGAAATACTCCGATCATAGTCGGACTCGTGATGCTGTCCGCCGCTGCGGTCGCGGAGGATATGACCGTGGAGCTCACACCGTTCGCCGGCTACCGTTTCGGCGGTACATTCGAGCTTCAGGATGACGAAGGATCATATGAACTTGAGGACTCATCCAGTTATGGTCTGATTCTGAATATCAAGCAAAAATTCAACACGCAATGGGAAGTAATCTATTCACGGCAAGAGACGCAGGCAAACTTTAGTGAGGCGCTCTCGACGGACCCGCGTATTGATGTTGACGTACAGCTGCTGCAACTCGGCGGCACATATCTTGGCGACGGTGACAAGGTTCGCCCGTATCTCGTCGCGACATTAGGTGGCACGCATATCAAAACCGCCTCAACAGGATCGAGCAGCGATACGTTTTGGTCTGGTTCAATCGGCGGCGGGTTTCAGTTTTTGCCCACATCGCGCCTGGGTATTCGGCTGGAAGCTCGTGCCTACGGTACTTTGGTCAGTTCAAATTCCGCTATTTTCTGTGCGTCAGGCCCTGAAGGTGGCACTTGCGCTGTGCGCGTCGATGGCAAACTACTTTCCCAGATTGAGACTCTGGTTGGCGTCGTATTTCGTTTTTAGAAGATAGTTGCTGAGCAATCAAACAACCTGGCCAGCGGCGTGCGCCGATGACCATGCCCATTGGAAGTTGAAGCCACCAAGGTGGCCGCTAACATCGACAACCTCGCCGATACAGAAAAGACCGGGTTGCCGCTTGCTTTCCATTGTTTTTGACGACAACTCCGCCGTATCTATTCCACCGAGTGTAACCTCAGCAGTGCGGTAGCCTTCTGTGCCGGCAGGGCGAAGAGTCCAGCGATGCAGCTGTGCTGCAAGATCTCGCAGTGAATTATCGGCAACCTGTAGCAGCGGAACTTCGGCGAGCGCTGGCCAAAACAACGGCTGCAATTCGAGCACCAGTGCTCTCGGCATCACCTCGGATA
>CAZGVL010000007.1:0-76839 GCA_964528965.1 uncultured Woeseiaceae bacterium
CAGGCGGTGGTGACCCCGTGATGTTCCAGCATATTTTCTGGTTCTTCGGTCATCCCGAGGTCTACATCATGATTCTGCCGGCGTTCGGTATCGTGTCTGAAATCATCCCGACCTTTTCAAGAAAGCCGCTGTTTGGTCATGACTCAATGGTCTATGCCGCATCGTGCATCGCGTTTCTTTCATTTATCGTCTGGGCGCATCACATGTTTACCGTCGGCATGCCATTGTCCGGTCAGCTGTTCTTTATGTTCTCGACCATGCTCATCGCCGTACCAACCGGCGTGAAGATCTTTAACTGGGTCGCAACGATGTGGCGCGGATCTATGACCTTCGAGACGCCCATGCTGTTCTCTCTGGCGTTCGTATTCTTATTTACGATCGGTGGGTTTTCCGGGCTAATGCTGGCAGTGACGCCTGCAGACATTCAGTATCACGACACGTATTTTGTCGTCGCACACTTCCATTATGTGCTGGTACCGGGCTCCATTTTCTCGCTGATGGCTGCCGCCTATTACTGGCTGCCAAAGTGGACCGGCTACATGTACAACGAGAAGCTGGGCAAAGTGCACTTTTGGGCATCGACGATTTTCGTCAACATGACCTTTTTTCCAATGCACTTTCTCGGCCTTGCCGGCATGCCGCGACGCATCCCGGATTACTCAACGCAGTTCGCTGACTTCAACCAGATCGCCAGCATAGGCGCGATTGGCTTCGGTCTGTCGCAGCTCATCTTTGTGTACATCTTGCTGACCTCGAAGAAAGGCGAAAAGGCAACTGATCGCGTTTGGGAAGCACCGCGCGGCCTGGAGTGGACCGTTCCTTCTCCCGCTCCGTATCACACGTTCACGACACCGCCGAAAGCTCGCATCGCACAGGAGTCGTTCGAATGACCGCTAACGACGCCGAGCAACAACGCAAGAACATTCGCCGCACAGCGATTATTGTGAGCGGCATTGCAATTGCGTTTTACCTCGGCTTCATTCTCCTGGGCGTCTTGCGAGCTTAGACCGGCGATGGACTCCTCAAACGAAAATTCATCGCACGAGAGTCGCCACGAGGCGCCGCCGATCTCTGATCGGTCGCTGGCCGGGCGGCTGTTGCTGATGACAGTAGCGATGTTCGGTTTCGGTTTTTTGCTTGTGCCACTCTACGATGCGTTTTGCGAGGTGACGGGTTTTGGTGGTCGAACCAACACGGTCGCTGCCGTGGCGGTTGAGGCTCCTGATATCAGCCGCGAAATCACCATTGAATTTGTAACGACCATGAACTCGTACGCGCCTTTTGAACTCTCCGCAGACGTGGATAGCATGACGGTCTATCCCGGAAAGATGTACTACGCGACATTCACTGCGCGCAACATGACAGCACACGACAAGATTGCGCAGGCGGTACCGAGCGTCGCCCCGACCTCCGCGGTCGAGCACTTTAAAAAGATAGAATGCTTTTGTTTTACGTCTCAGGAATTCGCAGGCAATGAAGAACGAGCAATGCCGCTGCAGTTTATTGTCGATCCTGACTTGCCGGACTACGTAGATACGATCACGTTGTCTTATACCTTTTTTGATACGACTGCCCGCATGTCGGCAAACGATCAGCTTTAAGAATTTCAAACCGAGAAACTAAGATGTCACACACAGACGAGCAATATTACGTTCCGCACGGCAGTCACTGGCCAATTGTTGGCTCCGTCGGTCTGCTTTTGTTAATGGTTGGGGTATCCAACTGGCTAAACGGCGCGGACCTCGGTTTCTGGATCATGCTGGCCGGCGTTGGCGTAATGATCTTCATGCTGATTGGCTGGTTTGGCTGCGTTATCGGCGAAAGCCAGGGGGGACTCTACAATCAGCAGGTTGATGCGTCGTTTCGCATGGGCATGTTCTGGTTTATATTTTCGGAAGTCATGTTTTTCTGTGCCTTTTTTGGCGCCCTCTTCTACGCCCGGAACATGTCGATTCCCTGGCTTGGCGGTGACAGCAATAACTTTTTCACGAATCTGTTGCTGTGGGACGGCTACGAAAGCACGTGGCCAACGAATGGCCCTGGCGAACTTGGCGGCGAGTACCAGGCAATGCCTCCGTTTGGACTGCCGCTCATCAACACTGCCATACTGCTTACCAGCAGTATCACGGTCACCATTGCTCACCATGCTTTGATCGCTGGCAAGCGCAACGTTTTGTCGGTCTTTCTCGCAGCAACCTGTGTACTCGGCTTTGTGTTTGTCTACTTGCAAGGCGTCGAGTACGTCGAAGCTTACGAGCACATGAACCTGAAGCTCACCACCGGCATTTACGGCTCAACCTTCTTCATGTTGACCGGTTTTCACGGCATGCACGTCACTATTGGCGCGATCATGCTGACGATTATCTGGTTTCGCGTCATCAAGGGCCACTTCACGGCGGAGAAGCACTTCGCGTTTGAAGCGGTTGCCTGGTACTGGCACTTCGTCGACGTGGTCTGGATCGGCTTGTACGTGTTCGTCTACTGGATGTAATTGCCGCCGCTAGTTTTGCGGCGTGATCCACCCGAACTGAAAAGACACGAGCAGAAACAGGATCAACAGAACGGACAAGGCGACCCGAATCTTCAGCGCCTTGAGCATTCGTGGAGAACCTTTTTCATCTCTGACGAGAAAGAACAGCCCGGACCCCAGGCTGATAAGGACGGCGATCAGCAAGATCAATACGACGAGTTTCATAACAGCCTTTCATTCATGCGACGGCGAAGTATAACGTGAACGTATCTGCAAAAAAGAAGCCGCTGCCACGATGGCTGCCCATCGTCCTCGGATCCCTGCTGGTCGTGCAGTTTGCCGGCCTGGGTGTCTGGCAAATCAACCGAGGCCTTGAGAAGCGTGCAACCAGCCAGGCATTTGACGCTCAGTCGGGTTTTGCCCGGTGGTCGAACGGTATGGAAATTCGTGCCTACCAGAAGCTTCAGGTGACGGGGCGTTTCGACACCGAGCATCAGTTTCTGCTCGATAACATCATCATCAATAGTCGCTATGGCTACTACGTCATTACACCGCTCGTTGTTGCCGAAGACGAGCCGCTGTTGCTCATCAACCGAGGCTGGCTGGAAAAGACCGCCCAGGAATTCGATGCGGAGCGCATCGTGCTAGCCCCTCTGGATCTAACCTTACTAGGCCGGGCGGGCTCTTTGCCGAAGGCCGCGTATCGAATGGGTGATCCGATAGGAGCCGAGTCTGTTTGGCCACACCATGCTGTCTATCCTGCATTGCCTGAGTTGGCGGCCGCTCTGGATCGCGAAGTACAGCCATTTGTGCTGCTGCTGGATCCTGACGAGAAGCACGGCTATCTGCGCAACTGGGAACCCGCCGAAATGGGGCCGGCACAGCATTTCGGTTACGCTTTTCAGTGGTTTGCCATGGCTGCGGCGCTTAGCGCCTTACTCGCATGGCATTCCTTCAAGAGGAGGGCGCAGCGTGGCTGAGAGTCGTCGTATGTCAGGGAGACTGCAACTCGGTCTGATCGCCGCGGTGTTTTTCGGCCCGCTGGTGTTTGCAGCATGGCTCTATTATTCGGGCGATCTGATACAACCGACGAGCAGAAGCAATCACGGTGCACTGCTGGAGCCGATCATAAGCCTGCCTGATGCTGTACCGGACTCGGGCCTGCACAGTTACAACAAGAACCATTGGATACTTCTCTTTACCGACACGGGCGTTTGCGCCGAAAGTTGTCTGGATGCTCTGCATACGCAGCGCCAGTCGCGCCTGATGCTGGGCAAGGAAATGGATCGCGTCGCGCGGGTGTTCTTGCACGGCGACAGCCCGCCGGATACAGTGCTTCTCACAGATGAGCACAACGGCCTGATAACACTTTCCGACAGCAAGCTCATGCAGTTGCTGGATAATAAGAAGCCCGCAGAGCTCCCGGCAGGCGGTTACTATCTGATTGATCCTCTCGGAAACCTGGTGATGTATTTCCGGCCTGACATTAATCCACGCGAAATGGTGGATGACATCAAGCACTTGCTGAGACTGTCTAGAATTGGCTGACGAATCGACATTGAATACGACCGCAGAAACGCCCACGGACTGGCGCGACTATTACGAGTTGACCAAACCTCGTGTCGTCATCCTGATCGTGTTTACGGCTATCGTCGGCATGTTTCTGGCGGTTCCGGGCATGCCTGACATAACGGCGCTCGTGTTTGGCACGCTGGGCATCGGCATCGCGGCGTCTTCCGCCGCAGTTTTCAATCACGTGCTGGATGCTCGCACCGACATCCTGATGATGCGCACACGGGGTCGACCGCTACCCCAGGGCAGGCTAACCGAGAGATCTGCGCTTACTTTCGCTTCTGTACTGTGCGTAATTTCGATGCTCATGCTCTGGTTTGTCGTTAACCCCTTGACCGCCATGCTGACGTTCGCCTCGCTGATCGGCTATGCCGTTGTCTACACAATGTTCCTGAAGCGCGCGACACCACAGAACATCGTCATCGGTGGTGCTGCTGGTGCCGCGCCGCCCATGCTGGGCTGGGCGGCGATCACGGGCGAAGTGGGTAGCAGCGCGCTACTGCTTTTTCTCATTATTTTTGTCTGGACGCCGCCACACTTCTGGGCGCTCGCGATCGCGCGCAAGGAAGAGTATGCGAAGGTCGATATTCCAATGCTGCCGGTGACACATGGCGAGGCGTACACAAGACTGAATATTCTCCTGTACACGATACTGCTCGTCCTCGTCACCATCCTGCCGTATCTGACGGGCATGAGCGGCTTGATCTATCTGGTCACGGCTGTCGTGCTCGGTGGCGTGTTTCTGTACTACGCCATTCGGATGATGCGCGAACCGGATGACAAGGCGCTGCCCATGGAGACCTTCAAGTTTTCGATCTCCTACCTCGGCGCGCTGTTTGCGGCACTTCTGATTGATCACTACTTTTTGTTGCAACTAAGCCTCTAAACCATGGCGGAGAAATCCAACAAAGATCGCTTGAAACCCTTTGCCGAGTACCTGGCCGAGTCCACGACCGCGTGCCTGGTTACGATGGTGCAGGGCAATTTCCTCGCACTAACACTTGGCCACTTGTTTATTGCCTCGCAAACAGGCCTCATCGCTGGCGGTATAGCGGCGATAACTCTTGCTGTCGCAAGAACAGACCGACGTTGGGTTGTTTCGGTTGTGCTGGGCGTCACCACCGCAGTCGTTGATTACTTCGTGCACCCGGGAATGTTTGGCACGGCTGCGACAGAGGCCATTGTGACCGGCCTGGCGGCAGCGGTGCTTTCCTATCTGGTCGGCACGGCAGTGCGCTATTACAAACGAAAGGCCGTTTCGGCCAACTGATTACAGACACTCGAAGTCGGCGGCGCCAAGCTTTTTTGCACTGCGGCGGAAAGCCACATACATCCCAGTAATCGAACACGTCGGACGAGACAATCTTCTCCTTGAAGACTGCCGATTGCCGGAAGGCTCTGTATGCGGGATCCCAGATGGCAATTGTATCCGCACTACTGCTGTATTCTCCGAGCGGACCCAACGTGAATCTGCCAGAAACGCAGCTCACTGCTGTTGTTACTCGCAATGCCAGGGGATACTGCCGCAAAGTGCCAAGCCCATCCTTGTTCCGCCACACTCCAGCGCTACACTTGAGGCGATTATGAGCAGCCCAGCTAACAATCAGGTATTTGAGCGCATTGTCCGACCGCATTTCGATCGGCTGTATCGGCTCGCGTGGCGACTAACCGGCAGCAAGGTCGAAGCTGAGGACCTGTTTCAAGAGTTGCTGACGAAGGCTTTTGGAAAGCTGGATGACCTGGTTGCCATCGAGGAGCCCGGCTCCTGGCTGAGCCGCGTTATGTACAATCTCTTTATCGATGAGAGGCGCCGCTTCGCCCGCCGCCGCATGCAAACCATCGAAGAGGGCAGCCTGCCCGGCGATGGCATTGCCGGGATTGCTGGAAGTAGTGATCCGGTGCTCGACAATCAACGCCTGGAAAAATTGCAGCGCCTCACCACAGCCCTTGCCCAGCTTAGTGATGAGCACCGCCATATCGTTCTTTTGCACGACACAGAGGGCTACAAACTGACTGAAATCGCTGACCTGACAGGCGCGCCAATAGGCACCGTAAAGTCACGTCTGCACCGTGCCCGAGCTCGCTTGCGCGAAATTCTTGAGGCAGACGGAACCTTTTGTGCCTGAGGCACGTGTTACAGGACAGACAGGAAGAACTCATGAATTGTGACCACATACATAGGCACCTCGATGACTACATGGATGGCAGCATCGGCGATGAACAACATGACGCAATTGCAGCTCATGTTGCGTCGTGCTTGGAGTGTCAGTCCCTCGTCGAGCGTGAACGCGAGCTACGCGGCCTCTTAAAGGATTTTGGGATGTCGCAGGCAGGGATGACACAAGCCGCCAGTGGTTTTTACGACCAGGCTCTCGTGCGTGCAACTCACGTGAGTTCACGCCGGCAGCGAAATCGCTGGCTTGCAACGGGCTTCGGTTCGGCGATCGCTGCCGGCCTCGCAATCTGGGCCGTTAGTGGCTTTCTGTTTACGGCACCGCAACTACCCGATGCGAATCTTGCCATACCGGGCGTCACGATGGCGCTCGAAGAGCCACGCACCGTGAATCTCGTTTTCTCTTCAACCAGCGCGCTGGAGTCTGCGGTGCTAACTGTTTCGTTGCCGGAGGGCATTGAGCTATCTGGATTTCCCGGCCAGCGCGAAATCAGTTGGGAAACCAGCCTTAACGAAGGGAAGAACCTGCTGCCGCTGAAGTTGGTCGCACTGACAGCAACCGGCGGCGAGCTGCTCGCACGCCTCGAACATGATGACCGCGATCGGACTTTCCGCTTGCAGGTAAACGTAACTTGAACCTTTGATAGATAGCCACAACGGCCGGCAGGGATTTCCGGCAAATTCGTTAGGAGAAACGACATGCGACAGCTCAAGCTCTTTCTCGCCTCGCTGGTACTGACCAGCTTCGCGATGTTCCCCGCGGTATCGCTTGCGGATGAGCGCAACGAACTCGATGACCTCGATGTGACGATGACTGTTCTCGATGGTGCCGCCGATCTGGAGGGCGCGATGTCTTCGATGCGCGGTCCTGAAATGGATGGCGATGACGACGGTGATGACGACGATGAAAGAAACGACGAGTCCGACGGTCATGACGAAGCTGAGTCCGGTCGCGACGACGAGTCTGGCGAGCGAGAAGAGGGCGAGCCTGACGGTGATGAGGAAGAGTCTGACGATCGCGACGAGGAAGACTACGACCGGGATGAATCCGACGATGACTTTGACGAAGAGTCCGAGGAAGGGTCCGACGATGACTATGTCGAAGAGTCCGACGACGAGTACGAAGACGAATACGAAGATGAGTACGAGGAAGAATTCGACGACGAGCTTGAAGGCGATGATTTCGACGACGGCTTTGAAGACGACAGCTTCGAGAATGAGAGCGACTTCGAAGAAGAAGGCGACTTCGATGAGGGCGAGGACATCGACGATGACAGCCCCGAAGAAGACGATGATGATGACATGGACGATGACGATGACGATGACGACATGGACGATGACGATGACGATGATCTGGATGACGACTGACGCCGCATTCAGACCGCCGTTAGGCGTGTAAATCGACAAAATCGACCATATCCCCCCGTTTGGACTCCATGCGGGGGGATTTTCTTGCGCCACGTCATAGTTTTATGAGTGGCATTGTCGGTACCCTTGTGATCTGACATAAGACATTTGACCGAGGACCGCATCATTGTGGCGAATCTCCATCGCTCCGCAACGTCATGCAAGCGCCGCATCCAGCTGCCAGCGCTAGCTTTGCTGTGCCTGTTTGGCGCATCGACAGTGCTCGCCGCGACCGCGTATGACGCATTTGAGGACGGTAACCGATTGTTTCGCGACGACCTGTACTGGGCAGCGCTGCTGCGTTACCAACAGGCGAGCGATGCTGGCATGGACACACCGCTGTTGCACTACAACAGCGGTATTGCGCATTACCGCGCCATGCAATACATCCGGGCCAGGCAATCGTTCACCAAAGCACTGGCAGCGCCAGGTCTAAGAATTGTCTCGCAGTACAACCTCGGTCTGAACGCCTACGCTTCCGGTGACACCGCAGAGGCTCTGAAGTGGTTTCGTCTTGCTCGCGATCAGGATGAGAGCCCGCAGATCAGTCGGCTCTCAAGAATCGCCATCTCGCGCCTGCAACAGACTCAGCAAACGACAGACCCTTATATCGTCCTGGCGAAGCAGGAACGCGAAAAGCGTCATATCGCCGACTTTTTCTTCAATGCAGCAGCAGGCTTCGGCACAGACTCCAATCCGTTTCGAACGCCAGATCAGCCGTACGTTGACTTCTCCAACCCGACCCTCCCCCTCGTAACACCCGTCGTTCAGTCTGGTGCCTTTATTCCGGTCAGCCTCTCAGCCAAGTACTCAATCAACAACTTTGAGCATGAGTCGTTTTTTGGGGCTTACCGAATGGCCGGCCGTTATTATCAGGATAAAGAACTCGAAAACGCAGACGAGTACAGCCACGAGTTTGCGCTGGGCGGTGAGTACAAGCGCAAACAAGGCTCTCGCACCCGGGAGGTCTATAGCGCCTTCACGATCGCGCAACATGCCGAAACATATTTCGACCCTGACGACGGCACGATTCGAACCTCGGATGGCGAGTCAATCGAAGACCGAATGAACTACCGACGATATGGCCCTGAGCTGTCATTTCAACAATCGCATGAGCACCTTTCCGTTGGCGCCTTCATCAAGGGCCAGCTATGGAATTACGAGGAAACCAATGGGCTGGTGCCTGAGTACGATCACGAGTACGTTATTCTTGGACTGAACACGCAGTACAAATTTGCGCCAACATCCTTACTGCGAGTGAAGCTGGAGAAGTACAGCCGGCGCTACGGTGACAGACCATCCTATGACCTTGATGGCCGACCACGGCTAGGCAACCCCAATGTAAGTTATGACTACCTCGAGCTCGGCGTGCTCGCGAGGCAGCGCTTGTTCGAGAGATTCTGGTTCGACATTTACTTTGAGCGCACCAATCGCGATGACAACTACGTTGGCTACAACGACTACGTCCGGGACACGGTCGGCCTGGGCATGAGCTGGACATTTAGTTCGCGCTTCAGAGTTCGGCTGTTAGGCGAATATCGCCTGTATGACTTCCCCAATGCGTACGCTTTTCACAATCCGGTCGCCGGCCCGAAGACTCTCGAAACGGCAGAGGCCAAGCTGATTGCCACTTTCGAAATGACACGTCATCTCGATCTGATCTTCGAGGCTCGTTACAGGAGCTCGGCATCGAACGACACGCGCATCGCTTACGATCGCAACATGTACTCGCTCTGGGTACGCTGGAACCAGTAGTGATCTAATCTGGAGTGCGCCGCAGAAGCCGCGGCCCGGGCACGAGCTCACCCATGAGTGTTGGTCGTATTCATCGTTATTGCCACGTTTATTCTGAACCGGTAACTGGCGTTGTTTGCTAAGATGTCGCGCTTTGCGCTGCCGGCCTGCTAACTGATGGATGTCACACCAATCCTCGACTCATTGAATGATGCTCAGCGTCAGGCTGTGACTGCGCCCGCCGATCCGATGCTGGTTATAGCCGGCGCAGGCAGTGGCAAAACCCGGGTGCTGGTGCACCGGGCTGCCTGGTTGATGGAAGTCGAGGGAATTTCACCGCAAAGCCTGCTGGCGGTGACCTTCACCAACAAGGCGGCCGCCGAAATGCGCGGCCGGGTTGAAGCGTTGCTGGGCGTGCCTGTCGGCCATCTATGGATAGGCACGTTCCACGGCCTTGCGCACCGCTTGCTGAGACGCCACTGGCGAGAAGCCGGGCTGCCACAGAACTTCCAGATTATTGACTCGGATGATCAACTGCGGATTCTCAAGCGACTACTCAAGAGTCTCGAGGCGGATGACAGCCGTTGGGTTCCGCGCGAGATTCAGTACTTCATCAATGCGCAGAAAGACGAGGGCCTGCGCCCACAGCATCTCGACGACGAGGGCGACCCGAACCGACGCGAGATGATCTCGTTCTACAAATCTTACGAAGAAGTCTGCGAGCGAGGTGGCCTGGTGGATTTTGCAGAACTCTTGCTGCGGGCGCATGAGCTTTGGCGCGACAACGCTGAGTTACTTGCACACTACCGCCGCCGCTTCAAACACTTGCTCGTTGACGAATTTCAGGACACCAATGCAATTCAATATGCGTGGCTGCGGCTACTGGCTGGAAAAGAGGGCGTGCCCTTTGTTGTGGGTGATGACGACCAGTCGATCTACCGCTGGCGTGGCGCGCGCGTTGAGCACATCAATCAATTTCAGCGAGATTTCCCTGCAACGTCGGTCGTAAAACTCGAGCAGAACTACCGATCCACCGCGACGATTTTGGATGCAGCAAATGCGGTCATCGCCAACAACGGTTCTCGTATGGGTAAGAACCTGTGGACCGAAGGTGCCCAGGGCGAGGCCATCAAGATCTACGCGGCTTACAATGAGCGCGATGAAGCCGACTTCATCATCGGCCGGCTGCGCGACTGGATAGACCAGGGTAACGTGCGCGCCGAGGCGGCCATTTTGTATCGCTCCAATGCCCAATCACGAGTTCTTGAAGAGGCGTTGATCAATGCGCGTATACCGTACCGCGTTTACGGCGGTTTGCGCTTTTTTGAGCGCGCTGAAATCAAAGACGCACTCGCGTACCTGCGACTTATCTCAAATCGTGACGCAGAAACCTCTTTCGAACGCATCGTCAACCGTCCGACGCGTGGTATTGGTGCGCGCACCGTGGAGATCATGCGGGCATACGCGCGCGCCAACAGTTGTTCGTTGTGGCGGGCGGCCGGCGCGGTGGCAAGTGACGGGCTAAACAGCCGCGCAGCCAACGCGGTACTGGCTTTCATGAACCTGATTGAGCGTATGGCGCGTGACACCAGCGGTATGGACTTGCACGGGCAGGTTGATCACGTCATTCAGAGTTGCGGACTTATCGAGTTCTTCGAGAAAGAAAAGGGCGAGCGCAGCGAGACCCGCGTCGAGAACCTGCAGGAACTGGTTAGTGCAGCACGTGGTTTCGAGGGCGACCCTGCCGACGAGATGTCGCCGCTGGATGCTTTTCTGTCACATGCAGCTCTGGAGGCGGGCGAGGGTCAGGCCGCCGCCTGGGATGATTGCGTACAAATGATGACCATGCACTCAGCCAAGGGCCTCGAGTTTCCATTGGTCTTCATGTGCGGCATGGAGGATGGACTATTTCCTCACCAGCGATCAATCGCTGATCCACAGGGGCTCGAAGAGGAGCGTCGTCTTTGTTATGTAGGAATCACGCGCGCGATGCAGCAGCTATACATTACCCATGCAGAGCAGCGGCGTTTGCACGGCATGGATAATTTTGCGGTCCCATCGCGGTTCGTGGCGGAAATCCCGAATGAGCATGTCGAAGAAATTCGACCCAAGGTCCAGGTTTCGCGACCGGTCCTTACACCGCGCAGACGCAATACGGCGACAACACCTGGCTCTGAGCTCGGCATTCGTCTGGGTCAGCGCGTCAGGCATGTGAAGTTTGGCGATGGCGTCATCCTCAATTGTGAGGGGCAGGGCCCACATGCCAGAGTTGAGGTCAATTTTGAGACGGCCGGCACAAAATGGCTTGTACTCAGCTATGCAAATCTCGATCTGATGTAGACTATCGCCTCAGGAATGGTGATTGTTGCTATGCAGTTAGTGTTGCGCTTTGAGGCCGTAAAAGAAAAATGAAAATTCTCATTCTCGGCGCAGGTCAGGTTGGCTCATCGGCCGCCTATCACCTGTCGCGCGAAGAGGCCAATGAAGTCACGATTGTCGACATGCGGCCCGATGTTCTGCGCGAGTTGCAGGATCGACTCGATATTCGCACCGTTGTCGGCCATGCCGCCTACCCGGACGTACTTGAGCGTGCTGGCGCACATGACGCGGACATCGTTGTCGCGCTGACCGACTCAGACGAGACCAACATGATCGCTTGCCAGGTCGCATACACCGTCTTCCATACACCGACGAAGATCGCTCGCATTCGCTCAGCCGATTACATGAATGCCAAGCGACTCTTCACGCAGGATGCGATACCGATCGATGTTCGTATCAGCCCTGAACAACTGGTGTGTGAATACATCGAACAGCTCATCCTGTACCCGGGCGCATCGCAGGTTCTGGATTTCGCCGATGGAAAAGTTCGGCTAGTCGGCGCAAAGGCCGACAGAGACGGCTTGCTGGTCGGGCAAAAGATAGCCACCTTGAAAGAGCACATTCCCAATACTGAGGGCCGCATCGCCGCAATCTATCGCGACGGCAAAGCCATGTTGCCCGATGGTGACACCGTTATTCAGGAAGGCGACGAAGTTTTCTTCATCGCCGACCGCAAGGATATTCGAGTATTCATGAGTGAGATGCGCCGCCTCGAAGATCCGGTTCGGCGTGTGGTCATCGCCGGAGGCGGCAATATCGGTGTACGACTTGCGCTCGCTTTGGAGCAAACGAACCAGGTAAAAATTATTGAGCGCGACCAGAAGCGGGCACGTGTTATTTCCGAGCAGCTGAACAAAGCCATCGTGCTGGTTGGGGATGCCGCTGACGAAGAATTATTGCTGGAAGAGAACATCGACAACGTGGATGTTTTTTGCGGCCTTACGAATTCCGAGGAAGCGAACATTCTGAGTTCGATGCTCGCGAAGCGCTTGGGCGCGCATAAAGTGATGGCCCTGATCAACCGACCTTCCTACGTTGATCTCGTTGAGGCCGGCAGCATTGATATCGCTATTTCACCACAGCAAGTAACTATCGGTTCGCTGCTCGCCCATGTACGGCGCGGTGACGTTGCCAAAGTCCACTCCCTGCGCCGCGGCGCCGCAGAAGCAATCGAAGCTATCGCACACGGCACAGCTGAGGAGTCGAAGGTTGTCGGCAGGGCCATTGAGGATATTGAGCTGCCAAAAGGGTCGGCCATTGTCGCTCTGGTGCGCGGCGAGCAGGTCATAATCGCGCATCATGACACGGTCATTGAAACCGATGATCATGTCATTCTGTTTCTTACGGACCGACGCAAGATCGAGAGTCTGGAGAAACTATTCCAGGTCGGCGTCTCGTTCGTCTGACGCTCAGCTAACTCATGAACTGGACTGTTGTACAACGAATCCTTGGCCTGCTGCTGATGATGTTCAGCCTGACAATGCTGCCACCGATCATTATCAGTATTGTGTTCGACGAGCAGTCCTGGCTGCCGTTCGTCAAGGGCTTTGGCATCACCTTGCTGGCCGGGTTTGTCTTCTGGCTGCCGGTGCACAAATCACGCAAGGATTTGCGTCTGCGTGATGGGTTCCTTGTCGTTGCGTCGTTCTGGACCGTGCTGGGGACCTTTGGTGCTGCGCCGTTTCTGTTTTCCGAGTTTCCGGCAATGTCGATCACCGATGCGATATTTGAGTCAATGTCGGGCCTGACGACCACTGGCGCAACAGTGCTGACCGGTCTCGATGAGCTGCCCCGCGCCATTCTTTATTACCGCCAGCAACTGCAGTGGCTCGGCGGCATGGGAATCATTGTATTGGCGGTAGCGGTGTTGCCGATGCTCGGCGTCGGGGGCATGCAGCTATATCGCGCGGAGACCCCCGGGCCGGTCAAAGACACCAAGTTAACACCGCGTATAACAGAGACCGCAAAAGCACTTTGGTACGTCTACCTGACCTTTACGATCGCCTGTTGCGTCGCTTATATGATCGCCGGAATGGGTTGGTTCGACGCCATCAGTCACGCCTTTTCCACGGTCGCTATCGGTGGCTTTTCCACCCACGACCAGAGCATGGCCTTCTTCGATAGCACCGCTGTAGATCTCGTCGCCATCTTCTTCATGTTCGCTGCAGGCATCAATTTTTCCTTACACTTCTTTGCGTGGCGCTACGTCTCAGTCAAGCACTACTCCAAAGACCCGGAATTTCGGGCCTATGCGTTCGTATTGATAGGTCTTAGTACGCTGGTCATAGCGACGCTGATGTATTTTCAAACTTACGCTTCTCCAGGGCAGTCGATTATCAATGGTTTGTTTCAGGCCGTATCGATTGCGACCACGACCGGATTCACAACGACAAACTTTGCCGCCTGGCCGGCCGCACTGCCTGCGATGCTGATCTTCTCAAGCTTTATCGGTGGCTCCGCCGGGTCAACCGCCGGTGGGATCAAAGTGATCCGCTGGCTGTTGATTTATAAGCAGGGCGTGCGCGAGATAGCCAGGCTGGTCCATCCGAGTGCCGAGATTCCCGTCAAGCTCGGCAACAATGCAGTCCCGTATCGTGTTGTTGACGCGGTGTGGGGTTTCTTTTCAATTTATATCGTGGTGTTCGGTGTCATGTTGCTGGCGATGATGATGACCGGCATCGATCAGGTGACTGCATTCTCTGCGGTGGCTGCAACGTTGAACAATCTCGGGCCCGGATTGGGTGATGTCACGTCAGGGTTCATGACGCTGAACGATACGGCGAAATGGATCGCGGTGGCCGGCATGTTGCTTGGGCGACTTGAAATTTTCACGTTGCTGGTTCTGATTACACCCATGTTCTGGCGACATTAGACGAATGAACGATCGGGTCCAGGCAGACGGAACCGCATTGGGCTGGCTCGATCGCTTCAGTATTGCGACCGGCAAGCTGGTCTCCTGGCTGACGCTGGCAATGGTGCTGGTCACCACAGTAATCGTCGTAATGCGCTATGTCTTCGATGCGGGCTTCATCTGGCTGCAGGAGTCCGTGATCTGGATGCATGCGGTCGTGTTCATGGCGGGCGCCGCGTTTACCCTGCAGCAGGAAGAGCATGTTCGGGTCGATATTTTTTATCGGGCCACCAGTGACAAGGGCCGAGCCTGGACCGATCTGCTCGGCGTCATTCTGTTCCTGTTGCCGCTGTGCGCTTTTCTGGCCTACTCATCCTATGGCTTTGCCGCCGTTTCCTGGTCGCTGCATGAAGCGTCTCGTGAGTCCGGCGGTCTGCCCTACCCTTTGATTCCATTGCTCAAGTCGGTGCTGCTGTTCATGCCGGTCGCGGTTGGTCTGCAGGGCCTTTCGCTGCTGCAGAAGTCGATAGCGACGATCAGGAGTTCCCGTTAGTGGAATGGGTTGCTCTGCTGCTGTTCCTGTCGGTCATTCTTGTGTTGCTTGCCGGCTTTCCAGTCGCGTTCACGCTCGGTGGCACTGCCTTGTTGTTTGCCGGCGCGGGCGTCCTTAGCGGCGACTTTAACCAGGCACTGCTTTCCGGCCTGCCGAATCGAATCTTCGGCATCATGAGCAATGAGACTCTGGTCGCGGTGCCGCTGTTCGTGTTCATGGGCGTCACGCTGGAGCGAGCTCGTATCGCCGAGGAACTGCTGGAAACGCTCTCCACATTGTTTGGCACATTGCGCGGCGGGCTTGGAATTTCTGTAACGATCGTTGGCATGTTGCTCGCCGCAAGCACCGGCATTGTCGGTGCAACGGTGGTCACCATGGGTTTGCTCTCTCTGCCAACGATGCTCAAGCGTGGCTATTCGCCCGAGATCGCTGCGGGCACCATTTGCGCTTCGGGAACGCTGGGGCAAATTATTCCGCCGTCTATTATTCTCGTGATGTTGGGCGACGTCATGAGTACCGCTTATCAGCAAGCGCAGCTCGACATGGGCATCTATTCACCAAAGACCGTATCGGTTGGGGATTTGTTTGCCGGCGCATTGATTCCGGGTCTGTTGCTGGTGCTGTTGTATGTCTTGTACCTCGTCGCTGTCGCCATCTTCCGTCCCGCCAGCATGCCGGCACATGAACGTGGGCCCGACGAACACGTTTCATTGCCGATGGTTTTGCAGGCACTGCTGCCTCCGCTGCTACTGATCTTCGCCGTGTTGGGTTCAATTCTGGCCGGGCTTGCGACACCGACAGAAGCCGCTGGTATAGGGGCAATGGGTGCTTTGTTGCTGGCGCTTCTGCGGCGACAGCTTACGCTGCAAAGGCTGCAGGAGGTGATGCAAAGCACGTTGCGCATTAGCAGCATGGTCTTTCTTATTCTTATTGGTGCTTCGGTCTTTTCTCTGGTGTTTCGTGGCTATGGCGGTGACGACGGTGTTCGAGCACTGCTGCAATCTCTGCCTGGCGGTGTTTTCAGTGCGGTGCTGGTGGTCATGCTGGTCATGTTCTTGCTCGGCTTCGTACTCGACTTCATTGAAATTACGTTTGTCGTCGTACCCATCGTCGGCCCGGTATTACTCGCCATGGGCCTTGATCCGGTTTGGCTTGGCATCATGATTGCGATTAACCTGCAGACGTCGTTTCTTACTCCGCCATTCGGTTTCGCGCTGTTCTATTTGCGCGGCGTCGCACCAGAAAGCGTCACAACGACACAGATTTATCGCGGCGTCATTCCGTTCGTTGCAATCCAGATTTTCGCATTGCTACTACTCGCTATTTTTCCTGCGCTCATTACGTGGTTGCCGAGTCAGATATACGGCAGTTAATAATAACGGCTGCAGCACAAATCAATCTCGCGTTTCAAGATATGCCTGTTCGGAAATGCGCTGGTTCGCCGTCGATAGTCGCAGGAACTCGTAATACGATTTCTGAATCTTCGCGGCCATGGGATCTACTTCCGACAGCTCATTGACGATGTCTTGCACATGCGCTTTCAGCGCGTTGAGGACGCTGGCGGGAAACTTCCGGATCTCAACGTTGGGATCTGCCGCGAGCTCATTCAGGGCGATGGCATTGCCGTGCATGTACTCGGCCTGCATATCCAGGCTAATCGCCTGACAGCTTGTGCGAACGATCTCCTGCAAATCAGCAGGCAGGGAATTCCACGCATCGGCATTGATGATGCACTCCAGCCCGGAGCCCGGCTCGTGCCAGCCTGGGTAGTAGTAATATCTGGCGGCCTTGTGCAGTCCGGTTGACAGGTCATTGTAGGGTCCGACCCATTCCGTTGCGTCAATGGCCCCCGTCTGCAGCGACGTAAATATTTCGGCGCCTGGCAGTGTCACTGGTGTGCCACCCGCTCTGCGCAGCGCCTCGCCACCCATGCCCGGGATACGCATCTTCAGTCCTTTCAGGTCCGCCGGCGAGTTGATTTCTTTGTTGAACCAGCCACCCATCTGAACGCCGGTGTTACCACAAGGAAACGGCACCATGTTGAATGGCGCGTACAGCTCAGTCCACAGGTCAAGGCCATCGCCGTAGTACAGCCAGGCACTCAGCTCAAGCGTGCTAAGACCGAATGGGATCGCCGTAAAGTACTGTGCCGCGTCGACCTTTCCCTTGTGATAGTAAGACGCGTCGTGGCCCATCTCGACCGTGCCGCGACTAACCGCATCAAAAACCTCGAATGGCGGTACCAGTTCGCCGCCGCCGTATACCTTGATCTTCAGCCGACCATTGGACGCAACTTCGATTCGCTCTGCCAGATTTTCAGGCGCCATTCCAAGGCCCGGAAATTTGGGTGGCCAGGATGTGACCATAGACCATTTAAACGTCTCGCCAGACTGCGCGTCGCCTGTGCCGCAATCCTTGCTCTCATCGCCGCAAGCAGCAACGCCAGCAGCCGCTGCCAGCCCACCAAAGAAATTCCGTCTCTTCATCGTCGTCCCTAGCTGTTGATACCGGGCGCCAAGTGTAGGTGGCTTACGGGCTGTTGCCAATTGGAATGGGCCGCTCAACGGCGACCCCACCGGGAGGGCGAAAACAGGCCACCTTAGAACTTTTTATCCCACTAGAATGCTATTTTATGGTTTGTGGGTCTTTTTATTGATACATGGCAATTAGGAGAGCCCGGGTGGGGCTGTTTCGCAAATTGGGCCCCGATTCTGCAATCGGGGCCCACCCTTCCCTGGTCCGGCCGGAAGGCAATCGCCCCGGGCCTGCCCTCCCTGGCTTGGCCCCGTTGTGAGGTAGCCGCAGGCAGCTGCTCGAAACCCCACCCACCGGCCGGTACAACCAGCTTAAGCCGCAGCGCGTCCCACTGTAGCTATTCGTATCTGGTCTATGCATTAATAAAGGCCGGTACAACACGAAATATCGGAAAAACGCCAAGTTATGATTGCCCTGCTGCAACGAGTCCGGCATGCGAGTGTCGCTGTCAATGGTCAGAACATCGGCGAAATCGGTCGCGGGCTGTTGGTGCTGGTCGCCGTGCATCGCGACGATACCGACGCTGATATCTCGCGCCTCGCCACGCGCATCCTCACTTATCGAGTGTTTCCGGACGCCGATGACCGCATGAACCAAAGCCTTCTCGACGAGAGTCTTGAGTTGTTGCTGGTACCACAGTTCACGCTGGCTGCCGACACGAAGAAGGGCACCCGCGCCAGCTTCACCAAGGCTGCAGCACCACAAAAGGGAGCGGCCTATTTCGAGCAACTGCTGCAGCTCTGCCGTGAGCAGCTTGCCGTGGTCGAGTCGGGCCGCTTTGGGGCGGATATGCAGGTCACTCTGCTCAATGACGGCCCGGTCACCTTTTGGCTCGAAAGCTGAGGACAGCCAGCAACGTTGTGTGTATAACAGCACAGTTTTTTCATGCAGAGCGGGGTATCATTGCGCTTCCTGCGCGCATTGATGGCACAGGGTTTAGCGGATAATAGCGGGCATACGCCCAGGAGTTAGTAGGATGTTTTCCAACATTGGTCCGGTTCAGCTTTTGATTGTGCTTGCCATCGTGCTGGCCATTTTTGGCACCAAGCGCCTGCGCACGCTTGGTTCAGACCTCGGTAGTGCGGTGAAGGGTTTTCGCTCCGCCGTGAACGATGCCGAAGAAACGAAAGAGCAATTGAGCGACGCAACCCCTCAAGACGCCAATTTCGACAACACGCCTGTTGAAGAGCCGCGCAATAACAGCAATTCCTGAGCCGCTCTGACATGTCGTCCGGGATCGGCTTTTCGGAGCTCATCATTCTTGCCCTGATCGGGCTTATTGTTCTTGGTCCGGAGAGGCTGCCGCGCGTCGCCAGTCAAATCGGCAATTGGATCGGCCAGGCAAGAAAAATGACCCGCGTCATGCGTCGACAACTCGAAGACGAGCTGGATTTCGACGAGGACCTCAACCCCAAACAAAAACCTCCTTCAGCAACACCGCATGATGACGATACCTATTCGCCGAAGCATGTGGAGGAGTCCGTCGCGTTGTCGGAGTCAGCCGAGGCTCTCGCCGAGACTGCCAAGACGACCGCAACCGCGAACGACGAAAGCACCGAGAGCGAAGAGCCCGCCGACGATGCTGCGAGCAAGACCGATAAGTCAGCCGGCGACGCTCCTGCAGAGACCGGCAAGTGACCAACACGATCGGCGAAGCAACTGACGCGGAAGACCTTGCGGAAGGGACCCTGCTATCGCATCTCGTCGAATTGCGTTCACGCCTGCTCAAGGTTGCGGGCTCGGTGCTGCTGATTTTCGTGCCGCTGGTGCCGTTTGCACAGCGTATCTTCGAGTTCGCCGCAGACCCACTGCGGTCTGTTTTACCTGGCGGTCAGCTGATCGCAACCGACCCGGTCTCGCCGGTCTTCACTCCCTTCAAGCTCACACTTTACCTTGCCCTGATCATTGCCATGCCGGTGGTTCTTTATCAGGTGTGGGCATTCGTGGCACCCGGGTTGTACAAGAAAGAAAAGCACTTCGCGATACCGCTACTCGCCTCAAGCATCGTCTTGTTTTATTCCGGCGTTGCCTTTGCCTACTTTGTCGTCTTTCCGCTGGTCTTCGGCTTCGTCGTTGCCGTCGCATCGGACAGCATCGCAGTGATGACCGACATCACCTCTTATCTCGATTTTTTCATGATGCTTGTGATGGCGTTCGGCCTGGCATTTGAGGTCCCGGTTGCCACGGTGCTAGTCGTCTGGACCGGTCTGGTTACGCCGCAAAAACTGTCAAAAGCTCGTCCGTATGTGTTCCTGATGGCGTTTGTCCTTGGCATGTTCCTGACGCCACCGGATGTGATCAGTCAGACGCTACTCGCCGTGCCGGTCTATCTTCTCTATGAGCTCGGCATCGTTATGTCACGTTTTTTCGTAAAGAAAGCCCCGGCTGAGGCAGAAGATGCAACTGTTAGCTGAGGCCGCGGTCGTACTAAGCTAACTCGAGGAAAGTCGTCAAGTAGAAAGTTACACCGGAAATAGTGTAACTTCGCTGACCTGCATACAGTCTGGTGGCAAAGGTCGGGGGACCCGTCACAAATAATAAGAAGCTGCGCGGCGGGGGCCTGCCACGCGATCCAATCCAAGAGAGAACCGCCTATGAGTGCTACCGCGTCTGACACGGGACCTGCCCAGATATTTGGCCATCCACGGGGCTTGATGACCCTGTTTTTCACGGAGATGTGGGAGCGCCTCAGCTACTACGGAATGCGGGCCTTGCTGGTGCTGTTTATGACCGACCAGATCGTCAATGGTGGCATGGCACTTACCGACCGGTCCGCGACCGCAATTTATGGCATCTACACCGCATTGGTTTATGTTGTCGCGCTGCCCGGCGGCTGGATAGCTGACCGACTACTCGGTGCGCAGCGGGCCGTTTTCTGCGGCGGCATCATCATTATGTTCGGCCATTTTGTTCTGGCGATTCCCTCTACCCAGGCGTTCTTCCTGGGCCTGGTTCTGGTTATCGCCGGCACCGGGCTGCTCAAACCGAACGTCAGCGCGATTGTTGGCGAACTCTATCCGCAAGGCGATCCACGACGCGATGCGGGATTCAGCATTTTCTACATGGGCATTAATTCCGGCGCCCTGCTCGGGCCATTGATTTGTGGGGGCCTCGGCCAGAGTCCGAACTATGGCTGGCACTGGGGCTTTGCTGCCGCTGGTTTTGGCATGTTGATCGGTGTGACCCAGTTCTGGATGACGAAGCGCCACCTCGGTGATGCCGGCCTGCACCCGAACGCCACCGGCGATGCGGCAATCGATGCCAGAAGCCGCCGCAAGAACTGGACGCTGGTCTCGGTCGGCGTTGCGGCCGCCGTCATATTCCTGTGGCTGGCCCTGTCCGGCAAGATTCAGATGGACCCTATTGAGGTCTCCCGCCAGACCACCAAGGTCATCGTCGGTATGGCGGTCCTTTTCTTCGCTTCAGTATTCATGTTTGGCAAGCTTACGACGGTTGAGAAAAAGCGCACCGCTGCCCTGATCATCCTGTTAATGGGGTGTGCCATGTTCTGGTCCGGTTTCGAGCAGGCCGGAAGCTCACTAAATCTGTTTGCGGACCGCTACACACAGCTCGATTTTGGCTGGCTCACCATTCCATCAACCTGGCTGCAGTCGGTTAACTCGTTGTTCATTATCATCTTCGCGCCTGTGTTCGCCTGGCTATGGGTGTTTCTCGCGCGCAAGAACCTGAACCCATCAACACCGGTGAAGTTTGGCCTGGGTCTGCTGATGCTTGCGGTTGGTTTTCTCGTCATGGTCGGCGCTGCAACTATCGTCGCTGGCGGAGATAAGGCGATGCCAACCTGGCTGATCTTCACTTACCTGTTCCACACCTTTGGTGAGCTGGCCTTGTCGCCCGTTGGCTTATCCGTCACGACCAAGCTGGCACCGCGTCGCTACGTCGGGCAAATGATGGGTATGTGGTTCCTTGCCTCTGCACTTGGCAACTTGATCGCTGGCCAGATCGCCGGTGAGTTCGATGCCGAAAATCTCGGTGCTTTCCCTGATCAGTTTATGCAGATTGTGCTAACCGCCGGTGGCGCTGGCATCATTATGCTGTTGCTGACCAAGCCACTGAAGAAACTGATGAGTGGCGTCGAGTAACTTGACGCTTTAGTTCCAATCGCGGCGGCCTGGTGCCGCCGCGCTTCGTATAGCAGGAGTGACAATGAAGAAAACGTTGATTTTGATGGTTGCCGGCAGCTTGCTGGTCGCCTGTGGACCGCAGAGCTCGGACCCGGTTGTAGTTACGGCAGAGCCGCCGATGGACAGCGCCGAAGAGTTTGTCGCGCGTGTGAACGACGAGCTGGTTGACCTCAACCGGGAGGGTGGTGCTGCCAGCTGGATTCGTGCCACCTACATCACCGAAGATACTGCAATCATCAGTTCGCTGGCCGACGAGAAGTACGCCGAGTGGCACAGCCGCACGGTCAAGCAGGCAGCAATGTACGACGAACAAGAGCTGGCGCCTGCAACGCGGCGCGCGCTTGATCAGCTGAAGCTGGGCACCTCACTGCCGGCACCGGATGACGCGGGCAAACGCAAAGAGCTCGCACGGTTGGCGACCGACCTCAGGGGCATGTACGGAGCCGGCCAGTACTGCCGCAGCGACAATGACTGCATGAGCCTGCAGGACATCGAAAACACGCTTGCAGACAGTCGCGACTTCGAGCAGCTGAAAGAGGCCTGGGTTGGTTGGCGCACCATCTCGCCGCCGATGCGTGACAAGTTTGAACGCTATGTTGAACTT
This sequence comes from uncultured Woeseiaceae bacterium, assembly GCA_964528965.1. GTDB lineage: Bacteria > Pseudomonadota > Gammaproteobacteria > Steroidobacterales > Woeseiaceae > UBA1847. The sequence continues at coordinate 22,424 of CAZGVL010000007.1, forward strand.
GCCAATGAGGGTGCGTCCGAGCTGGGATACAGCGACCTGGGCGACAAATGGCGCTCTGGTTATGACATGAGCTCAGCCGACTTCCAGCAGGAAACATCGAGACTGTGGGAGCAGGTCAAGCCGCTGTATGACGAGTTGCACTGTCATGTTCGCGCCAAGCTGGCCGAGCAGTACGGCGAAGAAAAAGTGCCGCTTGATCAGCCCATTCCGGCACACTTGCTGGGCAATATATGGGCGCAGGAATGGTCGTTTATTTATGACTTGATTGAACCTTACCCTGGCGTATCTGACCTCGATGTCGACAGCGCGCTGAAGACGAAGAATTACTCGCCACAGGAAATGGTCCGCTCCGCGGAGAACTTTTATGTGTCGCTCGGCATGCCACGCCTTCCGGAGACATTCTGGGAGCGCTCCATGTTCTCCAAGCCAGCTGACCGCGACGTAGTCTGTCACGCCAGTGCGTGGGGACTGGACGGCGGCAACGATCTGCGCATCAAGATGTGTATCAAGCAAACCTACGAAGAGTTGCGAACGATTTATCACGAGCTGGGCCACAACTACTATCAGGGCGCCTACAAAGAGCAACCACCGCTGTTCCAGGATGGCGCTCATGGCGGCTTCCACGAGGCTATCGGCGATACGATTACTCTTTCCATGACGCCGGAGTATCTGGCTGAGGTCGGTCTGGTTGCTTCAGCCGAGCAATCGGAACAAGCGGTTATTAATCGTCAGATGTTGCAGGCGCTGGACAAGATCGCGTTCCTGCCTTTCGGCAAGCTCATCGACGAGTGGCGCTGGGGTGTTTTCTCGGGCGAGATAGCCCCTGAAGATTACAACAAAAGCTGGTGGCAAATGAGAACTCGCTATCAGGGCATAGCAGCGCCGGTTGAAAGGAGCGAAGCGGATTTTGATCCGGGTGCGAAATACCATGTTCCCGCGAATGTGTCTTACACACGCTATTTCCTGGCTCGGATTCTGCAGTTTCAATTCCAACGATCGCTATGTGCTGTAGCAGGACATGAGGGCGAGCTGCAGGCTTGTTCAATTTTCGGCAGCAAGGAAGCCGGCGCTCGATTGCAGGCCATGCTCGAGGCCGGTTCAAGTGCTCCATGGCAGGACACTCTGGAGAAACTAACCGGCACGCGCGAGATGGACGCCACTGCAATCATTGACTACTTCGAACCGCTCATGGGCTATCTCAAAGAGCAGAACGAAGGGCGCAGCTGCGGCTGGTAGTGCCCGGCAAGCGCCAGACGCAACATGAACAGGCCGCCATTATTGGCGGCCTGTTCGTATCTGGCTACCCATATCTGGCTACTCGGCCGGCACCCCCGCGTAAGCGCCCTAGTGGTCCGAGAAGCAACAGGACGAAACCGCTGGCATTGGCACCGAGGCCCGGAAGCCTCCGGCCCGAATACGGCTTTCGGCTGCAGCCAGAGCGCGACGCGACTCTTTCGATTCAGTAAACTCTGGCGTATCAAAAGGTAGGGGATTCCCAATGTCTGCAGAACAACAATTAGAAACCGGCCTTGCCGCCCGCTTCCTCGCATCAGTTGAACGAATCGGCAACAAGCTGCCAGACCCCGCGGTGCTGTTTATCGCACTGCTGTTTGTCGTCTGGTTGCTGTCCTGGGCCCTGTCCTATGTCAGCTTTGACGTCCTTGATCCGCGTACGCAAACCCCCCTGGTGATCAAGAACCTGATGTCTGGCGCGGCCATGACAGAGTTTCTTTCCGTCATGGTCACTAACTTCTCGCATTTTCACCCGGTCGGTGTGGTGCTTGTTGCGATGCTGGGTATCGGTGTTGCCGAACACACGGGCTTTATCAACACCGGACTGCGCGCCCTGCTTGGCATGACGGCGAAATGGCTGGTAACGCCGATGGTAATTCTCGTCGGCATCGTCAGTCATACCGCCGCGGACGCTGGATACGTATTGGTCATTCCATTGGGTGGTGTGATTTTCTACGCGGCCGGGCGACATCCGCTGGCGGGTATCGCGGCGGCTTTTGCCGGCGTTTCGGGCGGCTTTTCGGCAAACTTTGTGCCGTCATCAATCGACCCGTTGCTGCAAGGCCTGACTCAGGCCGGCGCGCAAATTCTCGATCCTGCCGTCACCCTGAATCCGCTGAACAATTATTTCTTCACCACGGCGTCGTCACTCTTGATCATCGGGCTCGGCTGGTACCTGACCGACAAGGTGGTCGAGCCGCGCTTGAAAGGCGTCGAGCTTGATGGCGATCTTGATGATATGCCGACCATGGACGAGCTTGAGCCGCACGAGCGCAAGGGCCTGCGCAGCGCCATGCTTTCGATGCTAATCGCCGTTGTCTTCATGATCGTGACCGCCTGGCCGGCCAACTCTGCATGGCGTGATACCAGTGGCTCGCTCGCCGGCGGAGGTGCGCCGATCATGCGCTCTATCGTGTCGCTGATATTCCTCTTGTTCGTGATTCCCGGCGTTGTCTACGGAATTTCGGCTGGCACCGTCAAGAGCTCGAAAGACATTATCGTGGGCATGACCAAAGCGATGCACAACATGGCCTACTACCTGGTCATCATGTTTTTCATTGCGCAGTTCGTGTACGCCTTTGGGCAATCCAACCTCGGCGTGTTGCTTGCTTTGCAGGGCGCGGCCGGACTGAAAGCGTTGGCGATGCCCGCCGCCCTGACCATTGTTGGCATCATTTTTCTAACTGCGTTCATCAATATTTTCGTGGGTTCAGCGACCGGCAAGTGGGGCTTGCTTGCGCCGATTTTCGTGCCGATGTTGATGCAACTTGGCATCTCACCGGACCTCACGCAGGCGGCCTATCGTGTTGGTGACTCAAGCACCAATATCATCACGCCGTTAATGCCGTACTTCCCGCTGGTGGTCGTCTATTGTCAGCGCTATGTGAAGGGCACGGGCATCGGCACGGTTACTGCGATGATGCTGCCCTACTCGGTAACGATCCTTAGCTTGTGGACCGTGTTTCTGCTGATCTACATGTTTATCGGTCTGCCGCTGGGCATTCAATCAAGCTATACCTATCCATAATCTATATCTCCCTGGGCGAACGAACACACGGGCAACATGACAATGCAGGATTTTGAGAAGCTGGGCGCGTTCTATCTCGGCAAGCGCTATGACACTGAGGCCGGGGCGCTCACTGACGAGCTGGTGCTGTATGACTCGAAGGACCTCACGACGCATGCGGTAATCATCGGCATGACCGGATCCGGCAAGACCGGGCTGGGCATCGGCATTCTGGAAGAAGCGGCTCTCGATCATATTCCTGTCATCGCCATCGATCCGAAGGGCGACATGGGCAACTTGCTGCTGACCTTTCCCAAGCTCGCGGCAAGTGACTTTCAGCCCTGGGTAAACTCCCGCGCCGCGACCGAGAAAGGACAGACGCAGGAGGAGTTCGCTGCATCTCAGGCAGCTTTGTGGAAAAAGGGGCTTGGCGAGTGGGGCCAGACCGGCAAGCGCATAGCGCAGCTTAGAAAAAACGTCGATCTCGCCATCTATACACCCGGCAGCAACGCGGGCCTTCCCATATCCGTGCTGCAATCGTTCGCCGCGCCATCGGCCGAACTGATGGAAGATTCCGATCTGTATCGTGAGTGCGTGCAGGCAACGGTAACTGGCTTGCTGTCCTTGTTGGGCATCGACGCCGACCCGGTTGCCAGCCGCGAGCACATTCTGCTGTCGCGCTTGCTCGATCACGCCTGGCGCGATGGCAACGAACTCGATATAGCCGGCCTTATCGCCAGCATCCAGGATCCGCCGATCAACAAGATCGGAGTGATGAGCCTGGATTCGTTCTTCCCGGCAAAGGATCGCTTCGCCCTGGCGATGCGTCTCAACAACCTGCTCGCAGCGCCCGGTTTTGAGGCCTGGATGCAAGGGGAGCCGCTACGGGCAAAGTCCTTGTTGTACACGGCCGAGGGCAAACCCAGAATTTCGGTTATGTCGATCGCGCATCTTGACGATACACAGCGCATGTTCTTTGTTTCGATGTTGCTCAACGAGATCATTGCCTGGATGCGGGCACAGCCAGGAACCTCCAGCCTGCGTGCGATTCTGTACATGGATGAGCTTTTCGGCTACATGCCGCCAGTCGCCAATCCGCCGTCGAAGAAGCTGTTTTTGACGCTGCTCAAGCAGGCGCGTGCCTACGGCCTCGGCCTCGTCCTGTCGACCCAAAACCCGGTCGATCTCGACTACAAGGGCCTTTCCAACACCGGCACCTGGTTTATCGGCCGCCTGCAAACCGAGCGCGACAAAGCTCGGGTAATGGAAGGTCTTGAGGGTGCGAGCCAGGGCGGTGAGTTTGACCGCGGCGCTATGGAGCGGACGCTTGCCGGGCTGGGGAAACGCCGCTTCCTGCTGCATAACGTGCATGAGAATGCAGCGGTTGTGTTTGGTACGCGTTGGGTGATGTCGTATCTTGCCGGGCCACTGACGCGCGATCACATCAAGCGCTTAAGCTCGAATGTCAAAGCGGGTCTCGACGCGGTTGCCAGGGCCGTCAGCAAACCCCGGCGACGCAGCAACGACTCAGCGCCGGGCTTGCCGCCCGAGATTTCGCAGTTCTACGTTCCGGCCACAAGTGATGATGTTGTGTATCACCCACGGCTGGTCGCTGCCGCGGAACTTGCATTCAGCAGCGCTCGCTATGACATCGAGGATGAACGCAAGGTGGTCTACGCCGTCGAGTTTGAAGAAGGACCGGTTGCTATCGACTGGGACAATGGCGAGCCGCTACCGCTTAGCGCCGACGACTTGCAAACCGAGGCTGCCGCTTCGGCCACCTTTGCCGATGTCGCCGCCGCTGCAGCCAAAGCGAAGAGCTACGCCAAGTGGCAAAGAGAATTCAAACGCTGGCTGCGACAGAATGAAAGTCTGTCGCTGTTTCGCAGCAAACGATTCAAGCTCTCTTCGACACTCGGCGAGACCGAAGGCGATTTCCGCGTGCGCCTGCAAGACCTTGCCAGTGAGAAGCGCGACCAGGCCATTGCGAAAATTCGTAATCGCTATGCCAGCAAGACGACTACGCTGGAGAATCGCCTGCTGCGTGCACAGCAGGCGGTCGAACGCGAGCAGCAGCAGTCGAGCAAAAAGAACTTCGACACAGCCATCTCATTCGGCACTGCGCTTCTGGGCGCTGTGCTCGGTCGAAAGCGCCTGTCGAGCACGACAGCAACGCGAATGGGAAGCGCCATGAAGTCGGCCGGCGGTGCCCGTAAAGAAGCTGCGGACATCAAGAGAGCGAAGCAGACGGCCGAGAAAGTCAGCGCCGAGATTGTGCTGCTTGATCAGAAGCTGCAGTCGGAGGTTGCTGCGCTAAATACGCGTTTCGATGCGCAATCTGAAGCATTGGATGAGGTGGTTATTCGCGCAAAGAGCACCGATATTTACGTGCCCATCATTGGCCTTGTCTGGATGCCGTATCGTGCTGACGAGAAACGCCGGCTATCTCCTGCGTGGGAGCAGGCCGCGCGCTAATCAGTCGCCGATACAAGCGCCGGCATAGACCTTCTGCACCCCGGCATTGTCCAGGTAACACTGATTGTCATAGGTAAAGCCGTCCAAGCCGCAAACCGGCTCGTAAGTGCGCGGACAATTTTCCCCCTGACCCTCGCAAACGCCGGCATATTCGATACGAATGCCGCGACGCTCGGCCTGACAGGCGTTGCTGTAAGTCAGCTCGTCGGAGCCGCAAACCGGCACGAAAATCGTTGGGCATGGACGGACATTGCAGATGCCCTGGGTGTAAGAGCCCACCTTGGCGGCGTCCGCGAGACAAGCGTTGTCATAGGTCTGGCCATCGTCGGCGCACACTGGCGCGAAGACTTTCGGACAGTTTTCAAGATCGCATAAGCCGACGTTTTGGACCGGCACTCTTTCCGCGTCGGCCTCGCAACGATTGGTATAGCTTCGGCCATTGATGCCACACACCGGGTCGCCGGAGCTCGGGCAACCGTTCGCGGCACACGCACCAAGCCCGGCAATCGCTATGCCGGCCTGGCCCGCGAAGCATTCATTGATGTAGGTGTTGCCATCGGTGCCACACACCGGGTCGACTGTCTCGTTACAGCCCGACTCCTCTGCCCGGCACATTCCCTTGCTGACCACTTCAATGCCGGCCGCGCCCGCAACACAGTCGTTACTATAGGTCTGACCATCATCTCCGCAGACCGGATCAAACTGCATCGTGCACGCAGTATCTGTGGCCTTTACGCTGCTATCCGCATCACCGGCCTGCGCGAAGAGCTGATCGAGATCAAACTCGCTTGCGTGAGCCGCGGCGGCAACGGTCATGATCAATACGAAGGTGGTTGCCTGGCGCAGGATTTTCGTCAACATCATTTTCATTTATCTGCTTCTGCCTTATCGCTGTCAATTAGAGCTGATGCGCCGGCATCAGTTCAACTCCATTCTCATTATCTGCGGCCAGACTGGTCGCTGTTTCGAGCAGAGCTGGCCGATCGCCAAGCTCCGAAATAACGCTGCTGATCGTTACCAGCTCGAACCCCTGAGCGGATAGTTTTGGCAATTCGCTCTCCAGAAACGCAAGCGTAGCCGGATAGGGATGTCCGATCGCGACAGCAATTCCGCGCCGTCGCGCCAATCGCTTCAGCCGTTCGAACTCGCCGGCTATCGCAGCAGTGTCGTCATCGTTGTCCAGAAACACGTCTCGTCTGATTGCAGAAATCTGCATCTCGCCTGCGATCTGCAGAGCAACGCTTGCGTGCGTCGTAAAGCTGTCGACAAAAAACAGGTCTTCGCGCTCAACAAGCGCTTCCATTAGCCAGCGCATGTGCCCGGGGTGGCGGGTCAGCAAGCTGCCGCGGTGGCCGTTTACGCCTATCGCGTGTGGCACGGAGTCGAGCGCTCGCGCAAGCGCCGCTGCGACAGCCTCCCTGCTCATGTCCATTGTGATGCTGCCGGGCTCCGGCGGGCTGCTGTTTTCCACGGCCTGCAGTGGTAAGTGCAGCAGAACCTCCTTGCCACTTTGGTGCGCTGACACCGCAAGCGATCTGCCGCGGGGTGTTTCAGGCAGAACCGCGTAGGCAATTGGTCCCGGCAGCCGAATGGCCCGTTCACCAGCCTCGAGCTGGTAGCCAAGATCATCAATGATGATTGCTATGCGGGCCGTTGGGTCGGCATTGGAAATAGCCGACAACAACAAGGCAAAGGCGGCGAACAACCGCACTGGCCAGGACCCTTGAATGGCCGCCGGCTGGCCGGCCTCAGTTGGCGTTGCTATGCATCACCCGACGACGCTGCAGCCGCTCGATGGCTTCCAGCAGTTGCGCGTCGTTCTCACGATCAACGCTGCCATGCAGACTCAGATCAGGATGGCCCGGCGTACCTTCGACATAGACGTCCGGGGCAATTCCCACCTGGTGAATCGAGTCACCGGACGGCGTGTAGTAACGCGACGTTGTCAGCTTGATCGCGCGACCCTGGGACAACGGCATGACAGTCTGCACAAGCCCTTTACCAAATGTTGCCGTGCCGATGACGACGGCGCGACCGTGATCCTGCAACGCACCGGCGACAATCTCCGATGCTGACGCCGATCCGGCATTGACCAGCACGACCATCTCAGCGCCATCAAGAACGTCGCCGCGATGCGCAGATCGGGAAAATCGAGCCTCGTCCGTCCGGCCATCCGCTGTAACAATCAAGCCGGAGTCCAGAAACAGATCTGATACATCAACCGCAGCGTCGAGCACACCGCCCGGGTTGTTGCGCAGATCGAGAATCAAGCCATCAAGCATGCCGTTCTTGTTTTCCTGCAGAGCATCGATCGCCCGCCCCAGCTCGCGAGCCGTGGTGTCGCTGAACTGGCTGACGCGTACATAGCCGAAAGAGGGCGATAGCGTTTCTTCGTGAACACTTGCAACGCGAATTTTTTCGCGGCGCATTGCATGAGTGATTGCCTCGCCATCGCGATCAACGGTTACGCTGATCTTCGAGCCGGGTCTGCCGCGCATCAATGCAATTGTTTCCTGCAGATTTGCCGGCTCAATTGAAATATCGTCGACAGCAATGATTCGATCGCCGCTGCGCAGGTCCGCCCGTGCCGCCGGCGAGCCAAGCAGCGGCGAAATAACCGTGACCACGCCATCCTCCTGGCTGATCTCTATGCCAATGCCCGTGTAGGTGCCTGACGTACTGGCGCGAATATCACGATACTCCTCGGCGTCGAGATATTCGGAGTGCGGATCGAGATCGCTGACCATGCCGCGGATCGCGCTCTCCAATAATTCCTGATCATCAATGGGTTCAACGAACTCGCGCTTGACGTGCTCCATCACCTCGACCAGCAACCGAGCCTTCTCTCTGATCCGGTCGTCGGGAGTGAGCGGCTCTTGCCTGGACATCAGGCCGCCACCGAAGGACAGACTGAGGCCCATCACGGTACCGATGACCAAAACCAGAATGGCTCTGGTTTTCAATGACATATGTATCTCCTGTGCCGGGCGGGCAAGCACGGACCGCGCCGGGCCATCGAAGATAGCACAGCGGCAAGGGCCGGCCTAACTGCGGAAGTCACGCTTTTGCGTCGCGGCCAAAGCGAGTGGCGTCGTTGCTTAATCGGGCCTGCGGCTGGTTGCAGTGCGCGGCTTTTGCTAGCCGTCTGCAACGGACGGCTAGCTGCCAGGTCGCCGTGTAACCCATCGACCAGGGTTCACCGGTTGCGTTCCCTTGCGAATTTCGAAATACAGTGAGGGCTGCGGCTGACCACCGCTCTCGCCAACGGTGGCAATCACGTCGCCGGGCGCGACCCAGTCACCTGTTTTTTTGAGGATCGTCTCGTTGTATCCATACAGCGTCATGTAGCCCTCGCCATGATCAACAATAACCAGCAGTCCGAGCCCGGCCAGCCAGTCTGCAAATACCACTCGCCCGTGATACACCGACCGCACCTCGTGGCCCCTCGCTGTCGCGAGCACAACGCCGTTCCACTTCATGCTTGCGCCAACCCGCGGTTGCCCAAAGTCGTGCACCAACGTGCCCGCGACCGGCCATGTCAATCGTCCTTTGTGCTCGCTAAAGGGGCTTTCTGATGTAATTGGATAATCCGAAAGGATGCTGGTTAGCTCGGCGATAAGTCGCGAAAGGTCCTTCTCTTCTGCGGCCAGTCGTTGGATCTCGCTGTTCTCATTGCTGATTCTGGATTTGAGCGACGCCAGCAATTCCTGCCGGCTTTCCTGCGCCGTATTCAGCTCGGTCAGTTCTGTGTAGCGGCGGCGCGTAATCTCGGCAATGCGCGCCTCTTCAGCGGCAACCTGGCTACGTAGGTCAGCGAGCTCGTGGATATGCGCGGTGACCGCGTCAATATTGCCGGCGCGATACTCATTCAGATAACCGTAATACGCCATCAGGCGGCCTAGCGTTGCCGGGTCGCGCTGGTTCAACAGCAGCTTTATTTTCTCCTGACTGCCGCTCATGTAGGCCGCCCGAACCTGCTCAGCCAGCTCGGCCGATTCTTCATCGAGTTCCGCCTCCCGCTTAGCCAGCTTGTCGTCCAGCTCCGCCTTTCTTTTGGCGCTGAACTGCTGCTCGCGTTTCAGTTCGCGCAGCCGAATGCGTTTCTCGGCAATGACGACCTCGGCATCCTGCAGTTGCGCTGTCACCCGATCGCGGTCAGCGGCAATCCTGTCCATGCTTTGTTTGAGTTGCTCTATCTTCTCGCGTACCTGCTCAAGCTCCCGCTCTTTGATTTGGGCGAGCTCGCCACCGGAGTCCTGCGCGCCCAATGGGGCGCAAACAGTGAGTAACAGAACGAGTCGTAGCATTGTGGCTTTCATGGTTGCCGAGTGTAGTGTCTTTGCTCCTGCCTGAGAACGGTATTTTTTTGACCGTAAAATCACGCCGGGGGAGATATTCCCGCGGGTAGGTTGGTATAATCCCGCCTTTATGACAGCTATGGCGCAGCTTCTCGCGCCGATAAAACACTCATGGAACAGTTTTCTGAATTCGCCAGCAACAATCTTTTGCTGGTACTGGCTTTGATGGTCACCTTTTTTGTGCTCGTGTTCTCCGAGCTGCGACGCAAGGCCAGCGGCCTCGTTGCCGTAGATCCCACCGAAGCTGTCGGACTGATCAATGGCGACGCGGTGGTCGTCGACCTGCGTGGTGCAGACTCATTCGCACTCGGCCACATCGTTAACGCCAAGAACATCCCGGTTGACGAGCTCGACGCCAGTCAGGAGCGCTTGGCCGGCTTCAAGAGCAAGCCCATACTGGCCGTATGTCAGTCCGGAACAATATCGACGAAGGCCGTCGATACGTTGCGCAAGTCTGGCTTCGAGAGCGTGTTTGGAATCAAAGGTGGCATGGCGGCATGGTCGCAGGCGGGTCTGCCCGTGGTCACCGGCAAGAAAACCAAGAGTAAGAACAAAAGCAAGAAGTAAGCAGACAGCGATCTGTGCCGCTCATATTAGTGGCAACACACACATTGGCAAGCTTGACGAACGTCGTACGTTCGACAGGGTTGGCGGATCGAATTATCCACTCGCCGCAATAAAGCGCGGTGGGCATTTACTGAAACAGGAAGGACTCATGGCAGAAGAAGGCAACGGCGCAGCCGACAAGCGCATCTCAATCGCAAAAATTTACATTAAGGACTTTTCATTCGAGTCGCCGCAGGCACCGGCAGTATTTAAGTCCGGTGAGTGGTCGCCCAAAACCGACCTCAATCTGCGCAGCTCACATACGACGGTTGAAGGTGATCATCACGAGGTTGTGTTGACGATCACCGTCGAGGCGAAGGAGGGCGACAAGGCCGTTTTTCTGATCGAGCTGCACCAGGCGGGCCTGTTCGAGATTGCCGGTTATGAAGACGAAGAGTTCAAAGCAATCATCGGCAGCTTCTGCCCGAACATTCTGTTCCCATATGCGCGCGAGTCGATCGCGTCGATCGTACAGAAGGGCGGTTTTCCTGAGTTTGTGCTGCAGCCAATCAACTTTGATGCGCTGTACATGCAATCGCGGAAACAACAATCTGAAGCAGCGCAAGTTGAAGCAGCGAGCGCGGAGACGCACTAATAAGCAGAGAGTCACTTCAAGCAATTGCCGTCATCGGCGCGGGCTCCTGGGGTACCGCGCTTGCGTTGCAGTTTGCCCGTAGCGGCCGCGAAGTCCGGCTTTGGGGGCGAGATCAGGCACAACTTGTAGCCATCGCCCGCGATCAGGTCAATGCGCGATACCTCCCGGACGCGCCATTTCCGGAGTCGCTAACAGCGACGCCAAAACTTGAGGACTGTCTGGCGGGCGTTCGCGATGTGTTGGTGTCGGTACCCAGCCACGGGCTTCGAGAGACGCTCAATACAATTCAACCGTTGCTCGGCAGCGATTCGCGTGTTTGCTGGGCGACCAAAGGGTTTGAGTTACACACGGGCAAGCTACCGCACCAGGTTGCTGCGGAGACGCTCGGCGCTGATCGTCCGGTTGCCGTGCTGTCCGGCCCCACGTTTGCGAAAGAAGTGGGCACCGGCTTGCCAACCGCAATGACGGTTGCCGCCAACAACAGCGACTTCGCTCAGGATTTGGCCATAGCGCTGTCAGATGACAACTTTCGCGCCTATACCTCCACCGACATGATTGGCGTCGAAGTGGGTGGCGCCATCAAGAACGTTCTCGCCATCGGCGCAGGCCTGTCAGATGGGCTTGGCTTCGGTGCCAACTCTCGAGTTGCGCTGATCACCCGCGGACTCGTTGAAATGACCCGCCTCGGCGTTGCGCTGGGCGCGAAAAAAGAAACCTTCATGGGGCTTGCTGGCATGGGCGACCTGGTCCTGACCTGCACCGACAACCTTTCCCGTAACCGACGCATGGGCCTCGCGCTCGCCAGCGGCATGACGGTGCAGCAGGCTCAGGTTGAAATACAGCAAGTCGTTGAAGGCGTGATGGCCGCCGAGGCGGTGAATGAGGTCGCCGAGACGCTTGGCATTGAGATGCCAATCTGCCATGAGATCTATCGAATTCTGCACAAAGGCGCGTCTCCACGCGAAGCCGTTGGTGCTCTCATGCGTCGGGAGCTTCGATCAGAATAGTGAGGGCGTTGCTTTCGCCGCCGGCGAAATAAAAGGCTCCGGTCGCTGGTCTGCTTCTAGTGAGCAACAACACTCGGGGGTGAGAAAATGTCCACATCAATTCGACCCATGCTGGCGATCGCATCAGCCTTTTTCGTGTTCGCAGGTGCTACCGCCGCTTTCGGTCAGCGCAGCTACGATGTAGACATACTCAGTGAAACGTTTGGTTTCGATGAGTCAACGCAAAAGAGTGTCGCTCTGCGTGACCTTCACCAGGGCTGTGGCGCGCGAGACTGTATCCCGTCGATCGATAACCCGCAGTACGTTTCGGCCCAGGATGCCACGCATGTTCAGGATGACGATATTGTCATTGCACTTGCGTGGCGAGGCGAGTATCGCGCTTATCCAACCCGTATTCTCGATCGGCATGAAATCGTTAACGACACCATCGCGGAAACGCCCATCGCGATTACCTACTGTCCATTATGCGGCTCGGCAGTTGGCATCAAGCGAGAAGTCGGCGGGGAGATAACGGAGTTTGGCGTGTCGGGCGTCTTATACAATAGCGACCTTGTTCTGTATGACCGTGCCACAGAGACGCTGTGGGACCAGATCGAAGCAACGGGCATCGTGGGACCGCTAACCGGCGAAAGCCTCGAGCTTGTACCGGTCACCATGACACGTTGGTTACGCTGGCGCGACGCACATCCGGATACGCTGGTGCTTTCCGAAGACACGGGATTTGACGCCGACTATTCAACGGACCCGTACGTAAGTTATCGCAACACTGACAAGCTGATGTTTCCGGTGCAGAACGAGACTGACCAGATGTACCCAAAGACGGTCGTGTTTGGCTTTGAGATCGACGGCGAACCTGTCGCCTATACCGAGAAGCTGCTTGCCGACAATGGCCGGTATGAGCATGAGCTCGAGCAAAAAACCGTGGCGGTGACGCTTCGGGATGATGGCACGGTTGTCCTCGAAGTGGCCGAGTCGGGCGAAACCTACGAGCCCATTCGTCTGTTCTGGTTCGCCTGGTACACGTTTCACCCGGATACGCGCCTGATTCGCTAGATTCAGTACCAACGTCCGCAAGTCACGCCGTCGACTGCAATCCGGCGACCAATGTTCTATGCTTCAGGCATAACTAATAACAACTGTTCTAAGACAGGGGATCATCATGAATCGACGCAAATTTTGTAGAACCGCTGTGGCCGCGAGTGTTGCCGCGTCCTTTCCCGCCATGTACGGCTGTAGTCGCGAGACGCCCGTCGCAACTGAGGCCAACACCAGTATTCGCGGTATCTCGCTGACCGGCACCGAAATTGAGCTGGAAAAAACCGCTGTCATTGAGCTCGGCGAAAGTATGCAAGGCTCGGTTCTGTTGTCCGGACATCCCGGCTACGACGGTGCTCGCGCCATCTGGAATGGCATGCACGACAAGAAGCCCGCCCTGATCGCGCGCTGCCTGGACAGCGCCGATGTCAGCAATGCCGTTACCTTTGCTCGCGAGCGGGACCTGCTGGTCGCTGTGCGCGGCGGCGGCCACAGCTGGCCCGGAAAATCAGTTTGTGACGACGGTCTGATGATCGATCTGTCGCAAATGAGCACGGTTACGGCCGACCGGGAAACGAAGCGTGCTAACGCGCAGGGTGGCGCACTACTAAACGCACTTGATACGGCCGCGCTGGAGCAGGGCCTGATTACGACGGCTGGTGTTGTATCCCATACGGGTGTTGGCGGCTTCACGCTTGGCGGCGGTTTCGGCCGCCTGAATCGCAAGTACGGGTTGACCATCGATAACCTTACCGGGGCTACGATCGTTACAGCAGACGGAACAGTCCGCCGCATCAGCGCCGAAGAAGAGCCCGACCTGTTCTGGGCCATTCGCGGCGGTGGTGGCAATTTTGGTGTCGTCACCGAATTCGAATATCAACTACATCCGTTTGAACGTAACTTGCTGTCCGGCCCGATTGTCTGGCCAATTGAGCAGGCAAGAGACGTGCTGGAATTCTACGCCGAGTGGTCTGCCGATTTTTCAGATGAGCTTTACGTTGGACCAACCATGATGACAACACCTGACGGCGCTGGCGTTATCGCGCTGGAGGTTGTCTATAACGGTGACCCGAAGGTCGGCGAGAAAGAGCTTGAGGCATTGCGCAGCCTTGGCAAGCCGATGATGGACGGCATCACAATGCAGGATTATATGGTTATGCAGACCAGCGAGGATGCCGCGTTCGCCCATGGTGTCCGGTCCTATGCGAAGAGCGGCATGGTTAAGGAAATTACGCAGGAGCTAGTCGATGCAATGCTCGATGCCTACACTCCGGACCCGCGGGTCTTTATCACCAACCATGTCGCCGGCGGCGCCGTAAAACGCGTCGGCGAACTCGATACGGCATTCCCGCATCGAAATGCTGAAACCATGCTGGTAATCGTCAGCGGCTGGATGGACCCGGCACAGGATGCCGAGGCGATTGCGGCCACGCGCGAGGTGCACCGCAAACTGGATCCATTTACTGGCGGCTACTACGACAACATCGATACCGACGGCGAAGGTACGACCAGCAACTACGGGCCTGCGCATGCGCGCCTGGCACAAGTCAAAGGTCAGGTTGATCCGGGCAATCTGTTTCGGCTCAACAGCAATATCGAACCGGCGGTCCAGGCGGTTTAGTTACGCGCCGCCGTCAAAGTCCAGTTGCCGCCATGCCTCGTAGACAACAATAGCGGCAGCATTTGACAGGTTCAGACTTCGGCTGCCGGATCGCATCGGCAGCCTGAGTCGCTGTTCGGCGGGCAATGCCTCCAGAACCTCTGTGGGTAGTCCGCGCGTCTCGGGCCCCAATAACAGAGCATCACCCTCTTGATATCGCGGCGCATCATAGCGGGTCGTGCCGCGGGTGCTAATCGCGAACACACGCGGGCCATTTAGCGCCGACAAACAGTCCGACAGAGTCGAATGTGTCGTTACGCTGGCGAACTCCCGATAGTCGAGTCCGGCGCGCCGAAGTTTGCGCTCTTCGAGATCAAAGCCGAGTGGCTCTATGAGGTGCAGTGCGACACCGGTATTGGCACACAAGCGGATGATGTTGCCCGTGTTTGGGGGGATTTCGGGCTCATAGAGGATCAGATTCAGCATTTTCCGTGTGCGCGAACGCGCTCCTACATGTTTGACGATACAGCCTGTAGAATGCCGCATCCAATGGCCGACTCACAAACAAATTCTCTGCAGGTCGACTTCTGCGGGCTTTCGCTGGCAACGCCGATCGTACTGTTGTCCGGCTGTGTCGGCTTCGGCGAAGAGTACACCCGCGTCGAAGGTTTCTCGAACAGCGACGTCGGGGCTGTCGTCCTCAAGGGCACCACCCTTGAGCCTCGTCTTGGCAATCCTCCGCACCGGGTCTTCGAAACACCGATGGGCATGCTCAACGCCATTGGACTGCAGAACCCGGGGGTCGACAAGGTCGTTGGTGAGATATTGCCCGGCCTCGACTTCACGGAAACGCGCTTCATGGCGAATGTCTGCGGCTCGACGATTGAAGACTATGCCGAGGTGACACGGCGGTTTGATGATTCGCCCATCGATGCCATCGAGATCAATATTTCCTGCCCGAATATCAAAGAGGGTGGCGTTCAGTTCGGCAATGTTCCCGCAATGTCCGCGCGCGTGGTTGCCGCGTGTCGCGCGGAAACGAAGAAACCAATCATTACCAAGCTGTCGCCGAATCAAACCGATATCAGGGAGAACGCGCGGCTTTGTATCGAAGCCGGCTCAGACGGCCTTGCGGTTATCAACACGATGATGGGAATGGCCATCGACATTGAGAAGCGCACGCCAATTATCGGCAATGTTCAGGGCGGATTGTCGGGACCCGCGATCAAGCCGATCGCGCTACTGAAAGTGCGCCAGGTTTACGAGGTCGCGAAGCTGCACAACGTACCGATCATCGGCCAGGGTGGCATCACCAGCGCAAATGATGCGATCGAGTTCATGCTCGCAGGGGCAACGACGGTCGGCATCGGCACGGCTCTTTTCTACGAGCCGCTTGCGTGCAAAACAATTAACCAGGGTCTGCTGGAGTACCTGCAACGACACAACATGAGCTCTGTTTCTGAGCTGATCGGCGCGCTGCAGGTTTGACCGGGCGCCTCCCTTAATCGGAGCCGTGGCGCCATTGGCCCTGGTCCATTTGCAGTGACTTCATCTTGCGCGCAAGCGTATTGCGGCCCCAGCCGAGAATTTTCGCGGCGTCCTGTCGGCGACCGTTAGTTTGCGTCATCGCAATGTGAATCAGCGTTTTCTCGAACTCCGGTACCGCCGCGTCCAACAGGCTTGTCTCGCCGTTGGCGCCTAGCTGTGACTCCGCCCAGGCCGCGAGACTTCTGGTCCATTCTCCGCTAGCGCGTTCGCCGCTCTCATTGCCACCGAGGTCAGCCGGTATGTCCTGCGACGAAATGACGTTGCCGGGTGCGGTAACGGTCAGGCGACGCGACGCGTTGACAAGCTGTCTCACATTGCCTGGCCAGTCAAAGTTTTGCAGTGCAAGCAAAGCCTCAGAATCAATGGACTTCGGTGTGGCGTCGAGCTCTTTCGCCGCAGTGGCCAGATAGTGATTCAATAACAGCGGAATATCTGCTCGTCGTTGGCGCAGGGGCGGGGTGTTCACTCGAATCACGTTCAAACGGTGGTACAGGTCTTCTCGAAAGCGCGACTCTTTGACGGCTCGCGCGAGGTCCTGATTCGTTGCCGCAATAACGCGCACATCGACCTTGATCGAGGTTTGTCCACCAACACGATAAAACTCGCTTTCGGCAAGGACGCGCAACAATCGCGTTTGCAACGCCGGCGACATGTCGCCGATCTCATCGAGAAACAGCGTGCCACCATTCGCTTGTTCGAAGCGACCAACACGCCTTGCGTCAGCGCCAGTAAACGATCCTTTTTCGTGCCCGAACAATTCCGACTCAAGCAGCTCCGCGGCAATGGCCGAGGTGTTTAGGGCGATAAAGGGCTTGTCTGCACGCGGGCTGTGTTGATGCAACGCCTGGGCGACCAGCTCTTTGCCGGTTCCCGATTCGCCGGTGATCAGCACCGTCATGCTGGAGCCAGCGAGGCGACCAATCGAACGAAACACCTCTTGCATTGCCGGCGCCCGCCCGATTAGCGCAGGAATCTCTCCGCGGTTTTCGGCAGACGTGCCGATGGCAACGGGGCCTTTGGGCCGCGCCGCTTTATTGACCAGCGCGACGGCCTCGTCAATATCGAAAGGTTTGGGCAGGTACTCGAACGCGCCCCCCTTGTAGGCGGCGACAGCACTCTCGAGGTCCGAGTGCGCGGTGATAACGATGATCGGCAGGTTTGGACAACGATCCCGCAGGCGTTTCAGCAGGGTGATGCCGCTCATGCCTGGCATGCGAATGTCAGTAATAAGAACATCAGGCTCGCCATCATCGATGGCTGCAAGCAAATGCTCGGCACGCTCGAAACAGGTCGGCTGCATATCGGCCTGCCGCAGCGCTTTCTCCAGCACCCATCGAACGGACTGGTCGTCGTCAACGACCCAGACCTTCAAGCTACGGTTTGGCATGCTATTCGCTCCCCGCTTGCAGTAACGGAATACGCACGAAGAAAACGGTCCTGCCGGGCCGACTTTCGAACTCTATCAGTCCGCCGTGGCGGCTTAGCAGCTCTTGCGCCACCGCCAGGCCGAGGCCGGTACCGTCAGGCCGGCTCGTTACGAGCGGGTAGAAAACCGAATCCTGCAGTTCGCGCGGTATTCCCGGACCATCATCCTCAATCTCGATGCTCGCAATAACGCGGTGTCGGACGTCACCGATGGTGAAATTGGTTTCGGCTCGACTCCGCAAGGTTAGTGCGCCCTGGCCTTCGAGTGCCGTGACAGCATTGCGGACAAGATTCAGCAGTGCCTGCACGATCTGATCACGATCGAGGTCAATGAGCGGCAGACCGGGATCGTAGTCACGCCTTATCGATAGACTCTTTGGCTCTTCGGCATTGATGATGCGAATGACATACTCAAGGAGCTCGTGAATGTTGTGCGGCTGCTTGTTGGGTGGCCCCCCCGGCCCGAGGAGGGTGTCGACCAAGGCAGCAAGCCGGTCTGTCTCGCTAATAACTACGTCGGTGTATTCTCGCAGCTCGTCGCTATTGAGTTGTCGTGCCAGCAATTGGGCGGCGCCGCGAATTCCGCCCAGTGGGTTTTTGATTTCGTGTGCCAGCTGACGAATCATTTGTCGGCCCGCACCGTGTTGAATCAAGAGGGCGTTCTCGCGACTGATCTTGACGCGGCGCGTCACGTCGGTTAGTTCAACAACCAGTGCGACTTCGTCACTGGCCAGCGGGGAAACTCGACAGTCAACGATGCGTTCATCCGCATGTGCTTCCGTTGCTGCGAGTGTCATTTCGTTTGCGTAGTGATCGCCGGTTTCCATGACCCGACTGAGGATGTCGCGCAGCTCCGGCTCATCGTCGACCAGGCGCAACAGGGATTTGCCCGTCGCTCGGCGTTCGCTAATTCCAAGAATGTTCTCGGCTGCGGGGTTCATCCCAGCGATCAAGAGGTTTGCATCCAGCAGAATGACGCCCGAGCTCAGGCTATCGAGAATACGTTGGGATTGTTTCTGTGTGATTCCGCCGCCACCGGAACCGCTGCTGCGCTTATGCGATTTTAGAACGCTATGTTCTGTTGTACGTAGAACCGGTTCGGTGTGCTGCGAATCATCACCCTGCCCGTTTGGTCGAGCACCTCGACCTGGATGTTGTGCACTCCGCGCCAGACTTCCGGCAGCTGAAAGTTCTGACCGAGCACCGGCTGTGGCTCGCCACCATCCAGAATCACTCGGACCTGATGATTGCTCTGCAGACCCGGCGTCAGATCCAGAGAGACGTCGAGCACCCCCGCGATGTCCCATAGCGTTACTTCTGCGCCTGGAGAGGAAATTGACAGGCTTTCATAGCGAAAAGGCTTCTCGGCCTCTGGCTCCTGATCGTCTGTGCGGGCGGTTGGTCCTGCCCTGCGTGGGTTGTACGGTGTTGAGGACGGCCGATTAGTCGAGAGGTCAATTTGCTCCGCACCCGGCTTCTGGCGATCGGAGTAGGTAACCACGCCATCTTCGTCAACCCACCTGTAAGCGTCCGCAACCACGGCGGTGGTGGCGAGCAGGCCAATAATGACAAAAATCGATCGTATTTCCATTGAGTTAGCATAGCAGCGTACACCGGATTTTGGCTAGTGACCGGGCGACAAAATGTCGCCCGGTTCACACTTTTGGTCATTACAGGCTGTAATACATGTCGAATTCGACCGGGTGGGTCGTCATTCTGAGCCTGGTAACGTTTTCCTCGAGCAGTTCGACGTATGCGTCGATCAGATCATCGCTGAACACCCCGCCAGCCTTGAGGAATTCGCGATCGGTGTTGAGAGCCTCGAGCGCCTCATCCAGCGAGAAAGCAACCAGCTTAAGCTCTTTTTCTTCTTCGGGCGGCAGATCGTACAGATCCTTGTCCATAGCTTCGCCAGGGTGAATCTTGTTTTGAATGCCATCGAGGCCCGCCATCATCATTGCCGCAAACGCGAGGTATGGGTTCGCCATCGAATCAGGGAAGCGAATTTCAATACGACGGCCCTTGGGACTGGGCACGAACGGGATACGAATCGAAGCGGAGCGATTGCGTGCCGAGTAGGCCAGAATCGTTGGTGCTTCGAAGCCGGGTACAAGACGCTTGTAACTGTTGGTCGCCGGGTTTGTAAACGCATTCAGTGCTTTGGCATGTTTCACAATGCCGCCGATGTAGTACAGGGCCATTTCTGAAAGGCCGCCGTAGGCGTCTCCCGAGAACAGGTTCTCGCCGTCTTTGAACAGCGACTGATGCACGTGCATGCCACTGCCGTTGTCATTGACCAGAGGCTTAGGCATGAACGTCGCCGTCTTGCCGTACGCGTGGGCAATATTGTGGATGACGTACTTCAACACCTGAACCTCGTCGGCTTTACGTACCAGGGTGTTGAACTTGGCGCCAATCTCGCACTGACCCGCGGTCGCAACTTCGTGGTGGTGTACTTCGGTTTCAACGCCCATGTCCTCAAGGGCAAGGCACATCGCGGAGCGCAGATCGTGCAGCGAGTCGACCGGCGGTACCGGGAAGTAGCCGCCCTTTACGGTCGGCCGGTGGCCCGTGTTGCCTTCGCCGTCAACCGATGCGCGGTCAGTATTCCAGGCGCCTTCGTCTGAATCGACCTTGTAAAACGCACCCTGCATGTTGTCATCCCAGGACACGTGGTCGAAAACAAAGAACTCATTCTCGGGGCCGAAGAAAGCGGCGTCTGCGATTCCGGTTGATTTTAGATACGCTTCAGCGCGATCCGCGAGAGAGCGTGGGCAACGATCGTAGCCCTGCATGGTTGTAGGCTCGACGACGTTGCAACGGAGGTTCATCGTGACGTCGGTTGGAAAGAGATCAATGACAGCGGTTGATGGATCCGGCATGAGGATCATGTCGGACTCATTAATGCCCTTCCATCCGGAGATTGATGAGCCGTCAAACATCTTGCCTTCTTCAAACAGATCTTCGTCGATTGTGTGTGCCGGCACAGTGACGTGCTGCTCCTTGCCACGTGTATCGGTGAAACGAAAATCGACGAATTTGACCTCATTCTCTTTGATCAGGTCGAGTACATCTGCGGGCTTCATGACTACTTCCTCCAGGTTCTGAATACTTAAGTTGTGGCCGGCGATTGCGGGCCACGTTAGTTAATTGGGTTTGTTAGATCAAGATATTGCATGAAGTGTGCCAATTTGGGGCGTGTGGTAACTGCCTGTTTTATAAGTAATTGTTAAGGCTCTGCCGCCCCAGGGCGCACCAACCTGGTGCAAGACCTCCCCGTGGCGCACCATTGTAGTGCATCCGATCCGGCGACGCACCACTTTGCTCTTCGTGACGCATCACCCCTGCACGCTGCAGAGGTGCCCGCGAGTGCTGTGCCGCAACATATCTTGCTCGCCACATACCCCGCATGCTG
This sequence comes from uncultured Woeseiaceae bacterium, assembly GCA_964528965.1. Taxonomy (GTDB): domain Bacteria; phylum Pseudomonadota; class Gammaproteobacteria; order Steroidobacterales; family Woeseiaceae; genus UBA1847. The sequence continues at coordinate 43,507 of CAZGVL010000007.1, forward strand.
CTGCTTTCGTTATACTTCGCGCCTTTACAGCCTCTACAACAGCGCGATATCACAATGACCAGCAAGAAACCGTCGTCCGTACTGACCTTTCAGGACCTGATTCTCAAATTACAGCAGTACTGGGCGGATCGCGGCTGCGCAATCATGCAGCCGTATGACAAAGAGATGGGCGCAGGAACCTTCCATCCCGCCACGTTTTTACGCGCCATCGGCCCCGAGCCGTGGAGCGCAGCCTACGTACAGCCGTCGCGACGACCAACGGACGGTCGCTACGGCGATAATCCGTTTCGCCTGCAGCACTACTATCAGTATCAGGTAGTGATCAAGCCGTCGCCGGCCGACATTCAGGAGATGTACCTCGACTCACTGCGCGCGATCGGTATAGATCCGACCGTGCACGACGTTCGCTTCGTCGAGGACAACTGGGAGTCGCCAACGCTCGGCGCCTGGGGGCTGGGCTGGGAGGTCTGGTTGAACGGCATGGAGGTGACGCAGTTCACCTATTTCCAGCAGGTCGGCGGACTGGAGTGTCGTCCGGTTACCGGCGAGATCACCTACGGACTCGAACGTCTTGCAATGTACCTGCAAAACGTCGAGAGCATTTTTGATCTTGTCTGGACGGATGGACCGCTGGGGCGCATCACCTACGGCGACGTTTACCATCAGAACGAAGTCGAACAGTCGAAATACAACTTTGAGGAGGCTGACATCGACTCACTGTTCCACGATTTCGATCACGCCGAACAGGATAGCCTCCGCCTGATCGAGCTTAACCTCGCGCTGCCCGCCTACGAGCAGATGCTGAAGGCGTCACACACGTTTAATCTGCTGGACGCGCGCCAGGCCATTTCCGTTAGTGAGCGGCAACGCTTCATCCTGCGAGTCCGCACGATGGCAAGAGCGATCGCCGAGGCCTATTACGCAAGCAGGGAGGGCCTTGGCTTCCCGATGCTCAAGGCCACGGAACAAAAGGGGGCGTCGAAATGAGCAAGGCCGACCTCCTGATAGAAATCGGCACCGAAGAGTTGCCGCCGAAAGCGCTGCGAACGCTAATGACCGCCTTCGGCGAGAACGTGACCGCCGCAATTGACGAACAGCGCCTGGCACACGGCGCGGTGCACACCTACGCAAGTCCGCGTCGACTCGCAATCGTCGTCGAGCAGCTGGCGAGTGAGCAAGAGGACCGCAACGTTGTGCAGAAAGGCCCTCCGGTTTCTGTCGCCTTTGATGGCGACGGCAACCTGACACCGGCTGCCGCTGCCTTTGCGAAGAAATGCGGTATTGATGCCGCGCAATTAGGCCGCAGCAAGACCGACAAAGGTGAGTGGCTGTCGCATGAGGCTACCGTGAGTGGCAAGCTCATTACCGAACTGCTGCCTGCGCTCATCGAGAAGGCTTTGGCGTCACTGCCGATTCCACGACGTATGCGCTGGGGGGCCGGCGACGCCGAGTTTGTTCGGCCGGTGCACTGGATCGTCTTATTGCACGGCAATGAACTGATTGCGGCAAACATTCTGGGCATCGACAGCGGCAACCAGACCCACGGCCACCGCTTTCATTCTTCGGGCCCGATTGAGATTAAAGACGCGTCGTCTTACCTCAAGACACTTGAGAGTGATGGCTACGTTATTGCCGATTTTGAGCGCCGACGCGAAATGGTTGTTACCGGCGTCACTGCCGCCGCCAGCAAGGCGGGCGGTGTTGTCGTTGACGGTGAATCACTGTTCGATGAGGTTGCCTCGCTGGTTGAGTGGCCGGTGCCGATTACCGGCGGTTTCGATGCTGACTTTCTGCGACTTCCTCGCGAGGTCATTGTGTCAACACTAACGGGCCATCAACGCTATTTTCCCGTTGCAGATGACGGTGGCGCGCTATTGCCAACTTTTATCACTGTTGCCAACCTCGAAAGCAGCGCGCCGGACAAGGTTCGCGATGGCAACGAAAGAGTCATACGCCCACGCCTCGCTGACGCTGCATTTTTCTGGGACAACGACCGGCGTCTGGCGCTCGCCGCGCGTCAGGATGGTCTGCGTGAGGTTGTGTACCAGCATGGCCTCGGTAGCATCTTTGACAAGAGCACTCGAGTGTCTGCGCTTGCCGCACAGATGGCCGATGCCCTGGATCATGACGCGAGCAACGTGCAGCGTGCCGCCGAGCTGTCGAAGTGCGACTTGATCACCGGCATGGTTGGAGAGTTTCCGGAGTTACAGGGAACAATGGGCGGCTACTACGCGACGTCCGACGGAGAACCAGAAGCGGTTGCGACTGCGATTGCGGAGCACTACCGACCGCGCTTTGCCGGTGATGAGCTGCCGGTCTCTGTTGACGGGCAACTGCTCGCTGTCGCCGACAAACTTGATACGCTTGCCGGCATTTTTGTGATCGGCAAGAAGCCGTCTGGCAACCGGGATCCCTTTGGCTTGCGGCGCAACGCTCTCGGCATTGTTCGGCTGCTCATTGAGTGCGACCTCGATCTGGACCTGCAGTCGCTTATCGCTGCCGCTATCGCTGCGCAGCCGCCAGGTAAGGGGAACAAGGACTCGCTTCCCGACGAGTTATACACCTTTGTAACCGAACGATTGCGACGCTATTTTCTTGATCGGGACAGTGGCCTCGCGGCCGAAACTTTCGACGCCGTTTTGTCACGCCGGCCAACATCGTTGGTCGACTTTGATCGCCGGCTGCGAGCCGTGCAGGCCTTCATAAAGCTCGAACCAGCGGCCAGCCTCGCCGCGGCGAACAAGCGCATTGCGAACATTCTTCGCCAGGCGGAAAGTGACGTTTCAATAAAGGTCGCTGAAAAGCTACTGAGTGACCCCGCCGAGATCGCTTTATGGGCGGAGTTGCAAGGTGCGCGCTCGTCTGTGCAACCGCTGCTCGATGCCGGTGACTATGCTGCCGCGCTAAGCGCTTTAGCTGAGCTTCGCGATTCCGTCGATACGTTTTTCGATGACGTGATGGTGATGGCAGACGACACGGGCGTCAGGAACAACCGGCTGGCACTACTGGGCGAGTTGCGCACTCTGTTTCTGCGTGTGGCTGATATTTCGCGGCTGTCACTCTGATGCGCGCCTTCCGCGGCCTCCTGTTCACGATTGCGATGTACGGCTTCGCCGGCATATCCGGTTCGCTCATTTTGCTGTTTTTCTGGGCGCCGTTCAGTGTGCGTTGGCTCGGTGCCGGCTTGTGGGCCAAGGGCAGTACCTGGGCAGCGCGCTTTTTCTGTGGCTTGAAAGTTACCACTGAAGGGGAGGATAATATTCCGCAGGAACCGTGTGTGTTTTTGATCAAGCACACCACCGTATTCGAAACCTTTTGGCAGATCAGCGCGCTGCCGCCGTCTGCCTGGGTTCTGAAACGCGAACTGTTATGGATTCCGCTCTTTGGTTGGGCGCTCAGCCTCGGCATGCGAGCGATAGCCATCGATCGAAAATCCGGTGGCTCGGCAATTCGCCAGGTTATTCAAAAAGGCCAGGTCAAACTCGACTCTGGCATTAGTGTCTGTATTTTTCCCGAGGGCACTCGCATGCCGCCCGGGGAGACGCGGCGCTATGGCGTTAGCGGGGCAGCACTGGCGAGAGAGGCCGGCTGTCCGGTCGTGCCTGTCGCACACAATGCCGGCGATTTTTGGCCAAAACGAGGCTTGGGAAAGAAGCCGGGTACGATTCGCTTCATCATCGGTCCGCCGATCAGCGCCGCTGATCGGCCACCTAAAGAAACCAATGTCATTGCGCAGGACTGGATCGAGTCAAAGATGGCGGAAATCAGTCGCTTCTACCCGGATAACACGGCGGCCAGTTAGTCCGCGCACAAAAAAGGGCCGCCTTTTGGCGACCCTCGAGTTTCTTGCGACAAGATTTTATCTTGCTACAACATTTGTTCTACCAGATCTTAACGCGATCCTCCGGCGCCAGGTACAGCGCGTCGCTTTCTTGCACATCGAACGCTTCATAGAACTCTGGCACGTTTCTGACCGCGCCGTTCGCTCGATACTCCGAAGGTGAGTGCGGGTCCGTCGCAATTCGGCGGCGTAGTTCTTCATCGCGGTATTTGCGCCTCCAAACCTGGCTGTAGCCGAGGAAAACTCGTTGTACGCCGGTGAAGCCATCAATGACCGGCGCTTCTTCGCCGTTGAGCGACAATTGATACGCAAGCAGAGCGATGGTGATTCCACCAAGGTCGCCAATGTTTTCGCCCAGTGTAAACTCGCCGTTAACATTGAGGTCATCAAATGGCGCGAACTCATCGTATTGCGCGGCCAGCCTGGCAGTGCGCTTTTCGAATTCCGCCCGATCTTCGTCTGTCCACCAGTTGCGCAGCGCTCCATCGCCGTCGAACGTGCTGCCCTGGTCGTCAAACCCATGACCGATTTCGTGGCCAATAACCGCTCCGATTCCGCCGTAGTTAACGGCTTCGTCGGCTTCGAGGTTGAAGAATGGCGGCTGCAAAATGGCCGCCGGGAAGACAATCTGATTTAACGCCGGGCTGTAGTACGCATTCACTGTTTGCGGCGTCATGCCCCACTCGCCGCGGTCGACCGGCCCTTCCTGTCGGTCAATCTGGCGCTGGTGTTCAGCTCGGGCGGAGCGCATTGCATTGCCAAACAGGTCATCCGCCTCGATGTCGAGCTTGGAGTAGTCGCGCCACTCATCCGGGTAGCCAATTTTTGGCGAAAATTTGGATAGCTTCTCCAGCGCTTCAAGCTTGGTCTCTTCGCCCATCCAGTCGAGGTTCTTGATGCTGATTTCGTAGGCGCTCACCAGGTTTCCGACCAACGTCAACATGCGCTCTTTCGCTTCTGGCGGGAAATGTTTCTCTACGTAGACCTCACCGACCACTTCGCCCAGGCTCCCGCTAACGGTTGCAGAAGCCCGACGCCACATTTCCTGTTGTTCCTCTGTGCCCGACAGCGCCGTACCATAGAATGCAAAATTCTGCGCATCGAGTTTTTCGTCAAGGAGTGCCGAGTAACTGTTGACAACGTTCCAGCTTAAATAGGTCTTCCATGTTTCTAGATCGGTGTTTCTGATGATTCCGTCCACCGCTCGCAGGTAGTCTGGCGTATAGAGCACCAGGCTGGGTACCTCAGCGACGCCGGCCTCGGCAAGATACGAATCCCAGTTGAACTGCGGCATATATTCAGCAAGGTCCGCTCGCGATACTGTGTTGTAGTTTTCCGCACGGTTACGCATCTGTTCTTTGGTCATGTTCTGCTCAGCGAGTCGGGTCTCAAGCTCCATGATGGTGGTCGCTGCTGTTGCGCCGTTTTGCAGGCCGGCAAGTTCAAACATAGTGGCAATGTGCGCAACGTATTTTTCCCGCAGCTCGACGGACTTTTCGTCGTCCTTGAAGTAGTACTCGCGGTCGGGAAGGCCGAGCCCGCCTTGCGAGACCAGTAGCGAGTATTTGCTGGCATCGTTCCAGTCCACTAGCTGTTGCATGTCCACCGGTACTGACATGCCTATTTTCCCGGCGCCAGCGAAGTACTTCGTGAGCTCATCGTAGTTGCTGATTGCCTCTACTTGGTCGAACAATGGCTGCAGAGGCGTGGCGCCCAGCGCATTGCGCGTGCCCATGTCCATATAGGACTTGTATAGGTCGCCTACTTTTTGCTCATTCGACCCTTTGGCGAAATCGCCGGTCGACGCTTCGTCGATAATTGCTTTGACGTTTTCCTGGGCCTCATCGGCAAGAATCGTGAAGCCGCCATAGTTGGATTTGTCGGCCGGAATCTCGGTTTCTTCAAGCCACACGCCATTCATGTAGGAGAAAAAGTCGTCGCCTGGCTTGACGCTTTTGTCCATGTACTGTGTATCGATGCCAGAGATAAGTGCTGCGTCGGCGGCTACCTCGTTGCTCGGGTTTTGCGCTTGCTCCTGTCCACAGGCGGCCAGTAGTGATATCGCGCCTGCGACTGCTAGTATCTTTTTCAATTTATTTCCCTTTTGTGATTGCGGCTCTGTCTCTTGGTGGCCGCATGATATGTCGTTCTAGCCGGTTTGCTGATGGGCCGTTTCACGTTCGCTGCCCCGATTGCTTTTGCTGACATTGATAGACCAGTTTGACGGAGCTTAGTTTCGCCCCTCGGTAGCCGCTACAATTTCTTTAAGCTCTGCGGCCTGTCCTTCGGTAAGTAGATAGGCTTTGCCTATGTGGCAGCCGTTTATGGTCTCGAATCGGGTGCTGATTTGGTTGCTACTCCAGCGCGTGTCTGGCTCAACCCTGTCTTCGAGAAGGCTGTAGCAAGGGCTTCTAAACTCAATGAGATAGACCTCTTTGCGGCCCTCGTAGAGCATGTAGTCCTTGGTCAGAACTTGCCGCTTGTCGCGATTGCTGGTTGGAATTTTATCGCGCTCCTCCAGTGGCTCCACGTCGATGAAGTCGCGCAGCGCCTCTTCCTGCAGGGTCGGGACCGTAGAACAAGCGAATAGTAGCGCTGTTGTTGTAATCATGCCCGCCGTCGCAAGCATCGGAGGTCTAGTTTTCATTCTGCCGCTCCTGCGTGTAAAGGGTCTCAACAAATGTGGTCGCTTTTGGGTGGTCTTCAATCCACCGTGCGATGTCGTCACGCATCTTCTGTGGCAGTCGATCGCGCTCGAGTCTCGCGAATTCCGCCTGCCCGCCGCCATAGGCCTTCGGTTGCAGCCATAGCCCGGTCATCGATGCGAAAGCGATGTCAGTATAGTTACTCTGGTTCCCGCCGAGAATTGATTTTCGACCGTCTGCAAGTCGCGTGTCGATGTCGCTCAGCAGGTCTTCAATGTTGTGTACAACTTTGGCGTAGTGTGTTTCTGTGATCGAAAATGAGCGCCTTAGGAAGGCTGCAATCACGGGATACATCAGGCGTATTATGACTCGCTGCCAGCGAGGCACTTGCGGCGTGTTGACACCCCAGGCCTGCAGCGCGAGTTGCTTGTCTTGCAGGATGTGATAGTAGACCCACACCTGCAGGTCGCGCCCGTACCGATCCACACGGCGCTCGAGGTCAAGGCGTTCCTGTGTTGGTTCAAGAAAATTCGCCTGCTCTTTTTCCTCGGTGGGAGAGCGACCCCAGAGGTAGCGCAGAATGTCGGAGGAGTTGCCGATAACGGATTGGACTATTCCGGTCTTAACCTTGAGCTGCGGTACAGATCGGCCGGTGAAAAGCACACCAATGATGCCGGCATTCTGGTGTTCCGTATAGTCGATTTGCAGTCGGTCCATGCACCAGCGAACTTTCTCCACGAAATGGCTGGCAGAAATTGTCTCAAGCACCAGCTTCGGCGTCTTCTCCGGCGCGACGAAGCCGCTGATGACAATCAACCAGCGCCATAACAGCATGACAATCACTGCGACAACGGCCGAGAAAACGCCAAGACCAAACCACGCAACGATGATTGGCAGCGCCAACAAGAACACGGCATGAATATATCGGCGAGTGTTAGTCATCGTATCTGCGGCTTAGTATCGGGCGGTTGGCCTCACGCTAAACGTCGAGATTCGAAACAGTGAGCGCGTTCTTCTCGATGAATTCTCGCCGCGGCTCGACCTGGTCGCCCATGAGCGTTGTGAAGATATCGTCTGCTTTGACGGCATCGTCTATTTTCACTCGCAAAAGCCGGCGCGTTTCCGGGTTCACTGTTGTGTCCCACAGCTGATCCGGGTTCATTTCACCAAGACCTTTGTAGCGCTGTATCGACTGTCCTCGTCGAGCTTCGTTCATTAGCCACTCGACGACGTGTGCGAAAGTCTCTGTGGGGCTCTGTCGCTCACCACGCTTGACATAGCTTCCCTCACCGAGCAAGCCATCAAGCTTCGCAGCGAGCGCCATAATATAGCGATACTCTTTGGTGCCAAAGAACGTGCGCGGCAAATGGCGAGTGGTTGCGACACCGTGCTGCACTTTCGTAATCGCAACCCGGACACCTTCCCCGTCTTCATCGCCTCTGTCCAGGTCTGCCGAGTAAGATCCGCCACTATTATTCTGCGCTCGATCACCACCGCCTGTTGGCAGTTCTGCTGAGAGCGCAGCGCTCCATGCTTCAAGTTTATCCAGATCCTCGGCAAGCTCGGGCGTCACTTCGGGAAGTTGGCTTATCGCACGCAGAACAACCTCGTCATAGCGACGTGCCAGACGAGCAAAAATGTTTTCTACAGCAATATGTTCTTTTGCCAACGACTCCAGAGCCACGCCGGACATTGCCGGAGCGTCTGCATTAACGTGCAACTCGGCATTGTCCATCGCCGCGGTTAGCAGGTGAGCGTTTAACTCGGCATCATCTTTTACGTACACCTCTTGCTTGCCGCGCTTGATCTTGTACAGCGGCGGCTGCGCAATGTAAATGTGGCCGCGTTCGATGAGCGGCAGCATCTGTCGGTAAAAGAACGTGAGCAGCAGGGTTCGTATGTGCGAGCCGTCAACGTCGGCATCGGTCATGATGATGATGCGGTGATAACGCAGCTTGTCAGGGTCGAAGTCGTCTCGCCCGATACCACAGCCCAGCGCGGTAATTAGCGTGCCCACTTCTGCCGATGCGAGCATCTTGTCGAAACGTGCTTTTTCGACATTGAGAATTTTTCCCTTTAGCGGCAGGATCGCCTGTGTTCGTCGGTCGCGGCCTTGTTTTGCGGAGCCGCCAGCGGAGTCTCCCTCGACCAGGAAAATTTCCGACAAGGCTGGGTCCTTTTCCTGGCAGTCAGCAAGCTTGCCAGGCAGGCCTGCGATATCGAGTGCACCCTTACGGCGGGTCATTTCACGCGCTTTGCGTGCCGCCTCTCTTGCCCTCGCGGCATCAACAATCTTGGAGACAATTGCTTTGGCTTCCGCAGGGTGCTCGAGCAAAAACTCTTCGAGTCGACCGGACATTGCACCTTCAACAATGCCTTTAATTTCAGATGAAACTAGTTTTTCTTTGGTTTGTGATGAGAACTTCGGATCCGGGACCTTCACAGACAACACCGCCGTCAGGCCCTCGCGCGCATCATCTCCGCTAGGCGTGAACTTGTCTTTCTTGCTGTTCGCCTGCTTTTCAATGTAAGTGTTCAATGTTCTCGTCAGCGCAGAGCGAAAGCCGGCCAGGTGGGTGCCACCATCTCGCTGCGGAATGTTGTTTGTGTAACAGAACATGTTTTCCTGGTAGCCGTCATTCCACTGCAACGCGCCCTCAACACCCACGTCGTCGCGGGTAACAGAGAAGTAAAATACCTCGTTGTGGATCGGCGTCTTATTTCGATTCAGATGGTTAACGAAGGCCTTAATGCCGCCCTCATACTCGAAGACTTCTTCTTGCTCACTGCGCTCATCAACCAGGCGAATACGCACCCCGGAGTTCAAAAAAGACAGCTCGCGCAAGCGGCTTGCCAGTATGTCGTAGTGAAAGTTAATGTCGGTGAACGTACCCGCACTCGGCTTGAAGCGCAGTGATGTCCCGGTGCGATCCGTTTTCCCAACGACCGCCAGCGGCGCAAGCGGCTCACCATGTGCATATTCTTGTTGGTGGGTTTCGCCGTCACGATGAACGGTCAGCACCAACTCCTCGGACAGCGCATTGACCACGGAGACGCCAACGCCGTGCAGACCGCCAGAAACCTTGTAGGAATTATCGTCGAATTTGCCGCCGGCATGCAGGACGGTCATGATCACCTCGGCAGCCGAACGCCCTTCTTCCGGGTGAATATCCACCGGAATGCCGCGCCCGTCATCGGTCACCGTCACTGACTCGTCGGCATGAATCGTAACGGTGATAATGCTGCAGTGCCCGGCCAGCGCCTCGTCGATGGAGTTATCCACGACCTCGAAAACCATGTGGTGCAAACCGGTGCCATCATCGGTGTCACCGATGTACATGCCCGGTCGTTTTCGAACGGCCTCAAGGCCCTTTAAGACCTTGATATTACTCGAAGTATATTCGTTTTCGTCGGTCATTCCATGTCCTCAATGCATAACCGGCGTATTGTATCAAAAAAGCGCCTTCAATAGACACTCAAATGCTTCTTTTTTAAGGCCTTTTGGGGCTTACTGTGCGGCCCGAAAGCGGTTGTTGCCGCGCCCGGCATTGAGCGGCCAAGATCCCGGCCGAGCGAGCTATTTGCTGCGCCGAAGCTGTCCTTGTTCCACGTGGAACACCGCCGCCGATTTCGGCAAAGAAAGCGCGTCTCTTGCCAGGCTGGTGGCAACAACCTGTGAACCAAGCGACCCGACCCGCCGCATGAGCCGACCCAGCGAATCCTGATCAAGCTCCGCCGCCGGGTCATCGAGCAAAAGAAGCAATGGCCGTTCGAGTGCGCTCTGCGCCGTCTCCGCCGCTCCAAGAACCATCGCGCACGCCAGCAATTTCTGCTGACCACGTGAGACCAGCTTCCGAGCTTGCCGATCGTCATAGATCAACCGAAGGTCACCGCGATGTGGTCCGTGCTGTGTACTGCCCATTTGCAGCTCCCTCGCCAGCCCATCGTGTAAGCATCCTAGCAAGCCACGTTCCTGGTTCCAGCCAGAGCGATACTCAAACCGGACTTGTCCGCCGAGAAGTTCGGCGCCGGCCGCCACAAGGTTTTCCGCCGCAACATCAAGAACTCTCCGCCTGGCCCCGTCAAGCTGCGAGGACATTTCTACGAACTCCGCGTCCCAGCCCGAAATAGCACCGCCCGGGTTTCCCGAACGCAGTGCGGCATTCCTTTGTTTCAGGCTCCGGCGGAATCGTCGCCAAAGCTCTAGATATCCATGTTCCACGTGGAACGCGATCCAATCAAGATATCGCCGCCGCTGCTCCGGGCCACCGCTAACCAGGTTGTGAATGTCCGGATCAATGACCTGCAGCGGCAAAACCGCCGCCAAGGCCGCAGCTCCGCCCCGAGCCTCACCATTAACCCTGACCTCCAAACCATCCCGACCATTACGCGCACCAACGCTGGACACTAAACCATCATTATCGACCTTGCCGAATAGGACAAATTCCTTTTCGCCATGCCGGATCAGCTCCGACGTGCTCGCGCCGCGAAAAGATTTACCCCGGCCCAAATACGACAATGCCTCGAGTAAGCTAGTCTTACCCGAGGCATTGGCCCCATAAATCAGGTTGTAATCCGGGTCCAGCTCGAGCGACGCACTTTCAAGGCAGCGGAAATTCTCTACTGTAAAACGCTGTACCGGCACTCCGCTCAGATCCGAGCAGGGCTATAGGCGCATGGGCATAACCACAAACTTGCTGTCGTCCATCCCAGGCTCACGAATCAAACAGCTGGAGTTTCCGTCCAGCACAGAAAGCGTTACCGAATCAGATTCCACCGCCCCGAGCGCATCAAGCAGGTAATTTACATTGAAGCCGATCTCTATATCTTCGCCGCTATACTCCACCTCAAGCTCCTCCTCAGCTTCTTCCTGCTCCGGATTGTGCGCCTGCAGAATCACCCCACTATCTCTGATGATCAACCGAATTCCACGATACTTCTCATTCGACAGGATCGCAGTGCGCTGCAAAGCTCCTCGAAACTCAGCTCGGTCCGCGGACAGCTCGTTACTGGAGTCCTTCGGTATTACACGGTCATACTCTGGAAAACGGCCATCAATGAGCTTCGACGTAAACCGAATACCATCGAGTTGAATCCGCACGTGATTAGCGCCAAGTTCAATATTGACCGATCCTTCCCCATTCATTAATCGTTGCAGCTCTAAAACACCCTTTCGCGGCAAAATCACCTGTTGCTCGTCAAGATCGTCGCCGTCCAGCTCTGCCTGGCAAAGCGCCAAACGATGCCCATCCGTGGCAACCGCCCGCAAAAACTTACCCCCCGTCTCGAGCAACATTCCATTCAAGTAATAACGAACATCCTGCTGCGCCATTGAAAAGTGGGTTTTCTCGATGAGCCGTCCCAACACCGCCTGGGGTACCTCTATCGTTTGACCCGCCTTAATGTCCTCGATCGTCGGAAACTCCGCAGCGGGCAATGTCACCAGGCTAAACTTACTTCTTCCAGAGCGCACCACAAGCTTCTCGCCACTCACGCTTATATCGATACTAGCGCCATCCGGAAGTGCTCGACAAATATCCAGCAACTTCCGTCCAGAAACAGTAATCTCACCGCCCGCTTCTACCTCAACCGCAGTTTGAGCAACCAACTCGACCTCGAGGTCCGTCGCCGTTACAGCGAGCTCACCGTCTTTGGCAACCAATAGTACATTCGATAAGATCGGCATAGTTTGCCGTCTTTCCACAACGCCAATAACGGCCTGTAGAGGCTTCAATAGCACATCGCGAGCTGCGCTTAACTTCATAGGTTCCACCTGTTAATAAAATGGGAATATATTAGATTATTATTATTATTAAGGCCCTAAGGTCCTGTGTATAACTTTATAATCACCAAATAAAACAATAGCTTACGGCCAATTATTGCTTGTCAAACCAACTGTGTTTCCGGTACGTCGCCTGTGAATACCTTGTGGATAAAATAATTTCCGAGGTTATCCACGAGTTATCCACATCATCCTGTAAGAGTTCTTAACAAATTCAAATAATCGTCGTCAATTCGCTTTTCAGTATCGCGTAAAAACGCCACTCTGCGACAGCCATGCAGCACTGTCGTATGGTCGCGACCGCCAAAGGCGTCACCAATCTCCGGCAAGCTATGGTTGGTCAACTCTTTCGCCAACGCCATTGCGATCTGCCGAGGTCTCGCGATTGAACGGCTGCGTCTCTTCGAGAGCAGATCTGACACCCGTAGTTTGAAGTAATCGGCAACGGTTTTCTGAATATTTTCAATAGACACAAGCCGATCCTGAAGCGCCAACAGGTCCCGCAAAGCTTCTTTTGCAAAATCCAGGTCAATATCGCGTCCGGTGAAGCGCGAATTAGCAATAACCCGGTGCAAAGCTCCTTCCAGTTCACGGACGTTGGAGCGAATGCGCTTCGCAATGAAGAAAGCGACTTCCGCAGGAAGATCTATATCATCCGCGCTGGCCTTGCTCATCAAAATGGCAACGGATGTTTCCAGCTCCGGCGGATCAATCGCAACGGTAAGGCCCCAGCCGAAGCGGGACTTCAGCCGCTCCTCCAGGCCGTTGACCTCTTTCGGATATCGGTCGCAGGTCAGAATGATCTGGCGCTGACCTTCAAGCAAAGCATTAAAGGTATGGAAAAACTCCTCCTGAGACCGTTCTTTCCCGGCGAAAAACTGGATGTCGTCAATCAGCAAAGCATCCAGCGATCGGTAAGTTCGCTTGAACTCGGAGATCTTATTGTGCTGCAAACCCTTTACCATGTCGCCAACAAACCGCTCGGATCGAACATAGGCAACCCTTGCTGCCGGGTTCTTTGCAACCATCGCGTTGCCGATCGCGTGCATCAAGTGGGTCTTGCCAAGCCCTACGCCGCCATAGATAAAAACGGGGTTGTACGATTTGCCCGGATTTTCACCAACCTGGCTAGCGGCAGCGCGCGCTAACTGATTACTCTTGCCCTCGACAAAGTTGTCGAACACGAAACTGGGGTTGAGGCGAGATTCTATCGGCATCGGTGCGGCGCGTGCCGATGCCGACGGCGGCGTCGCTTGTGGCCGAGGTGATCTCACCGCGACCGGCGCCGGCGCTCTCGAGCCAACCTCAATGACAACCTTCGTGTTCGCCCCACAGTCCAAAACAATCTGGTTAATGCGCTCAAGGTGATGCGAGTGCAGCCAATCGACAACGTACCGATTCGGCGCCAGCAGACGCAGCGCGTCCGCGTCCTCAACAGCCTGCAGTGGCCTGATCCAGGTGTTAAAGTCCGGTTCCGGCAGCTCGGCCTGCAAATCACGCAGACAGCGGTTCCAGAGCGTCAGGTCAGCCGGCAATACAGTCCCCAAAAAAGCGCGCAAGTCGATGCTTCGCGGTGCAAAGAGCGGGAAGTCTATACCCTATACAGGAGCAGGGCCAGAGCGGGTTATCCACAGGCAGGAAAGGAGCAAAAGAGGAATGTTTTGGCCCCTCTATTGACACCTACAGACCATCTGGTACCCTTGCCGCCCTTCAAAAGCGTCGGGCCACAATTTTCCCGGCGGATCAACAGGTAACAGGTAAATGAAACGTACTTTTCAGCCCAGCACTCTAAAGCGCGCGCGAACCCACGGCTTTCGTGCCCGCATGGCCACCAAGGCCGGGCGTCTCGTGCTCAAGCGTCGGCGCGCCAAGGGCCGCGCTCAGTTGACACCGTAAGCCTCAACGTTAGTCTTCAGGCGGTCGTCACGGCGGCAGACACCAAAACCGAACTCACTGGCAGCTCGCTGTACCGGTTCCAAAAACACAACCGGCTACTCGATGCAGCGGCTTTCGGGCGCGTATTCAAAAAAGCGAGCCGCAGTCGCGACAACTTGTTTACCGTTCTTTGTCGCGAAAACACTGGCGGAAACCCCAGGCTGGGTCTCGCCATATCAAAAAAACACTGTCGACATGCGACAGCGCGCAATAGAATAAAGCGTATTATTAGAGAGTCGTTTCGAGAGCATCAAGAAACACTGGCAGAGCTCGACATCGTCGTGATCAATCAGCGATCCGCAGCAACGGCAAATAACAAACAATTATTTAAGAGTCTGGACCGGCATTGGACCAACTGCCTGACAGCAAACCGCACAGCACGCGCTCAGGAAAAGACATAAATGGACAATCAACGACTGCTGATATGGGCGGCATTTGGACTCACCGCCTGGATGACCTACCAAGCCTGGATGAACGACTACGGACCAACTCCCGTGGCCGCGACCACCACGACCGAGGCCGTGGTTCCCGGGGTGGAATTGCCAGCAGCACCAGGCGAGGCCCTGCCTGAACTTTCCGCGACGGGCGCAGACGCTCCCGCTGCATTGCCAACAAGCGCGGGTCAGCCCGCCCAGACTGTCACTAATGCGGCGCCCGGCATATCGGTAACCACCGACGTGTTCGAACTCGAAATAAGCACGCAAGGCGGCAGCATTCGAAAGGCATCGTTGTTGGGCTATCCAGTTCACAAAGATCGCCCCGATGAACTGGTTAAATTGCTTAGCCCGGAAACCGGCAACTTTGGCGTGATCCGAAGCGGGCTGCGGTCCGACGATGAGACAAGGCCCGGTCCTGACCATCTCGCAACGTTTTCCTCGACGCGCAGCAACTACAGCATGAACGGCACAGACGACCTGGTCGTCCCACTACGCTGGACAGGGGCCGACGGCAGTGTCGTGGAGAAACGCTACATATTTAGCGCGGGCAGTTACATCATCCGTATCGAGCAGGCGGTGCAGAACGCCGGTGAGACGGAATGGCGACTTGATCAGTATGCGCAATTGTTGCGTCATTCGGCCGAGCCGAAACGATCGATGTTCGACGTAGACTCCTATTCCTTTGCGGGCCCGATCGTTTACGACGGCGAGAAATCCGACAAACTGAAACGTGACGACCTGCTTGAGGACGGTGCTTACCAAAACACCGCCAAGAACGGTTGGGTTGGCGCGATTGAGCATCACTTTCTTAGCGCGGTCGTACCGGCACCGGATGCGGCGCATATTTTTCAGGTTTCAGTCACCGGCGACATCTCCACAGCAAGTGTTATTGGCGCTAAACAAACGATCGCCCCGGGCGAGACGCAGACCTTTGTTGAAACGGTGTTTGTCGGGCCGAAACTGCAGGCGCAACTCGAGACGATTGATCCCAGCCTGAAGCTAACGGTCGACTACGGTTGGCTCACCATAATTTCGCAGCCGCTGTTTTGGTTGTTGAGCAAGGTATTCGGCTTCGTCGGTAACTGGGGCGTGACCATTATTCTCGTCACCATGATGATCAAAGCTGCATTCTACAAGCTGACTGAATCAAGTGGCCGGTCAATGGCAAAAATGCGCAACTTGCAGCCGCGCCTGAAGGCACTGCAAGAACGCTACAAAGACGATCGACAGCAGCTCAGTACGCAGATGATGGAGCTGTACAAACGGGAAAAAGTGAATCCCGCAGCAGGTTGTCTACCGATCCTGATTCAAATGCCGTTCTTTCTCGCGTTCTACTGGGTGTTGCTTGAAAGCGTTGAAATGCGACAGGCGCCTTTTGCACTTTGGATCACGGATCTATCGTCGCGAGATCCGTATTTCATCCTGCCCCTGATTATGGGTGCTGCAATGTTCTTGCAGCAGAAGCTTAACCCGCAGGTCGGCGATCCAATGCAGGTTAAGGTCATGCAAATCATGCCCATAATCTTCACCGGGTTCTTCGCGTTTTTCCCGGCAGGCCTGGTGCTTTACTGGGTGACCAATACGGTCTTGTCGATCGCGCAACAATGGAAGATCAATACCGTCGTTGAACGCGAAGCGAAAGAGAAAAAGTTGCACGAGAAAAAGCCGAAGCGCAACAAAAAGAAGAACAGCCAAAAGAAAGGCAGCGAAGTAAAAGACGAACAAGAAAAGGACGAATCAGAGAAGGACGACCCAGAGAAAGACAGCTAACAGCGCGAGCCAGCAACAAACTCGGCAGCGGGGCCCAAAGAGGACCTTCCTCGGCCTATGACAGAAACAACGGACACGATTGTCGCAGCAGCGACGCCACCGGGTACCGGCGGTGTTGCTATCGTGCGGCTGTCGGGCCCAGCCGCAGAAGATATTGCGACAGCTATGCTCGGTGAATTACCGCAGCCGCGAGCGGCATCGCAGCGGAAGTTTCGCAACGCGAACGGCACGATTATCGACACAGGAATCGCGCTGTACTTTCCCGCTCCAGCCTCCTTCACTGGCGAATCAGTCATTGAACTACAGGGCCACGGCGGCCCGCTGGTCGTGTCACTGCTGATCGATGCTGCGGTGAGCCTCGGAGCACGAACCGCGGCGCCCGGAGAATTTACTCGACGCGCGTTTCTCAATGACAAGCTCGACCTGGTCCAGGCAGAAGCCATTGCGGATCTCATAAACAGCGGCACAGCCCAGGCGGCTCGAGCGGCACTGCGCTCGTTGTCTGGAGCCTTCTCAGCGGCGGTCGTCGAGTTGACCGAGCAACTCACGCGCCTGCGCATGTACGTCGAAGCTGCCATCGATTTTCCGGAAGAAGAGCTCGACTTTCTCTCAGATGACGCGTTACAGGCGCGCCTCAAAACCTGCCGCACGGCCTTCGACGCGCTGTTGCAACAAGCACAGGTTGGGCGGGTATTACGAGACGGCTATCGAGTGGTTATCGTGGGCAAGCCAAACGCCGGCAAGTCCAGCCTGTTGAATCGCCTCAGCGGAGAAGAAGCAGCGATCGTGACTGAAATTGCGGGCACGACAAGAGACATACTGCGCGAACAAATCAATATCGATGGACTCGCCGTCGAGCTTGTTGATACAGCCGGGCTACGGACAGATCCGGACCGGATCGAAGCAGAGGGTATTCGACGCGCCCGCAAGGCAATGCAAAGTGCGGACGCCGTGCTCTGGATTCAGGACGCGAGCGACGCGACGCCACCCGAGCTCGACGAAGCGGTACCTGACGGCATTCCGATCATAGTCGTGCGCAATAAAATCGACCTCACCGCCGAGACGCCGGGCAGCTCGGGTGACACACAATCTGTCGTCAACTTGTCTGCAAAAGGCGGCCAGGGGGTCGATGCACTTCGAGCGAGAATTCGACAGCTGGCTGGCTATGAGAACCTGGGCGAGGGGGCGTTTACCGCGCGCCGTCGGCATATCGATGCGCTGCGACGTGCGGCCGATCACTTCGCGGCCGGCGAAGTGGCGCTAAATGACGCGCACGCGGGCGAATTGCTCGCCGAAGAGCTGCGGCTGGCGCAGATCGACCTCGGCGAAATTACCGGCACCGTGTCGTCTGATGACCTGTTAGGGCGGATCTTTTCCGAGTTTTGCATCGGAAAATAGGCCGCACGCAAAAAACAAGCAAAAACCCGCACAACGGCCCGCCTCGCTGGTACTATCGCGCCAGCTGGCGTTTGGGCAAAACATCAGTAAACCCTAATTGGAACATCACGCGGTGTGACGTCGCTGGCGCGACTCTGTCTATGGGCCGTCTCGAATGATCGGGACGGAACGGGTACAGGGCTGCGTGGTCTGACGAGATAACGCCTGGTGCCGAAAACACGTGCCGCCTGAAGCGGCAAGCAAGGAGAACAACATGCAACGACTATTGATACTGGCCACGCTCATGCTGGCGGCTTCTTACGCAAGCGCGCAGAACGTTAGCTACAATTACGTAGAGTTGGGCTATCAGCGAGTAGACCTTGACGATGGCCCCTCCGGAGATGGCCTCAGCCTGGCTGGCTCCGTCGCCTTTACCGAAAACTGGTATGGCGTCGCGGGTTACGGTACCGCTGACTTCAACTTTGGTGCCGACCTGGACCAGATAAACATCGGTGCGGGCTACCACCTGCCGCTGTCGGAGAAAACGGACTTTTTTGCCGAGCTGGCTTACATCGACGTTACCGCGGGAGCTGACGGCTTTGGCAACATTGGCGACAATGGTTTTGGTGTAACGATCGGTGCGCGCGGTATGTTGACGCCAAGATTCGAGCTGCAGGGAACCGCGGGCTACTTCGACCTCGGCGGAGGGGCTGACGGCACGGCGCTGGGCGTTGAGGGTTGGTATTCCTTCGGCGGCAAGTTTGCGGCGGGCGTTACTGCAGACTTTGACGAAGACGTAACCTCACTCGGTCTTGCTGTCCGTTGGTATTTCGACAGGTAATCGCACTGCGAGCCAGACTGAAATGACAAAAGGCCCGGCTATCGCCGGGCCTTTTTCGTTCTAGCCGCGAGGTAAGCGTCGGTGCTAGCCGAGCAGACCTTCGCGACGATACAGTCGCGCGCACAGCCACGTGAGAAAGACGCCAATCGCAAGCGTGCTCAATACAGAAATGGTGGCATGCAAGAAGTTCAGTGGTTCGTTCTTGATCATGTCCACGAGAAGAAGATGCTGGCTCAGACTGGGGATGAACATGAATTCAAGTCGCGGGCGCAGAGTGAGGATGCTGACGATAAGAATGGGCATCGTCGGCGCGATCAGCACAATGCTCAACCAGGTTTGAGCTTCCTTATAACTCTTGGTAAACGATGCAACCAGCGTCATGACCGCAGCGCCGAGCAAGATGAAGGGCGACAACAGCAGAAACGCGATGACCAGAACATCCGGCCCGAAGTTCGGCGTCATACCCAGTTGCTGTAATGGCATGAACTTCAGTGCAACGAAAAACGCGCACAGGCTCAAGATCAGGGAAAGCGACATGAACACGCAGGTCGCGGCGATCTTTCCATAAATGAGTTGATCACGCGTCACGGGCAACGACAACAGTGGCTCAAGCGAGCCGCGTTCACGTTCGCCAGCGGTCGAATCAATAGCGAGATACATGCCGCCCATTAGCAACGCAAAGATGAAGAAGTAACTCAGCATGCCAAGCAAAATTCCCGATCGGCC
The DNA here is from genome assembly GCA_964528965.1 of uncultured Woeseiaceae bacterium. Taxonomy (GTDB): domain Bacteria; phylum Pseudomonadota; class Gammaproteobacteria; order Steroidobacterales; family Woeseiaceae; genus UBA1847. The sequence continues at coordinate 62,861 of CAZGVL010000007.1, forward strand.
GCTGGGTGTTGAGACATCCACCTCATCTACATTGATGGGTCGTAAGAGCATCGGGTTGATACCACGGGCGGCCAGCCGACCGGCTGACAGCTCCCGGCTGTACGCATTGATCGCATTTCTCGCACGGCGAGCCTCGCGATCGGCCTGCGTGTTGGCCTGGTCCGTGATCAACTCAATCCGTGCTGGCGTCGCTGCTGCAAACTGCTCGCCAAAATCTTCCGGAATGACGACGACGAGATCGTGCGCACCGGTCGTAACGGCGTCGATCGCTGCCTCGCGCGTCTCCGGGCCGTCAACCACATCAATATTGCGGCTATGCATATAGCGCATCAGGTTCGGCGCATACTCGCTGCCGATGACGGGCAGCTCCATCTTCGCGTCCAGGTTGCTCAGCGATTGCTCAATCGAAAGGTTGATCACAAAGGCAAACAGCAATGGACCAAAGAGCGGGCCCATCAGCAACGCGGAGGCCATCGTACGACGGTCACGAAAATTATCGACAACCTCTTTCCTGAAAACAGTGAGAAGAGTGCGCATCATTCCGAGTCCACCATGTGAATCGCCTTAACGAAAGCGTCCTCCAGGTCGTCGCAGCCGGTTCGATTGCGAATGCCATCAGCCGAATCGTCTATCGCAACCTTGCCAGCAGCGATGATGACGATGTCATCGCATAGGGCGGCGACCTCCTGCATGACGTGACTGGAAAACAGCACGCAGCGGCCGTCATCTTTCAGCTTCAAAATAATCTTACGCAACGACCGCGTTGCCATCACATCAAGCCCATTGCTTGGCTCGTCCAGGATGATGTTCTGCGGGTCATGTACGAGCGCACGGGCCAGCGAAACCTTCGTGCGCTGTCCCTGGGAAAAGCCCTTGGTTCGTCGATCGGCGAAGTCGTCAATCTCGAGCAGCTTGATGATGCTGTCGACACGATCATCGACAATCGACTCCGCAAGGCCACAGAGCCGAGCGTAGTAGGCCACGTTCTCGCGAGCCGTTAGCTGCGGGTAAAGGCCGGCACCGTGTGGCAAAGCGCCGATGCGCCGGCGCGCTTCAAGGCTATTCGCAACAACATCTTCACCGTCAATGCTTGCGCTGCCCTGGTCTGGCTTAAGGACCGTATAGAGCACTCTCAGGGTCGTTGACTTGCCGGCGCCATTGGGTCCCAGCAGGCCGGTAATTTTGCCATCGGGTGCGTCGAAGCTTACGCCGCGAACCGCCTTAACCGCGCCAAAAGACTTGTGAATATCGTTTACGACGATCATGGCGCAGGCCCTGCGAAGTCGAGGAAAAACGGCATCGTAAAACTTTGATCGATACAGCTGGTGTCAACGCCTTCAAGAGTTGCTGTGCTGATGAACTCGCTGATCAGTCGCGGCATGCAGCCAACCGGCGCCTGCCCATGCCCCTGATCTTCGCCCGTCAACAGCCAGGCCGTCTCAAGGTCAACAGCGGCTTTGATCGCATAGCGCGGTGGCGTTATCGGGTCAACGCTGCCGGACAACAGCATAAAGGGAATGCTGGTAGCGACCGGCGTCTTGAAACCCTCGTCGAGTACGCCAGCGGGCCAGACGGAGCAAATCGCCTGCAGTGCTTCGAGCTGCATCGGCCCAAGATAGCTGGCGGCAAGCCCGGCATGGTCTACCTGGCTGTCGTCGACAAACGGCATGTCCTCGGTGCACATGATGGCGTTGTGCATACCAAGGCTAAGCGACTCCGATAGTGCGATGGCGGTCATTTGATATTGGGCCGTGATCGGCACGTAGTTACCGTTGGCCGCTTCATGGATCAACAGCGGCAACAACGCGATGGAGCGGTGACCGTACAACAGCAAACGAATCGCAATGGCGAACTCATCGTGGCCAAGCACGACCGTTTCTGTCCGCCCGCTTAAGGGGTCGGCAAGAGCGACGGTCGGCGGGTCGTTGTCGACTTTTTGTCGAAGATCGGCGAAGTCCTGGCGAATCGTCGGAAAGCGTTCATTGCATTTCGCGTCGTTTACGCAGCGCTCAAGAACCTTCTCGACAGCAAATTGTGATTCAGTTGCGATTTCCGGGCCGAGCGCTATTTGCGGTGGCACTACGCCGTCGATGATTACTGTGCGAGTAGACGCCGGGAAGCGCCGCGCGAAATGTTGCGCGACACGCGAGCCGTAGGAAATGCCATAGATGTTCAGCTGCGGATAGCCGAGCGCAACGCGCAGTGCCTCGAGGTCAGTAACCGCAACGCTGGTGGTAAAGAACCGAGGGTCATGGGGTAGCGACTGCAGGCACTCCCGCGTAATGGCCAGGGTCTGCTCGGTCGTATACTGGCCCTCGACAATATCGTCGTCGACATCGCAGGTCATGGGTGTCGAGCCGCCGGTGCCGCGCTGATCGACCAACAGGATGTCGCGATCACGACGAACACGCTCGAAAGCGCTGGCCCAGCCGGCATAGAAGGTAATGCTGGCCTGGCCCGGGCCGCCGGCGATCAGGACAAGCGGGTCAGGTTCGGGCTCCAGGCTGAGCGCAGGTACTACAGCAACACTAAGCTCAATCGTGGTCGAGGCAGGGTCGGTGGGGTCCAACGGCCGGACGAAGGTGCCGCAGCGGGCCTTAATGCCGGGAAACCCAGGCCCCGCGTTGATGCGGCAATCGTCTAGTTCAAGGGTCGGCGGTTCTTGAGCCGCGCAAACAGCGCTGGCGAGAAGCAGTCCAAGCAAAAGGGTACGAGACATACGGTAACCGGGCGATTTCAGTGGCGCGTTATGTTGGCGACTGGGCCCGACGATGTAAAGCCCTGTAGCGCGAAACGGGCCGAGCGACTAGAATGCGCGGCCCTAACTGCTCATTTTTTGATCAATCAGTGCAATGTCTGAAAAACTCGATGTCATCGTAATTGGCGGCGGACACGCCGGGACGGAAGCTGCACTTGCTGCCGCACGCGCCGGTGCGCGGACACTATTGATGACACAGAGCGTCGCGACGCTTGGACAAATGAGCTGCAACCCCGCTATTGGCGGTATCGGCAAGGGCCACCTGACCCGAGAGATCGACGCCCTGGGCGGTGCCATGGCCGCGGCGATCGATCGAGCCGGCATCCAGTTTCGAATGTTGAATGCCAGCAAGGGGCCGGCCGTACGGGCGACCCGCGCGCAAGCTGACAGAGTGCTGTATCGCGCCGAGATTCAGCGCATTCTTGCCGCGCAGCCGAATCTGTCGATTGCTGAAAATATGGCGGAAGACCTCGTGATCGACGGTGGCCGTATCGCCGGCGTCGTAACCGCGACCGGCGAAGAGGTGCGGGCTACGACCGTTGTACTGACGGTTGGCACTTTTCTCGGCGGTCGCATTCTGGTCGGGAAGACAGAAAAAGCGGGTGGGCGAGTGGGCGACGCGCCGTCGATACGGCTGGCTGAACGACTGCGTGAGCTGCCGTTTCGTGTTGCCCGGTTGAAAACGGGCACACCGCCGCGACTGGACGGCAAGTCGCTGGACTACGCGGCAATGACGGAACAGGCCGGCGACGATCCAGTGCCGGTCTTTTCGTTTCTTGGCCGGCGCAGCGATCACCCGCGGCAAATCTCCTGTCACATCACGCACACGAATGAGACCACCCACGACATCATTCGCGGCTCGCTGCATGAATCGCCGATGTACACCGGAGTCATCGATGGCGTTGGACCGCGCTATTGTCCGTCGGTGGAAGACAAGGTCGTGCGTTTTGCCGACAAGCCCTCGCATCAGATCTTTGTCGAGCCAGAAGGCTTGACCACCGATGTTGTTTACCCCAACGGAATTTCGACAAGCTTGCCTGCCAACACGCAAGAACGTTTCGTGCGCTCCATCCGCGGTTTCGAAAACGCGGTGATCACGCAGCCCGGCTATGCGATCGAGTATGACTACTTTGATCCACGCGACCTAAGACCAACGCTCGAAACCAAACACGTAAACGGATTGTTCTTCGCTGGCCAGATCAACGGCACGACCGGCTATGAGGAGGCGGGCGCCCAGGGCCTGCTTGCGGGTATCAATGCGGCAAGACAGTCGATGGACAAAGAGGCGTGGTTCCCACAACGCGATGAAGCGTATATCGGCGTTCTCGTTGACGACCTGATTACGCGCGGAGTCAGCGAGCCGTATCGAATGTTCACCAGCCGGGCTGAGTACCGGCTACTGCTGCGCGAAGATAACGCAGACCTGCGCCTCACCCCGGTCGGCCGCGACCTCGGGCTAGTCGACGACAAGCGATGGTCGCTCTTCAACCAGAAGCGCGATGCGGTAGCCAAAGAAAAGGCCCGCCTGCAAGGCATCGTCGTGCATCCGTCGCGGCTGACCGCCGAAGATGACGAGGCGTTGCCCAAAAAGCCGCAACGCGAGAGTACGGCGGCGGACCTGTTGCGACGGCCAGAGCTTCGCTATCGGGACATCACCCGCCTGTCCATGGTTGGCGGGGCGAGTCACGGGCTGGAGTTCGAAGAACAGGACGCGCAGGTCGAATTGCAGCTTGAGGTTGAGGCCAAGTACGCGGGGTATATCGACCGACAGGAACGTGAGATCTCCAAGCACGCCAAACAGGAGAAGCTGCGCTTGCCCGAAGACATCGACTATGCCGAGGTCGACGGACTGTCGAATGAGGCGCGTCAACGCCTCGAGTCTTCAAGGCCAACGACGCTGGGCCAGGCATCGCGACTCGAGGGAATGACCTCGGCGGCGGTTGCGTTGTTACTGCTCTATCTGAAAAAGCGACAGCTAAAGAAAACGGCCTGAGCAGAAATCGTCACGCTTAATCAGCCCACACCAGTTGTTCTCCCGGCATCAGATGCTGTGCGACCTGGCCGCGCTGCTCTGCGGCCTCAAGCAGTGTCTCCAACGGCTTGTCCACCTCAACATAGTTAGGTGGGTCGTTGAGCCCGTAGTGAATCGGCACGAGAACCTTGGCGCGCAGCTGCAGCGCAGCATCGACAGCCTGCACCGGCGTCTGTACCAGCGGCGAGTCGGGCATCGGGTCCTGTTGGATCTTGGCGCCATTGATCGGCATGAACGCGACGTCGAAAGGTCCAAACTGCTGGCCTATGGTTCTCCATTTGCCATGCCAAAGCGTGTCGCCGGCATGCAAAATACGTTTGTCATCGACCGTAATTACCCAGCTGACCTGCTCGCCGCCAAAGCCGTCGACCGCCGGAATAGCGGTAAACAGGAAGCCGCCGCGACCGACTGGCGTGAAATACTTTGCCGGTATGACTTTCAGCCCTCTCGATGCAACGTAGACCGCGTCCGACTCGTGGCAAATAACGTAGCCGCGGTCGCCGAGCACTTCTTTCAACGCATCTACGTCAAAGTGGTCGTTATGCGAGTGGGTTATTAGCGCGTAGGTGCGCTTCGTGTCGGAAGTGACAGGAACCAGCCCCTCAGGCGCATCGCCACCCCAGAGGTCGGTGCCGACAGCGTCGATGAAGACGGTCGTGTCGTTTGAGACGAGCTTTACCCCGGCCCAGGTGAGTCGTTCAGCGCTGACACCCTCGGCAGACGCCGCCGGCGCTAACATGACCAGCACAGCGAGTGAAGTGAGGGTTGCAGCGAAACGTCGCCAAAGTATCGGGGCCGTCATAGATATCTCCAAAGAACACCAGAGTCCTGAGACTGCAAAGCGCCGGTATCGTTCGGTTGTGTGCGGAATCGAGTCGTAAACCCTGCCGCAGAAGGGCCGGCAAAAGAGTGACGTGCCGCAAGCCCGTCTTCAGCGCCCGTCATGTATGCTTTGTTGCATTGATTATCAGTGGCCCATCATGAAACCGATTCGATCGACCCTGGTTTTGCTTGTGTGTCTTGCGCTTGCGTCCTGCGGCGGGAATGAGGGCAGCTCACAATCGGCATTGCAGCGCGGTATTGCGGCAGACCCGGAGTCGCTGGATCCCCACAAAACTCGCAGCACGCAGGCGGCGGAAGTATTGCGCGATATCGGTGAGGGCCTGCTGGGATACTCGGCGACCGGAGAGCTTGTGCCTGCCGTGGCCGCCAGTTGGACCGTCTCGGAAGACGGCCGGACCTACACCTTTAAACTTCGGCCTGGCGCTCGCTGGTCAAACGGCGACCCGCTGCTTGCCGAGCACTTTGTGTTCGCATTGCGCCGGCTGGTTGACCCGTCCACAGCCTCACCTTACGCGCTCGCCTTGGAAGACATCGTCAATGCGGCCGAAATTGTAGCGGGCACGTTATCACCGACCGAGCTGGGAGTGGCGTCACCCGATGCTCAGACCCTGCAGATCTTATTGCGTCGCCCGGTCCCCTATCTGCTGGGCTTGCTTACCCACCCCAGTGCGTTTCCGCTGCATCCAGGATCGGTCGCCGAACACGGCGATGCTTTCTCCCGCGCGGGAAATCTGTTGTCCAACGGTGCCTATGTGCTGGTGAGCTGGGAGCCCGGCTCAATGGTCGAGCTGACCCGCAACCTCAACTACTGGAACAACGCAGCGACAGCGATCGACTCGGTCTTCTACCACGTGCTTCCGCAAGAAGTAACGGAACTGAATCGGTACCGGGCCGGCGAACTGCACATCACCGACAACGTGCCGCCAGAGAACTTCAAACAGATTCGCGAAGAACGCCCGGACGAATTGTTCGTCTCGCCGCGCCTCGGTGTGTATTACTACGGCTACAACCTTACGAAGGCGCCGTTTAAAGACAACCCACCGCTCCGGCAGGCGCTATCGATGGCGGTAGATCGTGAAGTGATTGTCGAGACCGTTACCGGGCGCGGAGAAGCGCCGGCGTACAGCTGGGTGCCGCCGGGTACCGACAACTACGAGCCACGCCGCTTCAATTTTGCAGAGCTCTCCCAGGAAGAGCGCAACACGCAGGCCAGGAAGCTGTATCGCGAAGCCGGTTACAGCGACGAGAACCCCTTGCAGATCGAGCTTCGCTACACCACCTCTGATACGCAGAAGCGCATCGCGGTTGCAGTACAGTCAATGTGGCGCGACGTGCTTGGCGTGGAAGCGACGCTCGTCAATGAGGAGTTTCAGGTGTTGCTGGCGAGTATCAGGGCGCGCGATGTGACGCAGGTTTTTCGCGGCAGTTGGAGCGGTGACTACAACGACGCACATACTTTCCTGAGTACGATGCAGGCGGGCAGTCCCGTCAATTTCACCGGCTACAGCAATGAGCGATTCGACGATCTGATGCAGCAGGCTGCCGACCAGGTTGATCTTGATACTCGGCGCTTGTATCTCGAGGAAGCGGAACGTGTACTGCTATCGGACTATCCGATGATCCCTCTGTATTTCTTCGTCGGCCGACATCTGGTCAGTCCCGAGGTGGTTGGCTGGGGCGACAACGTCCTGAATTATCATTACAGTCAACATCTGAGTCTTCGCGCTACCGAGTAGCGCCGCTAACATCGGAAACACGCTAGTGCTGCGATACGCCCTGCTCCGATTGCTGGGTGCAATTCCCACCCTGCTGCTGGTTATTGCGCTGGCCTTCCTGATGGTGCACGCCGCGCCGGGCGGACCGTTTGACAGTGAGCGCGTATTGCCGCCGGATATCGAGGCGAACATTGCGAAGGCTTATCACCTCGACGAGCCGTTACCCAAACAATTTTTGCGCTACCTGTCCGGGGTTGTGCGGGGTGACCTCGGCCCTTCATATCGCTATCGTGACCATACGGTTGGCGAATTGATCGCCGGTGCGTTTCCGATCTCGCTACTACTGGGCTCGCTCGCGATGCTACTGGCGGTTCTGGTCGGCGTAGCCGCGGGGACGCTTGCGGCGTTGCGGCAGGGGTCAGGTCTTGATCGTGCCGTCATGGCGCTGGCTATGACCGGCATTTCCGTTCCGATTTTTGTGATTGCGCCGATCTTCGTGTTGTTTTTCGCGGTCAAGCTGAACTGGTTACCCGCAGGCTGGAGCGGCAGCGCCGCAGGACCGCGGTTATTGTTACCCGTGATTGCGCTCGCACTGCCACAAATTGCCTATATTGCCCGCCTCACGCGGGCGAGCATGATTGATGTTCTTGCGAGCGATTTCATACGCACTGCGCGTGCGCAGGGTCTGGGCACCATGGCGATCGTGCGCTATCACGCACTAAAGCCGGCGATGTTGCCGGTGCTCTCCTATATGGGACCGGCTATCGCCGCGATCCTTACCGGGTCCGTTGTGGTCGAGGAGATTTTCGGCATTCCCGGGCTCGGACAATCCTTTGTTCGCGGCGCTCTGAATCGCGACTACACGCTGGTACTCGGTATCGTCGTTTTCTATGCGGCACTGGTTATTTTCCTGAATCTCATCGTCGACATTCTGTATGGCGCGATTGATCCACGGATACGACAGCGATGACGGCGCTCTCAACCGCCTGGCAGCGCATGCGCCGCAACAAAACGGTGGTCGTTTGCGGCAGCACTCTTCTCGCGATTGTTGTGCTCGCGTTACTCGGCCCGCTGGTGAGCTCGCACGCTTACCTTGATACAAACTTCGACCGCTTGCTGGAGCCTCCGGCTGTCGATGGGCTGCAGCTTTTCGGTACCGATGATCTCGGCCGGGATCTGTTTGTGCGCACGATGCTCGGCACGCAAGTCACGGTCATGGTCGCTGTCATCGCCAGCATTGTGAGTCTGATTATCGGTGTCGTCTACGGTGCCGTCGCCGGCTACGTCGGCGGTCGCGTTGATGCGGTGATGATGCGCATCGTCGACACGCTGTACGCGCTTCCATTTATTTTCTTCGTCATTCTACTCATGGTCGTGTTCGAGCGCAGCTTTCTGTTGATCTTCGTCGCAATAGGCGCGGTCAACTGGCTGGATATGGCCCGCATCGTTCGTGGCCAGACGATGAGCCTGCGAGAGAGAGAGTTTGTCGATGCCGCCCGACTAATGGGCGTATCGACACCGAGAATCATCCTGCGCCACATTACGCCCAACCTGATTGGCATTGTTATCGTCTACGTGACGCTGACCATTCCGCAGGCGATTCTCGTGGAGTCCTTTTTGAGCTTTCTCGGCCTTGGAATTCAGGAACCACAAACCTCACTCGGAGCACTGGTGCACGCAGGCGTGAACCATATGGAAGGCGCGCCATGGATGTTGCTGATCCCGGCTACGCTGCTCGCTTTGATTTTGATGTGTTTTAACTTCCTCGGTGATGGCCTGCGCGACGTCTTCGATTCGAGGCACAGGCAATGAGCCTCATCGACGTCAGAAACCTGTCGATTCGTTATGGGGATACGTTCGCTGTACGCGATTTAAGTTTCTCGCTGCAGGAAAAAGAATCGCTGGGACTCGTCGGCGAGTCAGGCTCTGGTAAATCACAAACTGCGCTGGCGATGTTGGGCTTGCTGCCGCATTACGCAGAGGTCACAGGCGAGATTCTGTTTGCGGGCATTGATATTCTCAAAGCGAGCAATGAGGAGCTGAACAAGCTGCGGGCTGAGCGCATAGCCATGATTTTTCAAGACCCGATGCAGGCGCTTAATCCTTACGTGCACGTTGGACGACAGCTGCGGCGAATTCTTACGGAGCACAAAATTGCACGTGGCGCCGAAGCCAATGAGCGGGTCATGCAAATGCTGCGGCGTGTCGGCCTGCCCGACCCTGAGCGGCAATTCAGCGTTTACCCGCACCAGCTGTCCGGAGGTATGCGGCAGCGCGTAATGATTGCGTCGGCGCTGTTGGCGGAACCGGACTTGCTGATCGCCGACGAACCAACGACGGCACTCGACGTAACCGTTCAAGCACAGATCCTGGAGCTGCTCGAAGAATTGCGCGACGAAACTACCTTGCTAATGATTACGCACGACCTGGGCATTATTGCGGGCTGCTCCGAGCGCATGCTGGTACTCGCCGATGGGCGTGCGGTTGAGGCCGGTCTAACGCGGGACGTTTTCGCCACGCCTGAGCATGAGCACACGCGATCCTTGCTTGCTGCCGCCCGACGACTGAACACGCCGGCTCCGCATGACGCCGTGGATGGCAAAGAAGTGTTTTGCATTGAAGGGGCGTCCGTGAGCTACCGGGAGCAAGGTTACGGCAGGCTGCAGGCGGTGCGGGACATCGGGCTGGCGGTCAGGGCAGGAGAGACGCTTGCGGTTGTCGGCGAATCCGGTTCGGGCAAGTCCAGCCTGGTAAGAGCCGCGCTCGGCCTGATACCGATGCAGTCCGGTCGCGTCGTCTATGTCGGTGAGGCGTTGGAGGGTCCGGTGCAGTCCCGCTCTCTTGCTTCGCGCCGCGATATCCAGCTTGTCTTCCAGGACCCGGCGGGATCGCTGAACCCGCAAATGCGAGTAGAGAAAATCGTAGCGGAACCGCTAACCGTCCATGAGGCTGAGCTGTCGGGTGCGGACGCACAGCAGAAGGTGGTTGATGTACTTGCCCGGGTTGGCCTGGGCGTTGAGCTCCTCAAGCGATTCCCGCATGAGCTTTCCGGCGGACAGGCACAGCGCGTGGCTATTGCGAGAGCCTTGATTCTGCGACCGAAGGTGCTGGTCTGTGATGAGGCGGTCGCGGCACTGGATGGTTCGGCGCGGGAACAGGTTCTTGCGTTGCTGCGCGAAGAGCAGACAAGCAACGGTCTGGCGATCATCTTCATCACCCATGACCTCGCGGTAGTTCGTTCGATCAGCCACCGCGTGCTGGTCATGTATATGGGCCGCCTTGTCGAGCTGGCGGACAATGATCTGCTGTTTGCGCGGACGCGGCATCCCTACACCAGAGCGTTGATTGACGCGGTCCCGGTGCCAGACCCCAATGTTGAAGCAAAACGGGTGTCTTTGGCGGGCGAGGTTCCTTCTATTTTGTCGCCGCCATCCGGCTGCAGCTTTCACACTCGTTGCGTTAACGCCGACGAACGGTGTTCGGCGACTGTGCCCTTGCTGCGTGAGCTCGATGGCACGCTCGTCGCCTGTCACCGCGCGGAAGAAATCTAGCCTGCGTCGTGTGACCTAGAACCCTTTGTTGCCTTCCGCAAGATAGGTGTCTTCCTCTTCCGTGCACTCGCGACCGAGAACTTCATTACGATGCGGAAAGCGACCAAAGCGCTCGATGATCACAAGGTGGTTCAGCGCATACTTGTCGGACCCGTATCCCTGAGCATTCAGCTCTCGGGTTTTTTCCAGACCAAGTTGTTGCAGTTCGAGGCTTTCTGCATGACGAAAAGGCATGTACAAAAATGAGCGCTCCTCGGGAGAGAGCTCGACATCCTGACCGGCCTGTATGCCATCGAGCGCAAGCTGTTGTGTTGCCAGATCAGATTCAAACGCTGCGGCCGAGCCGCGAAACATGTTTCTTGAGAATTGGTCGAGAAGAATAATCAGAGCGAGCCGGCCACGGGCCGAATCGCACCAGTGATCCAGCGCGCCTTCGCCCGCCCGGGCATGCAGGGCGCCGAAACGTTTTACGAGGTCGCGATCAAAGCTCTCATCCTTGATGAACCAGCGAGATTTTTCGATGTCTTCGAACCAGAACCGCAGAATGTCCTCGGCTGTAATGTCACTCATACTCAAGTCTCCCGGAATGCTCAAAACTATTGTAGATCATGCACGACCGCTAGCGCTCGCAATCGCGCATGGCCTGAGTCAGGACTCGAAGCTCCACCATGTAGGCCGCTCCTTGTTCTGACGTATAACCCTGACGCATCAGGGCGTCGATGGCATCAACCTGGTCTCGCAGGCCTTTCTTGCACTCGACTATTTCGGCGGCGCTGCGGGATGAGGCGGGCGCCTCAGGCACCTCGGCGAACATGCCGTCCCCGTCCCCGTCCCCGTCCCCGTCCCCGTCCGCGGCGGGTTCCGCATCACATCCGCCCAGGCCCTCGATGAAAGATGCTGGTAGTTGTGCGCAGCTCGCACCACCAAAGTCGCCGGCCCCGCACTCGCTCGAGGCGCGTGCCGCTATTTCCGTTTCACTGATAGTCTCATCACCCCGAGCAGCGTAAACGCGATTCACAATCGCGACAGACTCTTTGGACAGCTCCTCGAAGCCACCGTAGCGATCGAACACGTCGTCCGACGATAGCCCGGCGTGCATCAGTCGCGCTGTCCACTCAGCGAAACGGCCGGTCAGGGCGCAATCGGCCGGTTCGGCCGGCACCGCAGATTCCGCATCGCTTTCTGTCTGTTGAGGTGCGCAAGGAAGCTGTGCATAAACGACGCTGCCATCCGCCGCAGCACATTTATAGATGTCGGCGGAATGTGCGGTGGAGCTGGCAAATGCGACCAACACCAAGCACGCTAAAGTTGTTCGCACAATCAGGTTCCGTCCTCCAGCGACGCTGAATTCTTTTCGAGGATCGAATCTGTTGCGGCGATCACGTCGTCGACAGCATGCGACAGGAAGGCAAAGCGCGCCTCCAGAACGGACCGAAATTCGGCGCTGGAGAACAACCGCTGCATGATCGCATTATCACCAGCCAGGGTTCGAGCTGAGGACGGAACAAGCAACATCTCTTGCGCGAACATTCCCTCCTGCGGATTCTCCCACCAGGCATCGATAGCAAATGCCAGCAAAATGCTCATGACGATAGCGGTCGTTTCTACACCAGCCCGCTTCCACGCAACGCTTTCTTTGCCGGCCATAAAGCTAAGCCCTTCGAATTCGTACGACGTTCATGGTCTCAAACTCCAGCCCTGCGACCGTTTTGGTTTCTGAGTAGTAGGTGAGATTGACTCGCGCCCCTTCGAGGTTTTTGTAGGCCGTCTTGCGGCTGTACTTGAACGGTACGTCATAGCCATCCAGCATCAGCGTGTTGACGATCCAGTCGCCGCTTTCTCTCTGCACATGGCTGGTGACTTTGGCCACGTCCAGGTGATTGAGCTGACGATGTTTCTTCAGGAGCTTGTCGACGTTTGGTTGCAAAAGAATCACCGCGTTGAGTCCGAACTTCACACCGAGTATATCGCGGAGCGGAAGCGCTGTGCAGTGATGGCGTGCGCAACGCTTGCAAGACGCCCGCTTGCTCGGCAGGATGAGCGCCTGATTTGAATTCAGTCGCCTTACCAGCCCCAAAGAGAGAACAACATGAGAAACAGTGCCCTCGCGCTCATTTGCACAGCCATGATCGCCCTGCCCGCAGTCGCCTCTCTCGAAACAGGGGATACCGCAGCGATGTTTGCGGCACAGGCCTCGCTGGATGGAAAAGAGTTCGAGTTTTCACTTGCCGAGGCCCTCAAGTCCGGACCGGTTGTCGTCTATTTCTATCCATCGGCGTACACCAGCGGCTGTAACATTCAGGCGCATGAGTTTGCGGTCAACATGGACGAGTTCACCGCCGCGGGAGCGAGCGTGATCGGCGTCTCTCTGGACAGCATCGAGCGGCTAAACGATTTTTCTGCGGACCCGGACTACTGTGCCGGCAAACTAGCCGTCGCTGCAGATGAGAGTGGTGAAATCGCACGATCGTATGAGGTCATAGTCAGCGAAGGGACAGAGGGCAGCAAAGACTCTCGCGGTATCAGCTACGATCACGGCTATGCCAAGCGCACGACCTTCATCGTGACGCCGGATGGCAAGGTTGCCGAGACCATTGGCGGTGTGTCTCCTATGCAGAATGTGCAGCTGTCTCTTGAGGCGGTGCAAAAACTCCAATAACACGCCACCCGGTGCTCGCCACGGGTCGTATACAAGCAGAATCCGCCGAAATCACACAATCCTCAGGGTCTGGTCACAGCAACGTCATGTGCCCGCCGCCGCGTTGCAAGAAACTACAAGCTCACAAACGCACCGCGGGGCTGGACAATGACCTACGATCAACAGAAACGAAACGTCGGCCCTCAGACAATGATTCCTGGCTTCGGTTATGCGACCAGCTTGCTGCTGGTTCTGGATTGGGCGCGGTCCTTCGCCAGCTAAGCTGAGGGCGGAACAGGATTCGTCATTTGGCCGGCATCAAGGTTTACTTCTGTGATCCAGGAAGCCCATGGCAACGTGGTTCAAACGAAAACACCAACGGTCTTCTGAGACAGTACTTCCCGAAAGGAATGGACCTCTCGAACGTTCATCAAAACAGATT
>CAZGVL010000008.1:0-76367 GCA_964528965.1 uncultured Woeseiaceae bacterium
GCACTTAACCGCCTTGCTCCGACGGCTGTCCTGCCTGCTGAGCGTTACCTTATTTATCAAGCGGCCCACCAGTAACACGCACGCAAAAAAAGAGCGCCGTCTGGCGCTCTTTTTGCATCGACTCGCGGAGGTGGCTCAGTCACGTTTCGGCGCGGGCCTGCTCCTTTGCAGTCGATCCCTGAGGTGCTGGCGTTGCTGTGGCGTCATTTTCGAGAATCTTTCGCGCAACGCCCGGCGCTGTTCCGGCCGCAGATCAGAGTAGCGCTGAAAGTTCTGGCGGATGCGTCGCTGCTCGTCATTGGGAAGCTGCTTGTACTGATTGTAACGCTGGCGCAATTGCTCACGCTGTTCAGCCGGCAGTCCGTTCCACTGTTTGAATCGATCCTGCGCCGCCTTGCGCTGTTCCGGGCTCATTTGGGCATAGCGGTCGGCACCACGTGACAGTCGTTTCTGCCGTTCCGGCGTGAGCGTATTCCAGTTGCCGGCATAGGGTTTCAGCACCTGTTGCTTCTCAGCGGTCAGGCTGCTCCACAGGATCACACTATCAGCAACGTCATTGTCGTCCGCCAATACGGGCCCGCCAATGGCGAGGACCATAAATGCAAACAGAATTCTAGCTTTCATCTTCTTTCTCCACCGGCTCGTCGGCCTCAGATACATGAGGTTCTGACCGTGCATCGTTTTCTGCTGTCACTACTTCGTTAAACATCAACCACTCTTCGTCGGTTTCCTCCCACATTCCCAGGTACTCGAAAAACCCCATATCCGGAACTTCTTCATCGTCTCCACTGGCCAGACTGTAGCCACCCAGCATCGCCGCCAGCAGCAATGTCCTAGCCAACATCGCCGCCGCCCTCCAGCTCGGAGATATTGATCCAGCTATAGAACTCAAGATCCTCGAGCATCTCAAGCGGCTCATCGTTTAACAGTATTTCGAAGTCCGACACGGCCACCGGCGCAGCCGGCAAGCCGGTCTCGTCGGGTCCGCCGACGAACATCACTGCAATCAGCGCGGCGCAAGCTATACCGGTTGCTGGCAGCCAGCGCGACCAGTAGCGCGCTGCAGGTCCGCTTTGCAGCTCAGCCAGCGCTGCGTGCCTGCCCTGATTCAGCCGCGACAAGGTTGCCGCGTCGATAGATTCAACGCTGTCGTCGAATAACTGCTTTGCCGAATCAGCAAGGCGCTCTTCACGATCGTGTTCGTTCATTGCCAATGATCTCCCAACTTTTCCCGGACCGAGTGAACGGCTCGGAAGTAGTGTGTTTTCACGCTGCCTTCGCTGCAGCCCATCGCGATCGCAGTCCCGGCAACATCCAGACCTTCAAATGTTCGCAGCATGAATGCCTCGCGCTGTCTGGCCGGCAGCTCACGTACCGCACGTTCCATTTGCTGCATCGCATCACTCGTTTGCAGCTGCTCGTCCGGCGTTCTCCCCGCGGGGTCCGGCGCCTGTGCAACAGGATCGTATTCATCTTCGCCTGGGGCCGAGCGCCCGAACCACACCATCACACGATTGCGGACTTTTTGCCTGCGATGCCAGTCGCGCACAGTATTCTGCAGGATCCGATAGAACAGTGGCGTCCACTCATCGCTATTGCGATCAGCGTAGTTTCTCACCAGCTTTATCATCGCATCCTGCACAAGGTCCAACGCCTCGTCACGATCTCGCACCGAAATCTCGGCTATGCGCAATGCGCGACGCTCCACGTCGGCCAGAAACTGGTTAAGTTGCCGTTCGCGTTGCAGCGTTTGTACTCCCTCAAGTGGCTTGCTGTCGCACGATACCGCAAAAACACCAACTGCAGCATTCATCGGGCAAAACTCCCTTTCACTGCGCACGTGAAGTCCATATCCAAAGTCCTCTTGACTCCTGCACAAGGTCATCTACCTTGTCACTCTTATAGTAACGCCACGCAGTAGACGTGGTTGACAACGATCTGAGCCGCGATCGCAACTACACATTATGTTGCATCAACCATGACTCAGACACCCAACGGAATTCCAACTCATTGTTTTCATTAATTTTCTGTGCCTGACTCGCCAATACTGAAGGTCGCGGTCAACGTGCCGTTGTCACGGCAATTTGACTATTTTCCGCCTGTGGCTGGCCCGTGCCCGGTACCCGGTGCCCGCGTACAGGTGTCATTTGGGAGACGCCGCCAGATTGGTGTCGTACTGGGTCTGGCCGCGGCGAGCGACATCGCGAGCGACAAGATCCGCCATTGCGATGCCGCAATTGATACATCACCGTTGCTCAGCGACGACGATCTTTGGCTGATTCGTTTTGCCAGTGATTACTATCACCATCCGATCGGTGAGGTTGTTGCAGCAGCCTTGCCCGCCCTGCTGCGCCAGGGAAGATCTCTGCATCCGACACAGACGTTTTATTGCAGCACGGCTGCCGGAGAACAGTCGGACATCGACACGCTGGCAAAGCGCGCACCGCGTCAGGCCGAGCTGCTCACATTGTTAGCGGACGCTGGTGGTGGCGGCGTCGATACAGACGCCCTGGGTGAGTTACTTCCCACCTGGCGACAAGCGGCCAAAGGACTATTGGCCAAAGGACTGATTGCGCACTTTGACGCACAGGCCGAATTACCCGAGGCACCGGCGGACCAGGCCGGTGAGGCAGGTCCCGACCTGAACGAAGATCAGCTCGCTGCGCTGGCAACCCTTCGCAAGCACGACGGGTTTGCAGCCTCCCTGCTCGACGGTGTGACCGGCAGCGGTAAGACTGAGGTTTACCTGCAACTCATGCTCGACGCACTGGCCCGCGGCCAGCAGATACTGGTGCTGGTTCCAGAGATCGGGCTGACGCCGCAACTGGTTGGGCGACTGCACCAGCGTCTGGGCATTATGCCGGCATTGATGCATTCGGGATTGTCCGATCTGGAGCGACTGCGTGCATGGCGTGACGCGCGCAGTGGTCAGGCCCGCTTGGTCGTCGGTACTCGTTCAGCAATTTTCGCGCCGCTACCGAAGCTTGGCTTGATCGTCGTCGACGAAGAGCACGATCATTCTTTCAAACAGCAGGAAGGTCTGCGCTACTCAGCGCGCGACCTCGCTATCACACGAGCGAAGCACCGCGACATCCCCGTGGTACTTGGCTCAGCAACACCAACGCTCGAGATGCTGCAGCATTGTCGCAACGGCAATTTCCAGCACATCAAACTGCCGCAACGGGCGGGCGGCGCATCACCTCCGCGCGTTAGCCTTGTTGATTTAACGCGCTCACCCGTCAACAACGGCCTGAGCAACGCGCTTACAAACGCCATCAGGAAACATCTAGACGCCGATGGTCAGGTCCTGTTATTCCTGAATCGGCGCGGCTTTGCGCCGACACTGATCTGCGCGAGTTGTGGCCAAATCGCTGAATGCGCGCGTTGCGATTCGCGCATGACGGTGCACGCTCGCGAGCAGCAGCTGCGTTGTCATCACTGCGGTGCCAACCGATCGCTGGACACGCAGTGCTCCAGCTGTGCGTCCGTCGTAAGGCCTCTGGGAGAGGGGACTGAACGACTTGAGGACGCGTTGCAGGAACACTTTCCTCAACAACGCGTTCAACGTATCGACAGCGACACGACACAGCGCAAGGGTTCAATGGTCGAGGCGTTGACGCTGGCAACAGAAGGAAGCGCCGATATTCTCGTCGGCACTCAAATGCTGTCGAAAGGGCATCACTTCCCAAAGCTGACACTGGTCGGCGTCGTTAATGCTGACCAGGGCCTGTTTGGTACCGACTTTCGCAGTGCCGAGCGACTTGCGCAGTCCATCATTCAGGTCGCCGGTCGATCCGGGCGGGAAGCTCGCCAGGGTGAAGTGCTCATTCAGACTGCATTTCCAGACCACCCATTCTGGCAACGCCTGCTGCAAGGTGGATATACGCAGGTAGCCGAAGACGCCCTCGCTGAACGCGAGATTTCAAGGTGGCCGCCCTTTACACGACTGGCGCTGATCCGGGCGAACGCACATCGCCAGAGCGACGCCCATGCTTTTCTGCAATCCATCAAGCAATTGATCGAGTCGCATGACGTGGACCGGCTGCGTGTCCTGGGGCCAGTCGATGCTCCGATGGCACGAAAAGCCGGACGCTATCGCGCGCAGTTGTTGTTACAGAGCGGCAACCGCCAGGCATTACACGCCATCTTGCGCAGCATTCGACCGAGCCTCGAGAGCACGCCGCTGGCCCGCAAAGTTCGCTGGTCGATCGACGTAGACCCAATCGAGCTGTTCTAGGAGCCGCGCGAGTGTCGAGGCGGCGACAATAGATGCTTGCCCACAGCGCGGTCTATCCGGGTAGAATTGCCGGCTCGCTCAACGCACCATAGCCGAATCATGAAATCCATTATTGCAGAAGTCGTCCATCACGCTCTTGGTCAGCTACCTGATCTTAGCGACGCCATAACCGATCTCCAGCTCGAATCGACCGTCGAGCGCACCCGCGACAAGAGCCATGGTGATTTCGCGAGCAACGTGGCGATGCGGCTGGCGAAGCCTGCACGAAAAAGCCCACGGGAGATTGCCGCTGCCATCATCGAGCAGCTACCGGAGCATGAGCAGATCCAGAAGGTTGAGATCGCAGGGCCCGGGTTCATCAATTTCACACTAAGCCCGGCCGCCTACCATAGTGAGATTGGCGCCATTCTTGATCAAGGCGAGGTTTATGGACGGCAGGCTCCGAAAGAATCGCCGAAAATATTGCTGGAGTTTGTCTCCGCCAACCCGACGGGCCCGCTGCACGTCGGTCATGGCCGCCATGCAGCCTACGGCGCCTCAGTTGCAAAGCTGCTCAAGGCAGCCGGCTATCCGGTTCACAGCGAATACTATGTCAACGATGCTGGCCGACAAATGGAGATTCTCGGCGTCAGCGTGTACTTGCGCGCGCTCGAAGACAGCGGATCGAAATTACCTTTTCCAACAGCCGGGTATCGCGGTGACTATGTGCGGGAAATCGCTCGCAGCGTTTTCACTGGCGGCGAGCATGACTTTGATCATGCCAGGCTACTGCACGACCTGCCAACCGACGACGCTGATAATGCAGATGCGTATATCGATGCGCTCATTAACAACGTCAAGGACTTCCTTGGCAACGACGTATTCGGCCGTGTTCGCCAGGAAGCGCTGGAGTCGATTCGGGCCGATATAGAAAACGACCTGGCGGAGTTCGGCGTCGTCTATGATCGTTGGTACTCAGAGCAGAGCCTGACCACCGACGGCCGCATTGACGCAGCGCTGGCTGTGCTCGAAGAGCGCGGCATGTTGTATCAAAAAGACGGTGCTACCTGGTTTCGTGCCACCGACTTCGGTGACGAGAAAGACCGGGTGGTCGTACGCGAGAATGGGGTCAAGACCTACTTCGCTTCAGACATTGCCTATCATTTCGACAAGCGCGAGCGTGACTATGATCACCTCATTAATATTCTTGGTTCGGACCATCACGGCTACGTCGCAAGATTGCAGGGCGGGCTCGAGGCGATGGGCTACAAAGGCAGCGATCTTGAGGTCGAACTGATGCAGTTTGTCAGCCTGTTTCGTGGCGCCGAAAAACTCGCCATGTCGACTCGTTCCGGCGAGTTCGTCACGTTGCGACAACTTCGAGACGAGGTTGGTAACGATGCTGCGCGATTCTTCTACGTTATGCGCTCGCATGACCAGCCACTGGACTTCGACATGGAGCTCGCGAAGAGCCGCTCGAATGATAATCCTGTTTATTATATTCAGTATGCGCACGCTCGAATTTGCAGCGTCTTCCGGCAACTGGCCGAGAAAGATCTCGAGTGGAACCCGCAAACTGGTCGCGCCGGCATGAGCACCCTGACCGAACCTCAGGAGGCAGCATTGATGACGTCGTTGAGCCGCTATCCGGAGGTCATCGAACTCGCAGCGAATAATCGCGCGCCACAGCACCTCGTACATTACCTGCGCGATCTGGCTAATGACTTCCACAGCTACTACAACGCACACCAGTTTATTGTGGACAGTGGCGATTTACGCGACGCTAGACTCGCATTAATCGCGGCGGCGAAAATCGTTATTACAAACGGCCTCAGCATCCTCGGCGTGTCTGCCCCGGAGTCAATGTAATGGCGAAACGCAAAAAGCGTCGCTCCAGCCGAACGACCCGATCGAAGCAGAAGCAGAGTTTTCCTGGCTGGTTGTGGATGATTTTTGGCCTGGCTATCGGTCTGTCGGTCGCGCTTGCGGTTTACATGCGTGACCATCAGCCCGCAACTGCGGTGGCGACCAACAAGCCCGCGCCGGCAGAAGCCGTGGTCGACAGCAATGGCGAGGCCGGTCGTTCCGACGAGCAGCAAGCTCCGGTGGAAGAACGCCGCTTCACTTTTTACGAATTACTGCCGAACTTCGTGGTTGAGATCCCGGACCAAGAACCGGAAAAGGCCGCAGACGTTGCACCACAGGCGGTTACTGAGCCCGGCGTCTATGTGCTGCAGGCAGGTTCATTTTCGACCGAGAAAGACGCAGAACGACGGCGCGCGGAGCTTGGTCTGCTTGGCATTGCATCCAAAATCCAGCGCGTCAAAATTAACGACAAGAATTATTTTCGAGTGTTCGTAGGACCAACCGATGACCTCGATCAAGTTAACATGCTCCGCAGTCGCCTTCGGGCAGCGAAAATCGATGTGTTTCGAATCAGACTCAGTGATTAGATCGCCACTTCCGACACTACTGATTTCGCTGCTAATCGTTGCCGCTTGTTCAACTGCGCCCAGTCAGGATAACGCCGGCAATGAAACGGCCGCGGTGCCAGCACCGACTGAAGTAGCGCCGCCCGCATCTGAACCTGAGACAGCTCCGGCATTGGACAAGAGCACCCTGCGGCTGTCCATCGCCGCTGTCGGCGACATGATGATCGGCACCGACTATCCACAGAACCACCTGCCGGACGATGACGGCGTTAGCTTCCTCAGCGCTGTTGAGCCCTGGCTGTCGTCGGCTGACATTGCCTTCGGCAACCTTGAGGGCGTACTGCTCGATGGCGGCGAGCCGGGCAAGAAATGCCGCAACCCCAAGGCCTGTTATCTGTTTCGGTCACCCACCCGGTACGCGCAACATTATGCAGCCGCGGGTTTCGACGTTCTGAGCCTCGCGAACAATCATGCGCGCGACTTCGGCGAGGAAGGCCGCACTGCATCGATGCAGGCAATCGTCGCGGCCGGTATGCAGCACAGTGGGCGGGAAGGCGACTTTGCCAGCCTCGCAGTGGGCGAAGTCAGTATCGCGGTGTTGGCGTACGCCGTTACCAGGAACTCCAACATGATGCTCGACTATGTGCTTGCAGAGCAGACAGTAAAGGCGTTTGCTGCTACTCACGACGTCGTTATCGTTTCCTTTCACGGTGGCGCCGAAGGCATGGGTGCCCTGCGCATTCCATTTGCTGAAGAAGAGTACTTCGGCGAACCGCGTGGTGATGTTGTGCTGTTTGCCAGGCTCGTTGTCGACGCAGGCGCCGATCTCGTCATTGGCCATGGTCCGCACGTAGTCCGCGCCATGGAAAGGTACAAGGGTCGGTTGATCGCCTACAGTCTCGGTAATTTCGCGACTTACTATGGCATTAGTGTTGCGGGCGAAAAGGGCATTGCGCCGATCTTGCTTGTAACTCTCGATGGCGAAGGCCGATTTGTCGAAGGCGAGATCGTATCAACTTATCAACCGCGTCCAGCAGGACCACAACTCGACGCCAGGCAGCGCGCACTGCATCTGATACACAGCTTGAGCAACGACGATTTCGGCGAACCAGGGATTCGTTTTCTTCAGGACGGCAAGATCATGCCGCAGGAACGCGCCGAAGTCGCGCCACACCCCGAAGAGGTTCCTGCACCGGCCGCGGCCAACTGATTAGTCGTCGGTAGCCACTGATTTGAAATCCACCCCCAGCGAGCGAAGCTTACGATAAAGGTGCGTGCGCTCCATACCAACGCGCTTCGCCAGTTGACCGACCTTGCCATCGCATAGCACGAGCTGTTGCTGCAAGTAAGAGCGCTCGAACTGCTCTCTCGCCTCGCGCAGTGGCAGCGCCAACAAGTCCTGTTTAACCAGCGGCTCATTCACTACACCAGTGACACTGAGCTCTGCCTCGACCTCCTGCAATTCAATGGCATCGTCTGAGCCCGTCATCAACAAACGACGACAAAGATTCTTTAGCTCGTGGACGTTGTCGGGCCAGGGATAATTGCGCAGGCGGTTTTGCGCGGCAACGCTGAACCTGCGAAACGACAGCCCCTCCGTATCGACCAACTTGTCGACATAGTAAGAAAGTAGTTCAGGAACGTCCTCCGCATATTCCCTCAGCGGAGGTACTCGCATACTGAGAACATTGAGGTTTGCCACAAGATCGCGGCGCAATGTTCCCTGTTTCATGAGCGCCTCGAAGTCCGCTCCCACAGTCGCAACCACGCGCGCGTTTAGATCAATTCGACGGGTCCCCCCGACTCGGGTGAAGCCGTTGTCTTCCAGCACAGACAGAACAATCTTCTGTGCTGCCTCACTCAGGTCAGCAAGCTCATCTATAACCATCGTCCCGTTTGCTGCGCGCTCGAATGCGCCCGCGTAGATCTCGCCCTCCAGCTCACGACCCAGCAGCTGTTCCTCTTCATTGCTGTCCGTCAGCGATGCAGCAGTCAGGCTGATCAGTGGCTCGTCGGCGCGACTGCTAAGCGCGTGCAAATATCTTGCAAAGGCGCCTCGACCGGTACCGATCTCACCGCTCAGCAGAATCGGTGCATCATGCAAGGCCGCCTGCTGCACCTTTTCTCGTAGATTTTGCATGAGCGCACTGCGGCCAACCGGAGCTAAGACCGACGGCAGTTTGTTCTTGGCTGCCCGCGATTGCTTACTCGCCGATTCAAGTGCTGCCTCGACCGTACGCAACAGCTTTGCCAGTGACAGCGGTTTCTCGACAAAATCGAAGGCACCAAGTCGCGTAGCTTCAACTGCCGTATCAACTGTGCCATGACCTGACATGATCACGACGGGACACTGCAGATCGCCATCGTCCGACCACTCGCGCAACAATGTGATGCCATCCGTATCCGGCATCCATATATCGAGCAGAATAAGATCGAAACGCGATGCCGCGCGAGCCGCGCGAGCTTCCTCTGCATTTGCCGCGACGGTTACGCCGTAACCCTCGTCCGTCAGAATCTCCTGAATCAGCGCGCGAATATCCGCCTCGTCATCAACTACCAACACTTCAGCATTACTCAAAACACTTACCTCCTGACATCAGTGCGCCCTGGCACTTTTGCAATCATTGCCTCGCGAGCCGCCTCATGCAGCGGCAGACGAATACTGATTACCGCGCCACCTTCCTTGCGGTTATCAGCCCTAATCGTTCCGACATGTTCTTCAACCAGTTTCTTGACGATCGCCAGGCCAAGACCGGTGCCTTTGGGCTTCGTCGTGACGTACGGATCGAACACCTGGCTGACGGTTCCGGCCTTGAATCCCGGCCCGTTGTCTTCGACTTTTATCTGCACCAGCTCAATGCTATCGATTTCTGCGGCACTGACGTGAACATCGATACGACCATCGTCCACATTCTCCAGAGCTTCAACAGAGTTCCGCACCAGGTTGTGCAAGATTTGCCGGATGCGGCCTATATCGGCCGCGACCATTGGCATCGTTGGGTCAGATGTCAACACGATTTCGATGCCGCTTTCCTGCGCGCGATACAGCTCGACCACCTCGCGCACGAGTTCGTCCATGTCGAACAAACCGATCTCGACATCGGGGGCTCGCGCGTATTCGCTGAAGGCGTTTACCATTTCCTTCATTGCTTCGACCTGTTGCACGATTGTGTGCGTCGCACGATCCAGGACCTGACCTTCTTCTTTCGACATTTCGTCCAGATACTTGCGACGCATTCTTTCCGCAGACAGCTGAATCGGTGTCAGCGGATTTTTGATTTCGTGTGCAAGTCGCCTCGCGACCTCTCCCCAGGCAGCATCGCGTTGCGCCTGCAACAAGGCAGTTATGTCGTCGAAGACGATGACGTAACCTGCAGCGTCTCCTTCCTCACCGGGCAGCGTGGTACACGCACAGGTTAGAATTCGGCGGCCGACATCGCCACGCAACACAATCTGCTCGCGCCACTCGTACTCACCTGCATCCAGATGCACCTGAGCAACGTCCACTAGTTGCCCGAGCAGGGGTTCATCTTTTGCGACGTCAGTCAGGTATTCACCTTCGCGACCTTCAAGGTTGATATTCAAAATAGCATCTGAGGCCCGATTCGCTGTTCGAATCCGCATATCGGGTTCGAGCGCGATGACGCCGGTCGACAGTCGTGCAAGGATCACCGCGAGGTTGGTGCGCTCTGCTTCGACCAGCGCCTGACTCAGGCTGGCATCACGACGCGCCGTCGCAAGTCTTTGTGTCATGTCGTTGAACGAGCTGATCAGGAAGCCGATCTCATCCCGTGTCGGCGTTGGCAAACGTGTATCAAAATCTCCTTCGGCAACAGCACGTGTGCCTGCAACGAGATCCTGAATCGGTGCAACCAGTCTTCGAGACAGGATAAACGCACCATAAATTGCGGCCAACAGGCTCAACATCAACACGACCGTCAAAGTTAGTGTGAACGTGGTCTTTAGCGGCTCGCGAAGGAACACCAGTTGCTGGTACTCGCGATATGAGGTATCCACACTATCCGCCATGCGCGCAAGACGCTCGGTCACGGGAAAATGCGCCTGAATCACGCCGACGCGCTCAACACTGCCGCGGTACTTGAATAACACCGCGGTTCGAATTTCGTAGGTTTCAGGGTCAATCGAAACGTACGGGCGATTCTGCTGCATCTGCAACAGGACTTCGTTTTTTAGTGGTCGCGGCAGACCGACAACGGCGCTATCGGAACTGGTAGCCAGGATGCGGTTGTTGCTGCCGTATATCGTGACATCGCTTGCGTTGCTCTCGCGGCGCAACATGCTTAGCTCGAACACCAACTGGCGCTCGCTGCTTTCACTCAGGCGTCGGGCGATTTCCTGCGTCGACGCCATATGCTGGCGCATTTGCATTTCCAGTGCCGCGCGGCTTAGTTGCAGCGCATTCTCAAGGCCGGCCTCGACCTCCACGTTGAACCAGGTATCAATGCCACGATTAATAAACTGGATTGAGAAATAGAACACGACCAAAAGTGGCAGTGCGGCAAGACCGACAAACATCCCGACCATCCGCGCCTTCAGTCTTGCGCCCGGCACATGGTTTCGATATTCACGCACCAGGCGAGCAAGGTTGCCGACCATCAGTATGAACAGGATCAACACGCCCGCAACGTTGATCAGAAGAATGACGCTGTAGAGGCGATCGAATTCTGCGGAATTCTGGGCAGTGCGACTCAGCAAGAACATGGCGACAAGAACCAGACCGACGCCGGTCGCCGCTAGCAGTGAAAAAAAGGCTCTTCTTAGCGTTCTAGTGGCCATTCGATCCATTCGCTTTGTAGCTGCCACTCGCTTCGCCAGAACAACAATAAACGCAGCGGTGCCGGGTATTGCTGCGTATTGAGCATCGCCCTGAGCCGGAAGCGATAAGGTCGCTCCGGCACCAGTAACGAATCGTCAATAACGGGCAGACCCTGTACACGGCCGAGATTGTTCAGCGCAGAGTAAAGCGTTGCGAAGGAATCCTGATCACCACTGTTCAAATTACGGACAATGTAGCGTTGGCTCAGTGGCCGATACTCAAGCTCATAGCGAATGGCCAGTTCGGCGTCAACGGCGTCGAAATACATGCGTCGCGCACGAATCACCTGCATTTGCAGCTCGATCGTTAACGGTACGCCGCTACTCAGTGCGTCGAGCGCCTCATTGCTCAGCACCAACTGCAGGCGAGCGTCCAGCGCATGCACTCCGGCAACCAGCGTGGTCGACGCGGAGCGAACTTCGAAGTAGCCCTCGCGAATCGTCTCGTCCTGCGCCGTCACGGTGCCCGTGAGCAACAGGCCGAGCGCGAATAGCACCACGATCAGGCGTGGCTTTGCTACAGCATTGTTGAGTTTGCGTTGCATTATTTCTTCAGGAGACCTTCTCGAGACTCGCGAAATAGAAACCGTCCAACCCTGCCGTTCCCGGCAAGACCTGGTAACCGCAAGTCTTGCGCCGCATTAAATCGCGGATGTTGTTATTTTGCAACACGTCATTCTCCTGTGCGTCGCAGTGTTCCTTAAGAAATCGCCCTACGACAGCATCATTTTCCGCGGCCAAAATCGAGCAAGTCACATACAGCAGGCGCCCGCCCGGTGCCAGCAGCGGCCATAGTGCCCTGAGCATCGCCGCCTGCAAACGTGCGAGCTCCGCAATATCATCGGCTCGCCTGAGCAGCTTGATGTCCGGATGCCGTCGAATCACACCGGTGGCCGAACATGGCGCATCCAGCAAGATGCCGTTAAACGGCTCCTTACTCCACCACTGCCCGGGATTCGATGCGTCAGCCGCAAAAACGGTTGCGCTGAGCTGCAACCGATCCAGGTTCTCTGTGATACCGCTTAGTCGAGCGGCGTCCTTGTCTATACATGTCAGAGCAATGCTGTCTCCGCCAAGTTCCAATAAATGCCCACTCTTGCCCCCGGGAGCGGCACAAGCGTCGAGCAGCGGACCCTCTATACCGTCCAGCAACCACGGAGCTGCGAGCTGCGCGGCCGCGTCCTGCACGGATGCCTGGCCAGTGGAAAACCCTGGCAGGTTCTCGACGGGCTGCGGCTCAAGCAATCGCACCGCCCCTGGCGCGGCACTCAATAGCTCAGATTCAATCTCTTGCCCCATCAGCAGCTGCTGATATTCCGCTGCTGACCCGTGCTTTGCATTGACGCGCAGCCACATCGGCGCCCTGGCGTTGTTGGCCGCTACGATATCGCTCCAGTCCTCTGGCCAGTCCTGCTTGATACTCGCGAGCAGCCAGTCGGGGTGATCCAGAGCCGCCGAGCCCATATCCGGTAGACTGTTTGACGCAGCATCACGCAAATACCTTCGCAAGATGGCATTAATAAGTGGCGCGTGTTTTGGCCTGCGCAGGAGGCGCGCTGCTTCTACCGTTTGTGACACGACCGCGTGGTCAGGAATGCGTGTTTCACTGATCTGATAAAAACCGATCGCAAGCAGGGCGTTGACGATACTGTCTTTGGCCTTCACCGGGCGTTCAATGTAGTGAGCGATTAAGGACTGCAGTCGCCAGTGGCGACGAATTGCCCCGAAGCACAGCAATCGAAGCAGCGAACAATCGTCTGCCGCAACCCGGCCTTCCATCGCCTGTATCGTCACATCAAGCGATCGGCCCTGCTTGACTACCGCATCAACGATCTCCGCTGCAGTAGCCCTCACTCGCGCTCCATTATTGCCAGCCATACTCACTCAATCCAGGATTCGATCAGACAGATCGTATTGTGTGGCGAACTCGCGCGCCGTCACGGTGCGCTTGCCCGGCCGCTGCAAAGACAGCAGCTGCAATGAACCCTGACCGCAGGCAACAACAATGCCGTCGCGATCGGCTGCGACGACGCTGCCTGGCGGAGCATCGACCTCCCCGCCAAGTTCAGCAGACCAGCACTTGATTCGCTGCCCCTCCATTTCGAAATAGGCACCGGGCACCGGGTTGTAGGCTCGAACCAGTCGTTGCAACTGTTGCGCCGGAAGCTGCCAATCGATGGCCGCATCCTGCGTCTTTATTTTGCCGGCGTAGGTTGCCTTTGATTCTTCCTGCGGCTCGGCATCAAGCTTGCGCTCAATAACGTCGCCGACATGTCTGAGCAACAGCTCGCCGCCCAGGCTTGCAAGTCGATCATGAAGCTCCCCGGCGGTCTCGTGCTGCCCGATACGCAGCGCTTCGCTGGCGTACACCGGCCCGCAGTCGAGACCCGCGGTCATCGCCATCAAACAGACCCCGGTCAAGTCATCACCCGCGAGTATCGCCGCCTGTATCGGCGCGGCGCCGCGCCAGCGTGGCAGCAAAGAGGCGTGCACGTTCAGGCAACCGGCGCGCGGAATATCGAGTACTTCCTGCGGCAGCAACAAGCCATAGGCGGCGACGATGATCAGGTCGGGCTGCAAGCTTCTTAGTGCTTCGACAACGACAGCATCGCGCAGCGTAACCGGCTGCATAACCGCTACTCCGGTTTGTTCGGCATACGCCTTCACCGGACTGGCGCTAAGCCGCTTACCGCGGCCAGCAGGCCTGTCGGGTTGCGTCAGGATTGCAGTCGGCACGATGCCTCCATGTACCAGGGCTTGTAGCGACGCAAGGGCGAAGTCCGGCGTACCGGCGAAAATGATTTTGGGAGTATTCATGTCGGGGAGTCTTGCGATTCTATACCGCCTGCGTTGCCTCGTGACGGCGATCGCGTAACAAGCGCTTGCGAATACGTTGTCGCTTCGCCTCAGACAGATAGTCAACAAACAGCTTGCCGTCGAGATGATCGATCTCATGCTGTATGCATACCGCCAGCGTATCGGATGCCTCCATCTCTATTTCTTCGCCGTCACGATCCAGGAAGCGCACCCGGATGTGTTCCGCACGCTTTACTTCCTCGTAGTAACCCGGCACGGACAGACAACCTTCTTCGGTAAATATGACGCCGTCTTTTTCGATGATCGCTGGATTGATCAGTGCGTAGGGCGCGCTCCTGTCAGCCGACACATCCGCGACCAGCAGACGTTGATGTACATCAACTTGCGTCGCGGCAAGACCAATACCCGGCGCCACGTACATCGTCTCGAACAGGTCGTCGATCAGCTCGCGCAACGCGTCGTCAATCGATTCGACCGGAGTCGCTTTCGTCCGGAGCCGAGGGTCCGGGAACTCTAAAATTGCCAGTTTTGCCATAATTTCATTGCCGCGCATTCGTCGCTGTTGAGCGAGAAAAACTGCTGCTCAACATAATCAAATTACCGATAATTCGCGTGATCTCCTACCAAATGGACCTAAATGTTTGACTTTATTGAATAAGATGTCGGACAATACTTTGACAAAATGTCCCTTCCCGACAACATTTGGGCCGGAAATGTGACGTAATTGGCAGCCCCGGCACCACTCTAACGACATATTATAGCAATGCCGAAAAGGTACAGGTCTCAACACTTTGTATGGAGCACCCGCGAATCATGTCATTCCGCAATAATTGCACCAAATTCAGTCTACGGTTAATCGCCGTCGCGCTCGCCACTTTCGTGGCCGGATGTTCTTCAAATCCGCCAGCCAGCGATGATGCGCCCTACAGCGCAGCATCCGCCAGCTCCGCGAACAGTGGCGCCTATTCCATGGACTCGTCCAGTAGCATTGCAGAGCCCAGCAAGCCTGTATTGCAACGCATTAACGAGCCAGTGCCGCTGGCCGAGGGACATCCTAACGAGTACGTCGTTCAGGTTGGCGATACGCTTTGGGATATCGCCGCAACATTCCTGAAAGACCCCTGGTATTGGCCCGAAATCTGGTATGTCAATCCGGAGATAGAGAATCCGCATCTTATCTATCCAGGCGACATACTCGGCCTCGTTACCATCGACGGTTCGACACGAATCACCAACGTGCGCACATCGACGTACCGTCTGTCCCCACAAGCTCGCGTAACGCCGCTGACGGAAACGATTAACAGCGTTCCCTTTGAAGCGATCTCATCGTTCTTGAGTGTCGGTGCTGTTCTGGAGAAGAATGAGATCGAGACGTTGCCGTACATCGTCGCAAGCCGCGGAGAGCACCTCATGACCGCTGCAGGCAACTCAGTCTATGTTCGTGGTGCCGATAGCGCTGTCGCGGGCACGCGCTTTAACATTATTCACCTTGGCGACGAGCTTCGAGACCCGGATGACAATAAATTACTGGGCCGCCATGGTCTCCTGGTTGGCAAAGGCACGCTGCGAGTTACCGGTGACCCCGGAACCTTTGCGCTGACCACAACCACTCGGGAAATAGTCGAAGGCGACAGGCTGATCCCCGAAATCGTCAACATCCCGCTGAATTACTTCCCCAAGGCACCGTCCAGCAATATCGAAGGCCGTATAATGGCTGTTGTTGGTGGTGTGACACAGATTGGACAGTATCAGGTGGTCATCGTGAATCGCGGCACCAGCCACGGTCTCAGTGACGGCGATGTTCTGTCAGTTTTCCAGACAGGTCAGGAAGTTAAGGATCTGACTGCCGGCGGCAAGGTCACTTTGCCGGACGAAAAAGCGGGCACGATGATGATCTTCAAGGCCTATGATCGCATCAGTTATGGACTCGTCATGGAAGCAACGCTTGCCATTCACATACTCGACGCGGTGCGTAACCCGGTCTGATTCGAACTCATGTTTGTTTAAGACGCGGCGCCGATGATGGCGCCGTTTTTTTTGCGCAGGGTTTTGGCGAAGAAAAACCGCTTCCGCTGGCTTATGGCCGATACCGGCCAGAACCGGTAATTTCTCAGGCGGTATCTACCGGGAACGTCTGTATGATCGTCAGCTCTTGCTGAACAGGTATTCTCCGGAGATTGACGATGCATGCGGCGACCCGCGCCTGGTTGATTCTTGCGCACGCCAGAGTTCGCGTTAGCGAGTACTGCGTCTTGTGCGACCGCTTCGGCAGCGCAGAGAACATTGTCCGGCAAAGTATTTCCAAATTACAGAGTACCGGCATTAGCGCCGAAAAAGCCGCGGCTGTCACAGGCCCGAATGACAGTCAGCTGCAGCTCGAAGCGGACTGGTTACAACAAGATGGGCATCACATTGTTCATTTCGGCGACCCGGCGTATGCGGAGCTGATGGGACATATCCCGGGCCCGCCCTTGCTGCTTTATGTGCTTGGCGATCCTGATGTATTGCACCTGCCGTCGATCGCGATTGTTGGGAGTCGCAACCCCACCCGGGGCGGCGAACAAAACGCGTTTGATTTTGCGCAGCATCTTGGCAAGTGTGGCTTCAATATTGTCAGCGGACTTGCACAGGGCATAGATACCGCGGCACATCGCGGCGCCCTCGCTGGCGGCGCCAGGACGGTTGCCTTCCTCGGCCACGGAATCGACCGCGTCTACCCGTCTGCCAACCGAGACCTTGCCCATGAGATCGCGGCGGCTGGCGCTCTGCTTAGCGAGTACCCACTGGGTACTCCGCCCAGACGGCCACATTTCCCGCAGCGAAATCGCCTCATCAGTGGCATCAGCCTTGGTACCCTGGTGGTCGAAGCGGCGCGGCAGAGCGGTTCGCTGATCACTGCAAGGCTTGCTGCCGAGCAGGGACGAGAGGTTTTCGCTCTGCCAGGTTCTATCCATAATCCGCTGGCGCGCGGTTGTCATCAGCTAATTCGCCAGGGCGCGAAACTGGTTGAAACCGCCGAAGACATTCTCGCTGAACTCGCACCGCTCGTTGGGCACCTGCAACAAATTTCTATGGAATCAACGACCAACGACGCAATTGAGCCTGACGAGGATGACGAGTACGCGGCGCTGCTGGAACAGCTGGGTTTTGATCCAATTGGTGTTGACGAATTGGCCGAGAATTCTGGATTGACGATTGACCAGGTTTCCTCCATGCTCCTGATCCTGGAGCTACAAGGAAAGATCGAAGCGCTTTCTGGTGGGCGATATTCGGTGCTTGTTAAGGGGTCTGAGACATAAGACCGCCTAGTTTTAGTGACGGTTTTCGGGAAGTTCCCGGAACCTATAGAGCCAGATATGTTGAGCAATAACGGTTAGGGAGCTGCTCCAGGTATGAAAGAAAATGTACTCGACGTATTAATGTATCTGTTTGAGACCTACGTTGATGCGGACGAACAGCCAGAAGCAGATCAAAACGAGCTGCGCGATGAGCTCGCCAGGGCCGGGTTTGGCGATCCTGAAATTGACCGCGCCCTCGATTGGCTTGACGGACTGACCGATCACCAGGACAGCCTGCCGTACAATTCTCAGACCAAAAACGGTACGCGGATCTATATCGATGTTGAACAGGATCGCCTCGATGTTTTCTGCCGCGGCTATATCGCCTACCTCGAGCAAATCGGCATACTTTCGCCACCACAGCGTGAAATTCTCATCGACAGACTGCTTGCACTGGAAACGCCGGATATTGACGTCGAACAGATCAAATGGGTTGTGCTGATGGTTCTTTTCAGCCAGCCGGGGCAGGAACTCGCGTACGCCCGCATGGAAGATCTGGTATTTGAGGAAGGAGCAGGTTCCGTCCACTAGCGACAAGCTTGCGCTACGCGTTCCACAATTACAGCTGCACAGACCACCACAAAACACTGAAATCCCGCGGTCAATCAAGCACTAAGCCTTGATCGTCTCGCTTGCTTACAAGCCGTTTTCACCCCTCGCGCAAGCTTGAATACTGCCCTGGTTTCGTTGCAGCGAAATTCGATTTTCTTGACACACCGCAAGCAAGCCTGTAATTCAACCGCGGCATGGTGCGCACTTTAGTGTCTGTACCGCGCTGAATTTCAGGATTTTAAAAGGCTATATATAAAGAGATGTCAAAGAATCTCGTAATCGTAGAGTCGCCGGCCAAAGCGTCGACTATCAGCAAATACCTCGGCAAGGACTTCGATGTCCTCGCCTCCTATGGCCATGTTCGTGACCTCATACCCAAAGAAGGGGCAGTCGATACAGAAGGCGGCTTCGGGATGAAGTACCAGATCATCGAGCGAAACGAAAAACATGTAAACGCGATTATTCGTGCACTCAAGAAAGCTGACGCTCTCTACCTCGCAACTGACCCCGATCGCGAAGGTGAGGCAATTTCCTGGCATCTCGTTGAATTGCTGAAAGAGAAAGGCATTCTCAAAGACAAGGTCGTGCATAGAGTCGTATTCCACGAGATCACCAAGCACGCCGTTAACGAAGCGGTGGCGAACCCACGCGACATTTCCAATGATCTGGTCGGCGCGCAGCAAGCACGCCGTGCGCTCGACTACCTGGTTGGCTTCAACCTGTCGCCGCTATTGTGGAAAAAGGTTCAACGCGGCCTGTCGGCGGGGCGCGTACAAAGTCCCGCACTGCGCATGATTGTTGAGCGCGAGCTGGAAATTGAAGCCTTCAAAGCACGCGAATACTGGAGCATTGAGGCTGACGTTAGCAAAGACGAGCAACCCTTTGTTTCGCGCCTCGTAAACTACGGCGGGGAGAAGGTCGAACAGTTCAGCTTCGAGAACGAAGTCGCGGCACGCGCGGTTGAAAAGACCATTGTCGACGCGGCACAAGGCGAACTGGCTGTCGTCGAAGTAAAGAAGCGCCAACGACGCCGCAATCCTACCGCCCCATTCACAACATCCACATTGCAGCAGGAATCATCGCGCAAGCTCGGCTTCAATACACAATGGACCATGCGCGTTGCGCAGAAGCTGTACGAAGGCATTGATATACCCGGCGAAGGCACAGTCGGCCTCATCACCTACATGCGTACCGATTCCGTGACTTTGGCCACTGTCGCTGTCGAGGAAATCCGTGAATTGATCGCTGAACGCTATGGCCCCGAAAACGTTCCGGAAGAGCCGCGAACCTTCAAGACCAAAGCGAAGAATGCACAAGAAGCTCACGAAGCCGTTCGCCCAACATCGGTGCGCCACACCCCCGAGTCGCTGAAAGAGTCGCTCGATGAGGACCAGTTTCGACTGTACTCGCTGATCTGGAAGCGCACCATGGCTTGTCAGATGGTGCCAGCCGTTTTCGATACCGTCGCCATTGAGCTCGCAGCTGGCCCGGAAGATCTCGGGCACCGCATGCGCGCAAACGGTTCCATCCTGGTCTCGCCTGGCTTCATGGCCGTCTACAAAGAAGGCAAAGACGATGCGAAGGATGACGACGGCGACAAGCTGCTGCCTGACATCGCTGAGGGTGACCGAATCAAGCTGGTCGAGCTGCGTCCGGAGCAACACTTTACCGAGCCACCACCGAGGTTTTCCGAGGCGAGCCTGGTTAAGACCCTCGAAGAATACGGCATCGGTCGACCGTCGACGTACGCGAGTATCATCGCAACATTGAAACACCGCGAATACGTGGAGATGGACGCCAAGCGCTTTTTCCCGACGGACATCAGTCGTATCGTAATTGGTTTTCTGACCGAGCATTTCGCCAAGTATGTCGACTATGATTTCACCGCGAAGCTCGAGGATGACCTTGACTCTGTGTCGCTCGGAAACAAGGACTGGATCCCGGTACTGGAAGAGTTCTGGAAACCGTTTCACGCGCTGTGCGAGGAGAAAGAAACTTCCGTCACGCGTGAGCAGGTAGCTCAGGCCCGCGAGCTTGGCACCGACCCGAAAAGCGGCAAGCCAGTGACCGTGCGCATGGGCCGATATGGACCCTTCGTGCAAATCGGCACGAAAGATGATGAAGACAAGCCCAAGTTCGCCGGATTACGGCGTGGCCAGAAAATGGGGGAAATCAATCTTGCGGATGCAATGGAACTGTTCAAGTTGCCACGCACGCTGGGCGAAACCCCGGAAGGCGAACCTGTCTCCACCAGCGTTGGGCGCTTTGGACCCTACGTAAAGTACGGCGAAAAGTTCGTGTCAATAAAGGATGACGACCCCTATATCATTGAACTGCCGCGCGCGCTGGAAGTTATCGCCGAAAAGAAACTCGCGGATGCAAACCGCCTCATCCTCGACTTTCCCGATGATGGCATTCAGGTATTGAATGGTCGCTACGGCCCTTACATCACCGACAAGAACAAGAATGCGCGCGTGCCCAAAGACCGTGAACCGAAGTCGCTGACGCTGGAAGAATGCAAGGAACTCATCGCTGCTGCCCCGGAACGGGGACGTCGTGGCAAAAAGAAGACGGCCAAGAAAGCGGCGGGCACGAAGAAAACAACGAAGAAGAAAGCCACCAAGAAAAAAGCTAAGAAAAAGACTGCCAAAAAGAAGGCGAAAAAGAAAGCCGCTAAGAAAAAGACGGTAAAAAAGAGCGACGACTAAACTGGAGTCATGAGTATTTCCATCACACGTGCCGCGGAAACGTTGCTGCGCGGTGGTGTCATCGCTTATCCGACAGAAGGTGTCTTCGGACTCGGTTGTCTGCCCGACAACATCGACGCACTGCAGCACTTGCTTACTATCAAGCAGCGTAGCGCTTCCAAGGGGTTGATACTCATCGCAGCCAATGCGAGTCAGTTCGACAACTGGATCGACTTACCGGACGAACTTCATCTGCCGCCCCCAGATCCAGAGCTCCCGATAACGTGGATTGTTCCGGCAAGCAAGCATGTGCCGCAGATCGTGAAGGGCGTGCATGCCAGTATCGCGGTGCGAATTACGACTAACGCTACCGCTGCCGCGCTTTGCTCCGCGATCGGTTCACCGATTGTTTCCAGCAGCGCGAACATCGCCGGAGAAGCCGCACCAGCAAATTCCAGCATGCTTCGCCGAAAGTTCAGTGGTCTAGTAGACTATGTCGTTCCGGGCGAGTGCGGCCCGGCAGACGGGCCGTCGGAAATCCGCGACCTCGTAACAGGACAGATAATTCGGCCACGGACAATATGAAAGAACTCAATCAAGTAAAAGACTATCTGCAAGCGCTGCAAAATCGCATCGTTGCGCAACTGGAACAAATTGACGGCAAGCAGACCTTCCAGCGCGATGCCTGGGATCGGCCCGGGGGTGGTGGAGGAACCAGCTGCGTGCTCGTTGATGGCGCAGTGTTTGAGCAGGCAGGCGTCGGCTTCTCGCATGTTTTCGGTGATCAAATGCCGCCGTCGGCTAGCAAGGCTCGGCCCGAGCTCGCCGGACGCAGTTTTCAGGCCATCGGCGTGTCACTGGTACTACACCCGCGTAACCCTTACGTGCCGACAACACATGCCAATTTCCGCTTCTTCTCGACGGACTCTGGTAGCAATCGAAAACCAGTGTGGTGGTTCGGCGGCGGTTACGACCTGACGCCGTACTACCCGTTTCACGACGACGCGGTTCACTGGCATGAAACGGCCAGGGATGCGTGCGATCCTTTTGGTCCGGATTTGTACGCGCGTTACAAGCAGTGGTGCGACGAGTATTTCTATCTTCCGCATCGCGGCGAGACTCGCGGCGTCGGCGGATTATTTTTCGATGACGTCAACGAACCTGGCTTTGAAGAGAGCTTTGCATTTCTGCAATCTGTGGGCGACAGCTTCATGCCAGCGTACCAACCGATCGTAAAGAAGCGCATGAGCCATCCATTTGGTGAGCGGCAGCGCGAATTTCAACTGTATCGACGTGGCCGCTATGTGGAGTTCAATTTGCTGCACGACAGGGGAACACTTTTCGGCCTGCAGTCGGGCGGCAGAACGGAATCAATACTAATGTCCTTGCCGCCGAGAGTCCGCTGGCAATATGGTTGGCAACCAGAGCCCGGGTCTCCCGAGGAAGCTCTCACCACAGGCTACCTGCGACCGCGAGACTGGCTCGGCGACACGGAAGTGATCAAAATTGGCTAGCACCCCGCCATTTCACCTGGCAATTCCGGTATCAGACCTGGACGTTGCAGAGGCATTTTACTGCGGCCTGCTTGGCTGCAGCAAAGGGCGTACTGCATCGCGATGGATCGACCTGAATTTCTTTGGCCATCAGGTAACCCTGCATCTAAGTGACAGTCCAGCCGAGAAGGTGCAGACGAATCCCGTAGACGGCGCAGCAGTCCCTGCCCGGCACTTCGGCGTCGTTCTCAGCATGCCTGCATGGCAGGAGCTGGCTGACCATCTTCAGCAGGAGAATCAGGAGTTCCTCATCGCTCCCGGAATTCGCTTCCCGGGCAAAGTTGGGGAACAGGCCACGATGTTTCTTTACGACCCATCAGGGAACGCTCTGGAGTTCAAGAGCTTCGCCGATCCGGCGCAGTTATTCGCCACATCGGAGAGCTCGGTAAATAGCGATATCGCCAGTTAATATGGTAACTTCGCAGTGGATTCGCGACTCAGGACAAGCGTAACTGGCTGAGTCTGCGCTGCACCCCTTACTTTGACGCTGTGCCCGAGCTCGGGCGACCGGAAATTCCGTGACACCATACCGACGACCTATACTGATTCTGCTGACCCTGTTGTCATTTGCTGCTGTGGCTCAGGATGAGTCCAATCTGCAAGATGGCGGCAGTCTTGGCGCTATCCGCCTGTCCGGTACGGACGACCCACAGGCCAGCAAGGTTTACATCGTACAGCTAAGGACCCCGTCGGCTGCTCAGTACCACGCGTCTTTCGCCAGCAAGACCCAGCGAGCAGGTGCGAAAGAGCGTGTGCGCTTCGACAAGACCAACGTCGCGATCCAAAGCTACTCGGCACAGCTGGCCGAAGAACAACATACCGTGCTGACTGCAACAGCGCCGGACTCGAAGCTTATTTACAGCTATCGTTATGGCCTCAACGGATTTGCGGCTCGCATGCGGCCATCCGACGCGCACAAGCTGGCCAACCGCCCAGAGGTTTTGCAAGTGTGGGAGGACGAAATACGTCCGATGTCGACTAACTTCAGCCTCGATTTTCTCGAGCTCTTCGACAAGACAGACGGTTTACGCTCCGCTGCGGGACTGGATGGCGACGGCGTCATCATCGGCGTTATCGACAGCGGCATTTACCCTGAGCACCCGGCGCTGGCAGATACAAGAATCGCAGACATGCCACGTGTCTGCCGCGGCAGTTGGGCCGAAAACTCGCTGCTCGGTATGTGGCTTTGTCGTCGCTACAAAAAACTCGACGACCTCCTCATCTTTGAGCCGCCGGAAAGCTGGAATGGCACTTGTGAGGTTGGCGAGAACTTCGATGAGAGCAATTGCAACAACAAGCTCATCGGCGCCAGGTTTTTTATCGATGGTGCCGAATCAAGCGGCCCGATCGATAGCGGCGAGATTCGTTCGCCGCGCGACGCCGACGGGCACGGCACGCACACGGCGACGACGGCCGCTGGCAACGCGGTAAGGGCCTCCATATTTGGCGCATTCATCGATCGGGTGCAGGGCATCGCACCACGAGCGCGTGTCGCTGTTTACAAAGCTTGCTGGCTGCGCCCGGGCGATCAGCGTGCAAGCTGCAACACCTCCGACCTGGCGAATGCGATTGATGCGGCCGTTGCGGACGGCGTCGATATCATCAACTACTCAGTGGGCAGCACCCAAACTCGTATCACTGCCCCGGATGACCTCGCCCTCATGGCGGCAACCAAAGCCGGCATACTTACGGTGGTTGCTGCCGGCAACGAAGGACCCGGTTACGGCACTATCGGTTCACCGGCAGGAGGACCCTGGGTGATCACCGCAGCGGCTTCAAGTCGGGACGGAAAAACTTCGCTTGAGGCGCTGCAGATAAATAGCCCACCGGCCATTGCTGGAAAAATCGCGGTGAAGGAAGCGAACTTCACTCCCTCCCTGGAGGACAATGGCCCGATAGAGGGCGAGTTGATTCTGGCCGACGATGAAGATGACACACTCGAAGATGGATCGGCGGGTACGACCACTGATGCTTGTGAGGCGCTGGTAAACGGTAGCGATATCTCTGAAAAGATCGCCCTGGTGCAGCGCGGCGGTTGCAGCTTCGAGACGAAAATTGCCAATGCGTCTGATGCTGGTGCGATCGCTGTTCTCATATACAACATTGCTGGCGACGCGATCGTCATGAATGGTGATTCGGAGCTTGTCGACATCCCGGCCCTGATGATCGGCCAGGCAGATGGCAATTTGATCCTTGCGCAGATCGATGCGAACGCGACTGTCAATATTGTTCTCGACAAGTCACTGCTTCTCAACCAGACCGAAACAGGGAACGTCATCGGATCGTTCTCCGGCCGTGGGCCGGCGCCTGTTGCCGACATCATGAAACCGGACGTGAGCGCCCCGGGCATCAACATCCTCGCCGGATTTACGCCGGACGCGGTGAACGCCACACCGGGCGAGAGTTTCGCCTACTTGAGCGGCACGTCGATGTCGACGCCGCACGTAACGGGTGTCGCTGCGCTGTTGCGACAGGCACATCCGGACTGGAGTCCCGCAGCGCTCAAGTCAGCGTTAATGACAACCGCACGCCAGTCGCTGCTGAGCTCAGACGGCCAGAGTGCTGCGATTCCGTTCGACTACGGTGCCGGCCACATCGTGCCGAACGATGCGGCCGACCCCGGTCTCGTGTATGACGTTACCGACGCGGAGTACGACGCCTTTTCCTGCGGTACACAATCACCGGCCGTTTCCGCCGAGCGCTGTGATGAGCTGGCCGATGCGGACTACTCATTTGCGGCAGCCGACCTGAACCAGCCATCCATAACCGTTTCTCGTCTTGCCAATGATCAAACCATCAGTCGCCGCGTAAGCAACGTTGGCGAGCAATCGGAGTCGTACACGGCCAACATTACTGCACCGCCTGGCATTGCAGTCAGTGTCATGCCACCAAGCCTGACATTGGCCCCCGGTGAGTCCACCACGTTCGATGTAACGCTCACACATACATCGGGTGCGCTCGACTTGTGGCGTTTTGGCTCGTTGACCTGGGAAAGCAATGAGCATTCTGTCTACAGCACCATCGCCGTAAAACCGATTTCCATCACGGCGCCAGCCGAAGTCACTGTGCTTGGCGAAAGTGGTTCGACTAGCTTCCCGGTAGAGTTTGGCTACACCGGTGCCTATTCGGCCGGGGTGCACGGCCTGAACCTGCCTCTGATCACCAACGCTTTTGTGGACAACGATCCCACCAAGACATTTTCATTCCGCACCGAGAATGGCGTGACCGCACATCTTATCGATATTCCGGCCAATCAGGCTTATGCGCGATTCGCTTTGTTCGACTCACTAACGGATGGCGACGACGACCTCGACCTCTACCTCTATTTCTGCGCTGATAACGTCAACTGCGTGAAGGTCGGTGAGAGTGGTGAGCCAACGTCGCAGGAAGAATTCGACTTGCTGTTGCCAGCCGCTGGTCGCTACGCTGTATTGATTCACGGCTTCGCGACAGATCAGAGCGCCGGAGGGTCAGGAGCCAACTATACGATGCTGGCCTGGGCCTTTGGTCTGGACGA
This sequence comes from uncultured Woeseiaceae bacterium, assembly GCA_964528965.1. Taxonomy (GTDB): domain Bacteria; phylum Pseudomonadota; class Gammaproteobacteria; order Steroidobacterales; family Woeseiaceae; genus UBA1847. Next base: position 25,949 of record CAZGVL010000008.1, read on the forward strand.
CGATGAGGGCAACATGATCGCTACCGGCCCAGCGCTCGTTAGCGCCGGTACAACAGAGAACATTACCGTCACCTGGTCCGGATTGGCGCCGAACACGATTTATCTCGGTGGCGTGTCACATACAACGCCCGACGGACTGGCGGCGATTACCGTAATTCGAGTGGGCAACTAGGCAACGAGTATCGCGTTGACCTCTCGCACATCTCGAATCAGCGCCGCTTCGAACAGACCTCTTCTCTGCTAAGCCGCTAAGACAACCAGCGTCTCGCTTTGGCGGCGCGCGAATAATAGACCAGCGCAACTGCGATTACCGCGACGATGGCGGGCAGAATAATCGCGTCAGAACCCCAGACGTCCAAACCGTCACTTAACACAAACGCGTGCAGGTCCTGCACCACGATACCGGCCAATGACACGACGAACAACAGTACAGCCCAGCCTTTTCGCAGCAGCAACAACAGGCTTCCAAGAATTCCTGCATTAACAGCTATCGCATGAGCGGATGTCGCCCAGACCGGTGCATTCAGTAGAAAAGCCTGTTGAGCTTCGGTAAACACCGCCAAATCCGCCGGCGTCATCGTAACCTGCATGTAGTAGAACATCAGCCCGACCAGATTCCACAACAAGGCTGCGCCGCCAATAATCCAGAACGAAATCGACGGGTTGTCATCCAGAGCATCAATCATGCTGCTTCCCTCTCTCTTCAAGCCAGTTGCCAGAGTGACAGAATACTCCAATGGCGTCGGCAAAAATGCAAGAGAGTGACATCGAATCGCCACATGAGACTAGCTCGTTTTCTTTGCCAGGGCCTTGCAAGGCTTGTGACGAAAGCAAGCGGTGACATGATCGTTCACCAGACCGGTCGCCTGCATGTGTGCATACATGATGGTGCTGCCAACAAACTTGAAGCCGCGCTTTTTAAGGTCTTTGCTAAGCGCATCAGACTCCGGCGAAGTCGCGGGTACGTCGCTGTCCGCTTTGAATCTGTTTTGCAGGGGCTTGCCGTCCACGAAACCCCAAATGTACTCGCTGAAAGACCCGAACTCCTCTTGCACCTTGAGAAAGGCCTTCGCATTGCCAACGGTCGACTCTACCTTGAGCCGGTTTCGCACAACCGCAGGATCGAGCAGAATTTTCTCAACACGCCTGTTGGTGAAGCGAGCGACCTTCGCGGGATCGAACTCTGCAAAAAGCTTCCGATAACCGGAGCGCTTGTTGAGTATGGTTGACCAGCTCAGTCCCGCCTGTGCGCCCTCGAGCACCAAAAACTCGAACTGAACCTGATCATCAAAGACAGGTACGCCCCACTCTTGGTCGTGATAGGCGATGTAATCGAGGCTAACACCCTCCGCCCATTTACAACGCGTTACCAGCTTAGCCATGTTGGCCTCCTTCGCTCTACGGGCGATCGAGTTTAGCAGCACCCCCGGCCGTCCGCCGAACGAATAATCCGGCTATGTACACAGAAATAAAAAAGGCCCGCACTTATCGCACGGGCCTGATTTGTTTGCTTGTGGAAACGACGCCGCGGCAAACTCCGCGAGTCGTTACGACAGCAGTGTCTTACTTTTCGCCACCACAAGAAGCTTCTGCATCTTTGTCGCCACCACAAGAAGCTTCCGCATCCTTGTCGCCGCCACAGGACGCTTCTGCATCTTTGTCGCCGCCACAAGACGCTTCTGCATCTTTGTCATGACCAGCACCCTCTTTGTCGCCACCACATGAGGCTTCTGCATCTTTGTCATGACCAGCACCTTCTTTGTCGCCACCGCATGAACCTTCACCACAAGTGCCTTCAGTTTCTGACTTCGCATCCTTGTCACCACCACAAGAACCTTCGGTTTCGCCCATCATGTAGCCAACGCTCATCGTAGACATGGCAAAAGGACTCTGAACTGTATCAGCGCTTGCTACGTTACCAATCGCGAAAGAACCTGCGAGTGCGGCACCTACAGCCAGGGCAACAGGCTTAATTACTTTTCTATTCGACATCTTTAACTTCTCCTACGGGGTTAGTTGCCCAAACCGGGCAGTCATTTACCAGCAACGCATGGATACTAAATATCCCACGCCACTGAATCCAATACTCTTTTCTGAATCGTGTCGAGGCGCTCTTCACGCACACCTACGATCGCAACACTGCCTTCGCCAACTGGCAAGATGATGCCATTGATATTATCACCCTCAATCGCAGACGCCTCGGCGACATACTCTTCGGGCATCAGTAGAATCGTTACCGGCCCGTACACTCCCTGAATAACCAGATGGGGTACGTCTCTGCCGTTAATCTCACAGCTTCGCGCATAGGTAATCAGGCCAGCGCTATGATCCATTTCTGCAATACCATCCGGAACCACGGCCTGCAGGCGCTGATCAGATACCGGCACGTCGGTGACGCGCAATGCGTTAGGCTCGTGATCAAGGTGTGCAATAATCTGGTCGGAAAGCGCTCCGCTCTGGATGTCGGTGCCGAGCATCCGAATGCCGAAAACGGCAGCAATGACTACGGTGGCGGCAACAGCAAACCACGCTGGTGTCACCCGCCTGCTCGGCAAGGTGGCAACGTTTGTCGTATCGATCTGCGGCAACTCCGGCATTACCAGTCCCGGCGCCTCGAGCGCCATAGCGCTCGCCAGCTTGCGATCAAGCGCCTGCATTTCCACCTGATAGGCGGAGCACGCCGCACATTTCACCGCGTGCGCGGCTGCACCGTCAAAAGACGGGTCTGCTGCTACTGCTTGCTTGAAGTCTTCGCAATTCACTGTTGTATCGTCTCCGGCGCTCATAAGACCGCCTGCTTTTCAATAACATCTCTGAGCTTGTGGCGTGCTCGGTGCAGCCTGGTTAGCACTGCGCCCTGCTTTAGCTCCATCAACTCTGCGATCTCGTTGGTGCTATAGCCCATCAGGACCTGCAGCACCAGCGGCTCGCGATATTCATCCTCAAGCTCGAAAATTGCGGCGCGCAATTCATCAAGCTCTTCATTCGGCTGCTCAGCCAGTAGCGCTGCCTGTGATGCGGTCAGATTATCAATATCTACCGTCTCCAATCGGCGGCGCTCGAAGTACCGAGCGTTCTCCCGTCGCACTATGGTCAGGAGCCAGGGCTTTGCTGCCGTATCATCGCGCAGCGCTTCCAGCGACTTCCAGGCCCTTAATAGCGCCTCCTGAACAACGTCCTCGGCAATTGCCTTGTCCCGGCAGAGCCAGGCCGCGTAACGATACATATCCTGATGATATATTCCGACAACGCGGTCAAACCTTTGTCGACGCACCTGCGCGACAGCACTTGTGTTCATTCCAGAGGACCCGCCCTGCTTAATTATTATTACTGAATCAGAGCGAAACTGTGATTCAGACATGGCATCCCTGTCTAAATACAGGGAAAATCAACAATTATTGTATATATTCAGTATAGCTATGAGTACTAGTATGCACGCTCAGTTCCCAAAAGTTCGTCTGCGCCGCAGTCGCCGCACCGCCTCCATTCGTCGCCTCGTTGCTGAAACCACCCTGTCGGCGGGAGATTTCATCTACCCCGTGTTCGTTCTCGACGGCGAGGGTCGCACCGAAGCGGTGCCATCGATGCCCGGTGTGAGTCGCCGCAGTATAGACGGTCTCATTGCGCAATTAGCTGAGGCCGTTGACCTCGGCATACCCGCTGTTGCGCTGTTTCCGGTAATTGATGGCGCGCACAAGTCGCTCGACGGTGCCGAATGTGCGAACCCGGATGGGCTGGTGCAGCGTGCCGTGCAGGCCATCAAAGCGGCTCATCCAGAGCTCGCGGTTATCACTGATGTTGCGCTTGACCCTTACACGACCCATGGTCTGGACGGAATTATCGACGATTCCGGCTACGTTCTAAATGACGAAACAGTCGCAATGCTCGTTCGCCAGGCAGCGTCACATGCCAAAGCTGGCGCGGATATCGTTGCCCCGTCGGACATGATGGATGGCCGAATTGGCGCGATCCGGTCTGAACTGGAAGCAAATGGTCACATCAACACGATGATTCTGGCCTACGCCGCCAAGTACGCATCCTGCTTCTACGGGCCCTTCAGGGATGCCGTTGGCTCAGCGGCGAATCTTGCCGGTGGCGATAAATCAACGTTTCAGATGGCGCCTGCAAACAGCGATGAGGCGTTGCGTGAAGTGGCTATGGACCTCGACGAGGGGGCCGATCTGGTTATGGTAAAACCGGCTCTGCCGTACCTCGATATAGTGCGACGGGTGAAGGACGAATTCGGTGTCCCTACTTTTGCCTATCAGGTCAGCGGTGAGTACGCGATGATCAAGGCAGCAGCGGGCAACGACTGGCTGGATGAACGCAAAACCGTGCTTGAGTCGCTACTGTGTATCAAGCGCGCCGGTGCCGATGCCATCCTCACCTATTTCGCACTCGATGCGGCGCGCTGGCTAGGCGAGCAGTAGGCTGGTTATACTTGGGCCACCCGCAGCAACAGGAAACTGCTGAAGCTGCTGCAAAAACAATAATAAAGGGGACTGTCGATCTTGAGCATTGATCGTGTTGGCCGGCAACTGAACAGCGGACCCATTCCATATGGCCGCTGAGACCGTCGTTATTGATCGCTATGGCGTGATGGGATACCCCGTATCTCACAGCCGTTCGCCGGTAATTCACCGCTTGTTCGCGCTGCAGACTCAGCAGAACATGCAGTATGAGTTGCTACAGGTGTCTCCTGAGAAACTTGAAACCGCGGTTCGCCAGTTTCAGCGCACCGGCGGCAAGGGCCTCAACATCACGGTGCCGCACAAACAGGAGGTCGCCAAACTCGCCGACTTGCTGAGCGATCGTGCGCGCAAAGCCGGCGCGGTCAATACACTGACGTTTCAGGACAGTGGTATTAGCGGTGACAACACAGATGGCATTGGTTTGCTTCGCGATCTGGTCGTCAATCTCGGTCTCAACCTGGAGGGTGCCAACATCCTGATCCTCGGCGCGGGCGGTTCAACGCGTGGCATCGTTGGTCCCTTGCTGGAAATGCAGCCGGCATCCCTGCGTATCGCGAATCGCAGCCTTGGCAAGGCTGAAGACCTTGTTGAACATTTCGATAGCCCTGCCGCATTGTCTGCCTGCAGATTCAACGCCGTGCCCGCGACCGACGCATACGATCTCGTCATCAACGCAACATCTGCCGGACTGCAAGGAGATACACCGCCCTATCCGGCCGCGGCGATCACAGAAAACACTTTCTGTTACGACCTTTCGTACGGCCTGACCCCCACGCCCTTTAGTGTCTGGGCGCGCGAAGCCGGCGCACCTCGATCTGTAATGGGCTGGGGCATGCTGGTAGAACAAGCCGCCGAGTCGTTTCACATCTGGCGCGGCGTTCGGCCCGACACCGCTCCCGTTCTAAAACAAATGTCGATTACCGCATAGTGACGAGTTCTTCCGAACTCGTTGGATGAATAGCAACCGTATCGTCGAAGTCTGACTTCGTAGCACCCATGCGGATAGCGACAGCAAAGCCCTGCAACATCTCATCGGCACCATCGCCAATAATGTGGCAGCCGACGATGCGCTCTTCGGCGCCGGTCGTCACCAGCTTCATGACCGAGCGCTGCTTGTTATCACCGAGCGCGTAGTACATCGACACAAAACCCGACGTATAGACCTTCACGTCATCACCGAACTCAGCTCGCGCTTCGTCCTCAGTCATGCCAATCGTACCGATTGGCGGATGACTGAACACAACCGTAGGTATCGACTGATAATCCAGATGTCGGCCACTCATGCCGCCATACAAACGATCTGCCATGCGTCTACCGGCTGCAATCGCAACGGGCGTCAGGGCGGCCGCGCCAGTCATGTCGCCGAGCGCGGATATGTTTGAGATATTTGTTTGCTGAAACTTGTCCACCGGAACGAAGCCTCGCTGATCCATTTCGACGCCGGCGTTTTCCAGCCCCAACTGATCGGTGTTCGGTTCTCGACCAACGGCCCAGATAAGACAGTCAACCGGGCCAAATGAACGGCCATCCTGCATATGCATAACAAGGCCATCATCGGTCTTCTCTACAGACTCTGGAACAGCGCGCGTCTCAATATCGACGCCTTGTTTTTGCATCGCCTCCATCAACTGCTCGCCGAGCATGGCGTCAAAGCTACGAACAACACTGTCTTTACGAATGACAATGCGCGTATCGGAGCCGAGTCCATTAAGCACGCCAGCCAGCTCGACCGCGACATAACCACTGCCCGCGATCAGCACCCGTTGCGGTCTCGACTCCAGCTCAAAAAATCCATCCGAAGTAATGCCGTATTCTGCACCCGGAATTTCTGGCACCGTTGGTCGCCCGCCGGTGGCAATCACGATGCGCTCTGCTTCGTATTGCGTCTCGCCAACGGCGACCGTGTGTGCATCAATAAACCGGGCCCAACCAGCGATGTATTTGACGTCGCTGGAGTCCAGACCTTTTTCATACAGGCCATTGAGGCGCAGCACATAGGCATCGCGTCGCGCCTTAAGCGCCGACCAGTCATGGCCATTGACCTTCAGGTCGTAGCCATAGTCGGCGGCATGCTCGAAATGATGCGCCTGGCTCGCTGTTTGCCACATGATTTTCTTGGGCACACAACCTACGTTGACACAGGTGCCGCCGAGTCGTCCCGCTTCAATCACGGCCACGCGCGCACCATATTCTGCAGCTCGCCGTGCGTGGGCGATCCCGCCGCTGCCACCACCAATCACCAGTACATCAAATCGTTCGTTCAAAAAACTGCTCCTGCAATTACGTTCATATTCGGCGTGCCAAGGCTGGCCAGCGCCTGTGTTAATATCCTGCGCCTGAAAAGGATATCAGCCAAACCATGACCAACCCTCTCCTTGATACTTCGTCGCTGCCTCGATTTGCCGAGATCACGCCTGGGCACGTCCTGCCCGCGTTGCAAGAGCTTATCGCAGCACACCGTCAGAAGCTCGACGAGTTACTCAGCCATAGCGCTGCGCCCGACTTCGAGTCACTGGTCACGCCGCTTGAGGAAATGGAACACGAACTTGCCCGAGCCTGGTCTCCCGTCAGTCACCTGCAAGGCGTGCTGGGTTCAGGCGGCTGGCGAGAGGCTTACAACGAAGCACTGCCCCTATTGACCGACTATGGCACGGAATTATCACAGAACGTTCGTCTGCAACAGGCTTATGCGGCAGTCGGTGAGACATTGCCAGATGATGCCGGCGCAGCTCGTCGAAGTGTCATTGACCACGCGCTTCGCGACTTTCGACTTTCGGGCGTCGATTTGCCCGAGGCCGATAAGGCGCGTTTTAAGGAGATCATGCAGGAGCTGGCGGCAACCCAGGCAGACTTCGAGCACCGGGTTCAGGACGCGTCCGACGCCTGGGTTACGCATGTCGAGCAAGAAGGCGAGCTGGCCGGATTGTCGCCACAGGTAGTATCTCGCGCGCTGGCGGAAGCACGTAAACGTGACCGTCAGGGCTGGTTGCTGACGTTAGATTATCCAACCTACGATGCTGTCATGAAGCATGCGGAGAATCGCGGCCTGCGGGAAACCCTGTATCACGCCTGGGTAACGCGCGCATCGGACCAGGGTGCTGACAGTCAATGGGACAACACGGCGAACATCGAGGCGATCATGGCTTTGCGTCACGAGGCGGCGCAACTCGTAGGTTTCGCAAATTACGCAGAGTACTCGCTGGCAACCAAGATGGCCGATTCAACCGATGCGGTCAGCGACTTTCTCCGCGAGCTCACCGATCGCAGTCGTGCTGCAGCCGAAGCAGAATTGGCAGAGCTGTCCGAGTGCGCTGGAGCTGCCCTTGAACCCTGGGACCTCAGCTTCTGGTTGGAGAAGTTAAAGCAATCCAAGCATTCGATTTCCAATGAGGAGTTGCGACAATACTTCCCGGTCGCAACCGTTATTTCCGGTCTGTTCGAGCTTGCGCAGCGCTTGTATGGGGTCAATCTGCAATCTGCACAGGGAATTTCTTTCTGGCATGACGACGCCAGGTATTACGAAATTCGAAATGAAGCTGACGAGCTGGTCGGCGGGTTCTACACCGACTTGTTTGCTCGCAGTGGCAAGCGCAGCGGCGCCTGGATCGACGAGTGCATAAACCGCAAGAAGCTCAACGGCGTCGTAACGCTACCGGTCGGTTATCTGGTCTGTAACTTTTCACCGCCAGACGAAAGTGGCCAGTCGTTGCTGACGCACGATGATGTCGTAACGCTATTTCATGAATTCGGCCACATGTTGCATCACCTGTTGACTCGTATGGACTATCCGAGCATTGCCGGAATCAATGGCGTGCCGTGGGATGCCGTTGAGCTTCCGAGTCAGTTCATGGAAAACTTCGCCTGGCACTACGATGTTCTACAGCGCTGCTCGTCGCATGCGGATACGGGTGACGTATTGCCGCGCGAACTTTTTGAGCGACTCAATGAAAGCCGGCATACCGGCGCAGCTCTGGCGATGATGCGTCAGATCGAGTTCAGCTTGTTCGATATGCGATTGCATGCCGAGTACAGCCCCGCTGCTGGTTCGAATATTCTGCAGATGGCGGACAGCGTGCGCGAACAAGTGGCGCCAATACGAACTCCGGGTTACAACCGTATGGCGTTTAGTTTTCTGCACATTTTTGCCGGCGGATACGCCGCGGGCTACTACAGCTACAAATGGGCCGAGGTGCTTGCTGCAGACGCGTTTGGTGCCTTTGAAGAGGCCGGCATATTTGATCTCGAAACAGCAACGCGGTTTCGCCGTGAAATTCTCGAAGTTGGTGGCAGTTGCGACATTATGCAAGCCTATGTCGCGTTCCGCGGACGCAAGCCGACTATCGACGCGTTGCTACAACAGAGCGGCATAACCTGAACATGAAAATCGCAACCTGGAATGTCAACTCGCTCAAGGTCCGACTGCCGCACGTCGTTGAGTGGCTGAACGCAAACGACCCGGACGTTCTGGTCTTGCAGGAAATCAAACAGGTCACTGAGGTGTTCCCGACAGATGCTTTGGCAGAGATTGGCTATCGTTCCGTTGCCAGCGGACAGAAAACCTATAACGGTGTCGCCGTTATCAGTAAATCTGAAGCAATAGATATTGTCACTGATTTCCCGGGGTTTGAGGACCCGCAACGACGCATTCTGGCCGCCACCATCGGTGGCGTTCGAGTCGTAGACCTTTATATTCCGAATGGCTCCGAGGTGGGTTCTGAAAAATATGCATACAAGCTGAGCTGGCTGGAAGCCTTGCAGGGTTTCATGCGCGACGAACTGGCGAAGCATGCGCGCCTTGTCGTGCTTGGAGATTTCAACATTGCACCAGCGGACGAGGATGTGCACGACCCGGCCAAGTGGGGAGAAGATATCTTGTGCAGTCCGCTCGAGCGTACGGCACTGAAAGGCCTGAAGGGATTGGGACTGACCGATGTTTTTCGGCTGTTCGAACAGCCGGAGAAGAGTTTCAGTTGGTGGGATTACCGGGCCGCCGGCTTCAGGCGTAACGCCGGCCTGCGCATCGATCTGATACTGGCCAGCCAGGACATGACCGAAGTATGTCGCAAGAGCTACATCGACAAGGAACCGAGAAGCTGGGAACGGCCATCGGATCACACACCAGTGATAGCCGAGTTCGAGCTTTGATCAATGTGACATATTGTCGGTATTCGGTCTGTACCGAAATAGTCTGCCGTGTATTATTGTCTTTCAACCATTTGACAGCGGGCCAGCAAGAACTCGGCCAGGAGCGCCGGCATTGATTGGCCCCACGCACGGTGCGGATTCCGCAGCGACGCATAAGAATAAGAAGAGAATTATGTCGCAGGATCGACGTAACGAGTACGACGTCACGAATACCGTTCAGGTCAGTAACCCGGCCGCGGTGCGCGATGCCGTGCAGGATCTGTTCGCAGGGGTTTTTCCGGGCGCTTCGTTCGACAAACTCTGGCTCGCCTTTTACGACTTCGAGCGCCTTTTTACGGGTCGATATCCCGGCTACAAGGGCTGCGACACAACCTATCATGACGTGCAGCACACGCTCGATATGACGCTGGCCCTCGCCCGCCTGGTCGCTGGCTACGAACGCAGCGTAGAGCCCGCGGAGCGCCTCGGCTCCAAACGAGCACAGATGGCCATCATTACGTCTTTGTTCCACGACTCCGGCTACATTCGGCATGAAGAACGCGACAAGGATTTTTCTAACGGCGCGGAATTTACGTTGTATCACGTCTCGCGAAGCGCCGATTTCCTGCGCCGCTATTTGCCCAGCCTTGGCCTGACGAAAGACGTCGCTGTTAGCAGCATGATTGTGCATTTTACGGGCTATGAGCTCGACCTCGATAAGATTGAGCTTGATGATCCTCGCGACATCATTTGCGGTCACCTGATCGGCACTGCGGACCTGATCGCCCAAATGGCAGATCGCTGCTACCTCGAAAAATGTCGTGATCGCCTGTACCAGGAGTTTGTCGTCGGTGGTGTCGCGGTCGAGAACGCAAGCCCGGGCGAGTACATGGTGCGCTATGAGTCCGGCATGGATTTGCTCAAGAAAACACCGGTTTTCTATCAGCAGGTAATGCGTGAGCGTCTGCAGCTCAAGTTCAACCGGTCCTATCGCTACATCGAAGTCCTGTACGACGGACAAAATCCCTATGTTGATGCTATCCGGGTCAACATCGCACACCTGGTTCGCGTGATTGAAGGCGGCAACTGGGCGCTACTGCGCCGCAAGCCACCCTACTTTCTTGGCATCGTCAATGCCGTCAATGAACTCGAATCACTGGTCGCGCGCCAACTGCAATCCTTGAAGGGCAAGGCGATTGACCCGAAGAACGGTTTGTTGATGCCTGCCTGAATGGGCAGGCCACGAGCATAACGATCGTAGCTCTACGACTTGCGCACTTTCATCGGCACATGATTTTCCTGCTGTTGGACCCGCATCAACCATGCAGCGATGTTTGCGTAATTACCAAGGTCAAAACCACCTTCATGCGCCACGTGCGTGTAGGCGTACAACGCAATGTCCGCGATGCTGTAGGCGTCGTTCGCGAAAAAGTCGCGGCCGGCAAGGTGCCCGTCCATAAGCGATAGCGCTTTGTGGCCGCCGCTGCGCTTTGATTCCAGATCGGCCTGCCGATCCGCCGGGTTGCCAAGATACTGCACGATGAAACGTGATGTCGCGATGTAGGGTTCATGGCTGTACTGTTCGAAGAACATCCATTGCAAGACACAGGCTTTGCCGTAGCGGCCCACTCCCGCCAGCTCGCTGTCATCGGCAAGGTAAGACAGGATCGCATTCGATTCCGCCAAACAACGTCCGTCTGGCAGCTTTGCGAGTGGCACTTTGCCATTCGGGTTCATCTCGAGAAACGCCTCACTGCGCGACTCACCCGCCATGATGTCTGTTTCGTGCCAGTCGTGCTCAAGCCCTAACTGCGCGCAGGCTAGTTGCAACTTGTAACAGTTGCCGGAAATCGAGTCGCCGAATAGTTGCGTGAGCTCACTCATTTTCTTGACCCTGCTGCCATAACTTCAGCGCAAGAAAGTCATCCCTGCTCAGCTTGGGGTTGGCATAGAACGCCGCAATCGCGGCTGCGAATATTGCGAACACAAGATCCGCTGGCGTCATCACCTCGCTGAAAAAATCCTGCCATGTGAGCACGGTTACGGAACGTAGCACCTGAAAAGCAGATATGCCCATTTCGCTCGCTTGCAACACTGCGGCAACCATGATGTTCGCTAGCAACGCGCCCATGATCGCAAGCACAGCTGCCAGCAATGGAAAGCGCCAATCGATACCCCTGCCCACGCGCCTGACGGCGATTCCAACGAGAATGCCGAGTAACAGAGTCATCCAGGGCCAAACGCGATTGGTCAGATCTGACAACACCGCCCAGCATCCACCAAAAATGACGATCACAATCAACGCAGCCAGCGTTGCGTTGCGAATCGATTGCGCACTCACCAGGCGCTGTCCATCACTCGCATTGACGTCAGCGCGCGCCCCCGGAGCATGCTTCTTCCACAACCGCAGAATATTGTTGTTTTGATCGTTCGGCACGGGTTGTTGAATTTCCACAGGCAAGGTGACGTAATAATACCCACGATACCGGAGCTTTTTCCTCCGAACCACCGTAATGAGCGCTCAGCAGCGAACATGCACATACGATTGGACGAATTTGGCGCCGTGAGCGAAACTATATTTCTCGGCCGGAGCAAAAGGCGAAAGATCAGTGCAGAGAGCTGCGACGGTATCCTTGTAGCGACAAATTCCGGTCTCCCTTTCACAACGGTGTGTTAATCCATGCGGAGCAGACTATGACAACGACAGCGGCCGCTGACAAAAAGGTCGTTCTCATTTCCGGTGGCGCTTCCGGCATCGGTCGATGCATGGCCGAAGCCTTCCTTCGCGAGGAATATGCTGTGCATATTTGCGACACATCGGCCGGCAGCATCGCGGATTTTCTCGCGGCAAATCCGGCCGCAACAGCGACAGTCGCAGATGTCGCTGCTGCACCGCAGGTCGCAACGGTCTTCGACGATCTTGGCGAGAACTACGGCCGGCTCGATATTCTCATTAATAATGCCGGCATCGCCGGACCAACGGCCAGCGTTGCAGACATTGATATCGCGGATTGGGATCAGTGTATTGCCGTTGATTTAAACGGTCTTTTCTACATGACACGACTGGCCGTGCCGTTGCTGAAGAAGGCCGGTGGCGGCTCGATCATCAACATAGCGTCCACGGCAGCGCTGCATGGGTATCCACTGCGTTCGCCTTACGCGGCCAGCAAGTGGGCGCAGGTGGGGCTCACCAGAACCTGGGCTATGGAGCTCGGTACCAGCAAAATTCGGGTCAATGCGATTTGCCCCGGCAGTGTAGGTGGCCCACGGATTGAAGGGGTGATTGAGCGGGATGCCGCTGAACGTGGCCTGCCTGAAGAGCAGATCAGGGACACTTATCTTCGTCAGACGTCGCTGCGCACCTTTGTATCGGCCGACGACGTTGCCAACATGGCTGTGTTTCTGGCCTCAGACAAAGCCGCAAGAATCTCCGGACAGTCCATTGCCGTTGATGGCCACACAGAAGGTCTGTCAAACTGGCTCGATTGAGTCACACAAAATTCTGGAGATAGTTACATGCGTGCAGCATGGTTCGATACGTTTGGCCCGGCGAAGGATGTACTGCAACTTGGTGAGCTCGACAGCCCGGTCGCTGGCAACGGCGAGGTACTGGTTCGCCTGCACACAAGCGGTATCAATCCCTCCGACGTCAAGAAACGCGCCGGATCATTCCCTAACTTGCTGGATGCCGGCCTGGTCATTCCGAACAGCGACGGAGCTGGCGTTATCGAAGCGGTTGGTGACGGCGTCGATGCGGCTCGAATTGGCGAGCGCGTGTGGATTTACCAGGCTCAGTACGGGCGTCGCTTCGGCACCGCGGCCGAATACGTCGCAATTGATGACTCGCGCGCGCCGAAGCTCGCGGATAATACAGGCTTCGACATCGGCGCTTGCCTCGGCATTCCGGCCATGACGGCGCATCGTTGTGTGTTCGCCGATGGTGATGTCAAAGGCCAGACGATTCTGGTCACAGGAGCGGCCGGCAGGGTAGGTTTCTATGCCGTTCAATGGGCCAGTCAAGCCGGTGCAACCGTCATCGCTACTGCGAGCAACCCTGACGATGCAGACGCTTGTCGAAATGCGGGTGCCCGGCATATCGTCAACCATCGCGATGACAATTTGGTCGATGCAATTAAGCAAGCGGCTGGACCTGGTCTGGTAGATCGAATTGTCGACGTTGAGTTCGGTGCCAACCTGGCAACTTCGATAGCAGTCCTGCGCATCGGCGGCATTATCGCCACGTATTCCTCTGCTCAAGTCGCGGAACCGAAGTTGCCGTTCTTTGAAATGATGTACAAAGACATCAGCATTCGAATCATTATTGTCTATGCGATGCCGGAGCCAGCAAAGATCGCTGCGATTGCGGACATATACAGCGCGCTCAGGGAAAACAAATTGCAGCACAGAATTGCTGCGACGATGCCGCTGGCCGATATCGCGGCCGGCAATGAGTTGATTGAGCAGGGTACGGTTCGTGGCGCAGTGGTACTCAATATAGACTGACGATTCAGAAACCGACCATTGCGGGGAGCCTGATGGAACAAAGCAGAATTGACTGGGCGAGTTTCGGCGCATGCGCCGCGATTATTGCCGTTGTCTGTATCACGCTGCTGGTCGCACCTGAGGCTGCCGAGGCGAGGCTGCAATCCGTATACGACTACATTGCGAGCGAGTTTGGCATTTTGTATTTGCTGGCGAGCGTCGCCGCGATCGGCTTTCTGATCTGGCTGGCCAGCAGCAAATACGGCAGGGTCAAGCTGGGCGAGGGTGAGCCGGAGTTTGGCCAGCTCAGCTGGGTCGCGATGTTATTTTGCGCCGGCGTTGGTGCCGGACTCATGTACTGGTGTGCGACAGAGTGGGCGTACTACTACGACTCCCCACCGTTTGGCGCAGAGGCGCGCAGTACGGAAGCGGCCGAATGGGCGTCAACCTACGGACTGTTTCACTGGGGCTTTACCGCTTGGGCGTTTTATTGTTTGCCCGCGATCGCGATTTCCTATCCCTATTACGTCCGCAAGATGAACATTCTGCGCTTTAGCGTCAGCTGTAACTGGTTTCTGCAGGGCCGCGAACATGGGCCGCTGGCGCGAAGCATCGATTTCCTTTTTATGGTCGCGCTGATCGGCGGCGCAGCGTCTTCGCTGGGCTTCTCAACGCCGATGATTGCGGCCTGTATTGCATGGCTGTTCGAGATTGACTCTGGATTCAACCTGGAAGTCGCTGTTATCGGGCTTTGTGTCATTTTGTTTGCCGGCAGCGTCTGGTTTGGGCTTAAGAAAGGCATCAAGCGACTAAGCGACCTCAACCTGATACTGGCGTTCGGACTGTTGTTGTTCATTTTGCTGGTTGGACCGACCGCATTTCTTGTAAAGACCAGCCTGAATAGCCTGGGCTTAATGACGCAGAATTTCATTCGTATGAATTTCTGGACAGACCCGTTCACCGATTCCGGGTTCGTCGAAAGCTGGACCATTTTTTATTGGGCCTGGTGGATTGCATACGCACCCTTTGTTGGTTTGTTCGTAACGCGAATTTCGCGGGGCCGCACTATTCGTCAAGTCATTCTCGGCATGTTGCTGCTCGGCTCACTCGGCAGCTGGGTGTTCTATATGATTATTGGCAACTTTGCGTTGTTTCAGCAGCTTGCAGGCAACGTCGACTTTACGGGAATCATGAACAACGTCAGCGGCAACGCTGCAATCATTGCGACACTTGAAACACTGCCACTCGCCCCCGTTTTCATTGGGGTATTCGCCATCGTCGCCATAATCTTCTCAGCAACCACCTATGACTCCGCGTCATATACATTGGCGTCCAGCGCCACCCTGCACCTGGAGGCTGGCGATGACCCCGCTCGCTGGCACCGCTTATTCTGGGCCTTCGCGCTGGGACTGATGCCGGTCGCTCTGATGTTCATAGGCGGTCTTAAGGTGATGCAAGCAACATTGCTCGTTGTGTCGCTGCCGATATTGCTGGTCGGCGTCGTGATGTCTGTGTCCCTGGTTAAGTCCCTGCAGGCCGACGCTTGACTGCTGTGCGTTCCGTTCTCACTCTGTTCCTGATTGTTTTGGTGTCGGCGTGTTCACGTACGCCAGAAGTTCTAGTTGACGGAGAGCTGCTCATTGGCGAATTGCACGAAAACACCACCATCGCGGTATTTCGCGGTGTGCCCTTCGCGGAGCCGCCCATCGGTGACTTGCGGTGGCAAGCGCCGCAGCCACTCACGACGAAACAGGCGCGGCGCGAAACAAAGGAGTTCGCGGCTGCGTGTATGCAGCCCATGCGCATACTTGATTGGTACCGCTACATGGCGGAAACATTTGGTGCGTCGGGAGATTACTATCCCGACCTTGAGATCGACGAAGACTGTCTCTACCTGAATGTCTGGACGCCCGAAATATCGGCAGATGCAAATCTGCCGGTAATGGTCTACGTACACGGGGGTAGTAACAAGAGTGGGTGGTCTTACGAAAAGAACTACCACGGCCACGCGCTGGCCGAGCGCGGCGTCGTCGTTGTTAGCATCACTTACCGGCTTGGAGTTTTCGGGTTCCTGTCGCACCCTGAGATGGATGCTAATGAACCGCACAGCAATTTTGGTATTTGGGATGCATTGGCTGCACTGCGCTGGGTGCAGGACAACATTCGCCAGTTCGGCGGCGACCCCGATCGAGTCACGTTGTTTGGTGAGTCCTCTGGAGCGCAGAATGTTCTGGCGATCCTGTTTGCCAGGCCCGCAGCCGGGTTGATTCATCGCACGATTTTGCAAAGCACCGCTGGTTACGGCATCGAGCGAATGTCGACCGTTGCAGAAGAGATGGAACGAGGCGTTGCGCTCACTGATCGCCTGGGCGTCGAGGGCACCGGATCTCTTGAAAGGCTCAAGAGAGTTCCGGCTGAGCATCTGTTACGAGTTTATGAGGAAGGCTTTTCGAGTTACTACCATTCTCCCGCTATCGATGATCAACTATTTACCGATTCCACATGGTCGAGTATTCAAGCAGGCGATTTCGATGAACTACAAATGCTGGCGGGAACCAACCGTGATGAGTGGCTCGACTACATTGATATTGATGCGACAGCGGACGATGTAATTCGCACGGCTCATGAACTTGAGCGACTGAACCCGGAAAAGGCGCTGGCAACAGTCATCTCGGAGGCAAGCCCGAGACGTGCCATGGATCGACTGATTACCGCGGACAACTATGTCTGTGCGTCGCAAAGAACAGCCAGAAAATTGTCGGAGTCCGGCGGAAACTCATGGATGTACTTCTTCTCACGTGCGCGACAGGATGCGGGTGGCGAAAAACTGGGTGCTTATCATGGCGCAGAATTGCCCTATGTTTTTGGTACACATGATCCCTACATGACGACAACCAAGGTTGACGTCAAACTCTCGGAAAAGATGATGGGCTATTGGACACAGTTTGCAGCTACTGGGGACCCGAATGCGGGTGGGCTTCCACACTGGCCAGAGTACCTGGGTCCGGATGATTCAATGCTGGAGTTTGGCGATGAGATTGCGGTTATCGCATCGCCGGAGCCTGAGCTTTGCGCGTTGTTCGAGGCTTGGGCTGCTATCAGTGCAGTAGCGCCCAGCGCTACTGACTAGTTCGGCATCGCTTTCTCAAACCAGCCGACGTCCCAATACTTGCCGAACTTGTAACCAACCTCATGGCAGGTTCCGACCAGATTGAACCCCAGTTTGTCATGCAGAGCGACCGATGAATCATTGGGCAGTGCAATGACCCCATAGGCCCGATGCACCGACGGTTCGGCGTTCAACAAGTCGATTAACGCTGAGTAGAGCTTCTTTCCATGGCCGCTGCCCCAGTCGCCGGCGGCCATGTAGATCGTTGTCTCTACGGATGTGTTGTAGGCAGGTCGTTCCTTAAATCGGGAGCTGCACGCATAGCCGATAACCTGATCTTCCTTCTCGGCGACCAACAGCCGGTAAGGACCGATGTTCGAGAAGTCGTCAATCCATGATTCTCGCTGAGCTGGCAATAGTTCGATGGTATCGAAGGTCGCATGCGTGTTCACAACGTAGTGGTTGTAGATTTCGACCAGGCGGGCCAGGTCGTCGGGCTTGCCCGCTCTAATATTGATGGTCGTCATAGCATCGTTGCGCTACTTGTCTTCAGTGTCATCACCGAATTTTTTATCGCGTTCGGTAGCATACTTCTTGCTCAGCGCATCGAACTCCATCAATTTTTCCTGCAACGTGGTGTCTTGCATTGCGAACTTCTTCAGGTTCTCCTCGACGGTCTTGTAGTGCCGCTCCTGTCCCGCAACGATCCTGCTATTGAAGTTAGCGCTCGTGCCGTTCTGCAGGGCCTCTTGATTGGCTTTTCTTCGCAGGTCCTTGATGATTTTCGGAACGCACGAACGAATGGGGATACGGCTTCCGACTTGAGTTTCATCGTCGCAGATGATGTCGTAGCGATCGTCGGGGTTCACCACGTTATAGCGCTCATAGAAATCATCCTGGGCAGCCATGACCTGGTGTCGCATCAAAATCAGAGAACGAGCACCCATGACGGTGATCTCGTCGATCGCCTCTAATTCTTGCGGATCGGTTTCTGCCACGAAGATGGACTCCGCCAGTTCATCCACGGCCCGTTCAGTGTCGACAGAGTTCTCAGCGTCGGCTTGCGCGCTGACGAGCTGAGGCAGCCACAGTATTAGTAGAAGCAGACAGGCGAGTATTCTATGCATTGTGGACAGTCCTTCGTGCTCTCAGAGGTAAATTCCGACCTAATATAGCGTATGTTGACATCAACCCCAAAAACCTCGATCAAAAATATGTACCTTGCCGGCCGAGTACCTGAGGCCGCCCGGATAGTCGTCCTGCAGCAGCAACGGTCCATCCAGGTCGACGATATCGCACAGCTGCGCAAGTACAAAGGACGGCGCCATGCTCAATGACGTGCCGACCATGCTACCGGCCATGAGTTTACAACCTTTTTCCTTCGCGGCCTGCGCGAGTCTCAGCGCTTCGGTCAGCCCTCCGGTCTTGTCGAGTTTGATATTGATCATGCTGTAACGTCTGCATGCCTGTTCCAACTCTTTGCTATCCAGGCATGATTCGTCTGCCGCCAGAGTGACCGGGGATGTAAATCCCTCGAGTTCTTCGTCAGCACCGCGGGGCAATGGTTGTTCAATCATGCTGATATCCAGCTCTTCACACGCGGGAAGCACCCGCAGTAGCTGTGCAAATGTCCATCCCTCATTCACGTCCACGACTATGACCGCATCGGGCCGCGCATTGCGGATTGCAGCGAGTCTCTCGACCGGCGTATTTTGATCAAGCTTCACTTTGAGCGCTGGATAACAGCTGGCATCTCTGGCTTTGTTCGCCATTTCCTCTGGCGAACTTTCAATGCCTATTGTGAAGACTGTTTGCACAGGCTTTGGGATGATTTCGGTTAACTGCCAAATGCTTTTTCCACTGCGCTTGGCCTCAAGATCCCAGAGTGCACAGTCGATCGCATTACGTGCGCCACCACTCGGGAGAACATCGAGCAATTCAATCCTCGATAATCCTCCCTCTACTCGCTTCGACACGGCGGCGATTTGATCCAGCATCGTCGCTAGCGTTTCACCAAGGTACGACACGCCCTGTGCTTCGCCTCTGCCGACCAGGTCCCCATCCTGCAGTGTGACGACCACGCTCTCGGTTGAGGTCCAGACGTCGCCAGAAATCCGAAACGGCTGCTTGAGGCGCCGCTCATCGGTTGTGGTACTTAGCTTCATTAGTCCAGTTGGCCTCGTTCGTTTGCTGGCGCTGCAGTCGCCGTCAGGGTAGTCAGAATAGGGGATCGGCAAGCGCATCGAAACCCCGATGATACGCTTCGCCCTGCCGTCCTCTTTGGTCGCATCGTTCGCCAGTATTGGCGAATTGACGTATCTCATTTTCATGTGTAAACTCGTCAATATTGACGAATTAACCAATAATATTACATTAACTCGCCTCTATTGACGACTATGAAGATATCTAATTCATTAAACGATGAAACCGTTCTCGCCGAATTCGGCCGGCGCATTACCGCGCAGCGGATCAATTTACAGCTTACTCAGGCTGATTTGGCGGATCGTGCGGGAGTTTCGAAGCGGACCGTTGAGCGGCTGGAAGCGGGAGCGTCGGCGCAGCTGGCGGGCGTGATTCGGATCTTCAGAGCGCTTGAGCTCCTTGCCGGCCTCGATCTTCTGTTGCCACCAAGCGCCCCGCGACCGACTGACCTGCTAAAGCGCAAAGGCAAAGCCAGGCAACGTGCTTCATCACGCAGTGGCTCGAAAACAGAAGACAAGCCGTGGTCGTGGAAGGATGACGCGTGACGACCGTCGCCGAGGTCAGACTTTGGGGCCGGACTATCGGCGCTGTTTCTCTGGGTCACGACGAAACGGGTGACGATGAAACCGTTGCATCGTTCGAGTATGACTCAGCATTTCGTAAGAGCGGCATCGAGGTATCACCGGTTGTCATGCCGCTCTCTGATCGCGTGTATTCGTTTCCGGAATTGCCGAGACAGACCTTTAGCGGGCTTCCGGGTTTGCTCGCCGACTCCCTGCCGGACCGATTTGGCAATGCACTAATTGACGCCTGGCTGGCGTCGCAGGGACGCACCGCGAACTCATTCAACGCCGTTGAACGACTGTGTTACACCGGTGCACGTGGCATGGGCGCACTGGAGTTCGCACCAGCGATTGGGCCAAGAGCCAGAAAGACCAGCCAGATTCAAATCGACCAGCTTGTTTCCCTCGCCTCTGATGTACTTACACACCGGCAAGATTTGCATGCGTCTTTTGGCGATGCGGACAAGGCAAAGGCGCTCACCGACATATTGCGGGTCGGCACATCTGCCGGTGGTGCGCGAGCCAAGGCCGTCATCGCATGGAACCCGGAATCCAATGAAGTTCGATCCGGTCAGGTTCCTGCAGACCAGGGCTTCGAATACTGGCTGTTGAAATTCGACGGCGTCAGCGGCAATAAGGACAAGGAGCTGGACGACCCTGAGGGCTACGGTGCAATAGAGTTCGCATACTCGATGATGGCAAGAGATTGCGGCATAGCAATGAACGAGTGTCGCTTGTTTGAAGAGGGTGGCAGACGCCACTTTATGACACGCCGATTCGACCGACTGGATGGCGGCAAGAAGCTGCACATGCAGTCGCTCGGCTCGCTCGCACATTTCGACTTCAACACCGCCGGCGCGCACTCTTACGAACAGGCATTATTTGTTACCCGCCAGCTTGGCCTGCCAATGAGTGCTACTGAAGAATTGTTTCGTCGTATGGTGTTCAATATCGTCGGTCGAAATCAGGATGATCATGTCAAGAACATCGCGTACCTGATGGACAAAGCGGGCAACTGGTCACTCGCCCCGGCGTTTGACATGACCTACAGCTTTAACCCCGATGGGGCCTGGACGAACTCCCACCAAATGACGCTGAATGGCAAGCGCGACAAATTCACACAGGATGACTTCGATACCTGTGCCAAGGGCGCCTTACTGAAGCGCGGGCGCGCCGCAACAATTGTCGGCGAGGTAGTGGATATCGTTTCGAGTTGGAAAAAATATGCAGCACGAGCAGACGTAGATACGCATAGACAGAATCAGATTCAACCCTCTCTTCGCCTGGCCTTCTAGGTCACTATCCTGTTAACGCCAACAGAATACCCGCGCATCGATTGAATCGCGCACCCTCCACCAAGTGGTAGATGCTCGCCTATTCGTCAACACCGAGACGCTCATGCATGATCGGACTCGTCGTCGTGTATTGAACGTGCACCTTCTTATCTGGTTCGACGCGCTGTTTGATAGCGAACGCCGCGAGTGCTGCCTCATGAAAGCCACAGAGGATCAATTTCTTCTTGCCCGGATAGTGATTGATATCGCCTATCGCATAGATGCCGGGCTCGGACGTTTCAAACGTCTCTGTATTGACGTTGATTGTCTTGCGGTTCATATCGAGACCCCAGTTGGCGATCGGCCCAAGCTTGGGCGCCAAGCCGAAGAATATGAGCGCGCTGTCTGCTGCAATCTCAGTAACCTCACCTTCTTTGTTCGCGATCTTTACTGCCGTTAGCTCGCCCTCGGGACCGACAAATTCGGTGACCTTTGAATTCTCGTGAACATCGATCTTCCCTGCCTCTGCAAGGGCTCGCATCTTCTTTACGGATGCCTCGACGGCTCGATACTCATCGCGCCGATGTACGAGCGTGATATGACTTGCTTTATCGGCAAGCTCGATCACCCAATCCAGGGCAGAGTCACCGCCGCCGAAGATGATGAGCTTCTTGCCCGAGAAAATACTCGGGTCTTTGATGCTGTAGTGCAACGATGTTCCGGCATGGTTCTCAACGCCAGCCCCTCTGATCGCGCGCGGCTGAAAAGACCCGACACCTCCCGCGACGACAACGGCCTTGGCATGAAACTGCTTCCCGGCACTAGTACCAACAATAAATGTGTCGTCGTCCTGACGCTCGACCGTGGTCACCTCTTCGCCGAGATGCATGCCGAACTCGAAAGGTTCGATTTGCTTCAGCAGCCCATCGGTCAGCTCTTCGCCGGTGCACTTCGGAATCGCCGGAATATCGTAGATCGGCTTGTCAGGGTAGAGCTCCGTGCACTGGCCCCCTGGTTGGCGGATAGAATCTATGATTTCTGACTTCAGGCCAAGCAGGCCAAGCTCAAAGACCTGAAACAGGCCGCAGGGACCCGCCCCGACGATAACGACATCAGTATTTATCATGGTATGTAATCTACTCTTTGTTGCGACTTTAACGGTTAGGTTCTTCTAAAGGCTCCGGCGCGGCCAATTCTTCTGCCGCCGAAAGTCTAACGCCGCCCGGAGGATAAGAACACCTGTGACAACGACGAATGTTGCTCGTAGCAACTCTGGGGCACCACGGTATCGATCGACAATGCTCCGGGAAAACGACTGCGACCATTAAGTATTGTCGGCGGTCTGCCGGCGAAGCGCATCTTGATACCTCGCGAGCGTTTCGGCGTCTGTTTCAGACCATCCATCCGCTGCCAGCGACAAAGCTGACTCCTGCAGACTCACGGCCCGCTCGACCTCCCCCTGCATGAACGCATGCCGCGCCCGCAGCTTGAGGCTCGCGGCAGTATTACCTTCCTCGATCAGGTAGCCGATCAGCGCCTGTGCACCCGCAAGATCGTCTTGGTCCATCAGGACATTGGCCAGTTTGATGACGGTATTAGTTTTTCTGGCGACGAACCCGGATTGATCCATGTGTTGCAACGCTTCCCTGTAGGACGATATTGCGCGCAGCGAGTCCCCCTCGGTACTGGCGATATCGCCACTCAACACCATCGCCTCGACCGCCGGCTCATGCATTGCCTCGCGTAACGCGATTTCGCGAACTTCGCGAGCACTCTTGTCTGCCGCCGCGAAATCGCCGTTCTGTAAGTGAATATATGCCAAACGTATCGTCACCTGTGCGGATCGCGAGTAGTCGTTGATCTCATCGAACAACTCTTTCGACTCGCGATAGGCGAGCCTGGCCTCGTCAAGATTGCCGGCCGTGCTTTCAACGGCAGCGAGTTGTGCCAGTCCCGTCGCCATGAATAAGCGGTCGTTTGCATCGCGGGCGATTTCATAGGCTTCGGTAGCGACAATGCGGGCCTCATCAATGCGGCCACTTTCTTCGTAAATGGTCGACAACATTCCCAGGATACGACCCTGACCGACGGTATCCCCGATCTCACGACGAATGGCCAGTGACTGCAGATGCAGTGGCTCCGCATCTTCCGGTCGATCCTGCAAGCGACGAAGATAACCGGTGTTGTTCAACATCATAGCTTCGTTGCGCCGGTCACCCAGTGCCCTGAATATAGCCAGTGCCTGTGCGAGATGCTTATCGGCCTGATCAAGCTTGCCTTCACCCATGTCGATGTTCGCAAGCGCCGCTGGCAACTGGCCTGGCAAGATACCGACGCCAGCCTCTGTGTAGGCGAGTGTCGACCTGGCCAAAAGCTCACGCGCCTCATCGTATTCACGCCGGTTCTTTGCATCGATCGCCAGCGAATGCTGGAGTTTGGCTTGCAGTTCGAGGTCGCCGGCGGCGACCGCCTCGCCAAGACCGGTTCGGAGCGTTTCTCGGGCCAGATCGCCGCGACCCGTGCGCAGGTAAACCGTGCCAAGACCATTGTAGGCTTGCGCCCGAAACTTGCTGGCAGGCTCTGCCGGGGTAGCTTCCAGTATTTCTTTGAAACCGGCCTCAGCTTCTTGCCACTGTCCGAGAATACGTGCGCAACTCGCCCACTCCAGGTGCGCCCGGCCTGCGCCGTCCGCTCCGGACATGACGATTTCAAATAACGGCAACGCCTCTGCACAACGCCCCTCCAGAGAAAAACTCAGGCCGCGGGAATAGGCCGCGTTAATAAAGGGATCCTCGGAGATGACGGTTATTTCGCCAACGGGGCGAGCCTGGGTACCCAGTGAGGCTCCTATGCTCCGGATCATGCCGCGCATAAGTTCTGTCGGTTCTGCACCGACCATGGTGCCGCGTTCAACCCCACCGTCTGGTTGGTAGAGCGAGTAAGAAAGGCGGAGTATCCCCGCGTTCTGCTCAAGCGTTGTGACCAGCATATGATTCGCGCCATAGTTTCGCGCAAGCTCGGCGAAATCATCGTCCAGGCTGCCGGCCTCATCGCCTTGCTCTGAGGCGGCCTTGTACTCTGCATAGGCAATGACATCTGATGCCGCAAGGATGCTGACTTCGGCGTTGTCACTGATCAGGTCATTGGCAAACCCCATCAGACCGAGACGCGCCCAGTCATACTCCGCATCGTTGGTTGCGTTTTGTACCGGCATGATCGCCAGTCGAACGGCTTCGCCCGAGCCCGATGTCGGCCATAGATAGATAATAAAACTGACCAGCACCAACACCGTTGCTGCCGTGAATATCCTTGGTGTTGCGAATCTTGCTGCACGTTCGTTCGGTTTCGCAACGGCTGCTTGCTGCACAGGCGCAGCCACGAACTGATAGCCATGGCCATGCACGGTTCGGATGACGGCTTGTTTGTCGGCGCTGTCACCAACGGCCCGACGTGCCTTCATGATGGCCCGCGTCAGGGCGGTCTCACTGACAATGACGCCCTTCCAGACGACATCTTGTATCTCGTCCTTGTCGACCGCCCGCCGCCGGTGCTCGTACAGGTACACGAGCAGGCTGAAGACACGCGGCTCAAGCGATACAACTGTCCCACCTGAGCGTAGCTCGCGAGACGCGATATCGAGCTCAAATTCATTGAATCGAATCAGATTATCGGCCGAATCAGACATTCATCCCCTTTTTTGGGCCTGGTCACTGGATCGTCAGGGCATGGTCAGGCGGCGGTCACGACTCCGGCGCCTGCTTTCACCAAACTGGCTCCACAGACAAAAACACACTTCTTTCAATAAGTTAACGAAAATTCAACTGGAGACACAATCATGAAGCGCTTTGCGACCCTCAGCTACGGCATCATTTGCTATGCCATCTTCTTCGCCACTTTCTTATATGCCATCGGCTTTATCGGCAACCTGATCGTACCAAAATCGATTGACTCGATACCCACGGTTTCACTCAGCACCGCATTGTTTATCAACACCTTGCTGCTCGCGGTGTTCGCCCTGCAACACAGCATCATGGCGCGACCCTTTTTCAAGCGTGCCTGGACGAGGATTATCCCCGCGGAAGCGGAACGAAGCACCTACGTATTGTTCTCGAGCCTCGCGTTGATCCTGCTGTTCGTGCTGTGGGAACCCATGGGCGGCATAGTCTGGAACCTTCAGGATTCGAGCGCCAGAATGGCCCTGCACATTGCTTACGGTTTTGGCTGGGCACTCGTGCTCGCCAGCACTTTTGCCATTGACCACTTCGATCTGTTTGGCCTGCGGCAAACCTGGCGCTTTGCGCGTGGCGTTAAGTACGAGCCGCCTGTCTTCAAACAGCCCATTCTGTATCGAATTGTCCGCCACCCGCTGTACGTTGGCTGGACCTTTGTGTTCTGGGCAACGCCTACGATGACGATCGCTCACCTGTTTTTCGCGGTCGTAACGACGCTGTACATCCTGATCGCGATTCAACTGGAAGAACGTGACCTGCAGGTCGCGCACCCCGAGTACAAGGAATACAAGAAACGTGTACCGATGATGATCCCGGCTATTGGTCGCCTGTTTAAGAAACCTGCTGCGCAACCGAGCACCTAAAAACCCAGGTGCGGGGTCGGCAGCAGATCGGCTGCCGGTCCCGCACAATTTATCTCTGGAGAAATGTTATGAACACGACGATGACTGTTTCCGACTCAATCGACTTGCGCGCGTGGTTAAAGAAGGCGGGCAAAGTTGGCTTCTGGTTTTTCTTTATAAAGGGAACTCTGTGGATGGCTGCGCCATTAGTCTTCTATTTTCTGACGTAGTGAGTTGCGCCTGACGCCCTGCTTTCTAGCGGTCGCTGATTGCGCCGTCCGAAAATTGCGGACTATGCCAGTCTTTCTCCACGAAGGGATGTTTCGCGGCAACGGCTTCGTTCAGGTCGATACCAAGCCCAGGCGCATCAGGCAGTTCGGCGAAACCACCGTTGTATTTGACGGCCGTGCCGAAGAACAGCTCATCCCATACCGGCTTCTCTGAGCCGCTGATTTCCAAAAGCGTGGCGTTTGGTGTTGCTGCGCAAAAGTGCAGCGACGCGAAGGTACAAACTCGGCTATTCGCGTTGTGCGGGAGAATCTCGATTCGAAATGCGTCGGCCAGTGCTTTATCCATACGCATTACGTCGTTTTCGCGTGGCTTGAAGACACCGCTATTGACTGCCGCAACTAACGAGTCCAGTGGCATGCCGGTACTGGCACCGAAGCCAAATGCCGCAATAACGAGAGCCGCGAACAGATACAGCCTAAGAACGGTCGTCGAGAGGACAACGAAGGCAATTGCGACTGTCAGTGCGGCTTTAAGATGAGTTACGATATCAGCGATCGGTACACAGCGTTCTTTGAATGGCAGAACATCAACGATGAACCACTGGAAGAGTTCCAGGGTGGTGCGAAAACATGGAATACGCAGATAGAAACTTATGGCCAAACGATGAAGCTCAGCGTGAGCGCGCGCTTTTGATCGGAGCCGCCAGTCCACGGATTGAAATTTTGGGAGCCTTATTGGCTCCCTTTTTCATGGCTGTATCGCTTGGACTCGCCACCGCCTGCAGTGCTGCAGAGCGGCCCGAGGTTCAGGCGGAGTTGCTCGAGACATTCGCGGCGCCATATGCCCGACAGGGTGTCGCCGTCGACGACGAGCACTTCTATCCCGTTACGAATTTCGCAATATCAAAATACGACAAGGCCAGCGGCGAGCTCGTTGCCGAGTGGGCCGGCGCAGGCGAGGGCGACCCGTTGATTCACATGGACAGCCTGATGGCGTTGGACGGACGCCTGTATGCGTCGCATTCGAACTACCCCTTCTCGCCAATGACGAGCTCGGTTGAAGTCTGGGATGCCGAAACCATGCAACATGTTGGGTCGCACAGTTTCGGAGTGAACCGTGGCTCATTTACCTGGCTTGATCGCTATGACGATCAATGGTGGGGAGGTTTTGCCAACTACGACAAAGTACAGAACGGCCAAACCGAACCCTATGGGAAAACGAATAACACGCAGGTAGTCAGGTTCGATGACGACTTCGTGGTCGTAGAGGCATGGACCATTCCGCTGGAAATCCTCGATCGTATGCGGCCCATGAGTAACTCCGGCGGGTCCTGGGGAGCCGACGGCTATCTTTATCTGACTGGCCATGACCACGGCGAGCTTTATGTGATGCAACTCCCGAAGGCCGGATCTGAGTTGACCTGGATTGCCACCGTCCATGTTCCGATAGTGGAAGGTCAGGGTATTGCCTGGGACCGGACCAGCGATGAACGATTACTTTGGGGCATTTACAAGAAAGAGCGCCAGGTTCTGAAACTCCGTATACCGGAAATTGGAGCGAGCAAACCATGAAGAGTGTTCTGAAGTGGTTCGCCACAGGACCTGATGCCACGCCGCTCACCGACGATGGTGCTATAAATCGCTTGTACCAGAACAAACGCTGGCGTTTGTTTCTTTGGCTGATCCTGGGCTACGGTTTCTTTTACACCTGCCGCCTGAGTTTATCCGTGGCGAAGAAGCCCATGCTGGACGAGGGTATTCTCACCGTCGAGCAAATGGGCATCATTGGCTCCCTGTTATTGTTCGTGTATGCCTTTGGGAAGTTCTTCAACGGCTTTCTGGCCGATCGGGCGAACATACGCCGCTTCATGTCGGTCGCGCTGTTCTGCTCCGCAATTGCCAATTTGGCGTTCGGTGCTGCTAACAACTTCTATCTCTTCGCCGCGCTATGGGCATTCAATGGCTGGTTCCAGTCTATCGGCTCCGCACCGAGTGTCGTGTCTCTGTGCCAGTGGTTCAGCAATAGAGAGCGTGGCACCCGATACGGAATCTGGGCTGGCGCACATAACATCGGTGAGGGTCTGACCTTTGTTGGTACCGCCCTGATCGTCCATGCATTCGGCTGGCGCTGGGGCTTCTGGGGGCCGGGGCTGGCGTGCATAATCGTCGCGATCATTATGTACATCAACCTGTCTGACCGACCTCAGACCTACGGGCTGCCGAACGTCGCGGACTACAAGAAAGACTATTCGGCCGGCAAACCGAGCGAACTTAGCGTAGGTAAGCTGCAGTTGATTGTGCTCAAGACGCCGATTGTCTGGGTGCTCGGGCTAAGTAGCGCATGCATGTACATGAGCCGCTATGCGGTTAACAGCTGGGCGATTTTTTACCTGCAGGAAGGTAAGGGCTACGGACTTATC
The DNA here is from genome assembly GCA_964528965.1 of uncultured Woeseiaceae bacterium. Taxonomy (GTDB): domain Bacteria; phylum Pseudomonadota; class Gammaproteobacteria; order Steroidobacterales; family Woeseiaceae; genus UBA1847. Next base: position 54,398 of record CAZGVL010000008.1, read on the forward strand.
GAAGCTGCATCGGCAATGGCCGCATATCCAATATTCGGCTTGATAGGCGCGGTCTTCTCCGGATTTCTCTCCGATAAGTATTTTGGCGCCAAGCGGAACATTCCAACACTACTGTATGGCTTATTGCTGGTCTTTTCCCTGTGTCTCTTCTACTACTCGCCGCCCGGGCTCTTAATGGTGGATACGATTGCGCTGGCTGCCTTTGGGTTTTCGGTTGGTGGACTGATTGTCTTTCTGGCCGGCCTGATTGCCGTCGACTTGATGCCCACCGGTGCCGCGGGTGCGGTGAAGGGGATTATCGGTTTGTTTTCCTATCTGGGTGCGGCATCGCAGGACTGGATAAGTGGCGTCTTGATAGAACAATCGAAAACGACTATTGATGGAGTAACAACCTACCAGTTCGACAATGCGTTCTTCTTCTGGATCGGCGCGTCGGTCGCTTCGTTACTACTTGCCCTGTTCGCCTGGAACGCGAAACCCCACGAGTAACAGCAACGCCTAATTTGCTGCTCCGGGCAGCAATGCATAGTACTCGCCACCGTCTTTTGAGTTTTCATGGCGTAGAAGCGACAACTCGTCCATTTTCTGTTCCCAGGTTGACACACCGTTTACGAGTTCTGACGCACGAACGCGAAACGGTTTCCATACTTCTTCGCCGATGTAGTTGACTGCGTTGTATTCCAGAATGGGATCGTCCGCCGTCATATCAAATGAAAGCAGGCCAAAACTCGTGCCGCCGAAATAGACCTGGCGTATGCGTCGTTCCGGCCGCCGCTCCATCCAACTATCCGACGTATCCTGTGCCAGAGGAGAGGACACAAGATCGTACAAATCGTAGCCACCCTGCTCAGAGCGCGGTATCGCATTGAGCTCAGCAACATGCGTATCACCGGAGATCAGCACAACGCCGTTGATTTCTTCCTGTTGAATAAACTCGAAGATTTCGTCACGCTCTTGCAGGAACGAAGCCCAGCTATCGCCGCCGGCTCCTTTTGCCTCTGTCCACCCGCTTCCGGACAGCAAAATCTTGAATGGTGCTTTACTTTGCCGCAGGCCCTCCTTGAGCCATTCCTTTTGACCTGCGCCCAGCATTGTCTTGCCCGCGCGATCAGCCTCGTCGTTGGGGTCTCGATGGAAGCGCACGTCGAGGCAGAAGAAATCCACGCCGCCATAACTGTGAGAAAAGAACACTCCGGCTGTTTGGTCATCTCCATAAGCCGGGTTCGCCCAATAGCGTTTGAAAACGTCCAGGGCGTCAAACTTCCCGGAGAACGTCCGGTCAGCGTCATTCAAGCCGAAGTCATGATCGTCCCAGATTGCCAGTTGTGAGGTGCGCTGACCAAACGGCACGAATCGTTCAATACTGCGTTGATGCTGGTATTCGTCGGCGAGAATTTCGGCCCGCGGAGAGTCACCGTAAATATTGTCGCCCAACCAGATAAAGAGATCCGGGTCGCGACGTATGGCTGCATCCCAAATCAGTTGCTGAGGATCTTCTGCTGCTCGGGCACAGGAGCCGATACCCACCGAGAACGCTGCCATCGCTGCTGGAGCCGTTCGAAAACTTAGCGATACTGAATCCGGCGTGTACGCAGGCGTTTCACCCTCCAGCAAAACTCGGTAGAAGTAGACTGTATCCGGTGACAGATCTTCAATCAGAATGGCGGCTGCGAAGTCATCCGCCGCCAGCAGTTTGTGCGACTGGCTTTGCCAGCTTTGCTGGAAGTCCTCGCTCTCGCTGAGTTCTATTCTCGCCTCAAAGCCATCCGCCGCCCGCAGCCAGACTCGCGCGGATGTTCTTGTGGTTGCGCCTAACATCGGGCCCTGCAAGAGCCTGGCCTTGCCTTTCTCCGCCGCATCGGCCTCACCGCGCACGACGAGTGGGGCCGTCGCGGACAGCAGTCCACCCGCGAGTCCGAGTAATCGGATGAACGATCGTTTCGATATCTTCATACCAAGACAGTACTGCTTTGGTTGCTGTATTTGCAATCAGTATGATCGCTTACGGCAGACCCAACTGCGGGTCGCACGCGAATTTGCCGCGCAACCCGCATAGCGCTACTGTTGAACTTTCCTGGCCAATTTCTGCGACCGCTTTTGTATGATTTCATAGTTATTGGTGGCGGCATCGTCGGAATGTCTACAGCGATGCAACTAAAACAGCGCGAGCCCGCTGCCCGAATCCTTGTTCTCGAAAAGGAGTCGAAAGCAGGCCTGCACCAGACCGGTCGCAATGCCGGTGTCATTCACGCAGGTATCTACTATCGGCCCGAAAGCCTGAAGGCTGACTTTTGCCAACGTGGCGCGGTCGCGACCATGCGCTTCTGCGAAGAACACAATATTCCCTACAAGCAATGCGGCAAGTTGCTCGTAGCGACTGATCAGATTGAAGTGGAGCGTATGGAGCAGCTATTCGATCGTTGCCAGCAGAACGATCGCGCGACAGAATTGATACGTAAGCCACAACTGCAGGCTATGGAGCCGAACATCCTCGGTGAGAGCGCGATCTACTCCCCCAATACTGGCATTGTCGATTATCGTCTGGTCTGCGAAGCAATGATGTCGGTATTCGTCAAAGATGGTGGCGAGGTTCAACTCGGCGCTTGCGTAACTGATATTCAAGAGCACGAAGAATACGTAGCAGTAACCGCAAACAACGAAATCTACGAAAGCCGATTTCTGGTGGCCTGCTCGGGATTGTTCGCTGATCGGATAGCGGCCCTTGGCGGTCTCGATACGGACTTTCAGCTGATACCGTTTCGCGGTGAGTTCTACAGCATCAGGCCCGAGTTGGCCGCCGGGATTCGGCACCTGATCTACCCGATTCCTGATCCCGCGCTGCCGTTTCTCGGTGTGCACCTGACGCGTCGGATTGACGGCCAGGTAATCGTCGGACCGAATGCCGTGTTGAGTCTGCAACGCGACGGTTATGGAAAACTCTCAATAAGTCCGCGCGACGTCGCAGAGATGATTCGATTCCCGGGTTTCTGGAAAGTCATCCGGCAACATTTCTCGTTGGGACTGCATGAAATGCAGGAGTCGTGGTTCAAGTCGATTTACATTCGTCGCATTCAGAAGTACCTGCCCAATATATCTTCAACGGACCTGATGCCATTTCCGGCAGGCATACGTGCCCAACCGGTTACCCGCGACGGCAAGATAATTGATGACTTCGTTTTTGCGAAGAGCCGCAGGTCATTGCATGTCTGTAACGCTCCGTCACCAGCGGCGACCAGCGCAATACCTATTGGCGAGCACATCTGCGAGCAGCTGGTTCATATGGCAGTCCAGTAGCACTACTGTCTGTATACACGCCCGGTATTTTCTGCAAAGACCGCGGCCGAGCCGCCTGGTTGTCCGGGATCGAGGAAATGAACGTGACTGTCAAAAATACGCCTATCAGAAAAACCTACTGATCCGGCTGTGGCTCAACGACCAGGTGGTAGCCGGATTTTCTCACCGTGATAATGTGCTCTGGATGCGCTGGATTTTGCTCGAGCTCACGGCTGAATTCGGCAACGCGAGTATCGATTGTACGACTGATTACAGCAGCAGGACCGGCGCATTCATGTCGACGCCAGAACAGAGTTCCCGCGTCGGCATTAGACATGCCGGAGACAAGGTCTAATGTTACTGAGGGAAGCGGTTGTCGGTGCGTCGATCAGGCTTCGTCGATCGGTGTATTCAGCGCGAGGTCGGCGTACATTGTTCGCGAAGGCTGTTTGAGTTGACTTGTCTCATCGTCTGACGGCGCCGTTCGCTTGTAAATCTCGGAATCTTCAACTTTGCATTCTTCGTAGTGCGCGTTGCGGAAATCTGTGCGCGTGCAGTTTAGTGCGAGTTTCACACCGTCGGTCAGCAAGGTGGGCTCTGTCGGAGGTAGTTCCGCATCCTGCTCGTCCGCTGCGCCGGCCTCTCGTTCGGCGGCGATCATGGTCTCACCATTGGTTCCTGCATCGTAGTTGTCGAGGATGTTCTGGACCAGCCAGATCGATCCAAATACAAACGTCATTCTCAAGATGAGTGTGAGGTTGTCGACAAGTGCAGCACATAAGCGAACCAACATTGGCTCGCGAACCAGAAAAGGCGCAGCGTAGCCGCGCAGTTGGCGCTTGCGTGCCTTTGTCGGTTCTCGAGTTTTCACGCCTAGAGACTAGCAAACATTGCCTCAAGGGGAGTAGCCCTTAAACCATAGTCCGGGCCCAAGCGAGCATTCATACTACGATGGTCGAGTCGGACTGTTCGCTCATAGGTCATCTCACCCGCTTTTGCGGCAGGCAGGGTAGTTTACAATGTCGATCTGTAGCGGGACCAGGTACAGGACCGCCCGGCAGGATCATGGCAAGCTGCTGCTGAGACAAGGCGTCCGCTGATGACTTGCGCGCCACTCGATATCGAATTAGCTGATGGAGTACAGGTGTTGGAACACTACCGGGGAATCCGCACCGCGTTGCATGTGACAGCCGCTGTTGCATGCCTCACCATGACTGGGGCATATGCTGAGCAGCCACCTCTTCCGGGCCCGCTTGAGGCGGGCTGGAATGGCGAGTCTGTATGCGAAGAGCTGCACGACGACGCGGACCACCGAATTCTTCGGTGTACGTTTCCACCTTCTGTTGGTCATGAGCGCCATTTCCACAGCCGGTATTTCGGCTATGCGATCGCCGGTGGTCGCGTGAGGATTACCGATTCAGCCGGTGCACGAGAAGTTGACCTGGCTACGGGAAGTCGTTTTGCAAGCGACAGCATCGCCTGGCATGAGGTGCTCAACATTGGCAACTCTACGATTGTGTACTTGATCGTCGAGCCGAAGTGATCGACACACTGGAGCACCACTTACTGATGGAAGTCGACTAGCCATCCAACGTCGATTGACGAGGGGTTTTGCTTAGAGCAGGTTGAGCACCCTGTTCAGGCGCTGCCGCACATCTTTGGCCATCGGCTCAACATCCGGGTGATCCACAAGAGATAGCACGCTTTCCGGGTCCATGAAGCTGATCGACACCTGCCCGCCCTCGTCTTCGCGAACCAGCACATTGCATGGCAGAAGCAGGCCAATATCAGGCACCGACTGGATTGCTTCATACGCCAGCGCCGGATTGCAGGCTCCGAGTATTCGATACCGGGGCATATCCTTGCCAAGCTTTTCCTTCATCTTTGCGGCGACATCAATGTCGGAGAGAATACCAAACCCTTCTGTTTGCAGAGCGGTGGTCACTTTCTCGATCGCCTCGTCAAAAGCGAAACCCACTGATTTGCCGAAGCCAAATTTCGATTCCATTAGTCTGTATCTCCCATAGTTGGTGGCTGTGTGCCGCAATAGATATCGTGCAAAAGATGAATGACGCGATCAGCTGGTCCCTTCGCAAGCGAATAGTAGATCGTCTGCGACTCGCGGCGCGTCTCAACCAGACGCTGCGATCGCAGGCGTGCAAGCTGCTGTGATAACGCCGACTGGCTGAGCGCCACCATTTCATTGAGATCGCCTACTGAGCGTTCGCCTTCGGCGAGCATGCACAGGATCATCAGGCGACTCTCATTGCCCAGCGCCTTCATGAGTCCCGCCGCATCGGCCGCGTGGAGCCGCATTTCGTCCAGCGGAAGGACCATAGCTGATTGTTTTTCCTTACTTTCCACAGTAGTCCTTTTGGAATGGTCCGGTCCGGATTAAACCCGGTTGCTGACCCGATGAGGTCAATATAGCTGATGCTAAATTAGATGTCTATAATTTATTCTTTACTAATTTAGATTATTGGAATATATTAAGCTACCTCATCAGAAGCAACCGTTTAGGAGATGAACAAATGGCAAAGATCGTCGTTATGGGTGCCGGCATCGGCGGCATCTCGCAGGTCTACGAACTGCGCAAGAAGCTGGGTAAGAATCACGACATCGTCCTCGTCGGTGATTCCGAGCGCTTCGAGTTCACTCCATCAAACCCCTGGGTCGCTGTTGGCTGGCGTAAAGAAAAGCAGATCACTATAGAGCTGCCGACGCTCATGAAGAAACACGGCATCGAGTTCTACAGTCAAGGTGTGCGACGCCTGCATGCTGATGACAACCGGCTCGAACTCAACGACGACACGAGCATCAGTTACGACTACCTCGTTATTGCGACCGGTCCAAAGCTTGCGTTCGACGAGGTCAAAGGTCTCGGACCGGAGAATGGCTATACACAATCCATCTGCAAGACCGGTCACGCCGGAGCGTCACTGCAAAACTTTGAGGAGTTGGTCGCAAACCCCGGACCCGTAGTTGTCGGCGCTGCTGCTGCCGCATCCTGTTTTGGTCCCGCCTATGAGTACATCTTTATCCTCGACACCGAATTAAAGAAACGCAAAATTCGCGATCGGGTACCCATGCACTTCATAACACCTGAGCCGTACGTTGGGCATCTGGGCCTGGACGGCGTTGGCGATACCAAGAGCCTGATGGAATCAGAACTTCGGGACCGGCACATCAGCTGGACCTGTAACGCGAAGATCACCGAGGTTGAAGATGGCAAGATTCGCTACGTCGAATTGGATGAGTCAGGCGAAGAGAAGTCGAATCATGAACGGCCGTTCCAACACGCTATGGTCCTGCCTGCGTTCAAGGGAGTTGACGCTGTTGCCGAAATTGAGGGGTTAACCAACCCAAGAGGCTTCATCCTTATCGACGACTATCAGCGCAATCCGAAATATCAGAACATCTACGCCGTGGGCGTGTGCGTTGCGATCCCTCCGGTAAGTGCCACGCCGGTACCGACCGGAGCGCCGAAAACCGGCTACATGATCGAGTCCATGGTTAGCGCAACAACACTGAACATCAGTAACGCCATCGATGGCAAGGAAGCGGAGCAACGTGGCACCTGGAATGCCGTCTGCCTCGCGGACTTCGGCGATAGTGGCGTAGCGTTTGTCGCCCTGCCACAGATTCCGCCGCGCAATGCGAACTGGGCTTCTCGCGGCAAGTGGGTGCACCTCGCCAAGATTGCTTACGAGAAATACTTTCTACACAAAGTGCGCGCGGCAAAGACAGAACCTTATTACGAGAAGGCCGTGCTGAAAATGCTGGGTGCGAAGCGACTACGGGATACGTCTGGATGAAAGCATCAATAGCAAACTTTGCGACTGAACGGCCACGTACAATCTATCTGCTCATCGTGCTGCTGGTCGCAATCGCGGGGGCGCTAATGCTGCGCCTTGAGATTGATACAGACCCGGAGAACATGCTGTCGGCAAGCCAGTCTGATCGACTGTTTCACAATACGGTTGAGGATCGTTTTACTCTGCACGACGCGATCGTCGTTGGCATTGTTAACACCGCGCATCCGAACGGCATCTATAACGTCGAATCGCTCACCGCACTGCACCGACTCACTGACGCGATTCTGCAGCTGGACGGCGTGATCGCGCCCGACCTCATGTCTCTTGCTGTAACTGACAACATCGGCCAGGAAGGACCGGGGACGATTCGCTTTGAGTGGATGATGCGCGATGCACCGACGACTGCCGCTCAGACTGAAGAAATTCAACAAAAAGTCAGTCGGCTGCCGCTATTGCAGGACACCCTGATCTCTGGCGATGGCAAAGCTGCAGCCATCTATGTGCCGATCGCGAGCAAGGATCTGAGCTATCCGCTGTCGCTGGAAATTCGTGAGCTCGCCGATGCACTCGAGTCTGGTGATGACTATCACATCACCGGCCTGCCAGTTGCTGAGGATACTTTCGGCCACGACATGTTCGTGCAGATGGGAATTTCCGCGCCACTTGCCGGACTGATGATCTTTCTCCTGATGCTGTATTTCTTCCGTAGTGCACCGCTGGTCGTTGCGCCCATGCTGGTCGCAATGGCGACGGTCATCATAAGCATGGGGCTGATGATCGGTTTCGGCTTCACCGTGCACATCATGAGCTCGATGATTCCGATCTTCCTGATGCCGATTGCCGTAGTGGATTCCGTACACATCATGTCCGAGTTCGCGGACACTTATCGGCGCGGTGATGATGCCAAACAGACGGTCAGAAAAGTCGTCGGTCACCTGTTCACGCCGATGCTCTTCACGTCGCTCACGTCAGCTGTCGGCTTTCTTTCTCTATTGCTCACGCCGATCCCGCCGGTGCAGATTTTCGGTATATTCGTCGCATTCGGCATCCTGCTCGCCTTTGTTCTGACGATCGTGTTGATCCCTGCCTATGTCGTGCGCATGAGTCCTGCCTCGCTCGACAAGCTGGCTGCACGATCCGATACAACGCACATTGATACACCACTGGCGCGAAGTCTGCGCCGCAGCGGTCGCTTTGCCATGCGTCGCGGCAAGATGATCACGGGCCTGGCTGTTTTGCTCATCGCGGTCAGCGTCATGGGCATTAGTCGCATTCAGATCAATGACAACCCGGTCCGGTGGTTTAAGGCAGATCACCCGATTCGTGTTGCCGATGCCGTGTTGAATGAACACTTCGCCGGGACCTACGACGCATTCCTCGTGCTCACGCACAACGATGCGAACGCACTACCGAAGTTCAAGGTCGCAGCTGACGCGCTGCTGGAAGACCTGCAGAGTGAAACCGCCACCACATTGCGCAAACAACTGGATGAAGACCCAGGCGATTCAGCGGATTGGTACGGAGCCCTGATCGGTTTGACTGACGACGCCCTGTTTGCGGCAGATGCACAGAGCGATATCGATGCGCTGGAGCAATTGATGCTGTTGGCTGAGGAAGCGCAGCTTGCGGCGAAGTACTTTCAGCGCCCGGATGCGCTGACCTATATCGAGTCGATTCAGACAGCACTCGATGACTCGGGCCTGGTCGGCAAAACGAACGCGCTTCCCGATGTCGTCAAGGTCGTCAATCGGGAACTTCGTGGCGGCAATGCCTCGGACTATCAAATTCCCGGCTCGGTCCCTGCTGTCGCACAAACACTGCTGCAGTATCAGTCATCGCATCGGCCGCAGGACTTGTGGCATATGGTTACGCCGGACTTCTCATCGACAGCCATCTGGTTGCAACTAAAGAGCGGTGACAACCAGGACATGACGCGAGTCATAGACGCGATTGATGCCTATATCACCAACCATCCAGCGCCCACGAATGTAGAAGTACGCTGGGCCGGAAAGACGTTTATCAACGTCGTCTGGCAGGATGCGATGGTCAACGGCATGTTGCTCAGCCTGATGGGCGCATTCGTCGTCGTTTTCCTGATGATGGCTTCGCTGTTTCGCAGCCTGCGTATTGGCCTGCTCGCCATGGTGCCCTTATCGCTGACCATACTGGGCGTGTACGGAATCATCGGCTGGATCGGCAAGGATTACGACATGCCGATTGCCGTGTTGTCGTCACTCACGCTGGGTCTGTCCGTGGATTTCGCGATTCACTTCATAGAGCGAACACGAGCCATGCTGCAAAGCACAGGAAATTTTGCAGCAGCGATGGAAAAAGTGTTTGAAGAACCGGCGCGAGCCATCGCTCGCAACGCGATTGTGATCGCAATTGGGTTTACGCCGCTTTTCTTCGCCCCGCTCATGCCCTACATCACCGTCGGCGCGTTCATGGCAGCCATCATGGCGCTGTCCGGAATCACAACCTTGATATTGCTACCTGCGATATTGTCCTGGGCCGGCCCGTGGTTCCTGCCGATGGCACAGCAGAAAATACCGACTGAAACGTCGCCGGTCTCAGCATGAATGACAGGAGAGGATAAATGTTCAGGAAAATACAGATCTTAATTCTTGCACTGTTGCCCGCGATCGCCATAGCGGATGACCTGCTCACTGATGCCGACGAAATCGTCGCGCGCGCCAATCTTGCGTCGTACTACAGCGGGGCGGATGGCCGTTCGGAAGTTCGGATGATCATTCAGGATGCACAGGGACGGCAACAACGACGGCAGTTCACAGTCCTGCGCCGCAATGTCGCCGCAGGTGGCGATCAGCAGTTTCTGGTTGTATTCAGCCAGCCGTCGGACGTACGCAACACAACCTTCCTGGTCGAAAAACACCTCGATCGTGACGACGACCGGTGGCTCTATCTGCCGGGACTCGATCTGGTCAAACGTATATCGGCTGGCGACAAACGCACGAGCTTTGTCGGTGCCCACTACTTCTACGAGGACGTTTCAGGTAGACGGCCGTCCGACGACACACACGAGCTCATCGATACAACGGCTGAGCATTATGTGCTGCGCCATGAGCCTGTCGATGCATCCGGCAGCGAGTTTGTGCGCTACACAACGTGGATCGACGTGACGACCTTTTTGCCGATGAAGATTGAGTACGAGAACGCGGCGGGCGATATCTACCGGCGCGTTGACGTGTTCAGTGTCGAAACTATCGATGGCTACCCGACCGTGACAACGAGCCGGGTGACAGATGTGGCAGGTGGCGGCCAGACCGACATGCAGTTTCGCTACATTGCCTATGACGTGGGCTTGCCCGACGAAGTCTTCACAGAGCGTGCGCTGCGCAATCCGCCGCGCGAGTGGCTGCAGCGCCCGGAGCGCTGAGAGCACTGCCGATGAAGCTCCTCTCGCTGCTATTGCTGGTGCCGCTGTTGGCGTTCGCTCAGATCGCACCGCCCGATGATCCCTGGGGTAATGAAACTGGGGGCGATGAAGCTGGGAGTGACGATGCATGGGGTGATGAGTCATGGGGCGATGATGAGTGGAGTGACGACGAGGGCGCTTCGATCTGGAGTGGTTTCGTTGAAGCTGGATTTGGCACACGCCTGGACAGCGATCCGCTGCTGGACAACCGACATACTCTGGAGGAATTGCGGGCACGCATAGAAGCCGAGTGGACGCCCAATACCATGACCATTGGCTTCAAGGCAGACGTTGGCTATGACGGTATCGACTCGGACCTGATCGCGGATATTCGCGACCTCACCGTAGCATTCGGTATTGGCAAGAAGACTGACGCAAAAATTGGCCGGCAAGTATTGACCTGGGGAACCGGCGACCTTGTGTTTCTGAACGACCTTTTTCCAAAAGATTTCGTATCGTTCTTTGCCGGCCGTGATGACGAATATCTCAAGGCACCGGGAAATGCGCTTCGCTTTACTCACTATTCGTCGCTGGTAAATGTTGATTTCGCGTGGACACCGTCGTTTGAGTCCGACATCTATCTGGATGGAACGCGCTTCTCGTTTTTCTCTCCACTTGCTGGTGGCAACGTCGCCCCGTCGCCACCGCTGAAAGCCATCGAGCCATCCGATTCATTTTCAAACGGCGAGTTCGCATTGCGTTTCTTTCGCAACGTCAAGGGACGCGAATACGCGCTGTACGCTTATCGAGGTTTCTTCAAGCAACCGACGAGCCTGACTCCGGAACTTCAGCCAACCTTTTCCCCCATGTCTGCACTGGGCGCAAGCTTGCGGCAGCCGCTCGGGCCCGGTCTTTTCAACCTGGAAGCGTCCTGGTATTTATCACGAGATGATCGCAACGGAACAGACCCACTGGTTCCCAACGATCAGATCCGCTTGCTGACCGGCTATGAATGGGAAGCCAGGCAAAACTTCACGGTGGGCTTCCAGTACTACCTGGAGTGGACACAGGACCACGATGCGCTGCTCGAAAACTCAGCCTACCCGGAGTTCGAGCCTGACGAGTACCGGCACCTACTCACAAATCGCCTGACCTATCGGGCCGGGCGTGACAGGCACACTTTCTCGCTGTTCACATTCTACTCGCCAAGCGATCAGGACTATTACCTGCGGCCGGTCTACACCTGGCGCTACAGCGACCAGTGGCAATTTACGACGGGCGGGAATTTTTTCGGTGGCGACGAGCCACACACTTTCTTTAGCCAGCTGCAGGATGCCAGTAATGTCTATCTGCGGCTGCGATTCAACTACTAGGAGTCACTCTCATGAACAAAAAGATATCCCTTGAACGCGCAGTAGATGCCTTTGCCGGTTTCATGGTGCTGTTATCACTTGTCCTGACCTATTTCGTACACCCCGGATTCGTTTGGCTAACGGTGTTCGTCGGTGTCAACCTGTTCCAGCAATCGTTCACCGGGTTTTGTCCAGCCGCGATTGTCCTGAGAAAGGTTTTTGGCTTTCAGAGCGGCGAAGCAATGAGCGTGAGCCATTAGCTACCGCACACTAATGCGGCCATGCGACGGATAGTGGGCCTGCGATCACTTGCGCGAGTTCATCCTTTGTTGTCGGGTCAGGTCGCGCGGGTGTCTGGCCTTGCGAAAGCCGTCCAATTGATGAGCAATAGCGAGTAGCGGATGGCGCAGCAGCATCCGGGGGCCAGCATATCGCATGATTTCGCTGGCCTGAGCCTTTCGCGCAGGCTTGTAGCAATGAATCGGACAGTTGGCACAAGTCGGCTTATCATCGCCGTACGGACACTTTCGCAGCCGCGCCTCGGCATAATTCTGAAACTCTTGGCAATGTGTGCACAAGACATCATCGGACGTCTCGTGATGCGCGGAGCAATACATACCGATCATTTTGCTGATCGTTAGTTTCTCACGGGCAATGTGCTTCTTTTCCGCGTGCATGCTTCCCTCTATCCGCCTGACCTGGACGTTGTAACTCGGACCATCCAATTCAACTACAGGTCATCCGTGGCCGTCTATACGTAAAGACACCACGGACCGATTCAGCGTCAGTAGCTATGCAATGAATTGCCATCGGGCCCTGTCCGCCTGCGGCAACCCATCCGCCGAAGCCCGACCTGTTGGAGCGCCTGTAGGAGCGCGCCCCAGCGCGCGAATGGATACCACACCGCAGCGACTACGTTGTCACCCAAACAAAACAGACCAACGATTTCAAACGAGCTGCAACAAAGACCCAAGCCTTGATCGCGCGCTGGGGCGCGCTCCTACAGGCCAGACTTCGTCTGTAACGTAATACACCGTGACCGAAACAGAGAGAGTTCACCGAGTCGGACGATGCGACCTTACTGGCTGTGCAAGGCCCGGACTTCGTCACCGAGCCCGGTCAGCTCCCAACGAGCGAGCGAGACAGGAATGCTGTCAATTTCATTCATGCTGTCGAAGAAATCTTTCAACGTAAATTCTTCGCCGCGACGCTCTAGTTCGCGCGCATAGTCAGCCATTGTTTTGTCCAGCAAATACTTGCCCGTTACATAGCTCGTCCCGTAACCCGGTTGACGCAGGTAAAGGTGTTGCTCGAATATCAGCAGCTCCTTTTCCGTCTTCATCCAGCCCCGTGGCGTCCACTCCATATGCACGTTGCCGGCCTCTTCCATGGTCATGGCATTGGCATGGGCGTACAACGAGCCGAGGCCACGGGCGGCGCGCTGTGCAAGCATGATCCAGACGATTTCCCGCGTCCGTGGGCTGTCGTCGTACAGGCCGGCATGCATGAATATTTCCTCGACCGCAGTCGCCATGCCTTCATTGCGACTGTCGAAGATGTTGTATAACAACGCACCCTGCCGTACCGGGCTCGGATGTGGCTCACTCTCCATGCGCGCCAACTCGAACCAGTGGTACCAGTGCGTGAATAGCGGTGTGGGATCATGGTGTGCGGTGATGCTGAAGAAATTGCGGGTCTCCTCAGGAGTGTACGACCCCATCTGCTCCAGCATTACAGGCTCCATGTAGTCGGCGATAGTAACGATGTCCTCCTCATCGAGAAATCGCATGATGCGTTCGACGGCCGCGCTGGCTTTGGCATCGTACTCTTCGGGATTCCGCGCAGGCTGCAGCTGCGGCAAGTCGCGATTGCGATTTTCCTCGATCTTCAACATGGACCAGGCCCTGGCGAGCTCTCGTTCGAGCAATCGAACCTCGTCCTCCCAGGTCATGGGCACGAGGTGAACATTCTGTTGATACCAGGTGTAGTTGTCCTTGCCGATCCCGGACGGCCCGATCTTTGACTCCGCTTGCGACTCCAGCCACGCGACCAGTTCATCACTGGCACTGATCGCCGCAGAAATCGCTGCAAGCACTTCGGCACTCGGCGACTCGCCCAGCATGCCTCGCAGGGTCTCCAGCTTTTGTCCCTGCGCGCGGATGTCACGAATGCCCGTTACCCACAGGTCGCGCGCATTCCCGGTCAGGTTGCTTTGCGCTTGACGCATCAACGGCGGAATTACAGCGAGCTCTCCGAGAAGCTTTTGCTCCGCTGCAGCATCCAGTGGAAACGTGTAGGTCCAGACTTCCACCAACGCATGGTGATTCGGGCCTTCATGCGCGGGCACATCACTACGCTCCATCCAGAGCGAATTGTAGTACGCCGGGTCGCGAACCCATGGCTTGAGAACACGATCGTTGAAGTCGTAGCCGTTCATCTCGGCGCGTACGAGGTGCCAGTCAATTTGCTGCGGTATTGGCCAGGCTACTATTTCAAAATCGTCCAGACGGGCCCGCAAGGCCTGATAGTCCGCCCGCCGTGCCGCGAACGTATCTGCGGTGTAGTCGGGTGCACCATCGAGTTGCGGCGGCGATTCAAATTCACGCCACTCCTGAAACAGCTGCAGGAGATCGGCGTAGCGGGAGTTGTCGGTAACGGCCGCCATCGAAGCGGTAGCAGGAATGGCGCAGACGAGCAGCGCGAGGCAGTACGATTTTAGTTTGCTCATGCTGACAGTTTACCGGACCAGGCGTGGCCGTCATGCAAAAACTCGATGATCTGCATCATTTCGCAACTGCCTGGCCAGGCTCGACGATTTGGCATACAGCTTCATCGTTAAACTCGGAGCTCAGTCTTGGCTTGGCCGTGCCAGTTATCCCCAGGCCTGCGATCGTGGTCTGAGAGAGTCCACCAGACCGTGGCATTCCAGATAATCGTTCGACAGCGCGCACATGGGGGCCGAGCGCTCCTCAAGCTGCCTCGAATATGCAATTAGCGGAGCGCGCCGTTTGTTGACACAGCCGGGCGTTGACGCTGAAATCTCTGCATGTCATGTTCGCAAAGACCGGTCACGTCTTGTCGCCGGGTTTGGCCGTGACCTGGGAGAGCCTGTTTGTTTAGAGTGCTATTAGCGTTCATCGCGTTCGGGATTTCGATCAGCGCTTGCGATCATGACGCTGCGCTGGCTGCAGAAGACGGCATTTCTGAGCCGGTAACCGCTGTCTACGACTGCGTTGCGCGGGAACGTCCTTTGTCTCTTGTCACGCAATCCACGCCTTCTGCTCTCACCCTCATTATTCCCGAGCCGTTTGTGCCACGAACGCTGCAACTCCAGCGAGTTGAGGCTGCGAGCGGTGAACGCTATGAACATGGCGATATTCTGGCATGGCTCAAGGGCGATGAGGCGAGGTTCATCGTCGATACCGTTCGTATAACGGTGTGCGAGTTGAACCATCAGGAAAGTATTTGGCAAGCGGCCAGGCTGGATGGTGTGGATTTTCGTGCTGTCGGCCACGAGCCGGGCTGGGTGCTCGAGATTCGTGAGCGCAGCAAGCTGACCTTTTGGTACGACAATGACGAAACGGCGATCGAGGCTGTTGCAACGGATATCGCAACAAGCCAGGACACCACGCAGTCAGTGTTCAGTGCTACGGGCGATTCGGGAAATCTTCGTGTCACACTGTTGGGCAAGGTCTGCACAGATACCGAGAGCAGTGAGCCTTACAGAACAACTGTGCTCGTCGAACTCGATGACGTAGAGCTTGCAGGCTGCGGTCGGGCACTTCACTAGGGGTTCAGCCAGCGGACCGAAATAGCGACTGGTGCCAACCAAGCCTGGCGGACAGCTCAAGGAATTGGGGTTGGCTGGGCTGGAAGAGGCTATTCCTGGACCGGAAGCGGTAGGTCGCTCTTTAGAAGTAAAAGAACGACCTCCGCAGTCGTCGGGCGCGCAGTTAGTCGTCAGCCTCGCCTTCGGACATCGCCTCGTCCAACAGTGCGATTAATTCGTCGCGGCTGTAGCTGTAGGGACCCCACGTGTTCAATTGCACGAGCTCATTAACCTTCGCGCCGATAGTCCACGCTTGCTCTTCCGCATTCGGGACGACCATGTAACGGCGTAAGGGGCTCTCGTCGAACAGTGCGTGCATGAATGCTTCGGAAACTTCGTCAGGCTCTTTGTACGACAGCTCACGCTCCGCAGTTGCCTCATAGTCCTTCTTCATTTCGTCGGTGACTTCGCCGCCAGACTCTGCCAGCTTGTCCAGACCGCGCGACACACTGCTGCGACGGATATTCGACTTGTAGTTGCCTGGCTCAACAACACTGACCGAAACACCGAGCGGCTCCATCTCATCGGCCAACGAATCTGTAAGCGCCTCGATCCAGTGTTTACTGCCGCTGTACGCACTTCCTCCGGGCCATGACAGAGTACCTGCGATTGATCCGGTGGTTACGATGCGGCCCTTGGACTCGATGACCAGTGGCGCGAACGCCTTCGTTATGCGGTAGACGCCCTCGACATTGACGGCGTAGACAAACGTCTGGTCCTCGATCGACGTATCGGCAATGAAGCCACCGCCGCCGACACCCGCGTTATTGACAATGCCATACAGGCCGGCGCCCTTCTCAGTGATCATCGCGACAGCGGCGTCGATCTGGTCCTGATCGGTTACGTCCAGTCTTACTGCGGTAATATTTTCGATCGCATTCAACCCAGCGAGATCCTTGTCTTTTCGCGCGCCCGCATAGACGTGGTATCCATTGCTCGCCAGTGTTTCCGCAAGATGCCGGCCAATACCTGTGCTGGCGCCTGTTACGAGTATGGACTCGTGGTGCTCGGCGAGGGCGGTCTGCGGCGCCACAATAATTACGCTCATTGCAGCAAGCAGGGAAATCATTTGAAAAACTCGTTTCATGGCGCATTCCTTATTGTTGTTAGCCGGATCGAGCCTAGCATAAGTCGTCGTGTGCCTCTGACGAAACTGTCGCGGATAAGTGGCCGCTTCTGGTCGCGGTTTCAACCGCCTGGTCTCCCGTCGATAAGACCGTCAGTTGAGTTAAGCCCTCGTTGTTCGCTTACTGCCAATTCAAAAGTGCGCAGCACCTGCGGGTAAGTCGACCAACGAGAGAACAGCAAATGTGCTGCTTTTCAAGGAGATACGTACAAGCCCGACTTGCGCAGGCGGAAACCAGGGCGCATAAGAATCAACAACTCTTGTTCCTAACGGAATCAACATGGAAGCTTGGGCGTGACTTTCGAGCTGTGCGAGAGCCGCGGTTTTAACGCAGGCGCGATCACCGAGCGACTGAATTTGGTTGGGCTTGGCGGGCCGAAATCGTGTGCGCACGGTTATGCGTTACAGGACTTGGTGGTCAAGCCTAATATTGACTCAATTATTGACAGCTTCTATGCCTCGTTAGTCGAGAACGAAGCCTTTAACTTAATTGTCGAAAAGCATTCCGACGCAGAACGGCTCAAAGGCACTCAACAACGTTACCTGCTAGGACTGGGCGTCGACTTTGACGGGCGCCAGTATTTTGAGGATCGGCTGCGCATCGGTTCCATTCATCAAAGGATTGGCGTTCCGCAGAGTATCTATCAATGCTCTTTTCAGCAGCTCCAGTGCCTGCTAATCCAGCACATACCGCCAGGGGTACGGAGTGATCACTCCGCATTCGAGGAAATGCTTCAGTTCATACTGAAGATCACAGCGCTCGATGCGTCGTTAGGCGTTGAAAGCTACTGTGCCGCAAGAATGTACCGCGCTGAAGAAAACCTGAAAAGCGTGTGTGGCGAAAGGGAGCGGTTACATCACCTGGCCCTCACCGATTGGCTCACTGGTTTGCATAACCATGCCAATTGCAGACACATTTTGACGGAAACCCTGGCTCGTGCCGAAGCTAAAAATTCGCCTCTGTGTGTGATCATGGCGGATGTGGATCACTTCAAAAAAATAAACGATACATGCGGTCACCTGGCCGGTGACGAGGTACTGCGAGTCGTCGCAGCACGAATGGTTTCGAGTGTCCGCACTAGTGATGAAATAGGTCGTTACGGTGGGGAAGAGTTCTTGTTTGTTCTGCAGAATACTGACCTCGAAGAGGGAAAGCAGCTGGCCGAGCGCGTGCGTGCGCGTATCAACGCCGACGCAGTGCGCACCCGTGATGCGGAAGTATGGGTGAGCCTGAGTCTCGGCATCGCTCAGGCTCGTGAATGGGACAACGTTGATACGTTGATCGGTCGTGCCGACGTCGCACTCTATGCGGCCAAACGTGCGGGACGAAACTGCGTCCGCATCGAAGAGCAAGCTTAGCAAGAGTAACATCTCGATCAACTTGCGCACCTTGCGCAGTCGCCAACCGTAATGCGTATTCCCATCGCCAGAGAATAGAGAAAGCACAATGATTAAATTAGAGAAGAACAAAGCCAGCGCGCAAGCGTTCTATGACTTGATGTTCAATCAGTGCAAACCACGCGCGGCCGTTGAACAATTCGTGGGCGATGACTACATTCAGCACAACCCTCATGTTGGCAATGGTAAGGAGGCGTTCATCGAGTATTTTGAGCAGATGGCGGCAGAATTTCCAGGCAAGGTGACGCACTTCAGGCGAGCTATAGCGGAAGGCGACCTGGTTGTCTTGCACTGCCATCAGGAATGGCCGGGAGACCAGGACTATGCGGGAATGGACATTTTCCGTTTTGATGACCACGGAAAAATTGTAGAGCACTGGGATGTGCTCCAGGTCGTTGCGGCCGAGTCAAAGAACGATAATGGCTTGTTCTAGAACCTGCGCTACGCGGTTGCGGAGGCCCCGTGACCCGTCAGTACGAATACATGACACACGGGTCGCGGTTATCGGCGTGCAAGTAGCGTCACAATCAGCGCGACCAAAGCAGGGGCAGCCTGGACATATAAAATAGATGGCTTCGCCGTAATCGCACCAAAGACGCCGGCGACGATGACGCAACACAGGAAGAACACTCGAATTGAAAATCCATCCTCTTTGCGAATGAGGCCCCAGATCAAACCGGCCGCAAGAAACCCATTGTAAAGACCCTGGTTCGCGGCGAGCACGGCTGTTTGCTCGGCGAACTCCGGAGTAAGACCGAACGCGCGTAGTCCGGCCGGTTTGGTCCAAAGAAACATCTCCAGAACCAGAATGTACAAGTGCTCAATGGCGACGAATGCGACTAAGGCTTTGGCAACTTTCTTCATGAGTGGGGGCCTTTGAGTACGCCAGCGACGTAGCTAGCCTGAGCGGAGCTTACGGCGCGCACTATAGTGCATGCAAATTTCGCAGCGGGGCCGTCACAAGCGTGGCGGCAATATTCAGTAGCATCTGCTCAGGCGACACACTGCCGAGCACCTGCCACCGAAGCCGTGCAGACGTTTGGTCGTTACTCAAGCTGACCCTTCTGTTCGAGTCCCAGCAGGTCGCCCGGCTCACAATTCAGAGCTTCGCAAATGGCCACGAGCGTAGAGAAACGGATTGCCCTCGCTTTTCCGCGTTTAAGAATCGACAGATTGGCGAGGGTTATTCCGACTTCTTCGGATAACTCCGTTAGCGACATCTTGCGCTGCACAAGCAGAAGATCCAGATTGATTTTAATTGACGCCGGCATCAGATCGTCAGCTGTTGGAATTCATGCATGCTCGCCGCTTCCTTCAAGACACCCGCGAACACAATCATCGACAGGCCGATAAGAATGCCCAAACCGTTTATGTCGAAGGAGGGACTCAACTGAATCCCCGGGACATTCAACGAATACTCCGTCAACATTGCTTGACCGCCGAAGTATTGCAACAGCGGATTGAACAAGGTCCACGCCAGCACAACGAGTCCGATCTTCTTGAGGCGCCCCGAATTCTCAGCTGCGAAGGGCACGCCACTTGCCAACGACGCAAACAGCGCTCGCAGTTGCAACAAGATGTAGAGGCCGACGATGCCTCCCAACTCTGTGACGGCCGTGAACAAATACAAGGCTTGCAGACTGGATGTGTCGATATTCAAAACAGCCTTGCCGCTGATCAGTGAGTCCCGCACACCCGCCGATTCAGTAACACCTCCATCAAAAGCACTGAGGTCAATGATGAAGCGTGAGAAGACACCGATATCGACACCCCAGGTCTCTGGATGAGAATACTGCCCGATAGTCATAACCACCACGACCAGTGGCCACAAAATCAAACTGACAACCGCGAGGATCCGGAGGAAGTCGAGCATGCGCTTTACTACTTTAGTCAGAGGGATATGTGGTGCTGTGGACATGCTGCGAAACCTTTGGGTGCACGGGTAGATATATTGATAATAGGCTATTATTTATTGATAAACAATAATTATTTACTGAATTACGATATTTATCGTCGTTGCTACGGTAGGGCCCGGGGTTCCGGGCGAGGCCCTGATTCCTGTATCGGTCCAGTGGAGTCAGCCTTGCAATGCACT
Source organism: uncultured Woeseiaceae bacterium (assembly GCA_964528965.1). Classification (GTDB taxonomy): domain Bacteria; phylum Pseudomonadota; class Gammaproteobacteria; order Steroidobacterales; family Woeseiaceae; genus UBA1847. The sequence goes on from CAZGVL010000008.1 coordinate 74,662, forward strand.
TAGCCACACCTGCCGACAGACGGCTCCTCGCGCGACTTCTGGCGAGCAGAGCAACAGCAAGAGCTTTGGGTCAGAACGGGTCACTCGGCGACGGACAGTTGAGATATGCTGCCGCGCCTGCAAACTTTTGGACGTTGGAATTGGGGAGCAGCAGTAGTGAACCGTCCCAACTGGAGAACCGTTGCAGAGCTGATCGGTATGATAGCGCTCGTAGCCTCACTCGTTTTTGTCGGCCTGCAGATACAGCAGGAACAAGAGATTGCGGAATCGCAAGCCTAACGGGACAGTGCGTGCCAGTTGGTTGAACTGAATCAGCTGATCGGCAGCAGCAATGAACTTTGGGTAAGAGCTCTTGACGGAGAGGAGCCTACTTTTCGGCAACTATACTGGTCATTGTGGTCACGTAAAGTCGCTTAGTTTCAGCATGCCAGGCGATTGGATACCGGTCGACCCGAATCAATCGCGCAGGCGTTCGCCTACGAGATATATCGCTACCCCGAGCTGCGAAGCGTCTTCGAACAGTCGATTGCATATCTCGCCGACAAAACCCTGATGTGGGATCGCTGGCGGAAAGGCGAATCGTGATTTCGAATTCGCCGTATTCTGAACGGCAGCTCCTGGCGATCGTCTCAGATCGGTCAGAAGTTGACGATGGTGATCAGCAACGGCACTACTCTTGCAGCACGATCTCACCATCCCAAACCAAAATCCGTAAATCGCCCCCGGGCTGTCGCGCGACAAACATGAACTCTGCTGTTATGCGATCCGGATTTGATAGAAGATCTAACAATGTAAACTCTAAGAATTCTGCGCTTGACGGGCCGTTTAACGGACTAAACGCGGCACCGCTCTCATTTACGATACGTGCCGGCAATTCAAATGGACTACTTGGAATTGCATCCATCGGTCCTGAGACCAATGGGCCACCGGTGTTATAAACAACCATTTGCGTCAAACCGATCGTAAAGTCAATGCCGCTTGGATTCGCGCCACCGCCGGGTCGCTTGATGTCCAACATCTTGGGTACCGAGTTGCGGAGAGCCTTGATTTCCGCATCACCAAGATAGTACCTGCCGACATTGCAAGCGGTCAGCATGTCTGGCTCAAAAGTGTAGGACACGCCCGCGTGGATATGCATACCAGTCTCGAGCATTGTCTTCATCTCAATATCGCTCAAAGTCACTGGCTGACAAGGCCCGTTGCCCATAGCGATTTGATATGTCCAGTTACCTGACAATATAGGTGAAGGTGAAGCAACAACAAATCGAAAATTAAACGTTTCGACTTCAGCAACAGCCCCCCAAAACTCTGTTGTACAAGCACCAACTGATAAGCACGCGACAGCAACCCCGATAAGTCTTATAGGCAATGCTGATTTTTTCATTGATTTCTCCCGAATCGACTTGATTACCTTCGGCAGCCCAGCGATCTTGGGTCCTTCAAGAGGTCTTCCGTGGTTTCTCGGAGGAAGGCGAGGACCCATGGCTTTGCGTCCCTGACTTTGGTCAGGCATGCCTTTGCCGATTATATCTGCTTTTCATGCGGGAGCCGGAAAATTCCATCAACTCTGGAATGTACCCAGTGTCCGCTATGGATTGCGATCTCAATCGGTAGCAGCCTCTCAGCATTCTAACAGCCCAGGGGCTGGTTTCGGCCGAGGCTGTGTGAAAACGTCATATTGATTATAATGTAGACGTCTCCGTATC
>CAZGVL010000009.1:0-74479 GCA_964528965.1 uncultured Woeseiaceae bacterium
CTAATTGGTGCCGGTGTAAACATTCTTAACATTTCCGTCGTCCTGCGGCGCTGTGCCGAGAGATCAATTGACTGATCGCCGCTTCGGACCGGTGCAGGCGCCGGGCAATTTCCGCGACTGTCGTTGCACCCTTTTCAATCGCTTCGGCGGCAATGGTGTAACGCAGCCTCGATAGCTTGCGTTGCTTACTCGGACCTACGAGTTGCGAGTCGGTGACCAAGGTATCCTTGAGATGTTTCTGGATGATGGCATCCAGAGTGTTGGTTTGCGGAAAATTTATTGGCCTTCGTTCGTGTACAGGTGCGCCAGGATCACTGTCATATGCGGTTGTGTCGGTTGTCACAGGACATCTGAATAGCGACTGCTGTTCTTCATCGCCTTGGGCCATGAATCCGACGTAGGCTGCTCTGGCCATAAGAAGCGTCGGGCCGAATGCGCCGAGTACCTTGTTAGTTTTGACCCAATTTGATGTCTTTTGACCTGTGTAGATCGCATGGCTGCTCCAGCGATAATCGCCAGGGTGGGCGACCATACCCGCGCGGACCGGATTATAATGGATGTACCGTACGAGCCCCTTCAAGTATGTATCCTCGTGCACAAGGATCGCGCGATGCCGGCGCTCGAACAAATGTCCACTGCGACACTGGAAGAGATTGATCTTGCGGGAATACTGGCTGGCGGCGTAGCGAATCGTCGCTGCGAGCGGCTCTTCGTCGACCTGAATAACCATGTGCAGGTGGTTTTTCATCCAGCAGAAGCAGTGGATAGTGGACTGATAGCGCTCCATCGATGCCCGTAGAATTGTTTCCCACAACTGACGATCACTCGGCTGAAAGAAAATATTCTGCCGATCGTTTCCGCGCAGAATCACGTGATAAAGAGCACCGGCGAAATGTATGCGAGGTTTGCGCGCCATGCCTCAAACGTATAGACCAAAGGACCGGCTACCAACGCCATAATCTGGCCAGTATGTTAAGAATGTTTACACCGGCACCATTCCATCCACCGGCACCATTCCATCAGAATAGTTGTAGTCAATGGGGACTCTGGCAGCTACGATAGGCTGAAATCGAGCACCGGCCCCAGCGACAGCTGAGCTGTTGGCGGCCAATCCGCATTGAGGTATCAAATGAACACGAGTATTCGGCGATTTCTGACCGTAGCGTTGCTGCTTGCAGGGATTTCAGCCTGCACGACGGTCAACAAACCTGATCTGGGCAATATGTCATTCGCGGATGAGCCATTGACGGGCAAGATCATCTGGCACGACCTGATCACCGAAGATTTCGATGCCGCGAAGAAATTCTACTCCGGAATGTTCGGCTGGACGTTCACCGACACCCGGAGCAACAGCGGCAGCGAATACGCAGTCGCTCGATCCGGCGATATCTATGTTGGCGGGATCGTGGCATTTGCTGCTCCTGATGACGGCTCAAGCTATTCGCGCTGGCTGCCTTATATATCAGTACCTAACGTGGATGACGCCGTATCTCGAGGGACGACTGCTGGAGCTGAGGTTGCGGTGTCAGCGCGGAATGTTGATCTTGGTCGAGTTGCCGCAATGATTGATCCGGAAGGGGCGGTCATTGGATTGGTGAACAGCGCGTTCGGCGATCCGGACGATCGTACGACAGCCGCTGCACCTAATCGCCCTGTCTGGACTGAATTGCTGGCCGACGACGCAGCAGCAGCCGCAAAATTCTACGGCACACTGGCCGGTTACGATATTGAGACCATTGAGCGACGCGGTGGTCAATACACTTTTCTTGGGAACAACGGAATCAATCGAGCCGGCGTTTTTCAAAAGCCAGGCACGGAATACAAACCAGTCTGGTTAACCTATTTTGGCGTTGAAGATCCTGCTGCTGCGGCAGCGTTGGCAGAGTCGCTCGGTGGAACGATCATTCTGCCGGTCTCAGCTGATCTTCGTGATGGAACGATGGCGGTAGTCACTGACCCAACAGGTGCCTTGCTGGCTCTGCAGGTTTGGTCATTTACAGGAGAGGAAAAATAATGCGCAAAGTAAACAGAATCGTTGCGGTTGCTGCCGTGCTCCTGATCAGCCTTTCGTTGGCCAGTTGTAACGGCAATGTCGGAGTCGGCGTGAGTGTCGGAGTCCCCATCGGCAGTCACGGCTACATGAGCGTCGGCGGGACTCGCTGGCGCTGATACGTCAGCTCAGATCAACACCAAACCGTGACGGGAAACTATCGGTTGCGGCTGAACCACCTCGACTCAGACCGTATTTGCTAACCGACGACCTACTCGAGGCGCATCCTTGCCACGATAGCGTCCAGCTCACCGCTTGCCCTCAATTCGGCCAGCCGCTCCTCCAGTGACGCTGCTGCTTCGTCACTGCTGGCGGGCAGGACGAAGCTGATTGGCTCATCGTGGAACACGGCGTTGTCGGCTATATCCAACTTGTTAACTCGTATGATGCCCTTGAGCGTGTCGACGTATTCCTGGCCGCGCTCTGAGTACCTGATCAGCCCATCCGCAAGCACCGTTGATGTCAACGGTTTGCCACTCGCTCTTAGTTCCGCCCTGAGCTTGCGGAAGTCTTCGTAGGCCGGATGTGAACACAAGTTTAGAAAATAGCCGCGCACACTGTCGAACGGCCAGTCGAATGCCGCAATTCTGTGGTCACCGAGACTTGCCCGTTGTTGCTCGGGAACCAGCCCTTTGCCGCCGAAGGTCCATTGCCCGAAAAGAGCATTGCCGGCTACGGCAAAGCGCGATGTTCCATAGCCGCTCTCGTAGGCGGCCTGACCGAGCGCCAGCCCGGCCGGGATAATGTCCAGCTTGTACAGTGCTTCGTCGACGATCTTGATAATGTCCTGTGAAGACGTCTCGGCACTGGGCAGTGCGTCTTGCTTGCTGATTCTCAAAAGAACTGCGGCTTCGCCGAGCCAACTCAGTTCTTCTGCGGAAAGCGCGCTATCCGTTACGAGCTTGTGCCGCATTGCGGTGAGCATTTCTCGCCGCTCCAGCACCATTGTGTTGGCATGCATGATTAGCGGCAACATGAACCGATAGAAGATTTCCTTTTTCTGCGCAACAGGAAGACTCTGAGAAGTCTTCTGCCAGCTAGCCGGTATGCCAGTGACGATGGCATGCGGGACTTGCAGCTGCTCATCGTGCTTCTCTTCACCCCACCAGTTTTCTGACTCCAGCCAGGCTATGGCCTCGTCCAGACCGTTAATGATGACCACTGACTGCGCGTTTGCCCGCAGCGAGGCGGATAGTACTAACAAGACAACAAAAAGCAGCGTGATATGTCGTGTATTTATGGCGGTCATTGGCGGACTTACCTCAATAATTAAATCTGGAATGCTTGTAGCGAATCGCAGCACTCGCTGTAGATTTGCGGCGAGTACTATACATCGGAGCCGTCTGGCGACGAATATCGGAAAGCCAAATCAGCCCCCAAGAACAGGTTCCTGGATGCTCGCGCACTTTTTTGATGATAATCGGGAATAATATCGATGCTGCGGCGTATAGATACTGAAGCCAATGAATACTAACGATATACAACATGAACTGGTCAGTCTGGGCGGCGGGGCTCACGCTCTGGCGACGCAGATTCTTGGCAATCCGGATGATGCTGCCGACGCTGTGCAGGATGCGCTGACGACGGCCCTGAGCAGGCCGGGTGCCTACGATGCGGCAAAAGGACCGTTAAAGCCGTGGTTTCTGCGAGTCGTGCGCAACCGTTGTATCGATCAACTCAGGCGCCGGCGACCCGGCGGCGTGCCTGTCGACGAACTCGCTGACACAGGCAACACGCCGGAGCAGGCCCTGCAGGTGACACAAAGGGACGACGAGTTACATAGAGCACTGGCTGAATTGACCACGGAGCAACGGCAAGTGATCGTACTGCGGGACTATCTGGACTTGTCCTACGCGGAAATCGCTGACGTCCTGAGAGTCGCACAGGGTACGGTCATGTCGAGACTACACAGGGCCAGATTAGCGTTGAGGGAGGTGCTACAAGGCGATGGTAACTAGAACGAAACAAATTGAAGAGCATATCGGCATGCTGCTGTCCGGCTACATTGATGGCGAGTTGACCCAGCAGGAGCGCCAGCGTGTTGAAATTCATTGTGCCGATTGCAGTGTATGCGCATCGGAAATGGCGGATATCCGTGCATTGCGAGAACGCGTCGGCAACTCATTGCAGAGCGAATTTGGTGAAGATCTATGGAGAGAAAAGATGAATGACACGGCCGTAAACGCAACTCGGGGTATTGGCTGGCTGTTGATCATAGGCATTGCGCTGATCGGCACAGGCATCGGAATCGTGGCGTTCGTTCTCAACTCGTCAATGAGTTTGACGGAGAAAGTCCTGACGGGAGGTTTTTATCTCGGACTTGCACTGCTCTTTATTTCGGTACTGCGACAGCGCCTGATTGAACGAAAAACGGACAAATACAAAGACGTGGAGATTTGAATGATGATGGTTGTAACCAGCGAAACGATCGCACACAAGAAAATTGTAAAGACCCTTGGATTAGCGCGGGGTAATTCAGTTCGTGCCCGACATGTCGGCAAAGACATTATGGCCGGACTACGAAGTATCATTGGCGGCGAAATTCATGAATACGCCAAGTTAGTTGCTGAAAGCCGCGAACAGGCGATTGACCGCATGAGTGCTGATGCAGCCAGTCTCGGAGCAAATGCGATTATCGCAACAAGATTCTCGACCTCAGTGATTATTGGTGGCGCCGCTGAACTGCTGGCAATCGGTACAGCAGTAATCATTGAAGATGCATAGCAGACCAGCAGCTGCCCGAGGACTACGAATCGGTACCCTGAGACGGAACTGATCGGCATCGAACGAATCGAAAGCAAGGTAGTATCTGAGTCACATCAATTTTGCAGGCCTTATGCAAAATTCCTTTTGCCGACAGGATCACTGTGATGTTCCAGAACACCTTCAGTCATCGACTTGCGTTGAGTCTTACTCTCGTTCTTATGGCGAGCAACGTCATGGCCCAGCAGACTGTCTATAAGTGGGTTGATGCCGATGGCGTCGTGCACTTCGGCGACGCACCTCCTCCCAACGCAGCGATCGTCGACTCCGGAACCATAAAGACGACGCCGGCTCCAGCCAGCGCACCTGCACCGAAACCGCTGGCAGGAACTTCCACGGCAGAAGCTCCCGCCGCCCAGAAACCGGCCGCGAAACCCGCACCTGCGAAGGAGCAGGACGTCAGCGAGATGAGTATCGCTGAGCTGGATCGCCGCTGCGAAGATGCACGGGAACGGTTGATCGCTCCGGAAAGAGAGGACAACATCGCGAGTTGCAAGCTTGAAAAGCGAAATGATCCTGACTGGTGCGAGACCTACTTCGCCGACTATGGCGCCTCCGTGAAAACGGGCTTGTTCACCAATCGTCCCAGAATGTATAGCGATATTGACGAATGCCTTATCGCTGACAGCGAGAGGATCAGACGCTCGCAATAAAGCGATAACGGCTCAGTCACGTTGTTGGCTTTATACAACAGACCGTGAGCCCCGCCATATCCGTATTCGATAATTAGGGTTAAAATAGGGTCTCTATTTCAGCGCAAAGCCGAGCAGCAAGTCATGATCTACAAGCCTTCAAACAGCCACATTCAGAACAGCCTTCCGGGCCGATCTATTCGTCTTTCGATAGCTCTTCTCAGCCTGGCGTCGCTGGCCGCTTGCGGCGGTGGTAGCAGCGGTGGAAAGCTTGCGGGACCGGGATCCGGTAGTGGCGACGACTACCAGCCGGGCGTGTACCTGGACTTCAACACTTTCTTTGCAAGATGCGATGCGCCGCGTTCAGGCACCAACCCCGCCACAGGTTCGGCCTATCCCGACATTCAGGGATCTACAACGGATGAGAACAATTTTCTGCGTTCTTACAGCAACGACACCTATCTATGGTACGACGAAATTACTGATCGCAATCCGGCCAGCTACGACGATCCTCTGAATTATTTTGATTTGCTGCAAACCACCGCAACGACCACATCGGGGCAACCGAAAGACAAGTTCCATTTCACTTACGATTCCGATGACTGGTACCAGCTCTCGCAATCCGGTGTTTCGGCGGGATACGGTGCTCAATGGGCCCTGCTGTCATCCACGCCACCACGAGAAATTCTCATCGCTTACACCGAACCAAATTCGCCGGCCACAAATCTTGCGATGCCTCTTGCGCGAGGAGCACAGGTGCTTGAAATCGACGGTGTGGACGTCAACGACGGCACACCGGCAGGTATCGATACACTGAACGCCGGCCTGTTCCCGTCTGACGCTGGCGAAGTACACACATTCACCGTCAGGGATCTGGGCGCAGCCGACACACGAGTCGTTTCAATGACAACCGCGAATGTGGCGTCTGCACCGGTACAGAATACGAAAGTTCTGACCACACCAACCGGCGCAGTTGGATACATGCTTTTCAATGATCATATCGCGACGGCTGAACAGGCATTGATCGATGCCGTCAATCAACTGAATAGTCATGACGACGGACAGGGAATTGACGATCTCGTCATCGATATTCGTTACAACGGTGGCGGTTTCCTCGCCATAGCCAGCGAACTTGCTTACATGGTGGCTGGCCCGGTCCCTACGGCGGGCAGAACTTTTGAAGAACTGCAGTTTAATGACAAGCACCCGGCGACCAATCCAGTCACCGGACAAGCTTTGTCACCAACGCCATTTCTCACAGATGCTCTAGGCTCGCCATTCAACGGATCCGCGGGACAGGCCCTGCCGGTATTGAACCTGCCTCGAGTATTCGTTCTCACCGGACCGGGCACATGCTCGGCAAGCGAAGCCGTGATGAATGGTCTTCGCGGCGTCGGCGTCGAGGTTATCCAGATTGGCTCGACGACCTGCGGCAAGCCCTACGGGTTCTACCCGACCGGCAATTGCGGCACGACCTATTTCACGATTCAGTTCAGAGGCGTCAACGAGATGGATTTTGGCGACTACACCGACGGATTTTCTCCCGACAATACGCCGGCAAATCAGGCAGGATCTCTGGTCCCCGGTTGCTCTGTTGCCGATGATTTCACCAAGCAGCTCGGCGACCCGACTGAAAACAGACTATCTGTCGCTCTCGCATATCGTGATGGACAGGCCTGTCCCGCTGCCAGCGGCAGTGCGCCGAATGCACTGAGCAAACCGGCCGCCGGTTTCGATGCCGTTGATGGCGTCGTGCCTAAATCGCCATTTCACACCAACCGAATTGTACTGCGGTGAATAAGCGCACTAACTGCTTCATTTCCTGCGTGGTAGCTGTCTCGATGGGGCTTGGCGCTTGCGCAACGATTGCTACTGACAATGATCAGGCAGCGACGATCACGAACCCGTCGGAGGCTAGCCGGGCAGCATTGCAACAAGCCGTCAATATCGCACTGCGCACTGCAGTGGCCCTCGCCGACGATGCACTGACCGAAACAGATTTGCTGACCATTGAGCGCAGCCCGACGCAAGGCATCGGCACCTCACCGGCCGACGGTCGAATCATGGACATGCCGATTCAGTTTCGGCTGGTCATCAGCGCCGACAGCTGTATTTTAATCGACCAGCGCGATGCAGCCCGGTATCCGCTTGAAAATACGAGCTGTAAAGCAATTCTTTAGACTGGCGTAATTGCACGCCAAATTCTCATGCGGGCTCTTCGCTCGCTGAATCGGCGACCCTTCCCCTATCATTTTCGGCCAGCGATCCGCATTATGCTCACCTGAAACTGGTTTCAAACAGAGGATTTCACAGTGGCGTTAGTGTCTTTATCAAGAAAAGCGGGTTTGTACATGGGTCTCCTGGTCCTGTTGAGCGCTTGCGCGTCATCGGGCCCGAAGATAACGGTACAACAGAGCTTAACGCCCACAGCCAAAACACCGTACAACAAGATTCTCGTCATCTCATTGTTTTCATCGTTCGACACACGCAGATATCTCGAAACAGAAGTCGTCAAAGCGATCAAGGCCACTGGCTCAGACGCTGTTGCGAGCACATCCATGATGGACTCCCGCACACCGTCAACACGCGAAACTTTTGTTGCGATGGTGGACAAAATTGGCGCCGACGCCGCGCTCGTCACGCAAGTGGTCAGTCTGGATTCTGTTGGCACCGTGAAAGATATGCGTCCGGAAGCCACGCGTACCTTCAGACCCACCTATTACTACAATGTCTGGAGCTACGAGCTGGCCGAATACGTTGAGCCGCCAAGTGTGGCGTTTGACGTTTCGCTGGCGATGGCATCACAGGTTCTTTCCGTCGAGAAAGAGTCGACAGTTTGGGCAATTGAGTCAAACACCGACATTTATCAGGATGTAGATCAGGGACCCGACTACAAGATATTCATTTCGGAAGCAAAGGGTATTGTGGATCAAATGTCTAAGGACGGCCTGATCGGGCGCTAGTCACTGATGCTGTATTTGGTAAGAAACCGATCGAGGTTATTCGCGAACGCCTGACGATCGCGTTGGCTGAAGGCTGCAGGCCCACCGGTATCAACACCGCTCGCTCGCATCGTATCGAGAAAATCCCGCATGTTCAGTCGCGCCCGAATGTTTTCGGTCGTATGCAGCTCTCCGCGCGGGCTAAGTGCATGCCCGCCCTTCTCTATTACTTCGGCGGCTAATGGAATATCACTGGTGATCACAAGATCGCCGGCGTTCAGTCTTTTTACGATTTCGTCGTCAGCAACATCGAAACCCTGAGACACTTGCAGCGTATTGATATAGCGTGAAGGCGGCCGATGCAGAGCCTGATTGGCAACCAATGTAAGCTCAGTCGCCGTCCGCTCCGCCGCCTTGAACAGAATCTCTTTGATGACTACCGGACACGCGTCCGCGTCTACCCAGATTTTCACAATACAATGGTCCTCGCTGTCTGCAGCAAATGCGCTGGGAGCTTAACGGTCAGGAGTTTGTGCGACAACGCTCATCGCGCCGCCTCGCCGAGTTCGCCCGGGCGATACTAACTCAATCGCCTCACTTGCTCGTGTGAAACCGGGGCTTGTCCAGTATTGAGCATGATCGAAGCTCGATCCGCCTGCCCCGGGGCTCGTTGCGGCATTTCACAAGCCCGCCCTTCCATTTGCCTGCAAGCCTGCTATAGTCCGCCCCGTCCTGGCGCACATCGGTCTGCGCCAATCACTCCAGCCCTGCAAATTCGCGGCTTCTGGAGTCACCTTAGAATTTCCAGCCTGGGCCGAACCATACGCAGAATCACATCTGCAACTGGGTCAGGCGATCTTGGAGTACAAAATAAATGTTATTTGAAGAACTCGGCCTATCGGCCGAATTGCTGCGTGCGGTCGAAAAAAAGGGTTACCGTGAGGCCACCCCGATCCAGCAGCAAGCGATCCCACTCGTTCTCGAGGGAAAAGACCTGCTAGCCGCTGCCCAGACGGGCACCGGAAAAACAGCAGGATTCACACTGCCGCTATTACAAATCTTGCAGCAATCCGAAACTAGCGGCCGCGCTGTGCGCGCGCTGGTGCTTACGCCGACACGTGAACTTGCAGCGCAAGTCGCCGAAAGCGTCAATGACTATGGCTGCTACTTGCGATTCAAAACCTGCACCATCTTTGGTGGTGTCAGCATAAATCCGCAAATCTCAAAACTGCGAAAAGGTGTCGATATCGTCGTCGCCACGCCTGGCCGCCTGCTGGATCACATGCAGCAAGGCACCATTGATCTTTCGAAGGTAGAAGTACTCGTCCTGGATGAAGCGGATCGAATGCTCGACATGGGCTTTATTCGCGACATCCAGAAGGTCTTGAAGGTATTACCGCGGAATCGGCAAAACCTGCTCTTCTCGGCAACTTTTTCGAACGATATTCGCAAACTTGCCGGCGGCCTGTTGAACTCACCAACCGAGATTTCGGTTGCGACTCGCAACAAACCGGCCGACCTGGTCAGTCAGGTTGTCTATCCGGTGGATAAAGGACGCAAGCGTGAGTTGCTGTCGCATCGTATCGGCGTAGAAAACTGGCGACAGGTGCTGATCTTTACACGCACGAAACACGGTGCCAACCGGCTCGCTCAGCAGTTGTCCGACGACGGCATCAAGTCCGCAGCGATTCACGGCAACAAGTCGCAAACGGCGCGCACGCGTGCATTGAGTGACTTCAAGGCGGGCTCAGTCAGAGTTCTGGTCGCAACGGATATTGCTGCACGAGGCCTGGATATTGAACGCTTGCCGCACGTGGTGAACTATGAACTTCCCAATGTTCCTGAAGATTACGTGCACCGTATTGGTCGCACAGCGCGTGCCGGTCAGGAAGGGGCCGCTGTATCGTTGGTCTGCGTTGATGAACTGAAATTGCTGGCTGACATCGAAAAGCTGCTTGGCATCGAAATCAAAAAGGAAATCCTGCCCGGTTACGAACCGGATCCGCGCATCAAGGCGGAACCGATTCAGAACGGTCGCTCTAACCGCTCCGGCGGTCGAAATAATGGCCCGCGGAACAAATCACGCTCAGGTGGAGCACCGAAAAGAGGCGGCCCGCAAAAAGGTCATGGCGGTCCACGCAAACACTCATCGGGACGACAACGTCGCGCGAGCTAGCCTGGCTTAAGTTTATTCAAAGCAGCCGCGTGAGTGATAGAATTTCGCGCGGCCCGAAGAAGGTCAGATGCAGCATCTGACCTTCTTCGACCCCCGACCTTCTGCCGACTGCAGCAGTTTTGGAGAAACACCAAATGAGCCACCACGAGTTACATAAAATACATCGCGCTGGCTGGCTTCGCGCTGCGGTTCTGGGAGCGAACGACGGTATCGTTTCAACGGCGAGTCTGATCATCGGCGTTGCTTCTGCCAGCGCTTCACAGGAAAATATTCTGATAGCGGGTGTGGCAGGACTGGTCGCAGGTGCAATGTCCATGGCTGCTGGCGAGTACGTCTCTGTCAGCTCACAATCAGACGTTGAAAAGGCCGATCTGGAACTGGAAAGGTTGTCACTGGAGCAGGATTTCGAGTCCGAGAAAGTCGAACTCGCTGAAATATACCAAGGCAGGGGTCTTGATTCGGGTCTGGCGATGCAAGTTGCTGAGCAGTTGATGGAACACGATGCCCTGGGTGCCCATGCCCGCGATGAGATCGGCATTTCAGAGCACATAACCGCCCGGCCGGTGCAAGCCGCCATGTCCTCCGCAGTCACATTTACGGGAGGCGCCGCGTTACCCCTGCTGGTTGCATGGGCGTTGCCAGGACCGCAGTTGATACCCGTAGTTGCTTTAGCTTCACTGGTTTTTCTGGCCGTACTGGGCGGACTTGCTGCCAAAGCCGGTGGCGCGCGTATTGTTATAGGTGCGACCCGAGTTACTTTTTGGGGCGCATTGGCGATGGCTTTGACCGCCGCTGTTGGTCGCCTGTTTGGTGTTGTCGCCTGACACGCGAATTCAAGCTCATATATCGACTAAGGTCGAACAGGGTGCTTATAGATGTCCGATAAGACTGTCTCGCTCGTACTGGGTAGTGGTGGCGCTCGCGGCCTCGCCCATATCGGCGTTATTCACTGGCTAGAAGAAAATGGCTACGAGATTCGCTCGATCAGCGGCTGCTCTATGGGAGCACTGATTGGCGGCATGTACGCCTGTGGCAAGCTCGACGTATTCGAAGAGTGGGTACGTGCTATTTCGAAACTCGACATCGTCAAGCTGCTGGATATTTCATGGGGCAAACAGGGTCTGGTTGAAGGCGAACGCATCATGGCGGCGCTGCGAGACCTGGTTGGTGATCGTCTGATCGAGGACCTGCCCATTGAATACACAGCTGTCGCCGCCGATATCGAACGCGAAAAGGAAGTTTGGCTGAAACGCGGTTCTTTGTTCGACGCGATACGTGCATCAATTTCATTGCCTCTGTTTTTCACACCTTTTGAGATTGATGGCGTGAAATTGCTCGACGGCGGAATTCTTAATCCGGTACCGATTGCACCGACCTTTGAAGACGGTACGGATCTTACGATCGCAGTCAACCTTGGCGCATCACCCACTCAGATCAGCACGCCTGCTCAAGCTCCCGCCAGCGGCTACAAGGCAGGCCCGGCAGACGACAGCATGCAAGCCAAGATAAGCAGCTTCATGGATGAACTTAAAAGCCGCGCGACGATGGATAATGCCAGCAGTTGGAAGATGCTGGGTATCGCCGATCAGACGTTCGACGCCATGCAGGGCGCGATCGCCAGGCAAAAACTCGCGGCCTATCCGCCTGATCACACAATCCTGATCCCCAGAAATGCTTGCGGCACCCTGGAATTCGAACGCGCTGATGAAATGATTGCGCTGGGTTATGCGACCGCCGCGAAGAGTGCTTCGAGTCAATGACGGCTCCACTCACCTGGGTTGCGTTCCGTCTTTCGCGCCGCAGCATTTATCTCGCGTTGTTCGCCGATCAGGAATAATCGCTGACTTGATAGAATGAGCCCAGGTGAGTCGACCCTCCGACATTGAATGTGCCTATCAACTTTGACCTGCAGCCAACTTTAGAAAACAATCGTGTTCGCATAAGACCGTTATCGACGGCAGATCGGCCGGCCGCATTTGCCGCAGCGTCGGACCCCGCAATATGGGAACAACACCCCGCGTCCGATCGCTACACGGAAAGCGCCTTTAGACAGTACTTCCATACTGCCATCGAGTCCGGCTCGGCACTCGCTTTCGTTGACCTGAAAAGCGGCCGTCTATTTGGCTCGAGCCGGTTTCACGGACTTGATTCCGTCGTGAGTGAAATAGAGATTGGCTGGACTTTCATTTCGCGGGATTACTGGGGCGGAAGCTACAATTCCGAGATCAAGAGGCTAATGCTCCAGCATGCTTTCTTGTACGTCGACACAGTCGTGTTTTGGGTAGGTGAGACAAATTTTCGATCGCGGCCGGCGATGGAGAAAATCGGTGGCGTATTGCGCGAAGGTATCCAGCACAGGGATATCAGCGGCAATAGTCCATACGTGGTCTTCGAAATCCGCAAGGATCGCGAACAGACTCCGACGACAAGCAGCGCTCCATTGCAGTAGTATGCAGACAGTTCGCGAAATCGGTAGTCCAATAAACATTACCTGTACGACCAGAGGTTTTGGATATGAACTGGGAAGCAGTCGTCGCAGTTGTCGAGATGGTGGGGCTCATAGCGATCGTCGCGTCGCTGGTCTATGTCGCTATTCAGGTCCGGCAGAACTCCGAAATAATTAGCCAAAATTCTACGGTTGCTCGATCCGCAATCGTCCACGAGACATCCGTATCCTATAGTCGGTTCTTTGAGCTAATTGCCGAGAACGCGGACCTTGCCAGCATCTATCGTCGCGGCATAAACGATCAGACATTGGACCCCGATGAAGTCACTCGATACTCAGCGCTGCTGGAAATCTATTTTGCGAACCTCGAAGATGCACAGCACCAATACAAGTCAGATTTGTACTTCGACGAGGATGACGAAACTGACTTGTGTGAATTCATGGCGCCGAGTTTCCGGCCGATGCTGGATTCCAGCTGCGGCACCGAGTGGTGGATCAATACTGCGGCAGATACGTGTACACCGACTTTCTATGAAAAGATCCAAAAGATCAGAGCAGGTTGGGAGGCAGAACCAAATCGGGGCCAAGCGGATGATTAGTGCATGAATCGAATGAGGCGAAGCATGATATTTGGAAGCGAACTCGGATCGTGGGCGCTCCGGACCAGGGTTTCAGGCGCCGTAGTCGTTGTATTATCCGTTGCCTTTTTGGTCCCGCAAGCAGAGGCTCAGGAAGTTTCGATTGACGAAGCTGCGGTCTATCAAGCGGAGGACGACTGGATCAATGCGGAGATCACCCGCGACGAGGCGACACTGCGTCGTGTCATCGACGATCGGTTTGTTTTCAATTCAAGCAACGGCGAGACTTCGGGCAAAGAAGATTTGATCGCAACCGTTCTGGACTGGAATATGACGGGCCAGACGATTACTGAACGATCCATTCTAGTGGATGACGACACAGCTGTAATATTCGGCACAACTGAGTTGCGTTTTGCGGTGACGGGCGCGGATGACCACAAGTCACTGCTCCGCTACACATCGACTTACAAGAAGCGCGACGGACAGTGGCGGGCGATCGCTCTGCATATGTCCAATTACGCACGCGAGGAGCAAGTTCCGATGCACGCCGAACTCATCGAGTTGGGTAGGCGCTATACAGCTGCATGGAACAGCGAAGACCCCACAGCCGTTGCGGCATTTTTTACCGAGAGTGGATCATTGTTCGTCAATGGTGAGCCATCGCGCGGGCGTATAGCGATCACTGCAGTTGCCGAGAGTTTCATGACCGGATTTCCCGACATGGAATTGAGCATGGATGATCTTGTGATCGAAGCGAACAAAGTCACTTATCACTGGACATTTACCGGCACGAATACCGGGCCAGATGGCAGCGGGAAAGCTGTGCGCTTTAGTGGTTATGAAGAGTGGACCATTGGTGATGGCGGTCTGATTGTCGAATCGTTGGGCAATTTCGACAGCGCTGAATACCAGCGACAACTGGAACATGGAATCGAATAGCACTTAGCCCGACAGCGTATTGCGCACCGCTACCGCCTTGATCTGCGCGAATACTTTATCACCTGCCTGCAAATTAAGTTCATCACGTGACTTGCGTGTGACTCTTGCGATCAATTGATCTGATCCAACGCCTAAGCGCACCAAAACCGACGGCCCCTGGTCGGCCTGAACTTCCTCGACCACCGCCGGCAAAATATTCAAAATCGTGCTTTGTGGTGGTCTGTCACGACATAAACTGATGTCGCTGGCACGAATGCGCAGCCTTGCATTACTCCCCTGCTCTGCAAATCTCCCAGGTACCAGCAGATCGCCGCCGGAAAATCGGAAGCGAGTTAGTTCGTAGCGCGCATCGATACCGTCGACAGCGCCGTAAACGACCGACCCGGCCTCGTCGCCGGATAGAACAGGGATATCCATTCTTACTAATGCTGACTGCAGATCTTCATTGACCAATGCTCGACCGCTCTCGATGACAATCAGGTGATCGCACAGCCGGCATATCTCTTCAATGCTGTGGCTGACATAGATTATTGGTAGCGATAATTCAGCGTGCAGGCGATCGAGGAATGGCAATATTTCGTCCTTACGTGCTCGGTCGAGTGATGCTAATGGCTCGTCCATCAAGACTATCTTCGGCGCTCTGAGCAACGCTCTCGCGATGGCAACACGCTGCGCCTGGCCACCGGATATTTCGCTCGGCATTCGCTGCAACAGGTCTTCAAGGCCGAGTAACTCTACAACCTCATCGAAACTGGTCTCTTTGCTCGCGCGACTCGCACGCTCGCGGCCATAGTTCAGGTTTTTGTGCACGCTAATGTGCCGGAACAAGCGCGGCTCCTGAAATACGTACGCCAGCTCACGCTCATGAACCTTGCGCGAGATCATTCTGGCGTGGTCCTGCCAGACATCACCATCGACGAGCAGACGACCGGCAGTCGGCTTTTCGAGTCCTGCTATGCAACGGAGTAGCGTTGTCTTTCCCGACCCGGATTCGCCGAATACTCCGGTGATCCCCTGTACTGGAATATCCAGCTCAACATCGAGGCTAAATTCTTCCCGCTGCAGCAGATAGCGTAGCGAAATACTCATCTTCGCTCCCATCGCCTGTTAATCGCGAACATCGTGAATAGCACCATGAAAGCAAACACCAGCAGTATCGCCGACAACCGATGAGCGCTGGCGTAGTTGAGTGACTCAACCTGATCGTAAATCGCGATGGAGATTACGCGTGTCTCGCCCGGAATATTCCCCCCAACCATCAGTACGACGCCGAACTCACCAAGCGTGTGTGCAAAGCTCAAGACTGCGGCGCCAAGAAAACCTCGTGCCGACAAGGGCACTGCAATCGAGAAAAAAGCATCCAGCTTCGAAGCGCCCAGCGTCCAGGCGGCCTCAAGGTCATGGCGATCTAGAGATTCAAAAGCAGCGAGCAAAGGCTGCACGGCGAAGGGAAGACTGTAGAAACATGAAGCAATAACCAGACCAGAAAACGAGAACGTCAGTGCCTCACCCGTCAGCTCAACCCACCAGCTGCCGACCGCCCCATTCGGACCGAGCACGATTAGCAGGTAGAAGCCCAGAACGGTGGGTGGCAACACAATCGGCAAAGCAACAATGGCCTGGACAACAGATTTCCACCGAGATTCTGTGCGTGCGAGCCACCACGCCAATGGGGTCCCGACCGCGATCAGTATTAACATCGTTGTCGCCGCCAGCTGAACAGAAAGCCATAACGGTCCTGTTGCGGAGAAGCTGCTTATGCTGGTTTCAGGCATCGTTATCGCTATCTGGGAATCGTGTAACCGTGGCGCAGCATAACTTCCCGCGCCGCCGAACTGCTCAGGAACTGAAGAAATTCCCGGGCGACAGCATTGTCCGCAGCGCGCTCCAGCAACAATGCCTGCTGTTCCAGGGAGTGTCGCGAGGATTGTGGTACAGGCCAACTGCAGGTTGCCTCGGGCAAACGCTTATCGACCGATTGCGACTTCGCTATGAAACCTAAACTCGCGTTGCCCGTGGCGACGAAATGCAAGGTTTGCGCAATATTCTCTCCATATACCAATTGCGCTTGCACTTGTTCCCAGAGGCCGGCCTCGATCAGATAGTCGCGGGCAGCTGCACCGTACGGAGCAGTATCCGGATTCGCGATAGCGATGTGGTGGCGTCCGGGATTCTCAAGGAGATCGGGGCAACTCACTGCATCGAAATTTGGGTTGACTGACCACAAGACAAGACTGCCGATGGCGTAGGTCACCCGCGTGTCGCTTACACCGAGGCCTTCCGCTTCAAGCAATGCCGGACGCTGTTTATCGGCTGCAAGAAAAATGTCATAGGGTGCACCATTCACGATTTGCGCGTAGAGCTTGCCGGTAGAACCGGCACTAACGCGTACGTCATGACCGGTGTCCGTCGCGAATTTGGCGACAAGCTCCCGGGCGGTTGGAACGAAGTTGCTGGCTACAGCAATCGTGACTGGACTGGCGGGCATCGCGACGACCGGCAGTATGGCCAACGCTATCAACGACAATAATTTGCTTAGCAATCGCACGCGTTACTACTGAGCTTTGCGGCGCCGGCGATACTCATGCAGCAATGGCTCGGTATAGCCATTCGGTTGCTCAGAACCCTTGAAGGCCAGATCGCAGGCCGCCTGATACGCAATGTTGTCGTCTAAACTATCGCTCATGCGCACATAGAGCGGATCAGCTGCATTCTGTGTGTCGACGATTTCTGCCATGCGTGCGAAAGTCTCGCGAACCTGATCTTCGCTTACCACGCCGTGCAACAACCAGTTCGCAATATGCTGACTGGCTATGCGTAACGTCGCCCGATCCTCCATCAAGCCAACGTCACTAATATTCGGCACTTTGGAACAGCCAACTCCCTGATCAATCCAGCGAACAACATAGCCAAGAATGGCCTGTGCGTTGTTATCAAGATCCGCCTGCACCGTCTCGGCACTCAAGCTGCTCGGGTCACAAAGAGGTGGCGTCAATATGTCATCGAGGCTCGCCAGCGGACGTGACGCCAGTTGCTGCTGCCGGGCATGGACGTCCACAGCGTGGTAGTGCATCGCGTGTAACGTTGCCGCTGTCGGAGATGGAACCCAGGCGCAACTTGCACCTGCCTCCGGGTGCGCCTGCTTGGAATCCATCATCTGTTTCATTTCGTCCGGTTTGGGCCACATCCCCTTGCCGATCTGCGCTTTGCCCGGCAAACCACAGCGAATACCAATATCGACGTTCCAGTCTTCGTAAGCATTAATCCACGGCTGCGACTTGATCGCTTCTTTCGGCAGCACCGTGCCCGCACACATACTGGTGTGAATTTCATCGCCGGTTCGATCCAGAAATCCAGTATTGATGAAAACGAGCCGATCCTTTACTGCACGAATGCACTCGTGCAGATTGACTGTCGTGCGCCGCTCTTCATCCATAACGCCAACTTTCATCGTATTCTCTGCCATACCGAGCATGGCCTCGACGCGGGAAAAGAGCGTATTTGTGAACGCGACCTCATCGGGCCCGTGCATCTTTGGCTTCACAATATAGACACTGCCAGTACGACTGTTCGGCAGTCGTTCTGTCTGCCGATTATTGACCAGCGCACAGGTTGCTGTAACAACCGCGTCAAGAATGCCTTCGAAGACCTCAGCACCATCGCTGTCAAACACGGCATCCGTCGTCATCAGGTGACCAACGTTTCGAACCAACATGAGGCTACGTCCGGACAGCACGAGCGACTTGCCATCCGCCGCCGTGAACTGTCGATCTGAGCTCAATCGACGCGTGATCGTCTTGCCACCTTTTTCAAGACTCGCCTCCAGAGCTCCGCTCATCAAGCCCAGCCAGTTGCGGTAAACGCCAACCTTGTCTTCGGCATCAACCGCCGCAACAGAGTCTTCGCAATCCTGAATGGTGGTTATCGCTGACTCAAGCACAACGTCCGAAACGTTGCCTGGCGCGTCTTTGCCGACCGGATGATCGGCGTCAGTCTGCAACTCCAGATACAGGTTGTTGTTGCGAAACAGGTAAGAACGCTTGTCGCCCTGCTCTGAAAAGCCTGCAAACTTGTC
This sequence comes from uncultured Woeseiaceae bacterium, assembly GCA_964528965.1. Taxonomy (GTDB): domain Bacteria; phylum Pseudomonadota; class Gammaproteobacteria; order Steroidobacterales; family Woeseiaceae; genus UBA1847. The sequence goes on from CAZGVL010000009.1 coordinate 18,602, forward strand.
AGTATCGACCAGCCCGACAGACCTGCCGTCGCTGAGGGTCACGCAACATGTCGCCGGTTGTGTTGATGTATCGACTGCGTATTCTCTTGCAGCAGTGTGACTCGCGCCAGCAAGCGGTATCGTCCGATCAAGAAAGTCCGTTGCGTACTGAATGACCGCCGCGCCGCGCTTCGGGTTGTATGCGCCGCTGCGCTCCTTGCCATCTGTCTCGGCGATTACGTCTGTTCCGTACAACGCATCGTACAAACTTCCCCAACGGGCATTCGCCGCATTCAGAGCAAAGCGCGCATTGTTTACCGGCACGACCAATTGCGGGCCTGCTATAGCCGCAACCTCCGGATCGACACCCTGTGTCGTGATCTGAAACGAATCGCCGAAATCTTTGAGGTACCCACTCGACCTCAGAAAGTCGACGTATTCTGCATGGTCCAGAGCTTGCCCAGGGCGAGCTTTGTGCCATTGGTCGATCGCCAGCTGCAATTCGTCACGGACGTTTAGCAACTCGCGGTTGATTGGCGTCAAGTCGCTCACGATCTGCTCCAGACCTTGCCAGAATGCGTCGGTGTCGATGCCGCTTGCGGGCAGCAATTCGTGCTCGACAAACTCTGCAAACCCAGTGGCAATCGTTAGCTCGCCAATAACGCGGCCGCCTTCGATCGTGGCCTTGCCGGTGTTCATTAATTCCATCGCCTTCCCACTCTTATAGCTGCGAGAAGCTTACATGCCATCCGCACGCTAAGCACGATCTAACAACGTCGAGACGGGGAAATGGAACTTATGCTGCGCCAACCAGCTCGCGTGAGTCAAGCACGCTCTTGTCATATATCCGAGCCCTTCGGCCAATTCTGCGAGGAAAGACTTGCCCCCAGTGGCGAACGACCAGCTGGCTTCCATCCGGAGCTATGAATTTGCGGGCAGCATGATTATGAACCGGCGTTTCGCTATGCCTGACCAGAAAAAGTAACCAACTGATAACACTCACAAATCCGGAACGATCGGTACCAATGGGAAGCCCGGTGTCAGCTTGAATCTCAATACGATGTCGTCCGCTGCGAAATAGAAAGCTGCGCTTTCCTGTCCAGCCCGACCAACCGACGAACTGCTTTGAGTCGCGTAGCCTTACCGTACGACCATCGGCTAGCCTGGCACACACCTGTGCATAGCGCGTCGGAATGTCCACGGAGTACTCGAGAACTTCCGCGTGGCTCGCGCCACGTAGCGGAATAGTGCGATCGAGAAAAGCTACTCTTTTACTCTTGTGTTCCATGATCAAGACTCCTGTTAAAAGCTATGCCGCCGATTCGCTGCGCTCAGCAAACTGTTCTTCTTCGTACTTCCCGACAATCCCGTTGTCGATGAAAAGCCATCCATGCGGTTTGTGAATGTGGGTTGTTGAGAGGTATAGTACGGTTCTGTTATAGAAATTTTCACAGAAAAAATTTCACAGTGTTAATTTCACACTCGAGGCAACCATGAGCATTCAGCAAGGCCTGCGGCGTAAGGCTCACTTCCTGGGCACCAAAATCAAATCATTGCGGAAACGGAATAATCTGACGCTCGAGGATCTGTCAGTACGCTGCGTGCAAATTGACGCCGAGGCCGGCCCGTCGGTGTCTTACCTGTCGATGATCGAAAACGGCAAGCGCGTTCCCTCTGAGCGCCTGTTGCAAATCGTTGCCGAGGTCTTTCAGAAAGAGATCAGCTGGTTCTTTGACGATTCACTGGACGGCAAGGCGATTGACCCGACACCGCAGGCTGCAGCCGTCGTCGGAATGGCGTTGGAGCCAGGCTTTTTGTTCTCCGAGAATCTTCTGCAGATGGCGATTCCGGAACTGCTTGCGCAAACAGGCACGACTGGCCGCCAATTCGCACATTTGCTGATTCGCGCACATCAGGAATCCAGTCAAAACCGCTTCCCTGATCTTGAGCGCGCCGCTGAAGCTGTCGGCAAGAAACAATTTCCATTGAGCGTTGAGGATGTGTTTAGCATCGCGGCTGATCTTGGTCTGGAAATTCAGTGGTTTGATAAATCACCCTTTAAAGACCGCGGTGACGCAGAGACACCGCTCAATACAATCGTCCGGTCTTTCTTCGATGCACCCAACAAGGTCTACCTGAACAATGCACTGAAGAAGACACCCGCGCGCCTCAAGTTTGATCTGGCCAACCAAATTGCACATATGGTGCTGCATGACGGCGATGGCGCGCGTGCACCACAAGTTTCAGGAGGCCGGGTATCCGGGCGCCGGCACGATTCTGATTCAACGAACATAGATGCGAAAGATGTCTTGTACGCGTGGCGAGATTTCGAGTGCAGCTACTTTGCCGCGGCACTGCTTGCGCCAAAGACGCCGTTTCGTCAGTTTCTTGCTCGCCAGGCTTATGCAATAAATGTTGGCGACAAGGTTGAGTTAACAACCACGTTGGTCATGCGCCGCATGCCAAGCGTCTCCCCCTACCCGCATTGGCATTACTTCGATGCATACCCGCCCGGAAATCTGCGCGCGGTCTATCGTGGCAACGGCATTCCGCTGCCCTGGGGAAATATGACCTTGATTTCTGATCCATGCCAGCATTGGGCCGTATTCCGCATGCTCAATACACGTTCGACCAAACCGTCGTCGCAGATTTCGGTATTGCGCGCAGGCGATGACAAGCGCCTGTACTGCTGCCAGTCGATTCGTAGCAGGGATGCCGCTGGTAATCCGCATGTTCTGTGCGCTGGCGTTGACCTCGCGCCAGCGCTTCGAGCGCAAAATATTGACCCCGCGGAGACCATCGATTCAATTGAGACAAGCTGCAATAACAGCGGTGGCTCGGGTGACATTCCGGCCGAAGCTCGACGGAGTCTTGAGGGCATCAGCAAGATACTGAACATTGGCTGGATTGCCGAAGGCGTAACGAAGCCCGCGACGATAATCTGCCCGCGCAGCTCAGCGTGCCCGCGAGAGAAACATTGCCTCGGCAAGGACCAGCCGAAACTCAAACCACAGATCGAGTCGATTCGAGAGTCGGTACTGAGTAGTTAGCAGCACGTAGCAACCCACTTATACACTGTGTATTGTCGATGCTTCGATCGACAGCTTTAGTACAGGAACCGAATCATGGACCTTGGAATGACCGACCGGGCACAAGCGTTGCTCGAGGCAGTGAAGGCATTCATCAGCGAGCGAGTGATTCCTGTCGACGAGGAATTTCTGGCCGAAGTCGACAGTGGCGATCGCTGGACGCTCACCGAGCGCCAGAATGAGATTCTCGACGATCTGAAATCAGCCGCGCGAGAACAAGGCCTGTGGAACTTCTGGCTAACAGACAGCGAAAGTGGCTCCGGATTGTCCACTGTTGAGTATGCCTACCTCGCCGAAGAAACCGGCCGCGCTCATCTCGCCGCAGAGGCCTTTAATTGCAGCGCACCTGATACGGGAAACATGGAGGTGCTCGAACGCTTCGGCACTGCCGCCCAAAAAGAGCAATGGTTGACGCCTTTGTTGGCTGGCGAAATTCGGTCCGCGTATGCCATGACAGAGCCAGATGTTGCTTCTTCCGATGCAACCAATATCTCGACGACAGCGGTTCTGGACAACGGTGAGTGGGTCATCAACGGCGAGAAGACTTACATCTCCGGCGCCGGAGATGAGCGCTGCAGGATCATCATTTGCATGGTCAAGTCAAATCCCGAGAACGACCGCCACACACAACATTCGCAGATACTCATTCCAATGAACACGCCCGGCGTTGAGATCGTAAGAGCGATGCGCGTATACGCTATTGATGATGCGCCACATGGCCATATGCACATGAAGTTCAATGACGTTCGTGTCCCTGAGGGGAACATGATCCTCGGACCCGGCAGGGGATTTGAAATCGCACAAGGTCGGCTTGGCCCGGGTCGTATTCATCATTGCATGCGAGCAATCGGCATGGCTGAGCGAGCCCTTGAACTGATGTGCGCACGCTCCATGTCTCGCTCCGCTTTCGGCAAACCTTTAGCCAAGCTTGGCGGCAACTACGACAAGATCGCGAACGCCAGAATGAACATCGACATGGCCCGCCTGCTAACGCTCAGGGCTGCACATGCTATTGATACTGCCGGTGTTCAGGAAGCGCAAGTCTGGATTTCCAAGATCAAGGCGGTCGTTCCCAAGGTGGCGATCGACATCATTGACGACGCCATCCAGATGCACGGTGCGGCAGGTTTGTCGCAGGACTTTCCGCTCGGCGCCATGTACATGGGTGCTCGCACGCTGCGACTCGCGGATGGGCCTGATGAAGTACATCGTATGGTTGTAGCGCGAAATGAACTGCGCCCGTATATCAGCTAGAGATTTCACTTTGGTCGGTCTGCAATACGACCGGCCCTGGCCACACAGAATTTTAAAATCTGAGGATTGAACATGCGTGAAGCTGTCATCGTATCCACCGCCCGCACACCCATTGGTCGCGGCTATCGGGGTGCATTTAATAATCTCGAAGCACCAACTCTCGGCGGCCATGCCATCAAGAACGCCGTGGAGCGCGCTGGCGTTGATCCCACAGAAGTCGAAGACGTCATTATGGGCTGTGCGATGCCACAGGGATCTCAGGGTCGCAACATCGCACGGCAGACTGCATTGGCAGCGGGCCTGCCTGTCACGACCGCTGGCATGACCGTTGATCGCCAGTGTTCGTCCGGCATGATGGCAATCGTTTTGGCGGCCAAAACCATTGTCAGTGACAACGTCGATGTCCTGGTCGGTGGCGGTCTCGAGTCGATAAGCCTGGTGCAAAACGAGCACCTGAACACCTATCGGGGCAGCGATCCAAGATTGGTCGCGTTGCACGAACACATCTACATGCCGATGCTCGAAACAGCTGAGGTTGTCGCGAATCGTTACGGCATCAGCCGCGAAGCCCAGGACGAATACGCCCTCCAAAGTCAGCAGCGCACCGCGGCAGCTCAAGCCGCTGGAAGGTTTGACGACGAGATCGTGCCGCTGCCATCGTCCATGGGCGTCATGGACAAGGAAACGAAAGAGATATCCTTTAGAGACGTTGTACTTGAAAAAGACGAAGGCAATCGTCCCGAAACAACACTTGAAGGCCTGGCCGGGCTGCGAACCGTGGTTGATAATGGTGTTATCACTGCAGGCAATGCGAGCCAGCTGTCGGACGGAGCATCGGCTGCTGTGGTCATGGAAGCCAGCCTTGCGGAAAAGCGCGGCCTTGCGCCACTTGGCATTTATCGTGGCACCGCGGTCGCCGGTTGCGAGCCCGACGAGATGGGCATAGGGCCCATGTTCGCGGTGCCCAGGCTACTTGAGCGCAATGGCCTGACTATTGACGACATCGATTTGTGGGAACTGAACGAAGCATTCGCAGTGCAGGTTATCTACTGCCGCGACAAGCTGGGGCTGCCGAATGACAGGCTCAACGTTGACGGCGGTGCAATATCTATCGGTCACCCATATGGAATGTCGGGCGCAAGAATGGTTGGTCACGCACTGATCGAAGGTAAACGCCGCGGTGCGAAGTTCGTCGTTTGTACGATGTGCATCGGTGGTGGGCAGGGTGCCGCCTCGTTATTCGAGGTCGCTTGATGCGAGCACTGCTTTGCAACGACTACGGCCCACCGGAGTCTTTAACTTTTGAAGATATTGATGACCCGGTCGCAGGGGCGAACCAGGTACTCGTCGACATTAAGGCCGCTGCCATCAATTTTCCCGATGTGCTGGTAATCGCTGGCAAGTACCAGGTGAAATTGCCACCTCCTTTCATTCCCGGCAATGAAGCCGCAGGAGTGATTGCTTCGCTAGGCGAAGGAGTATCGAACTTCAAGGTCGGTGATAAGGTCATCATTACAACGCCGGCAGGTGGTGCCTTCGCTGAAAAGTACGCGGCAGACGCGAGCACTGTTGGTCGCATGCCCAACGGACTCAGTTTTGAGCAGGGGGCTGGCTTCACAGTTACCTACAGCACGAGTTACCACGCACTGAAGCAATGCGCGCAGCTAGAAGCCGGGGAAACCGTACTGGTACTGGGTGCCGCTGGTGGCGTAGGCATCACTGCAGTGGAGCTCGCAAAAGCGATGGGCGCCAACGTAATTGCAGCTGCCAGCAGCGACAAGAAACTGGAGTTCGCCAAGGCCGCAGGCGCGGACGAAGTGATCAACTATTCCAAGGTGTCACTGAAAGACACAGTAAAGGAAATGACCGGTGGGGCTGGCGCCAACGTTGTTTACGACCCGGTTGGCGGCGAGCTGGCACAACAGGCTATTCGTGCGACCGCCCGAAACGGGCGCTACCTTGTCGTCGGGTTTGCATCCGGAGATATACCGAGCTTTCCTGCAAATATCGTCCTACTGAAAGAAGCCAGCATAATTGGTGTCTGGTGGGGCCCATGGGCCGCAAGAAACCCGCGTGATCAACTAGCCAATGTGCAGCAGTTATCGCAGTTGATTGCCGATGGGTCGATCGAGCCGCGGGTAGAAAAATCCTACGCGATTGATGATTTCGTTGCTGCGTTTCGCGCCATCACCGAGCGACGCGCGATGGGCAAGGTCATTCTTCGTCTGACGAAGTAACACCGGACAGTTTCTGCCTAAAGCGCTGCATGCCGTGAATCCACCGATCATGATCGCTCGCTTTGCGCTGCACGTAAATAGCAACCTGGTCGTGGGTCAGAATTAGAAACCGGTGCTCGGCCACGCCGTCGACGATTATGTCAGCCGCTTGTTCTGCAGTAAGGATTCCGTCGATGTCATTGCCGCCGAAACCGCCATCAAGTGAATCTGAATCATCTTCAATACCGATCATTCGCGTTGCGACCGCCTGCGGGCAAACTACCGACACGTGAATACCCTCATCACCGTGTGTGATCGCCAATGACTCGGCAAACGCTACGGCTGCGTGTTTGGTCGCCGAATATGCAGCGTCATCAATCTGACTGAGCAAGCCAGCCGCCGACGCAACGTTGACCAGATATCCGCCACCCCTTTTTGTCATTCGGGGCACCATAGCTCGAGCCGCGTAAACATGTGCCATGACATTAATTGCCCAGCAGCTCTCCCATCGATTTTTAACTTTTCTAAGGCCACCTTCCGCCGACGCCGCGCCACCTGGCCCGTCTCCATAACCAACGCCCGCATTGGACAGAAATAAATCGATTGGCCCGACAACCTTTTCAACTCGATCGACAAGATCGATAACATCGGCTTCACTACCAACATCGACACTCTCAGCGATGCCCTCAATTTCTTCGGCGACCGTTTCCGCTGCCGCGAAGTCAACGTCGGCGACGATAACTTTCGCGCCGTCACGTGCCAGTCGCCGACACAACGCGCGGCCGATGCCATGCGCTCCGCCCGTCACTACAGCCGTTCGTACTTTTTCGATCACGTCAGACCTCCTCGGTAGCGGCCGCCAGCTCATCTTCAAAACCAAATTTGGTTCTGTCGACAATTCGATCCGGATACAGAATTCCGTCAAGGTGGTCGAATTCGTGCTGGAAAACGATGGAATGGAATCCCCTGGCCTCCCGCTCTGTCTTGTCGCCGAACTGATCAAAGCCCTTATAGACTATCTCTTCGTGTCGCGGAACGTAACCACGCATGCCAGGCACTGACAAACACCCTTCCCAACTGCGAGAAACTCCATCACCGACAACTGCAAACTCGGGATTAATGAGTACCGTCATCGGCACACTTTCAGCATCAGGATAGCGCGGATTCGTCTCGACGCCGAAAATCATAATGCGTTGCATGATGCCTACTTGGGTTGCGGCCAGACCAGCGCCGTCAGCGGCATCCATGGTGTCGAACAGGTCCTCAATGAGCTCGTGAAGTTCAGGCGTGTCGAAAGCCTCGACGGGCAGCGCCACTTCTCGAAGGCGCGGGTCACCCATACGCAAAATTGGTCTTACAGCCATCTACTGATCATCCTCTGCGGGCTTATTTTCGCCCGACAATTGTTCGCCCGACAATCGTGAATCGAGATAAATGACGGCCTTCTCGAAGTATTCAGCAGGCGGCAGTCGGTGCCTGTAGTTATTGATGATGAACAACTCTGAGTTGACCACCCCGGCATTCTTGTAATTGTTGAAAATGCGCTTCGTATCTGTGAATGCGGGGTCATTCGTACCGATGATGAACGCATGATAATTTTCTCGGACCAGGTCGATCTTCGGCGGCTCATCGTCGCCCCAGAAAACGCTGCCGGCCATGTAGATGCCACCCTTGAACACATCCGGCTTGGCGGTCTCCACTCTGCTCGCCGTCTTCGACCCTCCAGACATGCCCGCGACGTAGAGTCTGTTCGGCGCAAACGTGTGTGTGCGGGATAAGACCATTGGTGCGAACATGGCTTTTAGCATGCGCTCCGGAACCGGCCAGTCATTGCCCGCGTCCCTTGCACCAATCCAGATAAGATTGTGCGCCTGCAACATCTCATTCCAGTCTCGCGGTGGTCCCGCTGTATCGCGCGGACTAACGTAGACCACCACGCCAGGAGGAGAATCCACTGCATAGTCTTGCGGTACCAGCACTTCCCATTCGATGGCCTGGTCAGGTGATAAAATTCCGGCAACAGCTTCAGCAGCGTCAGGACCTATGAGTTCCGCCGTTGTCATGGAGACTCTGAAGAAACCGGTTTTGGGCCCCTCCACTTTCTCATCAGCAAACGCGCAGTTGCCTGTAATCAGAATCACCAGCGCACAAATTCTTGTCGCTTCTCTCACTCGCCTCGCCCCTGCTTACAACCTGTCTTTGATCGAATAGTACAACATGCCGAGCACCATGCCCGGGTACCGAAGTAGCGTACCCCCGGGAAATGTATGCATAGGCAAACTAGCGAACATATCAAAACGACTTGCCGTACCGCCGATCGCTTCCGCAATAACTCTTCCGGCGAAGATTGCCGTAGCCACACCATGGCCAGAGTAACCCTGAGCGAAATACAAATTCGGTTCAAGCCGGCCGACATGCGGCAGTCTGTTCACAGTGACTGAGAGCGTGCCTCCCCAAGCGTAGTCGATACTGATGTCGCTCAACTGCGGAAACAGGTTCAACATGCACGGCCGAACAAATGCCCCGATGTCCTTCGGAAATCCACTACGATAATTTTCGCCACCGCCAAATAGCAAGCGATGATCCTCTGACAGCCGAAAATAGTTAACTACAAATCTCGTATCGTGAACTCCAATACGCTCAGCGATAAGCGCCTTCGCTCTTTCAGCTCCGAGCGGCTCTGTCGCGACAACGAAATTGTTGATCGGCATGATTTTGCCAGCAACACGCTTCTCCAGCTTTCCCAAATAACCGTTGCAGCCAAGAACGACGAATGATGCCTTTACTGAACCGCGTGGCGTTTGGACCAGCGCCGGATCCGTGCGTGTGTAATCGGTAACCCGGGACTTCTCAAAAATTCGTACCCCTGCGTCGCGAGCTGCTCGCGCAAGGCCCAGCGCGAAGTTCAATGGGTGCAGCGACGCCGCTTCAGCGTCATACAGTCCTTCAAGAAAATCATCGGTGGCGACCAGACTGCGCGTTTCCTCTCTACTCAAAGCACGCGTATGTGGATAGTCGTAGCGCTCCGCAAGCGCATCCGATATTGACTGCGAGTAGCCCAGATAGCGCTTCTTGTGCACGCCTTCAAGTTGGCCGCGTTGCAGGTCGCAGTGTATGTCGTGCTTTGCTACACGGGCCCGAATTTCCGCCTTCGCAGCTTCGGCAAAATCCCAGAACAGTTTTGATTTTTCAAATCCGAACTGCTCCTCCATCTCAAGCACGTCCTTGCGCTGACCACTACCAACGAGTCCGCCGTTTCTTCCCGACGCCCCGAACCCCACTCGCTCTGCTTCAAGCAGCACCACGTCCAGACCCTGCTCAGCAAGGTTCAACGCGGCGGACAGGCCAGTGAAGCCGCCGCCAATGACGCAAACGTCGGCTCGCAAGTCTTCATCCAGAATCGGGTGTTCCTGCATGCCAACTGCGGTCGCCGCGTAGTAGCTGTCCGGGTAGCCTGCTGTTTTCATTAGTCCCTCACCGCTCTCAGAAATGCCGTAACACGGCTATGTTCACACCGTTCTCTGCCGAATAATAACGGATAGACTCCACTGGCGATGGTTGCACTCACCATTCGTCAGGCCGATCATAGTACTGAACCGATGCAGCAAAAATCACTCTGACCGATCGATTTTCGAACGTCTATTGATCGACTATCGATCGGCTAGACGGACGACTGCGGTCGCATGGGTGTGCCGTCAAAGAATCGACTTAGCCTGAATTCTCTCAGGTCGATCCCCGATTCATTACCCGTCAGCATACCGGCAATCGCTTTGGCCGCACCCGGACCAATACCGAAGCCGTGCCCGCTGAATCCGGTTGCGATAAAAAAGCCTGCGTACGTATCCGCTTCATCAATAACTGGAATCGCATCCGGTGTCGCCTCGATCATGCCCGCCCACGATTCAGCGATTTCGATGCCTTCCAACTGGGGGAAAACGGCAAGGAGATTATTCCGGATACTCTCAACAATGCGCGGATCTGGTTCCGGGTTCAATACTCGAACTCGTTCAAATTCAGTCTCGGAAGCAAGATCCCACGTCGCTGGCGTTGACCATTCTTCAAAGAACTCGCGGCCAATCGACAAACGCATACCGGATGGGTCCAGCATGAACGCGCGAAGAAACTTGCTGCCGAAGCGAAAGGTGGATGGCGTAATCGCATGCTCAAGCAGCATGCCGTTGACCGCGGTATAACCGCCATCCTGTCGCCGGCGAACAGCGATTTTGTCATCGAACAGGCAACCATCAATAACGTTAGGCGCGGGCGCAGTGCGGGTCACGGTTCCGCGGACTTTCAGCTGCGGCACGGTGATACCAACTGATCGGCAAAACATCGACGTCCAGGCACCAGCGGCGCACAACACCGTGGACGTCCTGATGACCCCATGTTCGGTGACAACAGCCGAAACGCGCCCGGCCGAGGACTCAAGTCCACGAACGGCGCAAGCAGTAAGCAGCGTTGCACCCTCTCGCACTGCCGCACGCGCAATCGCCGGGACCGCTTTGTGCGGTTCAGCGCGAGCATCGCTGGCCGTATACAGCGCGCCGCACCAGGTGCCCGACGACGCTTGAGCGTATTGCCCAAACTCTTCGGTCGATATGACGCGCGTATCCAGACCATACTCCTGGGCTGTCTTTACCCAGTCAGCATATTCATCCAGCTGCTTGTTCGTGCGCGCCGCGAACAAACAGCCTGTCTCAGCGAAACCGACATCTTCGCCGATCTCCTTCTCTAGCTCGCGCCAGATCCGCAGGCTTTCGACAATCATGGGCATTTCACGAGAATCGCGGCCTTGTTGCCTTACCCAGCCCCAATTACGACCTGACTGTTCCCCTGCTATGTAGCCCTTCTCACACAAGACAACTTTGACGCCTTGTTTGGCCAGGAACCACGCCGTCGTAACGCCGACGATGCCACCGCCAATGACCACGATGTCTGCGGATTCCGGAATTTGGTCCGGCGGTGACAATGAGCCAAGCCAGGTTTGAGATACGGTATTTTCTGCGGTCGCTGATTTCATAAGTGTCGGCACCGGTGACAACTTTGTTCGCGTTCGGTAGAGTCGTCTGATGAACAACGAGTATGCACAATAATGGATATCGATGTCCCTTTGCGAGAACTGGGCGCGATCGATACGAGCGCACTGGGCGAGGCGATCCTGCGCCAGGAAGAAGCCGCCTGGCATGAAGATGAGTATCGTCAGCAGGCCTACGATGTTCACTACGATACAGCGTCCATTGTGATGGTTTTTACTGACGGTAAAAACTGGCCAAACAGTGAGGTTCGCAAAGAACCCGGCTGGGACAGACTGGTCGACGTTGCCGTGCCGCTCATGCATGAAATTATCGACCAGCATTACCCGAAAGGAGGCACGATAATCCGGGCGATGGCTGCAAATCTGCGCGCGGGCGGCAAGATCAAGCCGCATCACGACAGTCACCCGTCATTTCATTGCGGCCACAGAATTCATGTGCCGATCACTACCAACGCCAGAGTTCGTTTCATGATTGACGGGCGCCCGTACCAACTGCAGGTCGGCCAGGCCTATGAACTTAACAACCAGAAACAACACAGCGTGATGAACAAGGGCGCCGAAGATCGCATCACCTTTATATTCGACTATGTCCCGCCCGGACCGCTCGCCGTACAAAAAACCACATAGGGTTATAGCAGCGCTGCTGGCCGCTGCTCCTCGGGCATTTCGCTGAGGATTGGGCGCAAGATATCGATCAGGTCCCCAAGTTGATTCTCATAGTTGCGCCAGCCATGCAACGAGTCCGCGTAGATCGGCTGCCGAACCTGCTCCGAACTGGCCGTGTCAATAGCCCGCTCAGTTACGTGGAAGTTCAGACAGGCGCTTTCCCAGCCCAGACCGCAATGCGCCAGCATCTTTCGCATCTGCCCTTCCGGATCCCTCACCATGTCCTCGTAGTGGACGTCGAGTACGTAACCCGGCAACAATTCGTGCCAGTGTTTCATCAAACGTCGATACTCCAGAAAATATTCGCCCAACTCGAATAGGTCGTAACTAAACGGCTGGCCTTTGACGAATAGCTGTTTGAAACTTCCCAGACAGCTATCGAGCGGATGGCGACGCGCATCGATCACCTTGGCTTGCGGCAATATCTGACGAATCAGACCGGCATTTCGGAAATTGTTCGGCATTTTGTCGACAAAAAACGGCGCACCGGTCCGATAGCGTTCCGTTGCCTCCAGATATTCTCGACCAAGACTCTGTAACTTATCGGCAGTCATATTCCCAACCAGTTCGGGATAACGCGCGCCTGCGGAAGACCTGCTATTGAGTGTGCCGATCAATCGGTCAAGCTCCGCCAGCTCATGTGTGCCCTCAACCTGACTGTGGCTTGCCAGAATCTGTTCCAGCAAGGTCGAGCCCGAGCGTGGCAGTCCGACAATAAATATTGGCACCGGCGCAGCCGCATCAATATTGACCGCATGGCCCGACCACTTCTGACCGTACGCCTCGATGAGCCGGTCGGTCATGGCGTGAGTTTCCTGCGGCTCGTAGCGTTCGTGCATGCGCCGAATTGCGTTGCCACGCTCATAGAGATCAAAAGCCCTTCCAAATTCCCGCCGGTCCTCGCAGGCTTTGGCCAGCGCGAAGCAAAATTGTGTGTGCGACTCATCTGGTAGATTAACATTTGACGCATGCTCTTCCATTGCAGCAATTTCACTCGCTTCGAATTGCACATTCTTCAGGTTGGCCAGACCCCAATAGGCGTCCGCAAACAACGGGTGTATTCGAAGCAACTCTCTGTAAGTGTGGACAGCGTCGTCGTGCAGCCCGACCGTCTTCTGCGCGTACGCCAGACCGGAAAGGCAGATCGCATTGTCTGGCTGAATCTCCAGACCAGCACGAAACGCATCAATCGCCTGTGCATGCTGCGACATTCGTGCCAGTACCTCGCCCTGCATCAAGTACGGCAAGACGGACCTCGTGTGTAGATCGATCGCCTGCCCGATTGCCTGCAGCGCATCATCCAGCGCGTCTTTTCCAATTAGCGCCTTGGCCAAACTCAACCAGCCGATAGGCAACTTCGGCGCGAGCGCTACAACCCGACGAAACAGGACCACCGCATCGCCGAAGTCACCGCCCTCAAGGGCAAGCATGCCCAGCACCTGAAAAATATCCGCATTTTCAGGATCGTGAGCCAGTGCGGCATGGCAAATTCTCTCGGCTTCCACGAAATTGCCGGCGTTTCGCATTTCCGCAGCGCTGGCCAGGGCAGCCTGGGTAGCCTGGGTAGTTTCAACGGCTGTAGTCATTAGCCTATTCTAGCCCGGCATTGCATTCAGTGCTTGCCCGACCGTTGTAAAGTCGAACAACTCGCCTATGATATGGCGACTTGCGCGGCAAGCGACTCGCGCCCCCGTTAGCGCTAATTCTGTTGCAACCGAAGGTGTAGGTAAGGAAGCTTGGCAACACAACCCAGAATCGAGATCAACGCTAACCCTGACATCCGCGTCGAGGAAGTTGGCGATGGCGACTACTGCATCATTGTTGATGACTTTCTACAAAACCCACACGATGTCGCAGCGTTCACTGTTGAGAATGCTGACCTTTTTGCAACTCCCGAGCGCAGCTACCCTGGCCTCTTATTCGACGTCAGCCAAGAGGCGATGAGTGAAGTAAGTCGCTTTATTCGATCGAAAATGAGTTCGCATTTTGCATTTCTCCGTGGCGGACTGGAGACGTCCACATTTCTGTCGATGGTGACCTCGCAACCCGAAGAGCTGTCAAGCTTGCAGCGTCTTTGCCATATGGACCCGCGAGGCAGACCAGACCGGCGCAACTTCGCAGCGCTGATTTACCTGTTCGAGAACGAAGCATTGGGTGGCACGGGGTTTTTTCGATGGAAAAACCGAAAGCTCGTCGAAGAAGCCACAGCGCTCGAACACGAGAGTCCGGAGAAGGCGCTGGAGTTCTTGCGCGACAACTTTGAAACTTACAATCAACCAGCCTGTTATATGACGGAGAGTAACGAAATCGCTGAGCTCGTGTATGCGGTCCCTGCGCGGTTCAATCGCTTTATCTTTTATTCCGGCGACCTGCCACACAGCGCGCGCATTGCATCGCCCGAATTTCTTAGCGACGATTTCCGCCAGGGGCGACTCACGCTAAACTGCTTCGTCAGCGTTCGGCCCAGGTAGTTTATTGACTTCGCTAACAAAGGTGCTTGTAGCTTGAAAAACCTGAGAGACGCCCTGCGCTCTGAAGAGTTCACATTAACGGCGGAGCTGTCACTTCGACCCGGCTTGAACGCGCATCAGATTCTCGAGCAGGCACAGATTTTGAGCGACGTCGCCGATGCCATTCAGATACCGGACAATCTCAATGCTCGCCCACACATGTCAAATATAGCGGTGGCGAGCTTGTTGCGACAAAATGGCATGGACCCGATCGTCCATATGACAGCCAGAGATCGCAATCGCATTGCGTTTCAGAGTGATCTTCTCGGTGCGCAGGGGCTCGGCGTCAGCAACCTGTTGCTCATGCGCGGCGAGTCTCTGGCCAAGAATCTGACGCCCGGAATCCGCGGCGTCTTCGATGTCAAAGCAGTTGAGATGATTTCTACAGCGGCAGCGGTCAGAGACGGCGAGGCCCTCGCCGGTGGTCAACTGCCTGATGCGCCAGAGTTCTTTATCGGTTCGGTTGCGACCATTTTCAGCCCGGAAGACGGTTGGCAGCCGGAGAAACTGGCCGAGAAGGCTGACGCGGGTGCGCAGTTCATGCAGCTGCAACTCTGCTTTGACATGGACACTCTGCGTCAATATATGCAACGTCTCGTTGCATCGAAACTGATTTGGCGATTCAATGTTCTCGTGGGACTGGCCGTTCTGCCATCTGCCGATGCGGCAAGACGCCTGCGCAAATTCAAACCTGGCTCAATAATCCCTGACGCAGTGGTACGACGTCTTGAGCAATCCGCAGACAGTGAAGCTGAAGGCATATTGATTTGTGCGGAGCTATTGCAGCAGCTCGTCGATATCCCAGGTATTGCCGGCGCTAACATCATGACACCCGGGGACACGGCAACGATTCCGGCGGCGATCAATAAATCCGAAATTCGCAAGAATTCATGATGTGCGAATATGCTTGCTAACATTTGGACTGCAACCACCTGAGCCAGAAGGGCCTGACCATCAACAGTATCGCTGCAACTCAATCTTCGTTCGATCGTGCGCTTAGCTTCCTGGGCAATGGCGATGCCGCACTGTGCGCGGACATTTGTCGCAGCACACTCGACGATTATCCCAACGACTCCAGAATGCGCTGCCTGCTGGCGACGGCGCTTAACCGGCAGCACCAGTTTGCGGAGGCTGAAGTCGAGCTCCGCAGCGTGCTCGAACAACATCCGGAAATACCAAAAGCGCACCTGGAACTCGGCCACGCGCTGTTCGGCCAGGGCCGCGGCCTCGATGCCCTTGCCTGCTTTGAGAAGGTCGCGCAGCTAACACCGGACAAGAGCGTCGCCCACCTGGACCTGAGTGTTGCCCTTTCAAAGGTTGGTAAAGAGAGGGCTGCAAGGCAGGCGCTGGAGCAATCATTTCGACTAGACCCTGGTCGCAAAGACCTGCTGATGGGAGCGGAACATCAGCGCGCGGGCCGGTTCGAAGATGCGGAGCGGGTTTATCGCGGTGTCATTGCACGAGAACCGAACAATGTCACAGCAGTGCGCCTGCTCGGCAGCCTTGCCTCCGAGACCCGGCGACACGGCATTGCGCTGCGGCAATTACGCAAGGCTGTCGAAATGAAACCCGACTATTTTTCGGCCTGGGTAGACCTTGGCCGGGAATTATCTGAGCAGGAGCTGTTTGAGGAGTGCGAAGAGGCTTTGCGCCATGCCATTCGGCTGGAACCCAGATTGCCACATCCACAGACATTGCTGGGCAGCATGCTGGCCAAAGCAGGACGCTATGATGAAGCGCTTGCCGCCTACGAGGTCGCATTGGAGATGCAACCAGACTTTAGCGGTAGCCTTGCGGGAATGGGCCATCTGCTGCGGACAATCGGTCGCACAGATGAAGCCATCGCCGCCTACCGGCAGTGCATCAAGAATCACCCGGCGTTTGGCGAGGCATATTGGAGCCTTGCAAATCTGAAGACGTTTCGTTTCACCGACGAGGAACTCGCAACGATGGAGAAAAACGTCGACAGTGATCGCTTGCTTGAGGAAACCAAAGTCTGCCTTAACTTCGCACTCGGCAAAGCCTATGAGGATCGCGGCGAGTATGACCGGGCGTTTGGCCACATAGACCGCGGCAACGCAATGCGGCGAGTCAACGAAAACTATGACCCGGTACAAACCGAGGTCATACACGACCGAATCATCGATACGTTCTCCGCCGAATTTATTGCGGAGAAAGGCGGCCATGGCGACCCTGACCCATCGCCAATATTCATTGTCGGCCTGCCGCGGTCCGGCTCGACGCTGATCGAGCAGATTCTCGCCAGCCATAGCCAGGTTGAAGGAACGCACGAACTTGCCGACCTGCCACGCGTCATTCGCTCGATCAATCAGGAAAATCCAAACGGCACGCTGTATCCAGAAGCATTCCGGCAATTCGAACCAGAAAAATTTCAAGAACTAGGTAAGCAGTATCTCGATGCCACGCAGCGGCACCGCTCCGGCGTCCCCCGATTCACCGACAAAATGCCAAACAACTTTCCATCCGTCGGCATGCTTCAGCTGCTGCTGCCAAACGCGAAGATCGTCAATGCGCGGCGCCATCCGCTGGATAGCTGTATGGGCAGTTACAAACAATTGTTCTTCAAGGGCCAGGCCTTCTCCTACGACCTGGTTGAGATTGGCGAATACTATTTGGAGTATCAGAGGCTTATGGATTACTGGCACGAAACCCTGCCGGGCCGAGTCCTCGATGTTCAATACGAACAAATGGTCGGGGACCAGCAAACCCAGACTCGGCGTCTACTGGAGTACTGCGAACTGCCGTGGGAAGACAACTGCCTGCGTTTTTATGAAAACAAGCGGGCGGTGAACACCGCCAGCTCCGAGCAGGTAAGGCAGCCAATCTACTCAAAATCCGTCAATTCATGGCGCCGCTATGAAGCCGGCCTCGCGCCGCTGATTGAAGTCCTCGAGCCGTTGCTTTTGCAACTACCCGTCGAAGACAGACCCAGCTCCCTGCAATAAATTAAACCACCGATATCAGGCTGTTGCTGGCGCGCATCGGACGTCTCTTGCTGGTTCATAATATGAAACAGAATCAGTGACCTATTGATGTTTGTATGTAGCAACAGCTTGAACTACTATCGAAGGCGTATACGCATTAGTACCTAAGCTCAGGGGAAATCAATGTCTAAGACCAAAGTATCCGTCTCGCCTCATTTTGACGGTATCAAATACAAGACACCATTAGGTGCAGCAATTGCCGCAGCCGTCGGCGCAACACCGGCTATCGCACAGGAAGAAGCAGAAGAAGCATTCGGTATTGAGGAAATTACCGTAACGGCGACCAAGCGAGCTGAAAGCATCAACGATCTTGCGATGAGCATTCAGGCCTTTGATGCTGAAGACATCACCCGACAAAATCTGTTTAGCCTTGAGGACTATGCGCGGCTCGTGCCGAGCATGAGCTATTTTGGCAATAGCTCCGGCGGTGGCAAGGTTTTCTTCCGCGGCATTGCAGATGCTCCGGACACGTTTATTGCCGACTCTTCCGCGGCTATTTATCTGGACGAACAACCCCTGACGGCCAGCGCTCAGGTTGACGTACGATTGATCGATATCGAGCGAGTTGAAGCCCTCAGCGGACCGCAGGGCACCTTGTTCGGTTCCAGCGCCCAGTCCGGCACATTGCGTATCGTGACCAATAAACCTGATCCGTCAGGATTTTCAGCATTTGCCGACGGCTTGATGAAGTTCTCACAAGAGGGCGATCCAAGTTACGACGTGAGTGCGATGCTGAACTTGCCACTCGTCGAGGACAAGCTGGCGCTGCGTTTGGTTGGCTTCACCGCCACCGAAGGCGGTTTTATCGACAACGTGCTCGGCACTACGCCGATCTGTGAAGCCTGGGGTCGATGCAGTCCTGACGGTCCACAAAACAATGCCGACGTTGTCGAGGACGACTGGAACGAAACGACCATCAGCGGTGGTCGGCTTGCAGCCAAGTGGTTTATTACCGACAACTGGGATTTGACGCTGGGTACAGCAACGCAAAATGCGGACGCCAAGGGCGAGAACACCTACGACCCAACCGTTGGCGATCTCGAGCTCATTGCATTTGGGCCTGACACACGCACGGATGAATGGATGCAATACTCGCTTACGATAGCGGGCGATCTGGGCTGGGCTGACTTCACATCGGCAACGGCGTATTTCACGCGTGATACCCAGTACACCCAGGACACCACCAGTTACGCAGCCTACTTCGGCTCTTTCTGCTATGACTACACGACAACCGGTACAAGCGGAACAACGGGCGTGCGTTACCAGTCCTTGAGCAACAATATCTATTGTTTCCAGCCTGAAGGTTTCGGCGTTTACTACAGCGACCCGGTCGGCTATTTGGTCAACGATCAAAAGAACACGTCCTTCAGCCAGGAGTTTCGACTGGTAGGTCAGACCGAACGATTGGGCTGGGTTGCCGGCGTTTTTTACGAGGAACGCACGGAAGACTGGGACTTTTGGTCTGCGACAGACGGCTATGCCGAGTCACAAGGCTATGACAACTGGTTGCGTGATGAGAACACCAGCCCGTCCGGCGATTTCGGCCTGGACCCGGGCACGGTTTATGGTGGCTGGGGTGTGCCGGTTGCTCAACGTTCCGACATCTGGTGGGTCTCCTCCGATCGCACCGACTGGGAAACAACCGCAGCATTCGGCGAACTTTCGTTCGATTTCACAGAGAGCTTCAACGTGACTGTAGGCGCTCGCTGGTTCTCTGTTGTCATGGAGAAAGACTATTGGGTCGAATTGCCGGAAAATCGGTTTACGCCGACCAAGTCAGACAAACATGGCTGCCTTATAACGGATGGCCCATGTAACGTAGAAGACTCTACCGACGCGACTGACGATGGCATCTCGCACCCGAGTTCGGACGAATCGGACACGGCGATCAAGGTCGCGCTTGAATACAACGTCAACGAAAACATCATGGTCTACGGATTGTATTCGGAAGGATTCCGACCCGGCGGCACCAATCGAAATCGTGGTAATGCGTTCTTTCCGACAGCGTACAACTCTGATTATCTGCTGAATACCGAGTTCGGATTCAAGGGAACGCTGGCCGATGGCCGGGTGCAGTTAAACCTGACTTATTTCATGATGGATTGGAAGGATTATCAGCTTGAAGTCGTCGATCCGTCCAACCTGAATTGCGACAACGTGGCTGCGCCACCTGCACCTAATTGTGGCCAGCCATGGCAGAAAGTGGTTACCAATGTAGGCCAGGCGAGTTCCACTGGATTTGAAGTGGCGATGCAGTGGGTTCCTGCCGAAGGCTGGGACATCGGACTGAACCTCGCGTGGCTGGATGCCGAAGTTGATGAGGATCTGGCGGATGTCGGTGTCGAGAGAGGCGATACATTGCCGTTCGCACCTCACTCAAAGGGCTCATTGTTCGCCCAGTACACCTGGCCGACCAGCTTCTTTGGCACTGAAGAGTCTTACCTGCAGGCCACATACGCCTTTGTGGGTGATTCCCTGAACCAGATTCAGAAGATCCCCATTCCAACAGAGAACTTCGATTTCGGCAATAATGCGCCTCAGGTCGTACAGGAAGCGTATAACACGGCAGACCTCAAGTACGGCCTGGTGGGTGCCACCTGGGAAGCGAACATCTTCGTCAGAAACCTCACCGACGAGCGCGGCCAGGTTTTTCACGATGTCAGCGACTTCGAGATGTTCTGGGTTGTCGACGCGAATGAACGGGGTCGTCAACGTGTTTCCGTCATTCGACCTCGCGAGATTGGCTTGCGCTTTATCAAGCGCTGGGGCAACTAACCGCCAGACTCAAAAACGATCAACAAAAGACGCACCCTCTGGGTGCGTTTTTTTTGCTGGCCTGATTTACATCGCATGAGCATCACCCGTCATACGGCCACAGTTCCAGACCATGAATGGCATTGCGAATGTCCATGGTGAGGTTGACTGCAGCGACGACTTGATTACTTTGCAAGTCATACAGGGTGATTGTCGACGGCGATGACCCACCAGCAATGAAGCGATCATCTACGGAGCAAAGCCCTCGGCCGAACCCCTGTCGTGCGATTTTCGAATCATCTATACCCGCGAATTCAATCTCGGCTTCATCATAGGTGGCAATCTTGAACGCCTGACTCTGACCATCCGAGCTGACGTAGCGCACATGATTATTTGCCGTATCATTCAATAACACACCCTCGCGAAACGGCTGCGCGTTGTGCACGCCGGACGGCAAGTTACAAACCTCAGATACTGCGAACTGGCTGTCAACATACAAGAGCGCATTCGTATGCAGCCCGCTCAGATAGATTCCCGTCTTATCAACATGCACTGAATTAATGTGAAACGAGTTTGACGGGCCAGGCCCGGCATCCGTCGCCGGGTCGAAACGGCGGCCTGACCAACCATTGAGCTCGCGCTGCAAATAGATTCCCCACACATAGCTTTTCTTGTCGAGGTCAAAAGCGAGCAGGCTGTCAAACCCGGTTGATGTTAGAAACAGCGTACGATCAATACGGCTTATTTCGTGACAATGCTTGAGAAAACGATTGCGATACGTGGCCTTGATTTTGAAGTCGCGGTCATAGCAATACATCTCATCACTTGCGGCGATGTAGATATCATCGCTATCAAATGCGATACCGCGTAAGCCGCGATCGGCCCCACGCCCCTCAAAATCGATCTCACCGGTATTCCAGTCGACGTGCTGTCGACATTCCTGAGTTTCGAAGTCGACCGTATACACGCCACCGTGGCTTTCACCTTGCTGGCTGCCGCGAACAACCGAGGTGGTTATGAATTTGGGAAGAGTGGTGGTCATTCATTGGCATCCTGCAGATCAAACAGGGCGTATTCTGGCAGAAACAGGAGTTTTCGGCATGCAAAATGCAAAACCCGATCACTTCAGCGTGTGCTCCGTTTAGGTAACTTCAGCTCGGTGGCGGCGTAACCGGAGCACCCGGCTACAATGCCGCCCACAAGATTCTGCGGACGACCTGAGTTATGCGCTTAGTGCGTCGCGCATAGCTCTGATGTGCTCGGGGCCCATGCGACAACAGCCACCAACGATTTTTGCACCTGCCTGAACCCATCCCAAAGCAGCTGCGCCGCACTCGTCAGCCGTTGTTGTACCGGACCATGAATTGTCCGCAGCATCGTAAACTTCTCCCGAATTGGGATAGATAATAATGGCCTTATCGGGAACGACTATGTGAATCCTTTTGATTAGCATCTCCATCAAATTTGGTGGTGTGCAATTCACACCAACAGCCATGACGCTCGGGTGATTGTGAAACAGTGCCGCCACCTGCTCAATCGGAGTGCCGTCGCTGATGGCCGCATCATCCCGGCACGAAAAACTGATCCATGCCGGCTTGCGGCACGCGGTTAGCAGGTCACCCAGAACCTGCGCTTCTGCGAGAGACGGTATCGTTTCGCAGGCGATCACATCAGCATCACTGCTGTCGAAAAGCGCAAGTCGATGTTCATGAAACTGCCGCAGCTCTTGCTTGCTGAGGCCATAGTCACCGGTGTATTCAGATCCATCCTGACGTATCGCGCCGTAGGGGCCAAGACTGGCCGCAACCCAGGGTGCTCGTTTATTCTCCGGATGGTCGCTGCAGAATTGCGTCACAGCCGATCTGGCAAGCTTGATGGAACGAATGATCAACTCATCTGCCTGAGATTTCGTATATCCCAGGCTCGCGAAGCCTGTGCGGCTCGCCTGATAACTGGCCGAGGCGATGCCCTCAGCGCCTGCCTCGAGATAGGCCAGATGCGCCGCAACAAGCGCGGCCGGTTGCGCATGCAGGAGCGACGCTGACCACAGGCTGTTGTTCAGGTCGCAACCTTGTGCCTCGCATTGCGTTGCCAACCCTCCATCGATCAAGACAGGCCCATCGCGGTGCAGCGCGTTCTCGAATAAATTCCTCATGGCGTTTCCGTTATGATTGCCTTGCTGGCACTCGGCGACATCGACACCCCTGACAATGTATGCCCTTCTTTATCAGGCAGCTGCATTCTGACTCCGATGGTTCCGTCACACCTAATGCCACTATACTGGCGCCACTACTCTTAGGTGACCTATGATTTCTGTATGGATGCTTGACCCTCGCAAGTACGCGTATCTGGTCTTATTGTTGCTCAGTACCGCGGGCTTTCCTGGTTGCCAAAAGGCGCCAACAGCAATTGTAGCGCATGCCCCTTTTGCTGCTGATTCTGGCTCGCTCGCAATTCGCTGCGGCCATTTGATTGATGGACTGGGCAACGAAGCCATGCCGGATCGTCTCGTCATCGTTCGCGATGGCCGCGTTGCCGAAGTCGCAGCTGGCGATTCGAGGCCACCGGATGACATTGCCCTTCTCGACTTAAGTGAATATACGTGCCTGCCCGGTCTGATCGATGCTCACGTACACCTCGACATATATCCTGAAGACTCCGACGATTATACGGTCTACCTGCGCCGCACCCCGGACGACACTCGTGCAATCGCGCTGGACAATGCCAGGATAGCGCTGGATGCAGGATTCACGACCGTGCGGCATGTCGGCTCTTACCTGGCATGGGTTGACCGCGATACCAAAGCGCAAATCGACGCTGGCCTTGCCGTAGGCCCCAGAATTCAAACGGCCGGATTCTATCTGACGAAGCCGCACGGTGGCGGTGACATGTACATACCGGGTGTTGCCGATGAGGATATTCCCGATTACTACCGCATGGGAGTATCAAGCAGCACCGAGGAGTACCGCCAAAAGGCAGAGCAACTCGTCGCGGGCGGTGCCGAGGTCTTGAAAATTATCGCGTCTGGCGCAGTGTTCGGATTCGGTGGCGTTGTCACCGAACCCGAAATGACGCCCGAAGATATTGCAGCCGTCGTCGACGTTGCTCATGGCGCCGGACTAAAAGTCACCGCTCATGCCCATGGTGCACGTTCGGTTCGTGAAGCCATCCTGGCTGGTGTCGATTCGATAGAACACGCGTCGCTGGCAGACGATGCGGGCATCGCGCTGGCCGCCGAACGAAATGTCGTTTTCACGATGGACGTCTACAACGGCACCTATACCGCAGAAGTGGGTCCCGAACGCGGCTGGCCCGAAGAGTTTCTACGCAAGAACGATGAGACAACAGAGGCCCAGCGGATTGTATTTGAGAAAGCGCACGCAGCAGGTGTTGCCATAGCCTTCGGGTCAGACGCCGGCGTTGCTCCTCACGGCAAGCAAGCCCGACAGTTCAGTTTCATGGTCGAACGCAGTATGAGTCCGATGGATGCCATAAAGGCAGCGTCTTCTGTTGCCGCCGAGCTAATGGCTTGGCAGAAAGATGTCGGCGCTTTGACTGGCGGGCGATACGGTGACCTGATCGCGGTTCGAGGTGACCCCCTGCAGGACATTTCGATTCTGGAGAATGTTGATGTGGTGGTGAAAGGTGGTTTGATCTTCAAGCTGCCGCAATAGCGTACGGCTAGCAACTAACTGCTGGCGATATTACGTCCGACGACAAGCGCATCTACGGCAACACATCCTGATTCGTGCACTATGATCGGATTCGCATCAACTTCGTTCACAACACCCTCAAGCGCAAACACCATGGATGAGAACGTTGCGGCCATGTCGCAGAATGCCTCGATATCGGCCTTGGGTTTTCCGCGCGCTCCGTCCAGCAAGGCTCGTAACGTCAGTCTATCGACACATCGCCTCGCGTGCGCCGCATCGAATGGCGGCAACGCAAATACAACATCATGGGCAACTTCCGCCAGCATGCCGCCGACGCCAATCAGAACGACCGGCCCGAACTGCGGGTCGTGACGCATACCCAAAATCATCTCAACCCCATCGTCTATCATCGGTGCCAACAGGACTGTTGCTCCGAGTCGCGTCACCATGTCCTTGTAGGCAACTCCCAGGTCAGCATCATTCTCAATATTGAGTACGACGCCATTCAGCTCCGACTTGTGCAATAAGCCGGGCATTGCTGTCTTCAATGCCAGTGGATACTCAACGTCCGCTGCAATCTCGAGCAAAGCAGACTCGGTATCGACAACGCGAGGTTCTGCGACCGGTAGTTCGAAGTCGCGGAGCATCGCCAGAGAGTCAGCTTCGCCAAGGGTTTCGCCGCTCGCCAATCGACCAGTCCATTTACTCACAGCCGCAGTACTTGCTGGCACGCAGTTACTTGCCTGCTGTTGCAGAAAATCGCGATACGCAAACAGCGCACGCACGCCGAGCAGAAATTGCACAACGCCATCAAGGACTGGAAATCCGGCGTCAGTGCCCGTAACCGCAAGTTGATCATGACCGCTTCCTTGCCTGGCAGAAGCCAGGGCAACCGGTTTGCCCGATTCTTCGTGGGCTAACTTCATGTACTCCAGATAGCTTGGATAAACTTTGCCGTAAGGAGCCCTGTTAAGAATAGCCGCGCCGAGCGCGGCACCCGGGTCCTGCAGCATCAGTGACAGGCATTGCGACTGCTGCTCGCGCGCGCCCGGACCACCTCGACTCCAGGCATCCAGTGGATTCACTGCCGGCAACTCCGGGTCGAGGACCGCTTTCAGAGCGGCCACAGTTTTCGGTTGCAGCTTTGTCAGTGACACACCTGTTTCATCGGCAAGGTCGAGCATGAGTTGCCGCTCACCACCCGAGTCATGCAACGTAACCAGGCCGCCAGCTCCTACCGGATGTAAGCCGGCGAACATGATTAATGTCGTGGCGAGTTGATCCATGTCGCGAACACGTTGCACGCCGTAGCGATCAAACAATGCCTCAAAAGTCGAATCGTCACCGGCCATTGCCCCGGAATGCGACACCGTGAGTCTGGCTGCTTCCTCCGTCCGCCCTACCTTGAGTGCCACAATCGGTATCTGACGCTTGGCCGCTTTCTCGAGCGCTGCAATCAGACCCTCAGGGTTGCGCGCGGTTTCGATGAACAGGCCTACGGCACGCGTCTCCGGAAGGTCGAGCACGAAGTCGAGATACTGATCCATCGTCACGCTGAGTTCATTACCTGTCGACACGGCGAAGTTTATGCGCAGGCGCTGCTCGCAATCGACCAGACCCGACATTCCTGCTCCGGAGTGACTGATCAGGCTTATGTGCCCTGGCGCCACGTGATCGGCACTGTCAAAGCCGCAGGCCCATACATGGTCACGTATGTTGTAGAAGCCCATGCCATTTGCGCCACACACCAGCATTCCAGCGTCGTCGATTTTCGTTTGAATTCGTGCTCGGAGATCGGGCGATTGATCATCGTCAATGACCAGCGTCGACATAATGACGGCAGCGCCAATACCGAGCGCAATTGCGTCGTCAAGCGCAGCTTCAAGGCGATGGTCTCCAACGCCGAAAATCACCATATCAGGCACTTCCGGCAGGTCGGCGAGACTCGCGTAGCAAACCACTCCCTGCAGCTCTTCGTAGTTGGGGTTGACCGGATAAACCTTGCCGGGGTATTCGCCGCGCAGCAGATTTTTCAGGGACCACTCGCCGAGGGAATCAACGCGGGCAGATGCACCGACAACAGCAACCGACCGAGGCCGAAGCAATGGATCAAGCCGATGCTGCATTGATGCCCCGCTGATGGCGTTTTCTAGAACGGGCCAGGTGGTTTCGCACCACGACGTGCCGGGAACCAGAACGGCTTGTCTACCACAGTTGCTTTCGCCATTACCCGCGACCAGTGCATTTCACGCTGATAGTAAATCTCGACCCAGAGGTTATCGCCCGGCTTGCCGTGCGGTGTTTGCACTGTGCCGAGCGCGATGTTCTGTTTGCAGACTGGCGACCACACCGCAGAGGTTATGAAACCGACATGTCCTTTGTTGCCCTTCTCGTTGGCATAGATATAGGAATGGTCCGCGGTCTTGTTGCCCTCAATATCGAGCTTGACCAGTCGCCAATTGGAGCCGCGGCGCTTTTCTTCAGCCAGGGCGCGGCGCCCGTTGAAATTCGGCTTCTTGAAATCAACCAGCCATTCGAGCCCCAACTCCAGCGGCGATCGGGAGCGACCCGTTCGAACCGTCTCGTCAGCAGGCAAAAACTCCTCATACGCAGCCAGATAGCCGGCCTCAATTCGCGCCATATCCAGCGCAGTTGTACCGATCGCCCGAATACCGTACAGCTTGCCTGCCTCGAACAACGCATCCCATAGCGCCTCGGCCTTGCTCGGCTCGATCCAAAGCTCGTAGCCAAGATCACCGGTGAAGCCCGTGCGTGAAACCATTAACTCAGACCCTTCGAAATCGAAGTGCTTCAATCCGAACGGCGTAATGTCAGCCAGCCCATCCAGCCCCAAACCACTCAACGTGCTGAACGATGTCGGACCCTGGACTGCCAGCGCCGCGACGTCTTCTGTCTCATGGGTGATCGAAACGTCAAAGCCCATCGAAGCTGCCATCAGCCAGGCGAAGTGACGCTCCTGAGAACACAGGCGGTATTCTCCTTCTTTGAGATGGAAGATTGTTCCATCATCGATTACCTGGCCCTGATCATCGCACCACACTGCATAGGCGACTCGGCCAGGTTTGACTTTGGCCATGTCGCGGGTAACGAGTCGATTCAAATAGTCGAGCGCGTCCGGGCCCGCGATTCGATATTTCGTCATCGGCGTAATATCGAATACGGCCGTGGAATTGCGCACAGCGAAGTACTCCATATCTTCGCAATACAACGCGTTCGCAGTGGAGTAGCCCTTCCACTCTGCCCAGCTGTTCATTGTGTCGAGCTGCTCAAGCCGCGCGTGAAACGGCGAACGTAACCTGCCCTGTTCTACTTCCTGCTTACTCATGCCGAATTCTCCCGGCTCAGAATCGTCCGCGCCGCATTACGACCTGCGGCTCCACTGATGCCACCGCCCGGGTGCGCGCCCGCGCCGCACAGGTACAGACCATCCAATGGCATCGCATATTGGGCAGCGCCGGATACCGGCCGCACAAACAGAAACTGATCGAGCGTCAGCTCACCGTGGTGCCAGTGTCCACCGGTAATGTGGAATTCCTTCTCGATGTCGACTGGCGTCAATAGCTCACTTGCGGTAATTCGTTGCTCGATATCCGGTGCGTAACGCGCGATCGCTTTAATTACCGCCGCTTCGAACTGCTTGCGAGCCGCGTCAGTCCAGCCACCCTTCAGGTCATACGGGGCATACTGAACCACGGCAGACATCACGTGCTTTCCTGTTGGCGCAAGATCACTGTCGCGGAAGCTCGGGAAGGTCATTTCTACAACAGGATTTGGCGAGCTTTCACCGTACTTGGCCGGGTTGAACGCTCGCTCTACATAATTCTCATCGGGCGCAATGACAATACGTTCCGCAAAGTCCTTTTTGGACAATCCGTCGATCGTCGGCAACCCGTCGAGCGCCAGATGAAGTTTCGCCGCATTGCCGCGCATACGAAGATGATGAATGCGACGCGTGAAGCCGGTCTCCACGTGCCGCGCACCAACCAGGTCCATGATCGTGCGCTTGGGATCTGCATTGGAAACGACCGTGAAACTCTCAAACTTTTCGCCGCTTTCCGTCTCGACTCCGACCGCCCTGCCATTCTCGACGATGATCCGGGCAACAGGCATGTTGGTTCGGATCGTGACGCCCGACTCCCTGGCCACATGGGCCAGATCATTGGTAACGCTACCCATGCCACCACTCGGTGCCGATACTCGACCATTATTGCCGGCTTGGCGGTACAGATACGTTAGTAATGTATTTGGCGATCGTGGGCCCAAATGAGTTCCGAGCACTGAATCGAGACTCAACGCACCGCGTAGTAGCGGGCTTTCAAATCGCTCGACCAGCTCATCGTAGATATTCATGCCAATCAGACGCAGGAACTCACGCATTTCGGTTTTGCCCAGGCGTCGCACATCGAAGCCCAGCATTGCCAGAGTTGCGAGATCTTTGAAATCTTTGGAGCCCAGCCGTGGTGGCGCTTTGTTCAAGTACGGCTTCAGGAGATTCGCATACCGAATCATGCGGTTTTGAAACTCGCGATAACTTTCCGCATCGCCATCGCTCACGCCGGTAACCGAAGTTCCGGAGATTCGCACGTGTTGCCCGTCCTCAGACAAGGCGATCGTTGCCATGTCATCCGATGCGAGCTTTGGGCTTAACTTCAGGTCTTTGCGAACTTCGGCCTGCAGTTGATACAACAAATGTGCACACGCGGACACTGAGTAGCCGTCAGCAAACTCCCGCGTTATCGCAGCGCCACCAACCTGATTATTGGCCTCGAGCACCAGCACGCTTTTTCCGGCCTTCGCAAGCAAGGCCGAACAAACCAGTCCGTTATGACCGGCACCCACAACAATTACATCGTATTTATTAGTCATCGCCGAAATTCTCCGGGACTGTATTGCCGCGTTTCAAATCGGAGAGGATCTCGCGTGCCGCGTTGGCACCCGGCGCTGCCATGACACCGCCGCCCGGATGAGTACTTGATCCACACATGTAGAGCCCGCGTACTGGTGAGCGGTACTGTGCGTACCCCGGCACCGGCCGATTGAACAGCAGCTGGTCCATCGTCAACTCGCCATGGAAAATATTTCCCTCAGTGATACCGATCTCGTTCTCAATATCCTGCGGAGTACGCACCTCCATATGCAGGATCAGATCTTTGAAGTCGGGACTGTAATTTGAAATCTGGTCGATCACACTTTTAGCGAACGCATCTTTTTCGGGACTGGTCCAGTCTCTGCCCTCCAGTTTGTGCGGGCAGTATTGAATAAAACAGCTCATGAAATGTTTACCCGGCGGCGCCATGGTCGGATCGGACAGGGTTGGAATGACCATGTCGACGTAGGGATCCTTGGACCAGGTGCCATCTTTCCAGTCGTCATACGCGCGCTCCATGCGCTCCATGGAATCAATGAAGTGCATATCGCTGCTAACCAGAGGACTACCTTTCGGCAAAGCCGAAAAGGTAGGCAAGCCATCAAGCGCGATATTCAACTTGCCTGAGGAACCGCGAATCTTGAAGTTTTTGACGCGATTGTAGAACTGAGCGGGCAGATCGCTCTCATCCATGCAAGTAAGAAAAGTCCGCTTGACGTCCATCGCTGAAACGACGACTTGAGCTGAGATTTCCTCGCCGTTGCTTAACGCGACTCCTGTGGTCTTGCCGTTCTTAACCATGATTTTGTCGACGCCGGCTTCGGTGCGAAGCTCGCCGCCGTAACTTTGAAATGCACCCGCAATCGACTTGGAGACCGCGCCCATTCCACCCCGGGCAAACCCCCATGCGCCCGCATTACCATCAACGCCGCCCATGTAATGGTGCAGCAGCACATACGCCGTGCCGGGCGAGTGAATGCCCAGTGCCGTACCGATGATTCCGCTACCGGAAAGCGACGCCTTAATAACGTCCGTTTCGAAGTACTGATCAAGATACTCCGCTACGCTCATTGTCCAGAACCGAATTGTTTCGTACATTCGGTCCTCGCCCATCTCAAGAAACTTGTTGCCGATCTTCATGAGCCCTTTCAGGTCCTGATATTTGAATGACGTAGGGTCCGGCGCAGTCATCAACAGGGTGTCGCGTATCAGACGACACTGGCGCATTGTGTCCGCGGAGTATTCTTTGTAAGCATCTGCGTCGCGTCGCGAGAAGCGCGCCATCTCACGGTAGGCGGCTTCTTCGTCGTGATAGGAACCGAAGAAATCACCGTTCTCCATGAACGTGGTTGAGCCGCCGTAGGGCGTAATCTGCAGACCGTGCTTGTGCAGTTCCAGGGCTCTGAAAATCTCCGGTCTGAGCAAACTGCATACATACGAGCAATTTGAATACATCCAGTCCTTGTAAAGATTTCGACTTACCGCTGCGCCGCCAATGTAGTCATTCTTCTCTACACAAACGACGTCCAGTCCGGCTTTGGCAAGAAATGCCGCAGTTGTCAGGCCATTGTGTCCGGCACCGACGATGATGGCGTCATAGGTTTTCACTGTTGGCTTCTCATTGATTGTTATTCGTTGTATGAGTTATTTGTGGATCCAGAGATGTCATGACCGCATTATCGGTCACGCCCCACCCACTGCTTGTTTTCGATCGCCTGATTTGTCAATCGTAATGTCCACTGCGCGCTTAAATTTGTCCAGAGTTTCGTCAAGACATTCCACATTATGAGCTTCGCACAGGAACCAGGGTTCACGGGAATCCGGCTCAATCAGAATGCCCAGCTCATGCAACTCTGGCGCAAGCGCGTCGTAGAAATCGTAATCGGAGTTTATCCAGGCACGGTAATCAGAGGGTGCCTCTTCTGCAAAGAACAATCCCAGCAAACTCGGGTGACCCGTAAAACAGTGCGGGATGCTGCGCTCGCTCAGGATTTTACTGAGACCCGACTGCAACTGCTGCCCGTAGCGTTTAATATCTTGCAGCGCGCTGGTTTCATCGAGTATTTCCAGGGTCTTGTTGGCGGCTGCGAGTGAGACGGAGTGAGCGGTAAACGTTCCGCCATGCACGACGCCGTTGCCGACCAATCGCATCAAATCCTCGCGACCAGCGACAACGGACAATGGATAGCCGTTACCAATCGCTTTGGCGAAAGTACACAGATCAGCTTTGATACCGAATAGCTCCTGAACTCCGCCCTTTGCGACCCGGAACCCGGTCTTAACTTCGTCAATGATCAGTAGTATGTCGTAGCGGTCGCATAGCGCACGTACGTCGTCCATGTATTGCTGTGTCGCCGTAATTCCGCAGCAATTACCCATGATGGGCTCGATCAGGAATGAGCCGATCTCATTGTGCTTTTCCCGAAACAGGTCTTCGAGTGCATTGGCGTCATTGAGCGGCACCGGGTGAAACAGGCGTTTCGTGATTGCCGGCACACCGTCACCGTAGGGCAAAACGTCAGGAGCACCATCGGCTGGGTTCCAGTCCTCGACTTCCGAGTACCACATCACCTCACTGAAGACACCGTGATAGCCGCCTTCTATGACGGCGTGACCGTCTCTGCCGGTCGCCGCACGTGCGACTCTGAGTGCAGCCATTACGGCCTCGGTCCCGGAGTTGGAGAATCGCACCAGTTCCGCAGCCGGAACCATCTTGCTTATTCGTGACGCGACGTCGTACTCCATCTCAGTCGAGAGTGCGAAAACACCGCCAATATCCATGCCCTTTCGCGCCGCCTCATCAACCCGCTCATCCGCATAGCCGAGAATAGTCGGTCCATAACCAAGCCGATAGTCGATGTACTCATTGTCATCGATATCCCAGATACGACCACCCTTGCCGCGCTTCACATAGATTGTCTTGTCATCCCCCCAATAGCGAAAATTCGAGGTCACGCCCAGCGGCAGACGGGTACTCGCCTTCCGGAAGTGTTGATTGGAGCGGGTGAGCGAGCGCATAAGGAATCCACGTTACATTGGTAGCCTAAGAGTCTCACGAGGGGCGGATTTAGTCCAGAAAAATGAATGAGTATTCATTCAGAATATGGCATGATCAGGGCCCCAACCAGTTTCTCGGCAGCAAAGTAGTGAATTCAGGATTCTTGCAATGGTTGTAGCTGCGGTCGACAAGAGTCGCCGCACGGCAAGCAGAGAGCGCCGGCGCCAACAGCTCGTCGATGCGACGATGAAGTGCATTGCGCGCAAGGGCATGGCCAGTGCAACACTGTCAGACGTGGCCAAAGAAGCCGGCTTATCGCAAGGTATTGTGAATCTGCACTTTGAAAGCAAGGACAACCTGCTCACCGAGACGCTGCGACACCTGGCGGATGAGTATAAGACTCAGTTCGACAGAGCGTTGGAAAAATCCGGCCCGGGCCCTGCTGAGAAACTAATTGCGTTGATGGAACTGGATCTGCGTCCTTCGATATGTGATCGGGGCAAGATCGCCGTCTGGTTCGCCTTCTGGGGCGAGGTCAAATTCAGACCTACCTACAGAAAAATTTGCGATGAGTCAGATCGCTACTACGACAAGATCGTCGAAGAGCTTTGTAGCGAGATAATCTCGGACGGTGCATACCAGACTGCATCCGCCTCAGCGATTGCCAATGCGCTGACATCAATGACGAATGGTTTTTGGTTGTCGTGCCTTATCAGCCCACAAACCTGGAATCGTGCCGAAGCCATGGAAGCGGTGCTGAGCTACCTGCGAAGCCTGTTCCCGAAACACTACCACCAATGAGGTTGCTGTGAAAATTGAACTTAGTGAAGGGGCGCGAAAGTGGCAGGCAATCGCACGCGACTACGCCGACAACTACTTGCAACCGCACGAAGTGGACGCCGAACTCAATGACGGTGTACTTCCGGCTAACATAACCGCTCGCAACAAGGCGCGTGCCATCGAGCTCGGCTTTGCCGCAATAGATGTCCCCAAAGCCTACGGCGGGCTCGAACTGTCGATGGAGGAGCAAGTAGCCATCTGGGAGCAGCTGGGCCGGGTGACCAACGCCCTCTCATGGTGTTTTTCTGAGCCGCAATCCTGGATGTTCGACGCCTGCACCGAAGAGCAGATCGAGAAATACGTTTTACCAATGATGCGTGGGGAGAAGAAGGACTGCTTTGCGATAACCGAGTCGGGCCCTGGCTCGGACGTTGCCTCGCTAACAGCCACCGCAGAAAAATCCGGTGGTGATTACATTTTGAACGGCGAAAAATGGTACGTCACCAGCGCCAACTTCGCAGACTTCTTCTGGTTTCAGGCGCGAGTCACGGATGAGAACGAGGATGCCTTGTTTTTTGTCGATATGGGAACGGCGGGGATCGATATTACTGCTACGCCAAAATTCAGCCATAGTTATGCGGCCCACCATCCGAACTATCGATTCGACAATGTCCGAGTTGCTGCATCCCAGCGAGTCGGAAAACCTGGCGACGGCATGTCCTACACCCATAGCTGGTTTCGCCATGAACGCCTGATGATCGGTGCACGGAGTTGCGGTGCGGCAGCGAGATTGATAGAGGAAGCCCATGCCTTTGCCAAAGAGCGCATCGTCGGTGGCGAGCCATTGAGCGAGAAACAGATCATTCAGTTCATGCTGGCCGACAGCGCCACCGAATTGTGGGCGTCACAGCTGATGACCTATGCAGCGGCGCGAGCCGATGACAATGGAGATGATGTCAAAACGCTGCACAATCGTTGCTCAATGGTAAAACTGTACGTCTCAGAAATGGCAAATCGAGTCGCAGATCGTGCGGTGCAGATATTCGGCGGCCGTGGCTACATGCGCGAGAATGTCGCGGAGCGTTTCTTTCGAGAGCTCAGAGTTGATCGGATATGGGAAGGCACCAGCGAGATACAGCGCCTGATCATCGCCAAAGCCCTTAACAAGCGCGGTTTGGACAATTTATGATTGTGCTGACCCGCCGCGAATGTTCAAATTCGAGGCTATGGTGACAGCTGGATCAACTGGTATCTGCATTTGTACGGCGCTGCTTCTGGCGGGATGCTCTGAAGACGTCGCGGTCGACAACGCCAAAGAAAATGTTGTGAATGTCTATAACTGGGCCGACTACATAGCAATCGATACGATCGCCAATTTTGAAGCCGAATACGGCATTAAAGTGAATTACGACATCTATGATTCTTCCGAAGTCGTTGACGTCAAATTGCTCGCCGGCCAAAGTGGCTATGACGTTGTTGTTCACAGCAATCAGTTCTCGTCACGCTTGGCACCGATCGGTATCTACGAAAAAATTGACTTCGACCGTCTCGAGAATTATTCAAATCTCGACCCGGAAACAATGCAGCGGATTGATGTATACGATGCAGTTCGCGAGTACAGCGTGCCGTACTACTGGGGCTCCACTGGGTACGCATGGAATGCCGAAATGATTCGGGAACGACTCCCCGATCATCCTATGGATAGCGCGGACGTCCTATTTGACCCTGAAGTAGTGTCACAACTTGCAGATTGTGGCGTTTCGTTTCTCGACAGTCCGACCGATGTCATTCCGATGGTGCTCGCCTATCTGGGCCGCGACCCCAGCGCGGCAGATGACGAGAGCCTTGCCCTGGCCGAGGAAGTCATCAAATCCGTGCGACCCTATATTCGCTACTTCAGCAATCAGAAAATGACGATTGATTTGCCGAACAAAGAAGTCTGCGTTGCAATGAGCTGGTCGGGCGACTATGCCACAGCAGCCACGAGTGCTCGGGAGGCTGGTATCGATATCGATATGCGCTACACCCTGCCAAAAGAAGGTGCGGGACTCTGGGTTGATAGCCTGTATATCCCGCGCGATGCCCCACACAAAGACAATGCCTATCTCTTCATCGATTACGTATTGCGCGCCAAAGTTACGGCGGACATCACCAACGAAGTCAGTTACGCCAGCCCAAACAGGGCATCATGGGAATACACATTGCCCTCGCTTTTGAACGACCCCGCAATCTACCCCGACGCGGAGATGTGGGATCGGCTGTTTCCCCTGACACCGATATCTCCAAAACGCGAGCGGCCACGTACACGCGCTTTCGCGCGCGCCAAGAGTGGCATCTAGTATCCAACGCGAAGGTAAATAGATAGTGACAGAGTCCTCAGACGCCAACGGCTTTATTCGTATTCGAAATGTCAGCAAGCTATTCGGTGACTTTGTTGCGGTCGATAGCGTCGATCTCGACATAGCTCGGGGAGAGTTGTTCTCAATCCTCGGCGGATCAGGCTGCGGCAAAACGACGCTGTTAAGAATGCTGGCGGGATTTGAGGCGCCATCATCAGGTTCGATTGAGATCGATGGCGTTGACGTAACCGAGATACCTCCCTACGAGCGTCCGGTAAACATGATGTTTCAGTCGTATGCGATATTTCCGCACATGACCGTCGAAAAGAACATTGCCTATGGTCTGGTGAAAGAAGGAATTGATCGCGGCGAGATAGCGACCCGGGTTACCGAGATGCTGAGCCTGGTGCAGTTAGATGACTACCGGGCGCGCAAACCCGATCAGCTTTCAGGAGGGCAGCGACAGCGGGTTGCTCTGGCGAGAGCACTCATAAAGCGACCTAAGGTATTGCTGCTTGACGAGCCGCTTGCCGCCCTTGATAAGAAATTGCGAGAACGTACTCAGTTCGAGCTGATGAACATCCAGGACGAACTGGGCATTACGTTCGTCGTCGTGACCCACGACCAGGAAGAGGCAATGGCGCTTTCCACGCGCATAGCGGTCATGGAAAAAGGTCAGTTCCTGCAAGTTGGCCCGCCCAAAGAGATATACGAGTACCCGAAGAGTCGCTTTGTTGCAGACTTTATCGGCACGATCAACACGTTTGATGGCGAGGTCTCGAAGGTCGGTGAAGAGAGCATTACGCTCGAATCGGCTGAGACTGGCTGCGCCATCGTCGCTCTTGGCAATCATGACGTCGAAGTCGGTCAGGCATTGAGCATCGCGGTCCGCCCCGAGAAAATCTTTCTCACCAAAGAGCGTCCAGATAGCGACGAAGATGTCTGCATCCGTGGCGTTGTTGACGATCTCGGCTACCTCGGCAACCTGTCGCTATACCGTATTCGCCTGGAGACCGGAAAGATGATTCAGGTTAGCCGGCAGAATCAACGTCGGTCTGCGACTCGATTCGTCGAATGGGACGACAAGGTCTGGATTTCATGGCGTCCACGAAGCGCCATTGTGCTGGCCGACTAGGCGACGATAATGGCGGCCAAACAGCGTATTTCATTGTGGCAACGAGTAACGATCGGGTTACCGTATATCTGGCTGTTCATTTTCTTTCTGCTACCGTTCGTTATCATTCTCAAGATAAGCCTGGCCGACCCGATCGTTGCCCAACCACCGTTTACCCCGTTCTTTGACGGCAACGGAAAAATATCCGCTACAGCAAACAACTTTCTGTTCTTGCTGACTGACAAACTCTATATCGTCACCTACCTCAAGTCAGTGGTGATCGCGGCGACTGCCACAGCCCTGTGCCTGGCCCTTGGGTTTCCGATGGCTTACGGCATCGCTCGGAGCGGCTCGTCGACACGCAGCTTGCTGCTGCTTTTGATCATTCTACCGTTCTGGATTTCGTTCTTATTGCGCGTGTACGCGTGGATGGGGCTGTTAAACAACCATGGTGTGGTTAACAACATATTGCTGTGGGTCGGTGTAATCGACCAGCCGATCCAGATGCTGTACACGGATTTCGCGATCTTCATCGGCCTTACCTATTCGTACTTGCCGTTCATGGTGTTACCGCTGTACGCGACGCTTGAGCGTATGAACATGGATCTGGTTGACGCGGCGCAAGACCTCGGCGCATCCAGAACAGTGGCCTTCTGGGATATTACTTGGCCACTGGCCCGCCCCGGTGTCATCGCCGGCTGTCTGTTGGTCTTCATTCCGGCGACCGGCGAGTACGTGATCCCGTACCTGCTCGGCGGCCCCGACTCCCTGCTGATTGGCCGAGTGTTATTTGATGAGTTCTTCGCGAACCGTGACTGGCCGCTCGCATCATCTGTCGCGATCATGCTGCTGTTGTTATTGGTAATACCAATGGTCATTCTGCAACGCAATCAGGTACGCGACGCGGAACAGAAATCATGAGGAAGCAATCGCGATTTATTTTGTCAGTGCTCGCGTTCGGCTATGCGTTCTTATACATACCGCTGGTCTCGGTTATCGTTTACTCATTCAATGATTCAAAATTGGCCAGCGTGTGGGGTGGCTTCTCAACACGCTGGTACGGCGAATTGTTTCGCAATGACCTGATTCTCGATGCAACACTGTTAAGCCTGCGGATCGCTGCGGTTTCGGCAACGCTTGCAACCATAATGGGAACGATGGCTGGGCTGGTGCTGGCGCGCTTCGGGCGGTTCAGAGGACGTACGCTATTCTCCGGAATGATTATTTCGCCGCTGGTGATGCCCGAAGTCATTACAGGCTTGTCCCTGCTGTTGCTGTTTGTAAGCCTGCAACAATTGTTTGGCTGGCCGGCACAGCGCGGCTTTACAACGATCACGATCGCTCACACGACGTTTTCTATGGCTTTCGTCGCCGTCGTCGTGCAATCGCGGCTGGCCGCCATGGATCAGTCGCTTGAGGATGCCGCCATGGACCTCGGCGGACGACCATTGCGGGTCGTCTTCGACATCACGTTGCCACTGATCATGCCGGCGATGACTGCTGGATGGCTGCTTGCCTTTACGCTTTCGCTCGACGATCTGGTTATCGCCAGTTTTGTCTCGGGGCCAGGTAGCAGCACGCTGCCAATGTTCATATTCTCGAAAGTAAAACTTGGAGTGACGCCAGACATCAACGCTTTAGCAACGTTGTTCATCCTGATCATCAGCATCAGCCTGCTGACTGCCTGGGCTATCGCCAAACGTTCCCAGCGGAAATAGCTCGCTACGTCCTGGTTGTGACTTACTGAGTACCGAGTTCTTGCAGAATCCAGTCGATGAAGATCTTCTCGGCACCCTCCATACCGGAGAAAGGACCGGGCTGATAGTAGCGAGAGTGAACGCCCTTCGAGTTATTGACGATGATTTTCTTGTCTGCTGCCGTCGTGATGTCCCACAGCCAGACCAGCTTGTCGACGTCGTAGTCTTTGCCTTCTTCAGCGTCACCGCGGACCAACCAATAGATTTCACAATTTGAACCATCTTTGCCTGTTGGCGTAAAGACGTAAACGACAACATGATCGCTGTACGCGAGCATGAACGAGAACGGGCCGATCGTGAAGTCGGAAGCGCCACCATCGTAGTCTGTGAATTTGCCAAGCAACGGTGCAACGGGCTGACCGTCTTCGCTACCTGTTAGATAACCCTCGAACAACGCTGTTCGGCTGTAAGCAAAACTGACTTCGCCCGGGCGAGCACCCGTATCAAGGAAATCAATAGAGATTTTCTTCACGCCGCAGGATTCCATTTTGTCCAGCATATGCTTCTGCACGCGCTCTTGTTTTTCATCGTCCAGCATGAGCGTGTGCATTTTCGCGTACTCAGGATGAGCAGCCGCGCAGTGATAGCACTCCTGGTAATTCTCAATCGATAATTTCCAGTTAGCGGGAATGTCGTAACTTCGTTGTGCGACAACTTTCAAGTTCTCAAAATCGAACATCGCCATCGGCTCGGCCAGGTCGTCAATACAGCCTTGCAGTGTCGGTGGATTGTCAGTGAACGCGATAAATATCAGGCCGTGAATAATGCCTGCCGATACTTTGCGTAAACCGTGGCTCGCTTTGTCAAAGCCCTCCGGCATGTTACGAGCGGCCGTCAGATTGCCATCAATATCGTACATCCAGCCGTGGTATGGACAGGCAAACTTTCGAGCGTTGCCTTCTGACTCAAGACAGACCAGCGAGCCGCGATGTCGACAGACGTTGGCGAATGCTTTGATCTCACCGTCACTACCACGAACAATAATCGCTGACTCATCTGCGACATTCAGAACCTTGAAGTCGCCCGACTCAGGCAGCTGCGATTGGTGTCCTGCGAAAATCCAGTTCGGCGCGACAATCTTGTCCAGCTCTAGCGCGTAAATCTCAGGGTCAGTGTAAAAACGTTGGTCGAGCGAATAGCCCGGCTTCTGGTCCGCGATTAGCTCGTCGATGGATCGGTTGTCGCTGTGTCGTGCGCTATTCATTACTCAAATTCCACAATATGAAACAACGGTTCTGATGAACCTTTTAAAGGTATCACAGCACACTGTTTTGAAGTCAATAGGCCGGACAACATACAACGCACATGTTTGCTCCGACAATGTCGGGCAATACGTATTCGCCGTCTGATGCTCGCTGGATTGAAGTACGAGCGCCTGATTGGCGATTTATTTGCAGCATTTCTTCTGTCTGCGCGGTCAGATAATCAATGAGTCGCAGGGGGAGGCAATATCATGAGGAACTATCGAACCGCTATCGCCGGAGTCGCGGCACTTTTTTCATTATGCGCATACGCAGGCGAGTCAGCTGTACCGTTGGGCGACAAGGAAGCTTGCATGCAGGGACCGCTGGCCGAGTTCGGTCAGTACATTGGCAACTGGGATATTCGTGATTCGCAATTGAGCAAGGACGGCAGCGAATGGACCGATGCTGCCGGGGCGCGCTGGAATTTCGTTTGTATTGGAGACGGCACGGCAGTGCAGGACTTCTGGATGCCCAACGATGGACCTGTCGGTACAAACTTAAGAACCTACAATAGCGAAAGCGAATCCTGGGACATCGCGTGGACAACCGAGGGAGTTCCCGGATTCGCGCATATTGGTGCCAAGCAGGATGAGCATGGCAATATCGTCATGCACTACAAATCGCCAATCCCAACGCCATTGCGCCGCATAACCTTCTTTCCCGCAGACGCCGATGGCTGGAAGTGGAAGCTGGAGATGTCCACGGACGATGGCGAAAACTGGTTCGAGGTCTATCGAATCGCGGCCACGCCCAGCGATAACTAGCCCCGAATCATTGACCTGAATTCGGCGAAAAAGGCATTTGCCCGACTGCCCTGCTAACCTATTTGCAATCCGCCGCATCTAAGAGTTTATGGTGGCAGTAATGAAGACCGTCGGCTTACCGACTCAGGCTGAGTTTCATGCAGCGATCGCGCAACATGCGGATCGGTGGTATGCCGCGTGCCTGAAAATTACGCGCGACCGCGACCTTGCCGACGATGCTGTCCAGGAAGCACTTCTCAGCGCCTGGAATAAACGCCGTCAGTTCGAGCGCACGGCCCGTCTGGACACCTGGATTCACCGCATCGCCGTCAATGCGGCCTTGCAGCTATTGCGAAAGAACCGGCCGAATACCTGGGAGTCCCTCGAAACAGAGCTGACGGATGACAAACCACGCCCGGACGATGATCTCGCAGAGTATGAACTTGGCGGCGATCTGGCCGCAGCATTGCAGAGACTCAGTGAAATAGAGCGTATTTGTTTCGTACTCAAACACATGGAGCAATGGCGGCTCAAGGAAATCGCGGTCGAACTGGACACAAATATTGGAGCGGTAAAGCAAGCCATCTTTCGCGCGGTTAAAAAACTGCGCGTAAGCATGGCGAATCGCTGGAGTGAAGCATGATAGACGAACAGACACTGGTACTTTATTTCTACGAAGACGGCCTGACCGAGCAGGAACGAGGCGATGTCGCGGACGCCCTGAACAACGACCCGTTGCTGGCGGCGCGATTCGACAAGCTGCGACGTGAACTGGAAGAGATAGGTGACTCGGAAATAACCCCCGCACCGACCCACCTTGTGCAGCGCTGGCACGACAGCATTGAAAATGCTGCGCGAGCAGAGCTCAGGGAAACCTCCGTGCCACAGAATCCGGTGCACTTCTGGTCGTTCTTTTGGGGTGCCGCATTAACAGCCGCGCTGGCATTAGGCATAGGCATTGGCGTCTACTTTTCGGGAGGTGCCGATATCGACGATACCGGGCCGACAGCTACCTCGCTATATGCCAACGATGCTGGCCCATCCGCTGCTGCGGTGCCGGCATCGTTTACCCGCGGCCTCGAGGCTCATCTGCAGCAAAGCCGGTGGGACATTGCCAGTATGCCTGTCAATACAGGTTCCGATCGCAGCCGGCTGGCACAACAGATCATCGAGCAGAACCGGATGTTTGTTTACGCTGCCGACCAACATAGCGCGCCCGGCCTCGCACGAGTTCTACGCGCCTTTGAACCCATCCTGATGCGTCTCGCGGCAGAGGATATTTCGCCCGAAGAGGCAGATGCCTTGCGTGCGCAGTTGTCGTTCGAGCTTAACGTCATGCTAACCAAACTGGCCCGCGAAACGTCTAAAGAAATAACTACGACTTAATTGAGGTTTACCAATATGCACAATCTTCCACGAGTTATTCTGCTGACGCTGACGTTGTTCGCAACCGCTATCGGGTTCACCCAGGATGCCGATGAATCCGAACAACTGAAACTCGCCGCACTCGAGGCGTTGATGATGGCGCCAGCAGATCGGGCGCTTCCCCTGGTAAAGAAAATTCTCGCCGGAGATGAAAGCGAGGAAGTTAAGTCTCGCGCCCTGTTTGTACTTAGCCAGATCGAAGAGCCAGAGGCTCAGACGCTGTTACTGGAGATCGCTCGAACGGGTGACTCCGAGCTCAGGTCGGAGGCGATTCGTATGATTGGTATTGGCGGAGACCCAGCCGCCCTTTCAGGGCTGGCCGACATCTACAAAAACGGCGACGCCGATGTTCGTGATTCAGTTTTGGAGGCTTACCTGATCTCCGACGACAACGAATCCGTGTACCAGATTGCCGTGAACTCGACCTCCGACGAAGAATTCGAGGCCGCAGTGCAAATGCTGGGTGTGATGGGTGCGACTGAAAATCTGAGGAATTTGAGCGACCGTGAAGGTGCCGGAGAAAGCCTCATCCATGCCTACGCAATCTCCGATGATTTCGAAAGCCTGCATGAACTGGCAATGGATACGAGCGATCCTGAGCGACAGCTGCAGGCGATACAAGCGCTGGGAATTGTCGATGCTCCGCAGACCGGTTCGACGCTCACAGAAATCTATAGAGGCACTGACTCGGCCGACGTTCGCGAAGCGGCACTGCACGGGATGAT
Organism: uncultured Woeseiaceae bacterium; assembly: GCA_964528965.1. Taxonomy (GTDB): domain Bacteria; phylum Pseudomonadota; class Gammaproteobacteria; order Steroidobacterales; family Woeseiaceae; genus UBA1847. The sequence goes on from CAZGVL010000009.1 coordinate 60,776, forward strand.
GATTGCTGACTACGACTCTGGTGTGCTTGAGTTGTATCAACAAAGCACCAGTGCGGACGAAAAGCAGGAGCTGCTGCGCATGCTCGTTATCATGGACAGCGATGCTGCAATGGACGCGATTGACGCTGCCTTCTCGGGAGACCAGTAATGAGCATGCTGAACAGACTGACCCGCCTGCAAATCCTGGCACTGATGATTCTGTCACTGTTCGTGGGCAAACCTGCCTCCGCGGACATGCCTGAGCTCGGCGAAGACGGCTGGTACACATGGAAAGTCCGGGCGGCAGTGGATGCGCCAAACTGGTGTTGCTACAGCTGGAATAGCGGCGTCGCAAGAGAGAAGATCTGCGATCTGGATGATGGACACCGGGGATTCAGCTCAAGTGACGGAGATAAGGGCATGGGTGACGAACTGCAAATCTACGCGCTCGTGGATCGAGGCAAGGTCACCGAAATTCGTCCATTGAGCGCACAGTGCCCGGTTAAATCGACTGCAACGATCGTGGACCTCGGTCCGGTAGATGCGAATGACAGCATCAATCGCTTGCAGCCTTTCATTGGCAAGGATGAGGACCTCAGTACCGAGGCCCTCGCCGCGATAGCCGCTCATGCTGGCGACGAATCTCTACAGGTCCTGCTCGATGCTACGGACAGCAAACACGACATGGAACTACGAGAGAGCGCCGTTTTCTGGCTTGCACAGATCCGCGGACCAGAAGCCCGCAAGCAAATTGAGGAACTGATGTTCGAAGATCGCGACCCCAAATTCAGGGAGGAAGTTGCTTTTGCTTACTCGCAATCAAATATCAAGAACCGCTCCGCTGCGCTTATAAAACTGGGGAATGAAGACTCCAATACTGACGTGCGCTCACAAGCCTGGTTCTGGCTGGCCCAGACCGAGGCAGAGGAAAGCGAAGCAGCCATCACGCGTGCAATGCACCAGGACAAGAGTGCCGATGTTCGCGAAGAAGCGGTATTCGCGTTGTCACAATTGCCGGATGATCGCGCTGTGAAGGCGCTTGCCGCGGTCCTCGAAGACCGCAGCCTCGACCAGGAGCTACGAGAAGAAGCCCTGTTCTGGCTCGCTCAGTCTGACTCAGAGATCGCGTTCACCTACGTTGATAAATTGTTCAGTCGATGAGCGGGCCACTAGGCCGTTCCGTATTTTGTTTCAACGGTCACGCCGATCTCTTTGAGAAACCCGTTAGGCAAGATGCCGCCAGCGCAGACGATGACGGCATCGTTGTCCAGCGTCGCTGACTTTCCGTCTGCTTCAATCACAACAGCATGCTCACTAATCTCTTTGACTTGTGAGCTCATCATTACGCGCATTTTTTTCTCGGCGGCGTAGGACTCAACCTTGTCCCGGTTCTTGGGTTTCGCCCGTGAAAATGCAGGCGATCGGTATGACAGAGTGACCGTCGTCCCCGGCACATCAGCGATACTGTGTGCGGCTTCGAGCGCACTGTCTCCGCCACCGACCACCAACACGTGTTGGCCCTTGTACTGCTCCGGATCAATCAGGCGGTAAACAACCTTCGATTGATCTTCACCTGGAACGCCGAGCTGACGGGGTGTACCTCGCCGACCAATTGTCAGTAACACTGCGCGAGTCGGGTAAACCGCCTTCGTGGTTTCGACGTCGAAGCCAGCTCCAGCAGAGGATTTCGTTACAGCGATGACTCGCTCTTCATAATTGACTTTCAAGGAGGTCTTCGCTTCGACGCCCTGCCAGAATTCCAGGAGAGCCTCCTTGCTGGTCTCGGTAAACTTCATCTTGCCGACAATGGGAAGATCGGCCGGTCGCGTCATTACGAGCTTGCCACGTGGAAAATGCGCGACGGTTCCACCCAGAGAATCCTGCTCGATTGTGGCAAAACGCAATTTTTTCTCCATTGCACCCAAGGACGCCGCGAACCCTGCGGGCCCTGCACCAACAACGATGACGTCAAAATTGTCCCCGTCGCCAATGCCATCCAGTTTTGCAATTTCATCGAGCGCCTGACAACCCTGCTCGATTGCGTTGCCGATAAGGCCCATTCCGCCAAGTTCGCCGGCAATAAAAATACCGGGAACATTCGTTTCGAAATTCGGGCTGATCTGAGGTATATCCATGCCGCGGTGCTCGGTGCCAAATACCAGTTCGATTGCGCCGACCGGGCACGCGATCTTGCAAGCGCCGTGCCCAATACAGTTTGCCGGTCCAACCAGTCGCGCTTTGCCCCGAATCATCCCCAGGACCGGATGGGCGTCCTGTTCGGGACAGGCAGCCAGACAGGATCGACAGCCAATACATTTGTTCGAATCAATAACGGGATGCAATGACGGGGGCTCGGTAAGGCTCGCCGCGATGGCCTCCTCAGCGGTCCGCAATGCAGCCCGCTCTCTCTTGAACTTCGCGCGCAGGTACCAAACGAAGATCAGTACGATCGGAGTCAGGTACAGAATAATTGTTAGTGGTGTCATTTTGTTAGTGTTGTCATTTTTTCAGTTACTGCCGAACGGTCGGTAATGCTACCAATGATCGAACCCTCATCGGAGCGGTTTTTTTGCGCTGCCGCAGCTTCACTGTGCGCAGCAAAATTTGCAAGAAACTCCGGTCGACCATGGTTACTGAGAATGATTGTCATTTGGACGCCATGTTCGAGTTCTGCGACCGATTTGGCAGCGACAGGACCGCCTCTTTTGCAACACTGAGCAGCGCTACATTGAACGCGTGAGTCTGTCGGATTGAGGCTCTCACTGGGATGCGGCGAGGTGGTTTTCAGGCGTACTTGCCAGAACCCGCTTACTGTCGGCGTTTGGCGACGAAGTTTTGTGCTTAATTATTGAAATCAGGGAACATTTTCGCTGGCAGGACCGTGTTAACCAGTGTGCTTTGCGCATAGCTACGCAGGCCACACCAGATCACACGAAATTGCCGGAATAACGTAAGGATAAAAATGACCGCACAGCTAATCACTATGACCCTTGCCATGTCGTTGCTCGCAGCCTGGTTTCTGCTGCAGCCACTGGTGACAACACCTCGAAGCAGGAGTCGAGGCATAGCCCGTCTGCCGCTGCTAATTGCCATCATCGCAATCGTTCTCGGTGTCGGCCTATACAGTGTCCTCGGCAAGCCGGGTATGCCATCGGCGACACCGCACGCGAACAATACTGCGGCCGACGGCAATGCTGTGCAGGTTGCAGCGAGCAAAACAGACGGTATCGCGCCGGTCGCCAACCTGCTCGCCGGATTGGAGCAGCGGCTGACTGACAATCCGGATGATGCGAAGGGATGGTTGTTACTGGCTAAATCCTATCAACACCTCGGGGAAACCGATAAGGCGATGGCAGCCTACGAGAAAGCGGTCCAGCTGGGGCAAGCGGATGCCGCTCTCGCCGAATCTCTGCTGTCGGAATCACCCGTGGAACAAGCCGTACAAATTCACGGCCGAGTTAGCTTGTCTGCAGCAGCTATGGCACAGGCCAACGATACCGACATCGTCTTCGTCTTCGCAAAATCGGTAGCTGGCCCACCTATGCCACTCGCGGTCGTACAACGGCCCGTTAGCGAATTGCCGTTTGAGTTCACTTTGAGTGATGCCCAATCAATGGTCGAGGGAAATAGCTTGTCCAATTTCGACGAAGTGATTGTGACGGCCAAGATTTCGGCGCCAGGCGATGCCCGTGGCGATCACACCGACCTCGAGGTGAAAAGCGATCCGGTCGCAACAGCGGACGCGCCGTTCCTCAACCTGACGATCGGCCCCCGACAATAACGTCGTTGAAAGAACACAACGGAAAAACAAGAATATGAATGAAACTGTGATCTCAAACAACGCATTTGCACCCAGCCACAACGAGCCGAAGGGACGACCCTGGCTACGCGGCTGGGGCACCGAGCTCAGCGCCTATTTTTTACTGGCGCTATTGATCGTGCTTGGCTGGCTACTGCGCGGTAACGATCTCATCACACCGAAGAGTGGCGCAGGATACTGGCTAGGCATCGTCGGTGGCACGTTGATGTTGCTGTTGTTGTTATACCCGCTGCGCAAACGAATTCGTGTGCTGCACAGCTTGGGGTCCACGAAAACCTGGTTCCAACTGCACATCATTCTGGGCCTCATTGGACCGTTACTCATTCTCTACCACTGCAACTTTCAGCTTGGATCAATCAACAGTCGGGTCGCACTGTACTGCATGTTGCTCGTTGCTGGCAGCGGCATTGTTGGACGTCATTTTTATGCGCGCATACACCGAGGTCTGGATGGACATCGCGCATCGATGCTGGAGCTGCAACAGGAACTCGCGGCATCCGTCGAGAAAAATCACGGACTCGCGAAACTCATGCCTGAACTCTCCGGCAAGCTTGAGAGTTTGTCGACGCAGCTCCGCGGACACCAGATCACCGAAACGCTGGGCATCGGAAGGAGTTTGCGCTGGACGTTCACGCATCATTTGCTGCGCTTGTCCCTTGTGATGACTGCAAGACGGGAGCTGCGCGCTGCAGTGGCAGCATCCGACGTTGTCGCAGCGGACCAGGATCGCCTGCGCCGGTCAGTCTCGAAATACATCCGTGACTACACCAGCCTCGTCGGACAGGTATCGCAGTTTTCATTCTACGAGCGATTGTTCGCCGTCTGGCATGTGTTTCACCTGCCGACATTCTTCATCATGGTGCTAGCGGCGCTGTTCCACGTCCTCGCCGTACACATGTACTAGTGCTGCGATAGCAATGCTCTTACGGATTATTCTAATGACTTTAGCGACGATTACTTGCAGCACAAGCTACGCACAAATCGAAACGCTGGTCATGCCCGGCGAAGTCATCCAGGGCCATGCTGAATTGGAGACCGAGTGTTCCAACTGCCACAAGGCATTTGATCGCGCCAAACAACGAGTCCTCTGTCTTGACTGTCACGAGGATGTGGCTGCAGACGTCGATGCCGTCGCTGGCTATCACGGGTTGTTCGATGCTGCCCGAGCAGATGAATGTTCCAGCTGTCATACGGAACACAAGGGTCGCGACGCCGACGTCATCAATCTGCACGAAGCGTCATTCGATCACTCATTCACCGATTTCGAATTGAGCGGCGGACACCTGGAGCCGCCCTGCTCTGCCTGCCATTTGCCCGACGCCCTGCACCGTGAAGCTCCTGGCGAATGCAACGATTGTCATGACGATGACGATGTACATCACGCAACGCTGGGAGAAGATTGCGCCACCTGCCATCAACCAACTGAGTGGACGGATGCGACATTCGATCACGACACGACTGACTACCCGCTACTCGGGAAGCATCAGGAAACCGCCTGCCTGGATTGCCACGAGGATGCGACCTATCAAAACGCGCCGACCACCTGCTTCGGATGTCACGCTGAGGATGATTCGCATGACGGTCGAAGTGGCGACCAGTGTGAGAATTGTCACAACCCGAGCGACTGGAATGACTCCAGCTTTGATCATGCGCGCGATACTGAATTTCTGCTCGACGGTAAACATGCACCGCTAAGCTGCAATGACTGCCACTCGGAGCATCCGTTTCAGGACACGATGCAGATGGCGTGCGTATCCTGCCATCTCGAAGATGACGAACATGACGGCCACAATGGCGAATCCTGCGACACCTGCCACACGACAGCAGACTGGCCGGAAGTCGCGTTCGACCATGACCGTGACACGGACTACGAACTACGCGGTTCGCACCAGACTATTGCGTGCGCGGACTGTCATGTTGAAGCGATTTTCGAGGTCGCATTAGAGACTGGCTGTAACTCCTGTCACAGCGAAGACGAAGTACATGAGGGTGCGCTGGGCACGCAATGTGCATACTGCCACGCAGAAGTCGAATGGCAAGACCCGGTCTTCTTCGATCATGATCTGACTGACTTCCCGCGCCTGGGGTCGCATCGCGAACCCGTCTGTGACGATTGTCATGCGACACAGGTTTTCACGGATACAGATTCGGACTGTACTTCCTGCCATGCAGAAGATGATCCGCACGATGGCCATTTTGACTCCGCCTGTGGCGCCTGTCACAACCCTGTGGCCTGGGATATCTGGCTCTTTGATCACAACACACAAACGGAATTTGCCCTGCAGGGGGCACACGTAACTGTCGCTTGCGATGACTGCCATCGAAGCTCGCTATCTAAGATGCAGAGTATTGATGGTAGCTGCCAAAGCTGCCATCGCGCCGATGATATTCACGACGGCGAATTTGGCTCCGACTGTGGGCGCTGTCATAGCGCGGATTCTTTTGAAGAAGTGAGGTCACTACAATGATCACCTCCGTTCTGATTCGCCGGCTCTTGTCCGTCGCGGCTGTCGCTCTGTTGCTGATATCAGGCAGCGCCGGATCACAGCAAATGTTTGATCATTTTAGTACCGGCTTTGTGCTCGATGGCGCGCACTCAAGTGTGACCTGCGAAGGCTGTCACGTCAGTGGAACATTCGGGCCATCAGACCCTGCGTGTAGCAACTGCCATACGCAACGGGGCCTCGTGCGAGCATCATCGAAAACGCCCGACCACATTGCGACGACGGGCGAGTGCTCCAGTTGCCACATTACCGCGAGTTGGAGCGTGGTTACTTTCGTCGATCACTCGACTTTGACGGGAGGCTGCGTCAGTTGCCACAACGGCATTCAGGCAACCGGAAAAATACCGAACCACATTTCGTCTGGCGAGCAGTGTGACGATTGCCACAGCACAACCGGATGGTTTCCGGCGATATTCGATCATATTGGCATCGTTGATAACTGTGTCGGCTGCCACAACGGTGCGACAGCCATTGGTAAGAGCCTCATTCATGTGCAGACAACGAACGTCTGTGAGGACTGCCACAGCACGATAGCCTTCGAGCCGGTAACTACGGTCGACCACACACAGGTTCTTGGTGCCTGCGGCTCATGTCATGACGGCAACACAGCAACGGGAAAAAGCCCAACTCACATCACCAGCGGCACCAATTGCGATGACTGCCATTCGACCGTTGGCTGGTTACCTGCGAATTTTGACCATGTGAATATCACCGGCAACTGCGTCGATTGCCATAATGGCGTCGAGGCGGTTGGCAAGAACGTGACGCATTTGCAGACGAGCAATATCTGTGAGGACTGTCATACGACCAACGTATTTGCTCCGGTATTCACCGTAGATCACTTACAGGTACTGGGTGCTTGTGGTTCCTGCCATGATGGAATAGTCGTGGCCGGCAAGAGCCCGACGCATATCCCCACTGGTAATAACTGTGATGATTGTCATTCGACCATCGGCTGGCTGCCAGCAAACTTCAGTCATGTCGACATCGTCGACAACTGCATCGACTGCCACAATGGCAATGACGCCACCGGCAAGGACCTTACCCATGTATCAACCACTGACGTCTGCGAGGACTGTCACACGAGTACGGCATTCGCTCCTGTATTCGTTGTCGACCACACACAGGTTCTGGGTTCATGCGGCTCGTGTCACGATGGCATAACAGCGACCGGCAAGAATCCAACTCATATAAGCAGCGGCGATACCTGTGACGACTGTCACTCAAGCACGGGTTGGCTGCCTGCGAATTTCGATCACGTTGGTATCACCGGCAATTGCGTCGATTGTCACAACGGCGTCGAGGCCTTGGGCAAGAACCTGACTCACATCCAGACTAGTGACGTTTGCGAAGACTGCCACAATAGTAACGTTTTCGTGCCGGTGTTTACCGTCGACCATACACAGGTGATTGGCAGTTGCGGCTCCTGTCACGATGGCATCGTAGCTACTGGAAAACACCCCACCCACGTTGCCAGCGATAATACCTGTGACGATTGCCATACGACGGTGGCCTGGCGTCCCGCTACTTTCGATCACATTAACGTCACCGGCAACTGTGTCAGCTGCCACAATGGCACCGACTCGACCGGCAAAAATCCGCAGCATGTCCAGACCTCGAATGTTTGTGAGGACTGCCACAACACCAACTTGTTCAGCCCGGCTGACACTGTTGATCACACTCAGGTACTGGGTTCTTGTGGCTCGTGTCATGATGGTTTCGCCGCGACGGGAAAACATCCGACCCACATAACCAGCGGCAATAGCTGCGATGACTGTCATTCGACGACCGGCTGGCTGCCAGCTAACTTTGACCATGTAGGCATTACCGGCAATTGCGCCAGCTGCCACAACGGGACTGATGCGACAGGCAAAGACCTCAACCACATCCAGACCTCGAACGTCTGTGAGGATTGCCACAACCCCAACTCCTGGGTGCCGACCTACACGGTTGACCATACCCAGGTAATCGGTACGTGCGGCTCGTGTCACGATGGCATAACAGCGACCGGCAAGAATCCAACTCATATAAGCAGCGGCGATACCTGTGACGACTGTCACTCAAGCACGGGTTGGCTGCCTGCGAATTTCGATCACGTTGGTATCACCGGCAATTGCGTCGATTGTCACAACGGCGTCGAGGCCTTGGGCAAGAACCTGACTCACATCCAGACTAGTGACGTTTGCGAAGACTGCCACAATAGTAACGTTTTCGTGCCGGTGTTTACCGTCGACCATACACAGGTGATTGGCAGTTGCGGCTCCTGTCACGATGGCATCGTAGCTACTGGAAAACACCCCACCCACGTTGCCAGCGATAATACCTGTGACGATTGCCATACGACGGTGGCCTGGCGTCCCGCTACTTTCGATCACATTAACGTCACCGGCAACTGTGTCAGCTGCCACAATGGCACCGACTCGACCGGCAAAAATCCGCAGCATGTCCAGACCTCGAATGTTTGTGAGGACTGCCACAACACCAACTTGTTCAGCCCGGCTGACACTGTTGATCACACTCAGGTACTGGGTTCTTGTGGCTCGTGTCATGATGGTTTCGCCGCGACGGGAAAACATCCGACCCACATAACCAGCGGCAATAGCTGCGATGACTGTCATTCGACGACCGGCTGGCTGCCAGCTAACTTTGACCATGTAGGCATTACCGGCAATTGCGCCAGCTGCCACAACGGGACTGATGCGACAGGCAAAGACCTCAACCACATCCAGACCTCGAACGTCTGTGAGGATTGCCACAACCCCAACTCCTGGGTGCCGACCTACACGGTTGACCATACCCAGGTAATCGGTACGTGCGGCTCGTGTCACGACGGCATCATCGCGACTGGAAAAGATCCGGACCACATTACGAGCGGTACGAATTGCGACGACTGTCACTCAAGCACGGGTTGGCTGCCCGCGAACTTTGATCACATTAATATCACGGGCAATTGTGCGAGCTGTCACAACGGGACTGATGCGACCGGCAAAGACCCAAACCACCTTCAAACCAGCAGTGTTTGCGAGGATTGCCACACTTCGAATACCTGGGTACCAACCTATACGGTAGACCACACTCAGGTCATCGGCGCCTGTAGCTCCTGTCACAATGGCGCAACCGCGATTGGCAAACACCCGGCGCACATTGCCAGCGGCGACAATTGCGACGACTGCCACACGACGGTTGCCTGGCTGCCGGCAAATTTCGACCACGCCAATATTGTTGATAACTGTAGCAGCTGTCACAACGGCACCGATGCGACCGGAAAAGGTCCACAACATGTACTGACAACGAATGTCTGCGAAGACTGCCACACTCCGACAGTCTGGGCGCCGGTCATCGCGGTTGACCACAACCAGGTTCTGGGCTCATGTTCGTCGTGTCACAATGGCACAACTGCGACGGGGCAAAATCCAGGGCACTTCAATACTGCTCAGGATTGCGTGCTTTGTCACTCGCCGAATGCATGGCGACCGGCTGACTTCAGTCACTCTGGTCTTGGTTATGAACCGTTGGATCATCGCGGCAACTTTGATTGCACCGAGTGCCACCAGTCCAATTCTGACAACGTCGTATTTTCGTCACCTGGATACGCTCCAACTTGCGCTGGCTGCCACGCCAGAGACTACAAGGCAAGCGTCGACAAGCACAACGGGCTAAGCAACGATCGAAACTGCGCCAGCAGTGGTTGCCACAGGATCAATAAAGATGAGTGGTAATTGCAAACAAGACCAGTCCTGCGACTGTCGAGCACTCAGTTGTGACTGTCCTTAGACGCAAGCGAGTGCTGGCCCGCCTGTTCGTTGTCGCCCTGCTTGGTCTGGCCACAACGAACGCTCTGGCAGCCGGGATTATTCAAAATTCACGCGTTACCGGTGACGCGTCAATTGCTAACGTAGTAATACGCTTCAATTGCAAGGTGCAGTATTTACGCCATGAGCCACAAGGAAGTGGGGATCGACTGCGCATCCACCTCGACCCCACGACCATTTGTAACGGTGTCTCTCCCTTAGTCGCTGAGTCCACGTCCAGATTCCGTCCGACCAATTCCGATCTGGCGCATCTGCTTGATGTGGAATATGACGGCGACCTGGCCGGAAACCCGACACTCACCCTTCACTTTAGCGAAGCTGTCACTTACTCCGTTGCTTCGTCGGCCGTGTCATTCGAGCTTGCTGTGCAAGTCACACCATTGGCAGCAAGTTCTGTTGCGCAAACGTCCACACCAAGTGCCTCCAGCCGGCGCGTACAAAGACCCGCACAAGAAACTACGGACTACGCGATCAATCTGATCTCTTACCGCCGCCCACCAACAGCCGCAGACGCGCCAGCGGTTAATCTTATGCAAGGTCAGCAAATTTACTATGCGGAGGCAGAGGTCGACGGCGCTGCGTGGTATCGCCTGCGGCTTGGGAATTTCGTTTCCTATGCAGAGGCCAGCGCCTTTCTCGCCGGCATGAAAGCTGACTACCGCGGCGCGTGGGTCGCCAAGGTCGACCCGGAAGAAACCGCGACGATATTGGTTGGCGATAACTCTAATCTGTCGGCCGACGCCATGGAGACGAATAGTGTTACCCCGCCTGCTGCAGAGACCGCTGTCGCACTGACGTCGGACCTCGCAACCGGTGGGTCGAAGGTAGACCAACTGATGGAGGACGCGCGCAAATCCATGATCGCTGGCGATACGTCGCGCGCGATACAGATCTATACGAAAATCCTGCAATTGCCGGCCAACTCACGGCAACCAGAGGCGCAGGAGTACCTTGCACTGGCGCGGGAGAAGAACGGCCAAACAGCGCACGCGAAGGCCGAGTATGAGCGCTATCTTTCTCTGTATGCCGACAACGAAGGCGCCGCGAGAGTGAGTCAACGACTCGCCGCATTGCTGGCCACAGGTCGGCAATCGACCGCGTCTGGCAACGTCTCAGGCGCGGCGGCAGGAGGCCGCCGGAGCCAATCCAGCGACTGGGCGTTTCAGACCTTTTTCACTCAATACTATCGACGCGACGTGAATCAGATGAGTGACAGGGATGAAATCGTCAGTCAGTCCGCATTGTACTCGGATGTCAATTTCGACGCGAGGCGGCGCGGCGAGCGCTTCGATTTCACGAGTCGTGTTTCAGCAGGCTATCGAGCTGAACTGCTGCCCGACGATGAAGGCTCGGGAAATGCCTTACGAGTGTCTTACGCGTACGCAGATCTCACCGATGCGAAATCCGGATTGCGCGGTCGAGTCGGACGCCAGTCACGGCATTCTGGTGGCGTGCTTGGTCGCTTCGATGGGCTGACACTTGGCTACCAGGTGAATGAGCGGGTGCTGATCAATACCGTTGTCGGCAATCCCACCTACTCAGCGTCCAACGACAACGCTCCGTCACGCTCTTTCTTCGGCGCAAGCGTTAACTACGGACCCGTACTGGAAAACCTCGACCTTGGCGTGTTCTACATCGAACAGACCATTGAGGGAATTCAGGACAGGCAAGCCGTAGGCGGGGAGTTTCGCTATTTCGGCGAAAACCAGAGCTTCTGGGGCATGGTCGACTACGATATGGGTTACGGAAAACTTGCCAGCGCTTTCCTGCAGGGCACCTGGCGCTTCCCCTCGCGATTTTCAATACATGCGGTCGCCGATGCGCGTAGCAGTCCTTTTCTGAGCACGGGCAACGCGTTGATCGGGCAGCCCGTCATTTCGTTTGCTGAGTTAACGGATATCTATAGTGAGGACGAGCTGCGACAACTAAGTCTCGATCGAACGGCTGATTCGACGACGCTCACGATCGGCGTTTCCTACCCACTGTCACCCAGATTACAGATCAACGTTGATGCAAGCGAAACATCGCTGGATGATACGGTCGCGTCCGGAGGTGTGTTTGCCACGCCCGGGACATCTTACAACTACTATTCTGGCAGCCTCGTCGCCAGTAGTTTATTCAAAGAAGGTGACGTATCCATACTCACCGCTCGATATACCCAAACGGATACTTCCGAAGTAGTATCGATGGCGCTCGATAGCCGTTTTCCGATTGGACGTGCGTGGCGCATTAACCCGCGAATTCGGGTGGACCGACGCTTGAACCTCAGCAACTCGATGTACGAGTGGCTTTACAGTCCGGGCTTACGCATTCACTATCGACGCAGCCAGAAACTGCGCGTCGAACTTGAGCTCGGAAAACAGTTTTCGCAGCGGGATACCGGAGATATAGATATTAATCTCGACCGTGAATCGTACTTCATTAATCTTGGCTACCAGGTCTTCTTCTGATGCCAATGATCGCGACAGCTAACAGACAACTGTTGTTGATAGCCCTGCTGATTGGCATCGCAGCCTGTTCATCGACGTCGCGCTACGTCAATGAATACCTGGACCCGCAGACCGCCGCCACCGTGACCAGCAGCACCAAACCACTTGTTTTTTACCGGGACAATCCGTCACAAGCCGCCTACGCGCGAAACTTCCTGCAACTGGGTCCTGTCGCCGTCAACCGCGGCGGCAGCTATCGCTACTATGTCTGGGTCAGTGCCTGGAGCACAAATCAGGATGCCGATATGACTGAACAACGCGATCGTCTGGAGTCACTGATCGTGTTTGCAGATGCTGAGCCTCTGACACTCGAACTGGCCGGATGGACGCCGGATGCCGTTGGTGCCAGCGAGTCCATATACACACGGCCAGTAGCTTCGGCCGTGGACGCCTACTATGAAGTCACGACAGATCAAATTCGATTGATCTCGAACGCAGTCAATGTTCGATTGAGTACCGGACCCTCGGCTCGTGACAACTATGAAGCCTGGGACGGGCAGAAGTCTGCGCGAGAAAGTTTACGCGCTTTTCTCGATTTCACTTTCCGCTAAATGCGGGGTTTCAGCGTCGTAATCGAGGCGTCCATGTGGTTTTCAGTCCTGCTATATTGCGGCGATGAACAAATATGACGTCATAGTGCTCGGCGGCGGCGCAGCAGGTCTCATGTGCGCGCTCGTGGCAGGCCAGCGTGGCCGACGTGTTGTCGTTCTTGAGGGCTCGAACAAGATCGGTAAGAAAATCCTGATGTCTGGTGGTGGCCGCTGCAATTTCACCAACCTGCATTGTGAGCCTTCGTGCTTCGTTTCCTCGAATCCGCATTTCTGCATTTCGGCGCTGAGTCGCTACACCCAGTGGGACTTCATAACACTGGTTGAGAAGCACGATATTTTTTATCACGAGAAAGCGGCCGGTCAGCTTTTTTGTGACAACTCTTCGAAAGACATTCTTGCGCTGCTCGCAGCGGAATGCGATGAGGTCGGTGCGAGCATCTTGACGCACTGCGAAAATATTTCAGTGACGGCCAAGAATGACTACGTCGTCAAATGCAGCCAGGGCGAATTTAGCGCCGCGTCACTGGTGCTGGCCACCGGCGGACTATC
>CAZGVL010000010.1:0-69653 GCA_964528965.1 uncultured Woeseiaceae bacterium
CAGAAACGATGTCACTGCCTTCCGGATCTATGAGCTAAAAAATAAACCTGACACCTTATTCCCAGCGAAGCTGTTTACCCGCCTACACGTCCTTTCTCATTTTTCTTGGCTTTCTTTGCGGCCTTCTTCTCTTTTGCCGTCATACCCGGCTGTTTTTTTGCTTCTTTGTTGCTCTTTTGTTCTTTGCCCATGACATTTCTCCCTGCGTGTGATCCAAGTCGCAAACCTTATCGGGAACATAGTACGCCAGCTCGCTCTTGATTGTTCAGAAACGGTGTCAGGTTTATTTGCTGGAAAGGTACCAGAAACGATGTCACTGCCTTCCGGACCTATGAGCTAAAAAATAAACCTGACACCTTATTCGACACCTTATTCCCGTCTACGTACTGGCGGCAACCGCCAACCATTCCTGTTCCGTGTAACGCGGTGTGATGTACTGCGGGCAATTCCAGTCGTAGGCGACGACGTCGATGTAGACAATGCGCTCGACTATTGCTTTGTAGTCGGTGAGCGCAACGGCGTCGCGATTTGCGGCCGGCACTTCAGCAGTATTGCTCACACGCATGCGCCCGAGAATTTTGAGCCGTCGACGATTAGGGTAATCCATGAGTATCAGCGACACGCGATTGTTGGATGCGACATTGCCAACGCTGACGAGTTGCGTGTTGCCTCGAAAATCAGCGTAGGCCAGGCGCTTGGGCCCCAACACTTTCAGGAAACCTTGCGGCCCACCTCGATGTTGCACGTACGGCCAACCGTGCTCATTGACGGTCGCCATATAGAAGGTATCGCGCTCGGCGATGAAGCTGGCTTCTCTTTCGGTCAGCTCGTCATTCGGGCCGGCCATTGCCGCAAATCGCTCAAGCCGCGCCCGGGAGCCATATTGCTCCTGGGCGGACTTGACGCCTTTCGTGAACATTGTTTCAGCGAATTGATGTGACATTAGTTGGCTGCTACGCGTGAAGGTAATTGTCGATGTAGAAAGTCACGCATCAGGTCAGCAATTTCCTGACCATGCGTTTCCAGCGCGAAGTGGCCGGTATCTATCAGGTGGTACTCGAGATTCTTCAAATCACGCTTATACGGTTCTGCACCGGCGGGCGGAAAGATCTCGTCGTGCTCGCCCCAAACGATCAATGTCGGCGGCTGATAGTCGCGCAAGTACTGCTGCCACTTTGGGTAAAGCCGTGGGTTCGTTCCGTAGCTGTAGAACATCTGTAGCTGGATGTCCGCGTTGCCTTCGCGATCAAGCAGTGGCTGCACGTGATCCCAGGTATCGGGGCTGACGGACTCGGCATTCGATACACCATTGGTGTACTGCCATTTGGTAGCGCCGAGCGTGACCAGGAAGCGCAGTGCATCGTCGTTGCTCATATTCGGTTGCTTATACGCTGCCTTTACGTTTTTCCAAAAGTCATTATCCAGACCCTTGTTGATGGCATCCCGATCTTTCCAATACTCGCGGATAGGCTCCCAGAAGTTATTATCGATACCTTCGATGTATGCGTTGCCGTTCTGCACAATCAGCGACTCAATGCGGTCGGGTTGGCTGGTCGCGATGCGAAAACCAACGGGTGCGCCGTAGTCCATGAGGTACAGGCTGAAGCGATCGATGCCAACGACATCGATGAATTGCTCCATAAGCTGAGCAATATTATCGAATGAGTAGTCGAATTCGTCGACGGCCGGCATCGAGCTGAAGCCGTAGCCCGGGTAGTCGGGTGCTACCAGGTGGAAGTCGTCCGCCAATTCAGTGATCAGGTCACGAAACATGTGCGAAGACGTTGGAAAGCCGTGCAACAACAGCAGTGTTGGCTTGCTCGGGTCGCCAGCCTCACGGTAGAAGATGTCTACGTTATCGATATTCACCGTTCGGTATACAACGCCCGGTGCGTTGTCAGCATTGGCCTCTGAGCTCACTAGCGCAAGACCCATAGCCACGAGAACGAGTAGTGCTGAAAAAAGTTTTGTTGGCAGGAATTTCATTAGATTGTTCCTTGTACTGTAGGGATTGATCTGCCGGTGAGTCCGCGGTTACCCGCAACCACAATGAACAGAGTTAGAAGTAGCAAAACGGCCTGGAACTCAAAGCCGCCCATCGGATGGGTTTCAGTGGGTACGAAGTTCCATCGGCCCCAATGAACGATTGAGATGGCGCCAATGAGCACAGGAATATTCAGCGCAGCACCAACTCTCGTTGCGAGGTCGAAGAGCGGTCCCTCGCGGAGTCCGCCAATAAGCACCAGCAACCCACCTCCTGCTTCTGCAAGCGCCACGAGGACGACCTGCAGGTAAGAGATCGGCAGCATCTCGGCGAACCCTTCAAGGTTCATGAGCTTCAGTGTGCCGTGAAAGATGAGAACGCTGGCCAGCGCCATGCGCAGTAGCCAATGCGCGTTTCTGTAGAGGAGATTCATTATTTGGCCTCGTTGATTTTCTGCACGGCTTCTTTGGTCGTCCAGACGGTGTTGGCAATAAAGCGGAAGTTGACGAGTGCGGATTCGTAGCCGTTACCTTCTTCGACAATGGCCGCAGCGGTCGCATCTGACACGACGGCGACTTCGAAGCCCTGCTCCATCAGTTCGCGCATGTGAGATTCTGTGCAGAGGTTTGCAGACATGCCGCCGAGGATGACTTTGTCGATTCCGCGCTTGCGAAGTTGCAGGACGAGGTCATTCGTTTCCGGGCCATAAACCTTATGCGGATTGGACACGATGGTTTCACCGTCATTGATGTACTGCTTGTATTGCTCCAGCCAGTCAGCACCGGACCCCTCGAACCCTTCGGTTGTGAGCGCGCCCTTACGATCGAACATACCGATCTTGTGCATCAGTGCTTCCAATGCGCCTTCGAAATGCCAGCCGTGATCCGTCGGGTAGTAGTAGTGGGGCGAGACGAATACCGGCATGTCATTGGCTTTCGCGGCAGCGAACAGGCTGTCGATGTTTTCGACGGTGTTGTTATCTGTAACGCTCTTGCCAACGACACCCCAGGCGACACCCTTGGGGCTCAGGAAGTCATTCTGTGGGTCGGTGATTAGGAGCGCGGTACGACCGTCAACGATGGTAACGCCGGGGTCAGGGAGCTGAGCTGCTGCGGTGCCGGCGAAGCCGGTGGCCGCAATGATAATGGCTGCAAATGTGAGTCGTGCTTTCATGATCTTTCCTTATTTGGGTTTAGTGCAATTGTTAGAGGCGCCTGTCAGTGGCGCTAATTGGAATGTCGTTGGCACTCATATCGCGACGATGCATGTAGCCGTCCTCATCGAATGCCCAATGCTCGTTACCGTGCGTGCGAAACCACTGTCCGGTCTTCGAGTGCTGCCACTCGTATTCGAAGCGCACGGAGATGTGGTTGTCGGTGAAGGCCCACAGCTCCTTTCTCAGCTTGTAGTGCAGTTCCGTGGACCATTTGTTGGTGAGGAACTCGACGATCGCCGCACGTCCGACGAAGAACTGGTCGCGGTTACGCCAGTCGGAGTCAAGCGAGTAAGCCTGGGCGACCCGTTCTGCATCGCGTGAATTCCACGCGTCCTCGGCTGCCTGTACTTTCGCGAGGGCGCTTTCGCGGGTAAATGGCGGTAGCGGTGGTCTTTGCATGGTCGTGTTCCTTGGATGATTGTGAATACCGGGTCTACAGATCTTGTATTGCAGCAACCGTGCCAACCTGGAAAAGCAATACAAACCAGTCACTTATGAAAATTTATGTAACCACAGAAACTTGTGGTCCTCAGATAACTGTGGTCCAATCCACAGAATTCTGAGGTTTTGACCGATGGCCAAACAAGACGAGCTCTCGAAGCTGCAACGACACCACCAGCTCATACTGGATTCAGCGGGTGAAGGTGTTTACGGCCTGGATGCCGAGGGACGGGTCACTTTTTGCAATGCCGCCGCCACCGAGATTCTTGGCTGGATGCCTGAGGATGTGCTGGGTCAGCGCTCGCACGATGTTCACCACCATTCCCACGCGGATGGATCGATCTATCCGCGCGATGACTGCCCTATCTACGCCGCGTTGAAAGACGGCGAGGTTCACCGAGTCGATTACGAAGTCTTTTGGCACGCCAACGGCAGCGCCGTGCCGGTCGAATACACCAGTACGCCAATCCTGGTCGACGGGAAACCCGACGGTGCCGTCGTGATCTTCAAAGACATCACAGAGCGCCGAAAAATCGAGTGTCAGCGGGAAGAAGCCTACGCCGAGGTCAAACTGCTCAAGGAACAACTGGAGCAGGAACGCGACTATCTACGCGACGAGATGGATGTCACCGTCCACTTCGGTGAAATTGTCGGCCAGAGCCTCGCGTTAAAACGCACGCTGGCAAAGGTAGAGGCGGTAGCCAATACGACGGCGAGCGTACTGATTCTCGGCGAATCGGGTGTGGGCAAAGAAATGATTGCCCGAGCGATTCACTCGCATAGTGAGCGTTGCGACAAAGCGCTGATCAAGGTCAATTGCGCGTCTATTCCGAAAGACCTGTTTGAAAGTGAGTTCTTCGGCCATGTGCGCGGCGCGTTTACGGGTGCTCACAAAGATCGCGTCGGCCGACTGCAACTCGCCAACGGCGGCACGCTGTTTCTTGATGAGGTAGGCGAAATTCCCCTGTCGTTGCAAGGTAAGTTACTGCGGGCTTTGCAGGAGAAGGAGTTTGAGCGAGTCGGTGACGACAAGACGACAACTGTCGATGTTCGTGTCGTCGCAGCGACGAATCGCAATCTGGAAGAAGAAGTTGCGGCGGGACGGTTTCGAGAGGATCTGTTTTATCGCTTGAGCGTTTTTCCGATCGAACTGCCACCTCTTCGAGATCGAATAGAGGACATCGGGCTACTGGCCGCACACTTTCTTGAGTCGATTTGTTGCGAACTGGGGCGCGATTCGCTCGCGTTAAACAAAAGGGACACGGCAATGCTGCAACGTCATCAGTGGCCGGGAAATATTCGCGAGCTTAAGAATGTGATTGAAAGAGCGGTGATTCTGACAAGAGGCGCCAGGTTGCGGCTTGATTTGGCGATCGGAAGTACGGCTAATACAGAATCAACTCCAGAAAAAGTCGATGCAGAGTCGAGTGCATTCCTGACCGAAGTCGAATTTCGTGCGCAGGAAAAGCGCAATCTGATCGCGGCATTGCGCACATCGAACTGGCGCGTGTGGGGCCCCGACGGTGCCGCCGCAATGATGGGCATCAGTCCATCCACGCTGTCGTATCGAATGAACGCATTCGGTATCCGGAAAGATTGATAGCGCAGCACTTGCCGGCGAGAGGCAAGTAAACCATCCCCGGATTTCCTTCACTCACGATCACGCGGATTATCCGCCGCCAGACATCACAACCCGATGAGGTCTGGGGTACGCCAAGCAAATGTCTACCCGCAGTTTCCCACCGCGGCAGGATACCTGGAGCGATGGCACAGGACCCTGACTTGGGCAAGTGTGTAGAGATGTACGCTATCCGAATTTGTGCTTGGCAAGATACTGCTGGTGCTTCTCTTCGGCGTAGTAGAAAGGCGACGCGAGTTCGATCTCCGTGGTAATCCGATCATGGCCAGCCAACGAAAGCTGCTCTTCATGATGCATGCGAGACGCTTCCGCTTTGCTGAGCTGTGCGTCAGTTGAAGCGATGATAACCGAGCGATATTGCGAACCGATATCGTAGCCTTGTCGAAAACCCTGGGTAGGATTGTGTGATTCCCAGAACAATCTGAGCAGCGCATCAAAGCCGATCACCGCTGGGTCATAAACCACGAGCACCACCTCAGCATGTCCGCTATCTCCACCACACACCTCTCTGTAGGTGGGGTGCACCAAACTCCCGCCCGCGTAGCCTACCGCCGTGGTGTAGACGCCCTCGAGCTCCCAAAAGCGCTTCTCGACACCCCAAAAGCAACCCATTCCGAAGACCGCCGTTTCAAGTCCGGCCGGAAACGGTGCTTTCAGCTCCGCGCCACTGACGAAATGGTTTTCCGGAACTGGCATCGGTGTTCGTCGTTCCCGCGGTTCAGGGGCAACCATATGCATCAAGAATCTCCGGCGGTCTGCACGACATTGTGGACCGCACACTCATCTGCGGCCGCAAAATCCAATGACGCGGAATTGATGCAGTATCGATCGCCGCCAGGCTGCGGTCCGTCGGGAAACACATGACCGAGATGCGCATCGCAATTGGCGCACAGAGCTTCCTCGCGGCGCATGCCATGACTCTCATCCAGTTCTAAGCGAACCCTGTCGCCCGCCAGCGGCACCCAAAAACTTGGCCACCCGGAACCCGAATCGTACTTCGTGTCTGATCGAAATAGTGGGTTCGAACACACGACGCAGGAATACGTGCCATCGTCCTTGCAATCGACGTATTCGCCCGAGAAGGCGGGTTCGGTGCCCTTCTGCTGGGTAATACGATACTGCTCCGACGTGAGGCGTGTTTTCAGATCCTCTCGATCAAGCTTTTTCTCTGTCGTGGTCATTGTTTCACTCCTGTAAGTCGGTCCATCGTAAATCGTGTCAGCGCTACTCCTTGCCCAAGGTTGGGTAAGCCTCTGTATACACCCAGTCATTGGACTTGGCTGGAACATGGCAACCGAGACAATCAGTCTTATAGCTGGAAGCGATATTTGTTGCTTTGTCGTCGGGCTTGAACAGCGCCCAACCCCAGCCGTCGCCCCAGATTGAGCTGTCCGCAAAGCGCCCTTTCTCGTCTTTAATCATTACAAACCATTGCTTGAGTCCGTCGGTTGCGAAGCTGACGTTCGTGCCTGTGGTATAGGTGCCTGCATCGGAGGCCCGCAGCTCCTTGACGATGGTCGCACCGTCAGGAAACCTGCCGGTCTTGCGATACGCCTCAACACTTTCTTTCTCGGTGTAAACGTCGTGGAAGCCGCTTGCGCCGCCTTCGGGCACAAACCAGGAACCAAGGTGCACCATGGAGGTGCGAAACCCGTCCGGAAAACTGATGCTTCCCTGTTCATCTACGTACGGTGAAAAATCGTCATCCGCCGCGATTGCTGATAGCGACAACCCCGCGATGATCACCGACGCGGCGCCAATACCAAAAGACCGGGCTTTACTCATCATTACTTTTCCTCCGATAAGTCAGATCGCTTGCCGCCGGTCCCGTCCTCACCTGCTGCCTTTCCTGCCCGTAACACCGGGTAGTACTGAGTGAAAACCCAGTCATCGGCCGCGGCACCTGCGTGACAGCCGTTGCACGACTCTGCCGGAAATGCCTTGGCCTCTGTCGCCAGGGTTTTAAGGTCTGGCGTCGAAAAACTGTAGTAAGCCCAGTTACCGGGCTCGTCCGGAAAGTGCTTCTTGCTCTTGATCGTGGCTTCCAGGCCAATAAAGTCACCCTGGAAATAACCGTTGCCGCTGACGGCGGCTTTGCTGCCAACGCTGACCAGTTCCTTCATAAGGATCGTGCCCTCACGAAACTCGCCGGTCTTCTTCCAATGCGCCCAGCTTTCCGGATCAATATAGACATTGTGATGCTCGGGAAACGCGGCCTTGCCGTCGTTGAGGTCGTTGGGCGTGACCGGTGTGCCAACGTATACCCACTCGCGAAACCCGGTCGGACGCTCCAACAGACCGTCATTGATCGTGAAATACTCCTCAGCCATCGCACTCGCAGCAGCGATTGCTAGAATCAGCCCCAATGTGGCCCTGGAAACCGTGGATAATGTGGTGGTGCGTTTGAACATTTTTACTCTCCCGTCGATTCGGTACGCATCAATTGATGCAACCTTTCTGATGCGGCCTATAGTAGGAGACAACACCTTTAATCCACGTAGCCTGGAGGATCATTCGAGTGCCTGAGCGACTCAAACAGGGGCCA
Source organism: uncultured Woeseiaceae bacterium (assembly GCA_964528965.1). Taxonomy (GTDB): domain Bacteria; phylum Pseudomonadota; class Gammaproteobacteria; order Steroidobacterales; family Woeseiaceae; genus UBA1847. Next base: position 7,826 of record CAZGVL010000010.1, read on the forward strand.
ACATTTGATGTGCTGGGGGACGTCCTTGAAACACTGCGTTTTCGCGGCTCTGTATTTTTTCGCTCGGATCTGGCCGCACCATGGGGCATGTCCCTGTCGGAAATGGGTATTCCCCGCTTTCACATCATGTTGTCCGGAGAATGCTTCATCGGTTCCGACGCCCACGATGCAACAAAAGCAGAGGAAACGGACATCGTCATGCTGCCGAACGGGAGTTCCCACTGGATCGCCGACAAACCGGGTCGTGAACTGGTCCCCAGCGCTCAAGCGGGCAAGGCCTGTGAACTGGGCAATCCGCTATTTCAAAAAGGACAGATAACGAATCGTCTGATGTGCGGGTTCGTGCACTACGATCAGGGAGCGTCGCATCCAATACTCGACGCATTGCCGGAGATGATGCATTTCTCGATGCTTGAATCGGCCGGGCCCATCTGGTCAATCGTAAAATTGATCGATGCTGAAATGCAGGGCAGCCAGAATCCTGGCAGTCGCATTGCTGACCGACTGACCGAGGTGCTGTTTCTGCAACTACTCAACCACTACGTTCGTGAGAATGAAGACGAATCCGGGTTTCTAGCCGCACTTCGTGATCGGCGAGTTTATCGTGCTCTCGCGCTCATTCATCAGGAACCTGAGTTTGGCTGGACGCTGATGTCGCTCGGCGAACGAGTCGGCATGTCACGAGCGACATTGGTTCGACGCTTTCAGGAGGTTATCGGTGTCGCGCCAATGGCCTACATCGCCGATTGGCGCATCATGAAGGCACACAATCTGATTAAGTACTCTGCAACACCTTTCGAGCTCATTGCGGATGCCACAGGTTTTGCGTCCGCACGAACGTTGAGCCGTGCATTTCAGCGTCGATATGGTTGCACGCCGAATGAACTAAGGCGGTCAACGAGTGAGTTGTGAACACTCAGGTATTTCGCCGAGTACGTTGAATCGGTTAGGGTGCCGCGGTCGGGAACTCTATATGGATGGCGCTGCTTTAGCTTTTGAGCGGCGCAAAAAGAACAGGCCACCATAGAGAACTATCAGAAGCCCAGGCAGTACGCTCATCGCTCGTATGGCCTCTGTGCCAACTGTGTTGTCGAGGATTCTGCCCATAACGGGCAATACTGCCGCGATCGAAAGCGTTCCTAATCCACCCATGATGGACAGACCGAACGCGCCGCTCTGCGGCAGGTTCTCCGATATAAACGCGAGCGTCGTCGGCCAGAAAAAAGTAACGCCAATTGCGAATATCGCGGCGGCCACGAAAACGAACGACCCTGACGCATTGGCCAGCAATTGCATACCAACGAATGAGAATATTGCCGAGAACCACAGCATGCCGACTGTGCTCGTCTTCGCTTGAATTGGTCCTGCGTAGGCGCGACCAATGATCATGATGCCGTTAATGAAGGCCAGCACCAGTAGTGCATTGACGCCCGTTGATGCCAACAGAGACTCAATGCGCTGCGTAGTACCTACTTCGGTCGCTGCGGACAACATCATGCATGCACCAATAAACAAGTACAGGGGCGTAACCAGGCTCTGCAGAGCGTCGGTCGTGCTGACGCCCATTTCGACGCGCTCCGTTAGCGGAAAAGACTGACCCCGGAACAGATAGCCGTAGATGGCGAGCGGGATAAACAGCGTTGCAACAAGAACCTGCCAGCTGAGCGCGGCCAAATCCATAAAGACGTAGCCCAGTATCGAGCCGATGACGATTCCCGCCGGCCACCAAAGATGAAATCGATTGAGCATTTTCGTTTTTTGCTGCGGATACATGCTCGCAACGAGCGGATTGCAAACTGCCTCGACCATGCCGTTGCCAAGCCCCATGAAAACCGTAGCCAGGAATAATGATGTCAGATCGGTCGCCAGCAGAGTGGTAACGATCCCGATTGCATGCAGAATGAGGGCCATCCACATGCCCTTCTTCATTCCCAGATAATCAACGATCGGGCCACCGACAATCATTGCGATCGTGAAGCCCCAGAATGCCGGCATGAACGCGTAGCCAATTTGTTCGAGGGTCAGGCCAACGCCAGCCGGGCCAAATACGGTCTCGAGCCTTGCTCGGATTGCGAAAGTCATGGCAGTAAGCACGAGCGCTATGCAGCTGGCAGCGAACAACCGCCGTTCGTTGATCTGACCCATGGCATTATCCTCGACGTCGCTTTTTATTCTTTTTGTTCGGAGTGCTCCCGCCAGAGTCATCCTTGATCCAGACCATATCGTATGGCAACGGTTTAATACAGAAAGGAAGCGGCCTGCGTGCGACCGCCCCAACTGGCTACGGTGGAGGCGTCAGTCTGCGATGCTTATTGAAACCGACCACAGAGCAATCTAAGTTCCGTGGTCGCTGGCCAAACCGTTGGCATACGCGAGGTCGATGGCCAGGTCGGGCTGGTCAGCTTCTTAGAGTGTGATCTGGGATACTTCGATAAAGAAAGAGGCCGGTCGAACCAGGTCCCTCACGATTCGTGCCGGAACAAGGTGTAAGTCATGTGACCGGAGCGGACCTCGATGCGTTCTTGAATCGCCCTGTGAAAAGGCATCACGACAGCCGCGGTTGGATAGCCATTCCATTCATAGTCCTTCACGTTTGGAAGTCGCTTGATGTAATTGGACTCGCACACGAAAACTCAACTCGAACTTTTCGCTACAACAATTGCGGTTCCTGTCTATATATTGAAGCGATTTCGTGTACATTGGCGCTATGACGGCGGCCGCTCGTACGCGCATGGTAAGGCTATTAACCCGCATCGCGATCAGCGCCGCTGCGCTCGTGATTTTCGCGATGCACGTCGCCAGCAGTCCTCGCTTTGAAATTGTCGATCGTATTGAGAATTACCTCTACGATCTTCGCATTCGCCTGACGATGCCGGGCACAGTCGATGACCGCATCGTAATTATCGACATAGACGAGGCAAGCCAGCTCGAACTCGGTCAATGGCCGTGGCCAAGGCAGACACTCGCACGCCTTGTCGACCGTCTGTTCGATGACTACGAGATCAAGGTTCTGGGCATGGACGTTCTTTTCGCCGAAGCGGAAGAAACGTCGGCAGACCGACTGCTGGACGAGTTGATCAATGGCAACCTGCTGAGCCCCCCCGAATTTCGCGAGCAACTTGAACAGCTGCGAACGATGTCGAATGGTAATCTCGCGTTCGCGGAGTCGCTAATCGCGCGTGACGTGGTTACAGGTTTCGTGTTCAAGGACTCGATTGGTGACAACGAACCTGAATTCATCGGCTCGCTACCGGCGCCTGTCATTTCTGCCGACGATCTGCGTGATATCGACGTGCCATTTGTCAAAGCACGGGGCTACACCGGTAGCCTGCCCGAACTGCAGGCCAATGCGGTCGACAGTGGCTTCTTCGATTCACCGTTAATTGACTCCGACGGCGTATTTCGGCGAGCGCCCCTCGTACAGCAATACAAAGGCGACCTGTATCCCGCGCTTGCCCTGTCTGTTGCTCGCGTCGCGCTCGGGTCGCCCGGCGTTGGACTGAATTTTGCGGAGACCGGCGACAATAAACTGTCCGGTATCGAACTCGAGACCTTTCAGCTCGGCGACCTGCAGATTCCAGTGAACGAGCAGGTTGCCGTCTTCATTCCCTTTCGCGGGCCGCAGGAAAGCTTTCCATATATTTCCGCACGTGACGTTCTCAATGGGACCGCGTCACATGCTGTACTCGATGGCCGAATCGCATTATTGGGCGCAAGTGCGGCCGGGTTACTCGACTTGCGATCGACGCCGGTCGGACAGCGTTACATTGGCGTAGAAGCGCACGCAAACCTGGTTGCCGGGCTGATCGATGCCAGAATCCGCAAGCAGCCGGCATACTCGAATGGTCTGGAGCTGTTCTTGCTATTCATCGTAGCGATTCTTGCTGCATCAGTTTTGCCGCGCCTGTCTCCTATCAGTGCACTCGCTTTCACAGCGCTCACAATTGCAGTGCTAGTTGCAGTAAACCTGTGGATGTGGACTTCACTCATGCTCGTTGTGCCGATCGCATCCTTACTTGGCTACACCCTGGTTACCGCGTTCCTGCAAATGACCTACGGTTTTTTTGTCGAGCAACGCAACAAGCGCCACCTGTCGCAGATATTTGGACAATACATTCCGCCGAAACTCGTTGAAGAAATTGACTCAAGCGGCACCGAAGTTTCACTCGAGGGCGAGACGCGCGAAATGTCGGTGCTGTTCTCAGACGTGCGCAGTTTCACGAGCATCTCCGAGGGTCTCGATGCACGCGAACTCACGCAAATGATGAATGAGTTTCTGACCCCGTTTACACGTGCTATCCAGGAACACCGCGGCACGATCGATAAATATATGGGCGACTGCGTAATGGCGTTCTGGGGGGCCCCGCTTACCGACGAGCAACATGCCCACCACGCCGTTCTGACGGCATTCGACATGCTCGAAGCCGTTACCAGCCTGGATGACGATTTCAAAAAGAAGGGGTGGCCACCAATCCGCGTCGGCGTTGGGGTTGCAAGCGGCAACATGAACGTTGGCAATATGGGCTCGGAGTTTCGTGTCGCCTACACCGTAATGGGCGACACAGTAAACCTTGGCGCACGCCTCGAGGGTCTGACCAAACAGTACGGCGTGGACATCATCGTCAATGATCGCACCCGACAACTCGCGCCCCGGTTTGCTTACCGTGAGCTTGACCTCGTTCGAGTCAAAGGAAAGCAAGAGCCCGTATCTATCTTTGAGCCACTCGGCTTCGCCGCCGAATCGTCGGCAGAACTGCGGCGCGAACTCGCCGCCTACGAGCAGGCGCTTGCCCACTATCGCGCCGGGGATTGGTCATCGGCGCAACATAAGTTCCGGGACTTAAAGGAAAGAAGCGACACAGTTCTATATAATGTGTACCTTGATCGCATCGCACGGTTCATTGAGAAACCTCCGGCGTCCGACTGGGACGGGGTATTCGATCATTTGAGCAAATAGTTAAGAATGGCCCGCCTTACATTTCGGGGGATGTCGAACAAATGATGGCCGCACGAAAATTCATGGCCGGCCTCGCCTGCCTTGGACTGTTGATTGGTAATGCGGCGCCGAGTATTGCGACCGCGCAGGAATCAGACACGTTTGAAGTCGCTGCCGACAGCGATACGCAACAACTCTTGCGCGACGCCGAATCAAGATTGGCGCTCGGCGACAGTGCCGGCGCATACACGTTACTCAGCACACGCGAAGAAGAGTTGGCCGGCAATGCTCTTTTTGACTACCTGCTTGGCGTCGCAGCGCTCGATAACGGCTACCTAAGCGAAGCAATTTTCAGCCTGAGACGCGCCATCGCGGTCGAGCCCGGTTTCTCGGGCGCACGCATGGAACTTGCACGCGCGTACTTCGAATCTGGCAGCTACGGTCTCGCCCGCCCGCTATTCAGTGCACTTCTGAATGAGAACCCGCCGGCCGGGGTTAGCGACGTTATCAACTCATACATCACAATTATTGACGGTACACCGACGGTCGTATCTTCACGATTCAGCCCGTTTGCCGAATTCATCGCCGGGTACGATACGAACGCCACCGGCTCGACTGACAAGCAGCAGTTCCTCGGGTTCACGCTGAACCCGAACAACATCGCAATCGAATCACCGTTCGTCGAGATCGGACTCGGCTTCAACTGGTCGATACCCAGGAGCAACCAGTTCGCCTGGTATCTCGGCGGGCGCGCCGGTACACGCCACAACCCCGATGCAGGTTTCGTCGATCCAGCTATCCTGAGCGGCCTCGGCGGATTCTCCTGGCAACGTGGCGCCGGCTTCGGGCGGCTCGGCATCGAAGGCTATTGGGCCTCGCTCGATGGTGATTCCAATTCGGCTTACGGCGGCGTCGATTTCCTGATCGGACGACGTCTGGGCCCCAGCTGGGAGCTGACACTTGGTGCCCGCGGCGGGGCAAATCGCTACGATGAGTCAATAGAAGTACTCGATGTCAATCGGTTCCTCGGCACCGCCGGGATCGCCTACCGCTTCGCATCGACCGGCTCTATTGGTCTCGAGCTCATTGGCGGCAGCGACAACGCACAAGAACAAGGCTCTCCCTACGGAAATTCCAAGGTCGGTGGGCGGCTCAGCCTGAATGCCCCAATGGGCCAGCGAACGTTCCTGTTCGCGTCTGTTGGTTCGCTCGAAAGTGACTTTGACGGCTTGTTTTTTGGCAGGCCGCGAAAGGACACGCAGGCAACCGCGATTTTGCAAGTGGAGTTTCGTGATGTATTTACCCAGGGACTATCGCTGCTTCCCCGCCTGCGATACGTCGATAACGATTCTGATGTTTCTTTGTATAAGTATGACCGGACGGAAGTCGGTCTAATGCTCCGGTGGGCACCACAATGAATAGGGCAATATTGAGATTACTGTTTGCGACCTCGATGATTTCGATCGCGTTGCCCGTCGTTGCCGATGACGCAGGCAGTGTTATCTTCGCAAAAGGCTCTGTAAGTGCCGAGCGGGAGCCACCGGCACCGCTCGTGAAGGGAGACACGGTACTTACCGAAGACACGGTAATCACTGGAGATGCGTCGCGCGCACAACTATTGATGCTGGATGGCGCCAAAATTGCCATTCGTCCCAACAGTCGCCTGACCATCGTCGAGTTTGTTCATGAATCCGCGCCGTCAGCAACCGTGACCACTACGAATGACAAGAGCGTCATTAGCCTGGTCAAAGGCGGATTCCGGACCATAACCGGTGCAGTTGGCAAAGACGACGAAAGCGCCTACGAGGTGCGCACTCCGGTAGGCGTTCTCGGCATCAGGGGCACTGATTATTCGGCCGTTTTTTGTAACCGTGATTGCAACTGGGCACCGGGCCTCACGCCCGGGGCGACGATACCGGACGGCCTGTACCTTGGTGTCAACGAGGGCAAAATTGTATTCGCAACATCGACCGAGACCATCGAACTTTCTGCGGGCGAATACGCGTTCATTCCGTTGCGCACGCCACGCCCGGAGCGTCTGAATCAGCCACCACCGGTATTGCTGGACGACAACGACCTTCTGTTTGACGCGGCAGGCAATGCTCTTTCTACCCGCCCGGCTGGCAGCAGTGCGGCCAGCGGTTTCGATGCGACGCTGGGCACAAGACGCAGTCCCGATTCGAGCGCGCCTCGACCCGGTGACTCCGATCCCAGTGATTCCGACAACGAACGGCCACAGGATGGACGCTATTACGTCGACGCACCAGCGCAACAGGTCATCGCGACGACTCCCGATGGCACGGAAATAGACATCACGTCAGGCTCACTGCCGCAGCAAACCAACCCGAGAGCAATCAGTTATTCCACCGCTCCTGTTGGTGCCATCAGTCCAGTCTGGGCTGCGACATTCGACAATGCGGCAGACGAAATTCAGCTTGATGGCAGCAACAATCTCGTTGGGTTCCTGAACCTCTATCCTGGTCGCGCTGTATCGGACATCGCAAATTTCGATATCGGCACATCGAAAATGACGGACACCGGCTTCGACTCAATGACCGCGATGCGCTGGGGGCGCTGGTCGGGGGGGATGGCGACCATTACGCTCTCGGACGGCTCCGATGCCAGCCAGGATTTGAGCGCCCAAAGCCTGCACTGGATATCAGGTCCGGCGGGCGCGCCGCCGGCGATGCCGGTGACGGGCGTCGCGACGTATTCATTGGTCGGCTCGACCGCTCCCACAAACAACGTCGGTGACACAGGCACGCTTGGCAGCGCGACTTTCGTTGCCGACTTCCTCGCGCAACGGGTGATGAGCACACTGAACATCGACATCGCCGGATCGAACTGGCGGGCAACAGGCCAGGGCGACATCGGCATGGGTGCAGATCCGGAACTGCCAGCTCACCTGTTCAGCGGCAACTACACTGTAACCACAGATGGAGAGACGGGTGGAGCCGGCATATTTTCAGGGTTCTTCTCAGAACCCGGCCCGAGTTCGGATCCGACGTATCCAGGCGGCGCCGGGCTGACCTACAGTTTGCAGGACCCCCAGGGGGCCAGCACGGTATCCGGTGCCGCAGCATTCGGTAATCCGTGAGCCTTGAGCTTGTTATCGTCGGCGGCGGACCGGCAGGGCTAAGCGCCGCCGCGCATGCCAAAGCGCTTGGACTGGACTACATGGTGCTCGAATCGAGTGCCGCGCTCGCAAATACGATTCAGCGATACCAGAAAGGCAAACACGTCATGGCCGAACCCGTTGTCGTGCCACTGCGCAGCGACCTCGAGTTTGCAGCCGGCACGCGCGAAGCCGTCCTTGGTGGCTGGAAACGTGGGATCGACGATGACGGTGTCGCTGTACGTTACGGCGCAGAAGTCACGGCAATAGGCGGATCGGCACCGCAGTTCACAATAACGCTCGCCAGTGGCGACACGCTCACTGCAGCCAATGTCATCCTGTCCATCGGCCTGCAGGGGAACCCCCGCAAGCTTGGCGTTGACGGTGAAGATGAGCCGTTCGTGCAGTACACGCTTGATGATCCTGACGAATACCGTGGTGAGACAATCGTCGTCGTCGGCGCCGGCGATGCGGCAATCGAAAATGCGATCGCTTTGTCGAGACAAAACACGGTCATAGTCGTTAACAGGCGCGATGAATTTGCGCGCGCGAAAGACGGCAACCTGAGTCTGATTACGCGCGCTATCGACGACGGGTCGATTAATTGTTTTTTCAACACGAACGTCGCGAGTGTCGAGTCAGGCCTGGCCATCAATCTTGCAACGGATACCGGCGAAACGCGTGTTGAATGCAACCGGGTCATCGCCCGTCTGGGTGCGATACCGCCGCGTCGCTTCGTCGAGTCCTGTGGCGTCGAATTCCCGAGCGACGACCTGACAACGCTGCCCGAACTTTCGAATCGATACGAATCAAACGTCGAGGGCCTGTATATCATCGGCGCACTCGGCGGCTACCCATTGATCAAGCAGGCGATGAACCAGGGTTACGAGGTCGTCGAATTCATCAAGGGCAATGACATCCTGCCCGCCGACCACGGCATTCTCGAGAATAAGTTTCAGCCCTTGCCATTCGACGCAGGTGTCGACGAGACGCTTGATCTTATTCGCGAACGCGTGCCCTTGTTTGCCGACATCAACGGTCTCGTCCTGCGCGAACTCATACTCTCGAGCGATCTGTTGACACCAGATTCGGGTGACATCGTTTTCAGGAAAAATGATTACACAAATTCCTTCATTTCGATCGTCGACGGAGAAGTCGAGGTTGAGACTGAAAGCGGCAAGTCGGTCCTGCTGGGTGCCGGCGAGTTTTTTGGCGAGATGAGCCTGCTATCCGGGCGCAGGCGTTCCGCGACCGTACGCGCCGCACGAAAATGTGTACTGCTCGAATCGCCCCGCCGCGACATCGTCAAGCTCATGAACTCGTACGAACGGGTTCGCAATATCATTGACCGTCACTTCATTGTGCGTACTCTGCGCGGCGGTCTGGCGCCCAACCAGGCAAACGATGAGCTCGAGGCGATTGCGAAGCAGGCCGAATTGAGGTCGTTCAGGGCTGGTGATGTCCTGTTCGAAGAAGGTGCTTCCGCCGATGGCCTGCACCTGATTCGCAGCGGCTCGGTATCCGTATCCAGGAATATTGGCGGGCGTCACATTGTGACATCCTATGTTGCTGCCGGTAACTACGTCGGGGAGATGGGGCTCGTAGGTCAAACGGCTCGATCGGCAACCGTGACGGCGACGGTAGCAACGGAGTCCGTGTTCCTGAGCTCCGCGGTGTTCCAGTCCATGCTGTCAAAAAACACGGGCATGCGTGCGAGCGTCCAGTCCACCGTCAAGAAACGTCTGAGCGAGAATCTTCGCGTCGAGTCTGCACCCGAGGCTGGTGATCTCATTTCATTCCTGATGCAGCAAGGACTCGGTGAGGCCACTGATGTGCTGCTCATTGATGAATCCTTGTGTATCGGGTGCGACAACTGCGAGAAGGCGTGCGCCGAGACGCACGGCGGTACATCCCGGCTCGACCGTTCCGCCGGACCATCGTACGCACAGGTACACGTGCCGACCTCATGCCGGCACTGCGAAGACCCACATTGCATGAAAGATTGCCCGCCCGATGCGATCCGCCGCGCGCCGAATGGCGAGGTGTACATTCAGGACAGCTGCATCGGTTGCGGCAACTGCGAGAAAAACTGCCCCTATGGCGTCATCCAAATGGCCAGCGAGAAAGAACCAGCGCCGGGTTTGCTCGGTTGGTTGCTAACGGGTAGCGGCGCCGGCCCCGGTGAGCGCAAGCCGCTGGATGCGTCCAGCGCGGCGAAAAAGGCCGTTAAGTGCGACATGTGCAAGGATCTTTCCGGCGGCCCCGCCTGCGTGCGTGCCTGCCCGACCGGCGCTGCTTTGCGAATGAGCCCTGCCGAATTCGTCAACCTGGCTCGCAAGGCAAGCTGAGGCCGCGCGTGCACGAATCGATACTCGCATTTCGTAAACGACGCTATCTCTGGGTAGCTTTACTGCTCGTCATGTTGTGCCTCGTGGCTTACTGGATCGACGATCCTCAGGAACCTGCAAACGGCGGAACGGTGCTTGGCTACACGCTCGGCACGCTGGGCGCGTTGTTGATCGTCTGGCTGACCTGGTTCGGAATCCGCAAACGACGCTATGCATCGACACTCGGTACAACTCAGGGCTGGCTCAGCGCGCACGTCTATCTGGGCATGGCGTTGGTCGTCGTCGTATTGCTGCACACAGGATTTCAGTTCGGCTGGAATATCCATACGCTTGCCTTCGTCCTGATGATTCTCGTCGTCACAAGTGGCGCGTGGGGCGTGTACAGCTACATGAAACATCCCGAGCGCATTAGCGAGAACCGCGATGGCGCCAACAGAAATGATTTGCTTGATCAACTTGACGACATAGACCGACGCAGCCGCAAGATCGCGACCGGTTTACCCGAGCAGTACCGCGATGTTATTGACAGTGGAGTGCGGCGCACTCAACTCGGCAGCTCGTTGTGGGAGCGGCTACGCGGTCGTGACAAGTCACAGCTTGTTTTGCCGAAGGGCTCCGGATCCGGCGTCGTTGCGAACGCCGGCCAAGAGGCCGCACTCGACTGGTTTGCAGAGCAGCAATCAATGGCCAGCGACCCGGTTGACGCGGCAAAAGTCAGTGAACTGTCGGCGCTGCTGCGAAACAAGCGAAAACTATTGCGGCAGCTAAAAGAAGATATGAGGTTACAAGCGGCCGTCGAAATCTGGCTGTACGCGCACGTTCCGCTGACGGCCGGCTTATTGATGGCCCTCGCCGCCCACATCATTACGGTCTTCCTGTACTGGTGATGCAATGAAAACGCTGATCAAATTCATTACCTCGAACGCGGCGGGCGGCAGCGAGACCGTCGATAAGTACGTCGATTTGCCCATTACAATAGGCCGCGCCACGGACCAGGTGTTGCACCTCAAGGACCGCAGGGCACGCTTGCAGCACGCGGTAATCGACGGGGAAATCGGAGACATCCGAATTTCAACGACCGCACTTGCCGGGGTCACGGTTAACGGCAGCTCTACTCGTGATGCGAAGCTTGCTGTCGGCGACAAGATCGAGGTTGGTGCGAATATCCTGACCGTAATTGCGCCACCTTCCGATGCGCGGTTCGCAATCACGTTCGAACTGGACAAGGATCTTGTCGACTCGACGACTACCGAATCCTGGAGTGACCGGCCGCAGGATCTAAGCGGTTGGGGCAAGCGCAGATTGTCGTGGGCCCTGGCCGGGGTCGTTTTTGTTTTTGCGCTCGCGTTACCCGCGCTCTCGTTGCTCGACGGCGCGAGCGGCATTACGCGCAGCACCCCACTACCCGACGACAGCTGGTGGCTCGCCGGGCCTGTGCACAGCGCGCATTCTTCGGTGAGCGCGGAGTGCGAGACTTGCCACGTCGACGCTTTCCAACGCGTGCCGGATGCCGCGTGCACTGAGTGCCATACGGTCAGTCGACATGTCGTCGATACTGGCACGGCAGTTATCGGCGATCGACGATGCGCTGCCTGTCACCTCGAACATAATGAGCCGCCACAACTCGTCAAACAGCACCAGGGATTGTGCGCCGATTGCCATTCTGATTTACCCGACACCATTTCACTGCAACCCGCACAGGACTTTCTCGACAATCACCCTGATTTCAAGCTGAGCCTGCTATTGCCGGTTGATACCGGGGATGGCCAGGTCGACTGGCAAATCGAGCACCGGGTTCTGAAGGATTCGCTGGATGCAGATCGATCCAACCTTCGCTTCAATCACAAAGCGCATCTCGCCGAAGATGGGATTATCACGCCCGAGGGCAAGCGCACAATTGAATGCGCCGAATGCCACGAACCGGAACCGGGTGGCGCAAGAATGCAGCCCGTCACAATGGACCAGCACTGCAGTAGCTGCCATACGCTCGCTTTCGATCCCGACGATCCGTCAAGGGTCGTGCCACACGGCGACCCTGCTGCCGTCGTGCAAACGCTCGTCGAGTACTACAGCGCTCGACTACTGGGTGACGATCCCGATGCCGTCGAGCAGCGCGTGCGCCGGCCGGGTCAAAGCCTGACGCGTGAAGATCGCAATCGCGCGGCAACGGAAGCGAGGAAACAGGCGCTCGAAGTGGCCGCGGATCTATTCGAGCGGCGTACCTGCGTCACCTGCCACGAGGTAACGCGAACAGCCACCGATGAAGATGTTCCCTGGCAGGTGTTGCCCGTTCGGCTTACCGATTCGTTCTATCCGCATGCAAACTTCTCGCACGCGGCACACGACACCGAGGTCACGTCTTGCGAAAGCTGCCACAGGGCGGGTGAATCCGAGTCGTCACACGACGTACTCATTCCTGTTATCGACGATTGCCGCGCCTGCCATGGCAGCGCGATAGCCCGGCGAAACGATAGCTCACAGATCCCAAGCACCTGCATCATGTGCCACAATTTTCATTTCGAAGCCAAAGGTGAATACCGGTGACCGTTCGGGTCGCCTTGCTTCTGGTTGTTTGTTTCGTACTATCTGCCTGCGGCAGTGGCTCCCGCCCACAGCCGGCAGGGGTGGACAGCAGCACACCGGCAACGGGCTGTTCGGGAAACTGCGCAGACACACCTGCAAACCTGACTATTGCGGATGTTGAAGCCGTGATCGCACAGGCGGTTGCTGAAGCACAGGCACGCAATGTCAGTGCGACGATTGCGGTTGTCGATCGCGTCGGTAACGTTCTCGGTTTGTTTCGAATGAACGGTGCGCAAATGTCAATCACCATCGCATCGCCCGGGCCCGCTGTCAGCGGCGGGCTTGAGAGAGTCAACATTATCCCGGACAGCCTCGCCGCAATTTCCAAGGCGGTCACAGCCGCTTACCTCTCGACCGAAGGCAATGCATTCAGCACCCGCACGGCGAGCCAGATTGTGCAGGATCACTTCAACCCGCTCGACAACCAGCAACCTGCCGGCCCGTTGTTTGGCGTTCAATTCAGCCAGCTTCCCTGTTCAGATCTGCTGGCCAGATTCTCAGGTGGCGCCCCTGCAGCGGGCCCGCATCGCTCGCCCCTTGGTCTGGCTGCGGACCCGGGCGGCTTGCCTTTGTATAAGGCCGGCACTCCCGTCGGTGGGATCGGTGTAATCAGCGACGGGCTTTATTCTTTCGATCCCGACATTTTCGATATCGACATTGATAACGACGAGGCCATTGCGCTCGCAGGCAGCAACAGCCTGGCGGCGCCGGGCGAGCGTCGTGCAAATGTAATTGCCGTAGACGGCCGAACACTGAGGTTTAGTGACACGACAAGCGAAGACCTACTAACCGACCCTGCATCGGCGCCAGCATTCGCCACCATTAACAACGTCGCCGGCACACTGCTCGCAGTGCCCGGATACACGAACGCAGTCGTAGCTGCCGGGCTCGCGTTCGGACAACCCGCATCCGGTATACGGGCTGATACGCTTGATTACGCCGGACTCGATGCGTTCGTGCTCGTCGACGCAGCAAATACGGAACGCTATCGGCCCATCGCAGGCACGGATGGTGCGGCAGCATTGACGGCGAGCGAGGTTCGAGGACTATTGACCGAGGCTATGACACTTGCAAATCGTATGCGCGCGCAAATTCGCCAGCCGTCCGGAAGCGCCGCTCGTGTTTCAATATCGGTGGTCGATAGCAATGGCGTAATTCTGGGCATTGTGCGTGGTCGCGATGCTCCGGTTTTCGGTATCGACGTAGCGTTACAAAAAGCACGCACGGCGACGTTTTTCTCTTCGGCGGGAGCGGCGGCCGCGCTGAATGGTGTGCCACCGGCAACCTACCTCGATGGCGGCCTGGTCGTGCTTCGCAAGGAGTTTTTGTCGCAATATGTGGTGGCAGTTCGCAACTTCCTTGGTCTGCCCAATGCACTGGCCGACGGTGAAATCGCATTTTCTGACCGCGCTGGTGGCAATATGTCGCGCCCGTATTATCCAGACGGCGTGACAGGGAATCCGCACGGTCCGTTCAGCAAGCAGCGGGGTGAGTGGAGTCCGTTTTCCACGGGACTGCAACTGGACCTCGTGTACAACGCGATAGTCCAGCATGTCGGATTCGTACTCGCAGCTGCCCCGGACGTGCCGCAGAACTGCACCGGAATTGACGGCTTTGACAATGGCTTCGCCGTTGCAGGCGCGATTGCTGCTCTCGCAAACGGTACGCAGGTTTTTCCGGGCAGCGTACCCATATATCGTGGCAACCAGCTTGTCGGGGGCATTGGCGTATCGGGTGACGGCGTCGACCAGGATGACATGATTGCCTTTGTGTCGGTTCACAACGCCGGATTGCAGCTCGGTGGATTCGGCAATGCAGCCGTTACAATTCGCGCTGATAACCTCGTGCCTCAGGGCACTCGGCTCCGCTACGTAAACTGTCCCGTCTCACCCTTCCTGAACAGCGATGAACAAAATGTTTGCAGCGACAAGTAAAAGCCTCGTCGCATGCATCGTCGCGGCATGTTTGTCGCCCGCGAGCGTCGTCGCCGATGGCGGCAGTTCGACTTCGGCCAATTGCCACGCTGTCGATGAACCGCTGAGGCGTCGGCCGGGCGAACCGCCGGTCGGAAAAGAAATTTGCGAGGGCGAAGGTCTCCCGCCTGCAAACTGGAGTGCAATGAGTTCCTTCGCACCTGTTCCAGATCGATGGCGTATCGTGACGTCGCTGGGTTACCCCGAGCGTTGGTGGGACCCTTACAATGGCAATAACGTTCTCAAAGGAGACCGACCGGCATTCGGTAAGGACTGGTTTGTCGCCCTGAACCTGGTTTCTGACACCACGTTCGAGTCACGCGCCATACCCACGCCTGTGCCGGTATCGACATCGACAGCCGGCAATACACTCGACGTGCTGGGGGACCCAGAGCAAACCGCATTCACGCAGAATTTCATAACCGAGTTCGTGTTGTACAAGGGCGAGACAGTATTCAAGCCACCCGACTACGAGATTCGTTTTATACCGGTGTTTAACTTTACGCGCGTCGAGGTCAATGAACCTGGCGCCTTGTTTGTGAATCCGGAACTCGGCACGGTGCGGGACGACAATCATGTCGGGATTCAAGGCCTGTTCGTTGACAAGCATTTGCGCAATGTCGGTGTACGCTACGATTTCGACAGCCTGCGACTTGGCATACAACCGATAACAGCGGATTTCCGCGGCTTCCTGTTCCAGGACAGCGCACTCGGCATTCGCTTGTTCGGAAC
Source organism: uncultured Woeseiaceae bacterium (assembly GCA_964528965.1). Taxonomy (GTDB): domain Bacteria; phylum Pseudomonadota; class Gammaproteobacteria; order Steroidobacterales; family Woeseiaceae; genus UBA1847. Next base: position 23,513 of record CAZGVL010000010.1, read on the forward strand.
TCGTGACAACAATCGCTGGCAGTACAACCTGGGTGTATTCCGCCGCATTGAAAAGGATACGAACAGCGGCCTGAATGACCTGGGCGCGGAGGATGCGCTGCGCGACGATGACGTATTCCTGCTCAATGTTTACCGGCAGGATTTTCCGGTGCTCGGATTTACATCCCAGCTCGCGCTTGTGCATAACCGGAACGAGGAAAACGAGCGCCCGCTTGTCGATGCGAACGGGTTCAAGGCTCGACCCTCGGCGATCGGGACTCAGCCATTGCGCAGCTATGACGTGACCTACGTTGGCTACAACGGCGATGGTCATTTCGATCGCTGGAACCTGACGGCATCTGCCTACTATGCGTTCGGCAACGAGCAGCCATCGAAGTTCGCGGAGCTCAAGACTGACATCAGCGCTTTTTTTGCGGCGTTCGAGTTATCACGAGATTTTGACTGGATACGGCTCAAGGGGTCCTTCGTGTACGGCAGTGGCGACGACGATCCTTACGATGACCGATCGACAGCATTTGACGCCATATTTGAAAACCCGTTGATCGCTGGCGCGGATACGAGCTTCTGGATTCGCCAGGCCGTGCCGTTGATTGGCGGCGGTCGGGTCACACTATCCTCTCAGAACGGTCTGTTGAATTCGCTACGCTCGTCGAAGGCGCTTGGGCAATCAAATTTTGTTAATCCCGGTATTGTACTTGCCGGTATTGGCGCTGATTTCGACCTTACGCCAAAATGGCGCGTGTCTCTGAATGCCAACCAGTTGTGGTTTGATAACACCGCGGTACTTGAAGCAGCCCGCAACCAGGGCGGCATCGATCAAAACATCGGCCAGGACCTCTCAATGTTCGTGACTTACCGACCAAGAACATCGCAGAACATTGTGCTGCGCCTGGCTGCGTCGGCGTTGATTCCGGGCGCGGGCTACAAGGACCTGTACGGCAGCGATACTCCTTACTCGATATTGGCAAACCTAGTGCTCGCATACTAATGAGAAACTCTTTCCCACTTCTGCTCCTCTTCATTTCGATTCCTGTTTTGCTGTCGGCCTCGGAGAACGAGAAGGCCCGCAAGATCGACTATCCGGAATACCCGGCCGCGCCCGCAAAACAGGACGCGAGTGCCGCGGATGCCAAGAGCAGCGGATGTATCAGTTGTCACACAGACAGCGATTCGAAATCGATGCACCAGAGTGCAGCGGTCGTTCTCGGCTGCACGGATTGCCACGGCGGAAACGCTGGCGTGCGGGCCGCGTCCACTTCCGACTATGACGATGCGAGAGACGCCGCTCATGTACAACCGCTGTACCCCGAGTCCTGGCACTATCCCTCAAGCGCGAATCCGGAGCGTTCGTACACGCTGTTAAACAAGGAGAGCGCCGAGTTCGTCCGCTTCGTCAATCCGTCGGACTATCGCGTCGCGACCAAAGCCTGTGGTGCCTGCCATCAACCCGTCATCGACGCGAATGTCCGGAGCCTGATGGCAACAGGGGCGATGCTCTGGGGCGGCGCCTCGTACAACAACGGTATTCTGCCGTACAAGAATTACATCCTCGGCGAGGGCTACACACCCGACGGCGAACCCGCAAGGATTACCGGGTCGCAACTGCCGCCGGAAGTAGCGCTGAAATATGGCGTACGCCCTGAGCTCTTTCCGTTGCCCATGTGGGAGTCCGTTAAGCCGGGCGACATTTTCCGTGTTTTTGAAGACGGTGGCCGAAACATCACCACGCTGTTCCCCGAAACCGGCGTACCCAATGTGCTCGGCATGATTCAGCGACTGGAAGAGCCAGGTCGTCCTGATATTCGGCAGTCCAATCGCGGGCCCGGCACGGGCGCCAGGATATCGGTGCCAGTCATTAATATTCACAAGACTCGGCTTAACGATCCGTTCACCTGGTTTCTGGGCACCAATGACCAACCAGGCGACTACCGATCGTCAGGCTGTGCATCGTGTCATGTCGTCTATGCCAATGATCGCGATCCACGGCATTCTGGCCCGTACTCCGTGTATGGACGTGACGGAGAATCCAATTCGGCGGATCCAACCATTCCGCAGGGTCGCTCAGGTCACCCTCTCAAGCACGAGTTCACCCGAGCTATTCCGACCAGTCAGTGCATGGTGTGTCACATGCATCAGCCCAACATGTTTATGAACTCCTACCTCGGCTACACGATGTGGGACTACGAATCTGACGCTCCTTTCATGTGGCCAGAGGAACAGCAGGAACTGTCTGCCGAGGAGCAACGTAAGGTGCTCGATCGGAACCCGGAAGGCGCCGTCGTGCGTGGCAAGTGGGCCGATCTGGACTTCCTGCGTAACGTGACAGATCTGAACCCGCAACTGAACGATACGCAGTTCGCTGACTATCACGGCCACGGCTGGAATTTCCGTGCCGTGCAGAAGCGCGATCTCGAGGGCAATCTGCTGGACGCGGCCGGCAATATCGTCGCGAATGACGATCCCGAAAAGTTTCAAAAGGCCGTCCACCTGTCGTCAATTCATGTCGACAAGGGCATGCATTGCACCGACTGCCACTTCTCTCAAGATAATCACGGCAACGGACATATTTATGGCGAGGTTGCGAGCGCGATCGAGGTTGAATGCAAAGATTGCCATGGCAGCGCAACGGCTTATCCGGACTTGAAAACCTCCGGGCCGGCGGCACCACCCGGCGGCACCGACATGCGGCTGTATAGAAATGCGGACGGCAAGCGCCGTTTTGAGTGGCAGGGCGACAAACTCATTCAGCGCTCCGTAGTAGACCCCGAAATCGAGTGGGAACTCAGCCTGGTTAAAGACACAGTCAATCCCGAGCATGCCGAGTACAACGAAAAAGCCGCACGCGCAAAACTGATGGGCAGCGACGTCAGCACACAGGATTGGGGTACGGACATCCCTTGGCAACAACTCGCACACAAGGACGAAGAGATTGAATGCTATACCTGCCACACCTCATGGATAACGAGTTGTGCCGGTTGTCATCTTCCGATCGAGGCGAACTGGAAAACTGAACGGCACCACTATGATGACGGCGAGACTCGCAACTTCGCGACCTACAATCCGCAGGTTGCCCGCGATGCGATGTTCATGATCGGCAAGCGTGGGCCCACTAACGACAGCAAGATCGCCCCGGTGCGGTCGTCTTCGGCGCTCGTCTTGTCGTCGACAAATGCAAATCGCGAGCGCATCTATGTGCAACAGCCGCCAATCGCGGCCAGTGGCTACAGTTCGCAGGCAATGAATCCGCACTTCCCGCATACGACGCGTAAGACCGAAACCAAGACCTGCAGTAACTGCCACCTGAGTGAAGATGGCGACAACAATGCCTGGATGGCCCAGTTGCTGCTGCAAGGAACCAATTTCGTGAACTTTGTCGGCCTCAATGCCTGGGCGGGACTCGAAAGCGGCGTTATTGCGGCGCAAGTTACGGAATGGGAGGAGCCTCAGGCCGTAATCGGTAGTTACCTGCAGCGTTATGCGTATCCCGACAATTACCGGGATCACGAATCAGCCGGGAGGCAGCTGAAGGGCGCGGTGACGCATAGCGGAGGCGGTGTGTCGTGCCTGCAACTCAGGGGTGAGTATTTGTTTGCCGCCGAAGGGCGACACGGTGTGCAAGTGTTCGATGTCGCCAACGTCGCGAACAAGGGGTTCAGCCAGCGTATCGTTGACGCGCCTTTCTCGAAGCTGGGTCAGAATTCGACGCTTGAGACGGTTGATGCCAGTTGTATCGCGTTGCCGACGAACCAGCCCGTGCACCCGCCACGAAATGAAGGCGACCTGATGCGCGTTGACAATCAGGAACAGGCGTTTCATCCAATCTACAACTACGCTGTGATTACCGACCGCCAGGAAGGACTGATACTGACCAACGTCAACACGTTTGCTGACGGCGACCTGCATAATAATTACCTCGAACGCGCGGTTACCTTTAATCCGGGTAATGCGCTTGCCGGCGCGCGTCACGTCACGTTAGGCGGCCACAATGCATACGTGGTCGCGGACAGCGGGCTCGTGATCGTCAGTCTCGATGATCCGCTTGCGCCGGTCATTCTGGCGACCGTTGCGCTGCAGGACGCACGCGCATCGGCGCTGCAATTCCGTTACCTGTTCGTAACCGACGAGGCCGGGCTTCGGGTTATCGACGTCACCGATCCCGCTGCGCCGGTACTGGACGATGCCCTCGTGCCGATTGGCGACGCGCACCGAATCTATGTCGCGCGAACGTACGCCTACGTTGCGGCCGGCCAACAGGGCCTGGCGATTATCGATGTCTGGAAGCCTCGGGAACCGAAGCTCGTCGAATTCTTTTCGTCGGATGGCGAACTCAACGATACCCGCGATGTCATCGTGGCAACGACCAATGCATCGCTTTTTGCTTACGTCGCGGATGGCGTTAACGGCATCAGGGTTCTGCAACTGACCTCTCCGGAATCGCAACCCGGTTTTTACGGCTTCAGCCCGGCGCCGCGACCGCAATTGATCGCGAGCTATCCGACCGCCAGCGCGGCATTGTCGTTGTCCAAGGGGCTCGACCGCGACCGAGGGGTGGATGAAACCGGCGGACAGATAGCTGTGTTCGGTCGCAAAGGCTCGCGGCCGCTTACGCTCGATGAAATGAAAAGGCTTTACCTCGATGAGGAAGGAAATCCCTGGTATGTGCGTGATGAATAGAGTTGTCCTTGCCACGTTGATGCTCGGAGCAATGTGGTCAGCCCACGCCGAGCTGCCGGATAGAGATGGCTACGTGCACATGGGAGTTGCGACCTGCGCCACGTCCCAGTGTCACGGCTCCGCTATTCCCCAGACAGGGTCTGCCATCATGCAAAACGAGTATGTCACCTGGACGCAGGACGATCCGCATTCGAGGGCCTACGAGGTCTTGAGCAATGACCTATCAAAGGCGATGGCGGCAAGACTCGGAATCGATAGCGCCGACACGGCCAAAATCTGCCTCGATTGCCACGCGGACAATGTCGCGAGCGCCCGGCGGGGGGACAAGTTTCAGCTATCGGACGGTGTTGGTTGCGAGTCGTGCCACGGCGGCGCAGAGAATTGGCTCTCGACACACTACAACACGCCAACCGTCCAACATTCAGACAACCTGGCCGCCGGCATGTACGCAACAGAAAATGTGACAGCAAAGGCGGAGCTCTGCCTGTCCTGCCATCTCGGAACCAGTGACAAGTTTGCCACGCATCGCTTAATGGCTGCCGGCCACCCGCGCCTTGCCTTCGAACTCGATACGTTTACGGAGTTGTGGCGCACTGCCGGACGACAGCCGCATTATCGTGTCGATAGCGACTACGCCGAGCGCAAGGGAGCTGTGAATCATGTTGTCGTCTGGGCGAACGGGGTCATCATCGAATCACGTCAGCGACTCGCCCTGATCTCCGGCGAGTCCTTTGCTGGCAACGCTCTCTTCCCCGAACTCGGGCTCTACGATTGCCATGCCTGTCACCGGTCGATGAAGACGGTGCAGTGGCGGCAACTGCCGCGACACGGTAATGCCGGCCCCGGGTTGCCGTTTCTTAACGACGGTGCGCTGGTCATGAGCCTCGCCCTCGCACGTGCTGTGAATGCAAACGATGCCGACGCACTCGAGCTCGCGATCACCGCGATGCACGTTGCAGGCACTGGGAATGGCGCGGGACTGCGTGAAGCAACAGCTGAAGTCGACGCGATACTCGCCACCCTGCAATCTCGAATTACGCCTGCCGTACTTGCCAGGCGCGAGTCGCAGATTCTGCGCGAACTGCTGGCAACCGGCGCTGAGGGAAACTACCTGGACTACGTGAGTGCCGAGCAGGCTTTCATGGCGGTACAAATGCTCGTATTCGAACTTCACGACAAGTCACTGGAAGACGAACTCAACGCGCTTGGCAACGTGCTCGAGGACGATGAGCGTTATCGGCCAGCTCAATTTGCCCGATTGCTCGCCGCATTGGGTGGCACCCAGTAGTTCAATAAATTGATGGTGAAATCGATGGTGCCGGAATCGATGGTGCCGGTGTAAACATTCTTAACATTTCCTTCAACAAAGGTGAAATCGATGGTGCCGGTGTAAACATTCTTAACATTTCCTTCAACAAATGTTAAGAATGTTTACACCGGCACCATTCCCTACGAAGTTGGTTTGTCGACACCTGTCAAAGTACGAAAGGCACTATGAAACGAAAGATCACAGTTGCTGTTTTATTGATCGCGATAACCACCGCAATCATCATGTTGCTGCCAACGGGGCGCGAGCAACTGCTTGCCGCTGCGCATTGGGCGGAGTCTGCACCGGAACTTGCATGGCCCGTGTATCTGCTGGCTTTCGTACTGGCCGTCGTCGCGATGGTCCCAGGCTGGCTGTTCATGGTTGCCGGAGGCTATCTGTTCGGTGCTGTAACTGGTGGTTTGCTTGCGTTCATCGCGAATCTGTTGGGTTCCGTTGCGGCATTCTTCCTGGCCCGAACCTATGCGCGGCAGTGGGTAAAGAAAAAGCTCGATCGCAGCCTCAGATTTAGCGGATTTGATAAGGCCGTGGCACGTAATGGTATTTATACGGTCATGTTCGCCCGGCTGGCCTTGTTGCCGAATAATCTGATCAACTACGCCTGCGGTGTCAGTGCAATGGGCCTGCGTGACTTTGTGATTGGCACATCGATCGGTTGCTTACCAATATTAGCTGCCAATGTACTGATCGGTGCAAGCACCAAGGACCTGTTCACCGCTATCGGGGAAGATGGCCTGGAGAAACCGCAACTGCCGCTTGCGCTGTTCGGTGCGATTATCGCGATATTGATCCTGGCTCTTTTCCTGGCTAAGCGATTCGGAACACGCCTGGCCGACCCTGAAGAATAGGCCCTGAGTGCGTTTACAATTTAACTCTTTGGCTGCAGAAACGGCACCGGAGTATCTTTTTCTCGACCGCCCGGTGTTGTGATTCAAGATAGTGACGACGGTCACCGTCGGCTGAATAATCAGCCCTGACGATTGTCGCCAAACCTGGGCTTCCAGTGAATAGTTATCTCGGTCCAGCGTGATCTGAGATGGCTCAAAAACACGCAGTACGTCGGCTTTGTGACTCGTCAGACGCTCTTGAGTCGCGGCACATGATCTTGAGTTGGGCACCAAAGTGGGCATTTCCGACGACGCTGACACACGATGGCACTAGTCAGTTGCAACGGCTGGATTCACACCACTAGTACCACGTATCAGATCAGCCACTGTGTGCAAGACGGTCAGTCGTGAAGTGGAGCGCCGCGCCACAAGCGCTATGGTGCGCTTGGGACCGGGCTTCGCAGTGGGTCGTGCTACAAGGTTGGGGCTTTCTGTCAAACCGCTGGCCACGGCCATTTCTGGAACCAGGCCTATGCCAAGCCCTGACTCGATCATCTGTACTAACGTCAAGAGACTTGTAGCTTCCATCCCGGGTGATGATTTTTGACTGGAAGCATTGCATGCGTACAGAGTTTGGTCCCGCAAACAGTGTCCTTCTTCAAGCAAAAGTAGTCGATCGGTCAGGGACTGCGTTACGGAGATCGAATCTGTCGCCAGCTCCGGATCTCCCTTTCGACCTATGACCCACAAGTCGTCGTCAAAAAGGGGTTCCACGATCAAGTTTGAAGTGTCGTACGGCAAGGCAATCAGCGCGAAATCGAGTTGGCCGTCTTCCATTCGTGACAACAAGTTGGCGGTCAGATCTTCTCGCAGAGCCAGCTGGAGTTCTGGATAGCTCTCACGAAGGAGCCGCAGGCATTGCGGTAGCAGGAATGGCGCGATGGTCGGAATGACGCCAAGTCGCAGCAAACCCGTCATCGGCTCCCGCGCTGCGGCCACGTGATCAGTCAGATCCATCGTTGCCGTTACGATGGATCTTGCCCGCTCGGCGACCTCCTCCCCGATCGTGGTCATTAGTACCGTTTGCCTGTCCCGTTCCAGGAGTTGGGTGCCGAGCAGTCTTTCAAGCTCTTTTAAGCCTGCGCTCAACGTTGACTGTGTAACGAAGCAGGATGCTGCCGCTTTCGTAAAACTCAGGTGCTCGGACAAAGCGATCAGATACTGGAGTTGCCTGAGGGTGGGAGTCGGCTTCATGATCGTTATTACTGTTATCGATTCAGTCGATTATAAAGTAAATTATTATTCATTGGATAACTTATTGATATTTGCGCACAGTGTCCCCTGGCAACACGCTTTCAACCGTGTTTTGGCTCATGAATTATGCGAGGACGAATGAACATGACGAAGAAACTAACCACCAATGCCGGTTGTCCGGTTGCGGACAATCAGAATGTGATGACGGCGGGTCCGCGAGGCCCACAATTGCTCCAGGATGTCTGGTACCTGGAGAAACTTGCCCATTTCGATCGCGAAGTCATTCCGGAGCGGCGCATGCATGCCAAGGGCTCCGGTGCCTATGGGACGTTCACGGTGACCCATGACATCAGCAAATACACGCGCGCAAAAATATTCTCTGAGATCGGCAAGAAAACCGACCTATTCGCTCGATTTACAACCGTCGCTGGCGAGCGCGGTGCCGCAGATGCAGAACGTGACATTCGTGGGTTTGCGCTGAAGTTCTACACTGAAGAGGGTAACTGGGATCTGGTCGGCAACAACACCCCTGTATTTTTCCTGCGTGACCCAATGAAGTTTCCCGACCTCAATCACGCGGTTAAACGTGACCCGCGGACGAACCTGCGCAGCGCGAAAAATAACTGGGATTTCTGGACCTCGTTACCTGAAGCATTACACCAGGTGACAATTGTTATGAGTGATCGGGGCATACCGGCGACCTATCGACACATGCACGGCTTCGGTAGTCATACGTTTAGCTTTATTAACAAGGACAACGAGCGCAGTTGGGTCAAATTCCATTTTCAGTCGCAGCAGGGCATCAAGAACCTGACCGACGCTGAAGCGGAAACGCTAATCGGTCAGGACCGAGAAAGTCATCAACGCGATCTCTACGACAGCATTGAAAATGGTGACTTTCCAAAGTGGACGCTCGCCGTACAAATCATGCCGGAGGCTGATGCAGGCAAAGTCGGTTACAACCCTTTCGATCTCACCAAGATATGGCCGCACGAGGACTATCCTCTGATCCAGGTAGGCGAGTTTGAACTCAATCGTAATCCAGAGAACTTCTTCGCCGAGGTCGAACAATCGGCGTTTAACCCAGCCAGCGTCGTGCCGGGTATCGGTTTCTCACCGGACAAAATGTTGCAAGGGCGATTGTTCTCTTACGGTGACGCGCAGCGTTACCGCCTGGGCGTCAATCACAATCTGATCCCGGTAAACGCACCGCGTTGCCCTGTGCACAACTATCACCGTGACGGCGCCATGCGAGTCGATGGCAATCACGGCAGCACTATTGGCTATGAGCCAAACAACCAGGGTGAGTGGGCCGAGCAACCGGACTATAGTGAACCACCGCTTGAGCTTACCGGTGCGGCCGCACACTGGGATCATCGCGAAGACGACGACTACTTTTCTCAGCCAGGCGTATTGTTTCGCCAAATGAGCGAAGCACAGCAGCAAGTTCTATTCGAGAATACCGCGCGCTCTGTCGGCGGTGCACCTCGTGAGATTCAGCTACGTCACATTCGCCATTGCTTCAAAGCAGATCCGGCTTATGGCGAAGGTATTGCGGCTGCGCTGGGTATCGGCGCCGATGAGATTTGAAGAATATGCAGCCGCGTCTCCAGTGCGCGAGTGACTACTCTGATGCGGGCCACGGAAGGCCCGCATCAGAGCATCAGTAGCAGCATTGGCAGGCACGTGGGGATCGCCGGTTTTCACTTCCTCATGGTAAGGAGAGTGCTTTGGCTGATCAGGTTTTCGTGGTCTATCGCTTCGGATTGTAGTCTTCAGAATCCGGTTTGGCCGCTGATACTCGAATGAAATTTGACTCGCAAGTTGGCAATGCCCGCGGCAACATTGACGCAACACAAGTCTTGTCCTTATTGGCCCTGGATCACCGTGACTTTCGGGTCGACTCCGTCATCGGCTGGAACATTTATCTCCAGTTTCTCACCAGTTAACCTGGTCAATTCCTACCCCCACCCTATTGCCTGACCATAGCTCGGCAGTGATGTGTAACCAACAGGCAGCCGCCGGCGTCTAAGAAATAGAACACTTCGGGATTTTGACTGTGCTATTTCGACGACACAATTTAGTGCTTCTGCTGCTCGGCCTGATAGCGCCACAAGCCGGCACCGCAGATGTTGCAGATCACTACCTGACGCTTGGCCTGGGTCACGTTGCCGTTGCTGATAACAATATCGATGATCCGTACGTGTTCAAGCTCGAGTACCGATTCGCACCACGAACAAAGTGGCTGCTCGCCCCTGCAATCGGCGCCGCGCGCTCAGGAAACGACGCCGGTTTTGTCTTTGTAGATCTGGAAAAGGATTTTTCCCCGGGCAAGCACTGGGTAATTACACCCAGCTTTGGTTTGGGCTCCTTTGACGACGGCAAAGACGTCAAGCTTGGCTACGAGCTGGAGTTTCGCTCGGGTATCAAGATCGCCTATCAGTTCGATAACAAGGTGCGTCTGGGTATCGGGCTGTTTCACTTGTCCAACGGCGGATTGGGTGACCGCAACCCGGGCACCGAGCCGATGTTTCTTTCGCTATCATTGCCGTTCTAGCGCGTCAGTTCTTCTATGTGATGTTTTTCATAGCTCTGCACCGCTTGATTGCCACTTGCGACTAAAGTGGCGCTCCGCCCAATAGAGGGTCGCGATTAGAGCAAGTAATCCGAGGGAAAGAAAACAAGTTGGTGTGCCGTTCATGGAACGAGGGCACGCCGCCTGCCCGAGGAGTTCCAGCCCCGTGCCTGTCAGCGCCAGACCCAATAGCGGGATCCAGCCAGCGGCGAAGAACTTGAACCTGTGGTTTGCGACGACGAACGCTGAAACGACGATTAAGGAGTATCCCAGCAAGACCAGGTAACACGCGGGAACCGCTCCCAAAGTGGGACACGGTCCGGTCCCGGCAAACTGCTTTTGCGCGATAGGAAATACGCCTATTACGCCAATCAAGGCGACCGCTGCATATAGCCACCTGGCTGCAGTCACCAGAATGCCCCTAGTCATCAGAATTCACCGAATTGAATCCGGCTCAAAATTTCAATATCGAATTGCGCAGGTCAACTTCGCGCTCCTCGCGGCTTCCTCCGATGTACTCGACCGAAACTTTTCTGGCACGGTGCTCGCCAATGCCAAACGTCAGGATATGACTCGGGTCGGAGCTGAGCCCTTCACCGGAGACAAACACCTTGGTTTGCTTGTCTCCATTATCCAGCGTCACTTCCACGACTGCGGCGATGGACGAGGGCCGGTTTGGGAGTTTCACCTTTAGAAAGCCTGCCTCTCCACCCTGGCTGATAAAGGCCTGGGAGCGTCCGGCGAGATTGACATGCACAATGTCTGGATAGCCATCCTGGTTAAAGTCAGCATGGATTGGGGCAATCGAATATCGCTTGTTGACGACGCCCGCCTCCTTACCGATGGCGGCAAATTCATTCTGCGTATTCTGGATCATTAACCGGCCCGGAGCACGCAGAAACGGTACCTTGTGCGGTGGCAGTCCAATGTAATTCTCGGACACGACAAGATCGTCACGACCATCGAGGTTCAGGTCTTCGAAGCTCATTCCCCAGGAAAATTCGTAGTCCGCTATCTTTGCGGTTTCAGCGCTGTCGCGAAATGCAAAGTCGCCAAGGTTTTCAAATAGCATCCATTTCCAGTTGCTGACCTGTTCGTCGGTAAGGTCACCGCGAATCATGAAGTTGGGTGGCGTACTGCCCACATTTGAAAACGCAAAGTCGACCCAGCCATCGTTGTTGTAGTCCCCTACTGCGATCCCCATCGGGTAGCTGTAAAAATCACTACTGGGATTCTTGCGATTGATAAACGTACCGTCGCCCTGGTTCTGCCACGTACGCACCTGTCCGGTGTCGTGCGCCACCACCAGATCTTCGTGCCCATCTTTATCGATGTCCACGAATATGCCCATAAAGGTGTTGTGCTTGTACGTCAGGCCCGCCGCATCCGTTACGTCCTCGAAGGTGTTATCCCCGCGGTTCATAAACAAGCGACTGCTTCCGCCATAGCCTTCTTTATTGAAAATATTCTGCCCTTCGACGAGGTCGAGTCGAATATAGCCTGCGACGAACAGGTCGAAATGGCCGTCGCGGTTCAAATCAGCGATGCCGACCGACATCGGCGTCGTATCCGATGGAATCGCCAAGGGTAATTTTTCACTGGAGAATCGCGAGCCCATGTTTCGATGCAACCATACGCCATCCGTACGGCTGACGATCAGGTCGTCCATTCCGTCGCCGTCGGTGTCGATCACCGAGGCACCCAAACTGGCAGCCTCACTTGCCTTCTCTACACCATGGCCTTCAATCATCTCGAACGATCCGTTCACATATCTCAGTACAGCGTCCGACTGACCAGGGCCGCCGCCGAGAAACAACTCTTCCGTGCCGTCATTGTCGATGTCAATTACAGCACCCGCAGCAAACGGATGTGCCGTGGAGAAATCGTTACTCTGATCGAAAGGAACATCGATTGCTGTGTAGCGTGGAATCTCGATTCCGCTAATAGCCACATCGTAGTCAACACGGGCATCGAGAATGCTTTTGCCAACCACCATGGCCAAAATCATGACAACGAACAGAACCAGCCCGCCGACAAACCACTTAATCGATCTCATTTCTATATTCCCCTTTTTATCGCGATTCTAATTGATGCGATAAAGAAAACGGTAAACGCTACATTGAGTGCGATCGGCATCAAATACTTACCCAGCGCCGGTGCCACAACGTAGACCAGGAAGCTTGCGACAATCAGAAGAATCGGATTCAAAGCAGCCATCCACTTCGGATAGTGACTGCGCCCCGTCAAGGTCAGCCAAATAAAAATCACGGACAGAATCAGTACGGCAAGACGAATGACCTGCAGCAGAGATTCGTAGCGAAGATCGTACAGGGCAATAAGACTCTCGATTTCTGGCGACGCTGGCAGATTGATAAGGGCGCTGATGCTGGCACGGGATCCAATCCATACAATCCCGACGAAAAATCCATACGCCATGACGAAGAACGCTGTCATCGACCACCGTGGGTTCGCTGGCCGCAACATCATTTGGATGTGCCAGCAACCCACGAGATACAACGGTGCGCCAAGAACTGCGATGAAATGTCCCCAGTTTGTCCGTTCAGCGCCAATGCCCAGGAAAAACTGATTCTCACTGAATCGGGACAACGCGTCATAGTGCAAAATAAACTCACCGGCGCCGGTGAGCAGCGCACCAACCAGACCGACCACACCGGTCGTTACTGCAATGGATCGTGTCATTTTCTTTTCTCCGGACCATCAATCGTATGGCATTGCGTTGCAGTCATGCTTGTATCTTCTCCAAATAATCGAAATTTGACAGGCACATAAATCTCTAGACCCTTTGCAACTGTGAGTTCTCGGCCAGCGCGTCGTGGGCCATATCGTCACCGTACGCAATCAGCCAACCACCATCGTCCGGGCAGATCGGTTCGCCCTGAGTTACGCGTATATTTCCATTGTGGTTGCGCACAGCCATAAGTGTAAGTCCCATCGATGTCAGCGCTTCGATATCAATTGTCGTCTCGAGCGGATGCTCGCAAACGCTGAGACCATCGCCAACTTGCAAGATGCGATGGTACTTGCGGCGACCCAGCTGCGTGGTCGCTATAAGCAGCTTGCTAATCGCTGCGCAAATGAAGCGGTCCGCCGTTTTGTTCAGCATCAGGAACCAGAGCAGTGCAATCCCGGCAAGCAGCCAGACGAGTTGCTGCATGACGGCGCCGACCTCACCATCGGTCTGCACCACAGAAGCGACAATCGTCGCGAAGACGCCTACCAACCCCAGGTTGCCGATGATCATGACGAGGCTCACTATGCGGCGGCGGACCGGATAATTGACGATCATCTCGGACTCATTCGTCGTAAAGCCCGTGCCCGTAAACGCCGACAGCGCCTGAAACCTCGCGCTTGCGTCGTCAAGTCCCGTCAGTCGCATCGCCACGGCGGCAATTCGCACGACGAATATCGACACGCTCAGTAGTACGAATATGGATACTGCTGCGCCCATTTCATGGTCCTCCGCAGTCGATTAGATTAGATCGGCATCCGTGATGATCTCCACCAACGAAGGCCCGTCATGGTTCAACGCCTCCACCAGTGCGGGCCCGATCTGCTGTGCAGTTTTCACAGGAATGCCGTGACCACCACAAAGTCTCGCGTAGGCCGCGAAACTCGGGTTGTGCAGACTTGTCTGCCAGACAGGCCATTCTCCCGCGCGTTGCTCCTTCGAGATTTTGCCAAGCTGCGAATTATTGAGGAGAACGTGTGTGATGTTCATGTTGTATTTCACGGCTGTCGTAAAGTCGGCGAGGTACTGACCAAAGCCTCCATCACCGCTGACCGAAATCACCTTGCGACCCTTGTACTCATCCTGGTCCTGTGTCGCGGCCCAGGCGCCCATTGCGGCAGAAAACGAGAACCCGATCGAACCGAGGTAGCCCGACATCAGTACGCGCTGGCGTTTGCACTCGAAATAGCGGCCGAATGAATAGGTGTTATTGCCAACATCGACCGCAATGATCGCATCATCCGGCGCGGCATCGCTCAGTTCGGCAAACACGCTTGCCGAACTGACACCATGCCCCAGGTTATCGCCGATGCGGCTGGTCTTCTCCTCACGCCAGATCGCCCAGCGTTGCTCGACTTCCGGACGTTGGTCGACCGTGTGGCTCGCGCCGCCAAACTCACTTGCCATGCGCTTTGCCGTGACACCAATTTCACCCCAGACAGGAACGGCGACACTGTGAAATTTGCCCAGCGCCATGCGGTCGAAGTCGACCTGGATGATCGGCCGTTTTGGTGTAATACCCGTGTGATTAGAGAATGACGAACCAAACGCCAGGATCAGATCACACTCATTCATGAACCAGCTGGCGACCGGAGTCCCCGAACGTCCAAGAACGCCTGCGGCCAGCGGATGGTGGTCACTTATCTGGCCTTTCGCTTTGAACGTTGTCAGCACCGGTGCGTTGAGTTGTTCGGCGAATGCGATAACGTCAGCCATCGCATCAAGTGCACCGTAACCGACAATAATAATTGGCCGTTTCGATTCGCCGATCAGCTGTTTCGCTTCGGACAGCGCGTTTTCATCGGGCGCGATTGCCTGTGATGCGAGTCTTCCAGCCGGACCTGATGCGCTTGCCGAAGCCGCGGCCGCCAACGTCTGAACGTCGTCGGGGAAGATCAGGTGTGCGACGTCACGTTCGACGATCGCGTTCTTGCAGGCCAGCGTCATCAGCTCTGCGTGTTTTGACGTGTGGAGTACCGTCTGACTGAAGCGCGCAACCGGCGCGAAAGCCGAATGCAGGTCTATCTCTTGAAATGCACCGGGGCCCAGCACCTGCACGTCTACCTGGCCCGTTAAAGCCAGCACCGGTGCACGATCGACCTTCGCATCCCACAGGCCGGTCATCAGATTTGTCGCGCCGGGACCCGCAATAGCCAGACAGGCCGCTGGCCTGCCGGTCAGTTTCGCGTAACCGGAACAGGCGAATGCAGCCGCACCTTCGTGGCGAACACCGTAGTAATTCAATCGCCCCTTACCTTCCTCAAGGCGCAATGCGTCGGCCAGGCCCAGGTTTGAGTGCCCGACCATGCCAAACACGCTCGTGACCCCCCAGTTCGTCATCGTCTCGGCCATCAGGTCGGTAACGGTCGTCTCGTGTGGCGGGTCCGGCTCGATACCAACGTATATGCCGTCGTCGCGGACTTCTAGCGGAAATAATTGCTGGCCACTGTCTTCATGTCCGCCCGGTGGCCGCCCTGTTTTCGGGTCGAAGTCCCAGCCGTGCCAGGGACAACGCAACCAACACTGCCCGTCGTTGCCATGTTCGATCGAGCCTTCGCCAAGCGGGCCTCCCTGGTGTGGGCAACGATTATCCATCGCCGAATATTCACCATCGATATTGGTCAGCGCCATCGAATGCACGCCGGCTGTTACGGTCTTGACGCGGCCGGATGGCAGCTCGTCGAGATTGGCAACACGGTGCCAGTTCAGTTCCTGTGCGCTCATTGGTTTGCCCTCGTTATTCGTTGGTTGCAAGGTAGGTCTGCCCGGCTTTCAGCAGTGTCGACCAGAGTGCCTGCAGATACATCGCCGGGTCGTCCTTTGCGACGAGGTCCCTGTACAGGAGCACCGCGCCGTTGAACTCGCCGCTTTTCCAGATCGTGCCATCAGGCAATTCCAATTGCGGCATCGCGTCGGGCAGCGGGTACGCCGTGACGTAAAAATACGGCTCCGAAAAACTCTCATCACCGAAGACGAAACCGAAGTTCATCTGTTTGTCTGAATACTCTTCATTGGCCGGGTCCTGGCCCGATATCTTCTGCCCTGGTAGCCAGATCATTGACAGATCAAAGTGGTGCGGCCAGACCTGTATCGGGCTTGTCTCTTCGCGAATACCGGCACGAAAACCGGTCATTGCGGCCGACACGGCGCTCAGGGTGCGCGCGAGTTTGTTCGCTACTTCTGCCGAGTACGCCGAGAATCCTCCCGCATCAGCGGGCATTCCGTCGCCCGCCGCACTGACCTCAGGACTCAATGCAACGCCCGCCGAGCACAGAAAGTTTCGCACCTGTGCCGCAAGTTCTGCAGCTGGCTGGCCGTGCAATTCCTTTCGAATGTGTTCGCCTGTCGACGTGCGCACACAAAGTGCGCTTTCACGCAGATCCAGTTCGACTTCAAAATCTATATCGCTGACGATCACGCCCGTCGTCAACCCCGTGAGCGATGGCCGCAGACTGGCGTGCCACCAGTGCTTCCTGCGCTGCCTGGAAGACTTGAGCCAGTCGCCGAGGATGCGCGAATAAGCGTGCAGCGCGTCACGTGTCTGTCGAATGCTGTCCGGATCGAGATCCGGAAATCGCCGCGTGTTCATAGAGTCTCCCTGTTGTCCGCCGAAATGCCGCCATAGGCGACGTCAGTTAGTCGACACGTATCTGTCTTGAATGATGTCAGGTCGTCCGCGATGCGCGCAGCCGCCAGCACGCTGGTTTGCTCATCGCAGCGTGTAACGACGAGGTCGACATCCACAGCCAGAGCGTACGCGGGTTTTCGACCCTCGAGTTCGTTAAAGGAACTGATGCATCTCGGTGTCATGGCCTACAGCTCCGGATCGCTATTGGCTTTCGGCGCTTCTCTGAACGGCATGTCGGATACGGGCTTGCTCTCCTCACAATCGCCCATACTCTCGGCAAGCCGCCCATACATTTTCGCCAGCGGCGCAGCAGAGACGCCATGGAGAATCACACTGAGCGCGACAGTAATAACTGTAATAGACAGGATCTCGCCGCGATGCGGAATTTCTGCTTCTTCCAGGATCAATAACACAAACAGGATCGAGGCAAGGCCGCGCGGACCGAACCAGCCCAGGAACAAGTACGTGGGTAGGCTTATGCCTGAGCCCAGCAGCGACAGTGCAATCGGGATCATTCGAATCGCTGTAAGACTCAGCACGGCATAGACAACGAATTTGACGTTAATATGCGCAAGGCCCTCGGGCAGTAGCGCGGCACCGAACACGAGAAACGTAATCAGCATCAAAAGCTGACCTTCGCCCTCCATAAACTCAAGCAGGAAAGTACAGGGGTGGCGAATGCTGTTGCCGAACACGATACCGGCGACAAATGCGGAAATGAAGCCGTTGCCGCCGATCATCTCGGCGAGAACATAAGCCAGTATTGATAAAGACAGGATGCCAATACCCGAGACAGGAGTGGTCGTCCATCCACGTTCGGCCGCCATATCGATCAGCCGCGCGCCAGAAAAGCCGATGACTACACCTGCGATCGGCCCGAGCGTTACTTGCATGAGGCCGAATCGCAGCCAATTGCCGGCTTCGGCACCGCCATGTGCAGCACCGGCCAATGCCGCAAATAACAAGACGGCCGGCAACGCTATGCCATCATTCAACCCGCTTTCAATATTGATCGACTGCCTGATCCTGAGCGGTACGACTTTGGCTGACACAACGGATTGCCCAAGCGCAGCATCGGTGGGTGCGAGCAAAGCAGCGAGCAGCGCCGCCTCCCAGAACGAAAACGCGGGAAACAGCATTGCGGCGACGAAGGTACCCGCGGCGATCGCGAGCGGCAGCCCAATCAAGAGCATTCGCATCGGCAGGTTGTGGTCCGCACGCACCCGGTTGATATCGATGCGCACGGCATCGGTAAATAATACGAGTATAAGCGTCAGCTCAGCGATGATATGAATCGCAGAATGCTCCACGCCGATGTTCGCAAGTTCGAATCCGCCCGGTCCGACCAGGAACCCGAACGCTACAAACAGCAGCGGAGCCGTCAGAATAGTGCCCTGGAGTCGGCCCGACACCAGTGCATAGGCGAGAAACAGCCCTCCTACGATTGCAACAGTTACAAGATCCATCAGCCCGCCTTCACGATTTGGTCGTTCTTCACTGCAATAGAAGCCCCTTTACTCATCGGCTCCCAACCCTGTTCGTCGAGCGGAACTGTCTGCTGGTCCCGCAGTTTAACATTGAGACTACGACGATGAATTTCGTCCTGCGCAACACGAGTCCAGCGTTTCCTGGCGTGCAGGCGCGGCGGCTTCGGCTCAGTGTATTCACGGCCATCCTCGTAAACTCGACGGTGGCCGTGCGCGAATAGCACGTCAGCCTCATCATAGAGGAAATCGCCGTTGCCGAACGATCTCATACTTTCGCAGGCGTTGGCGAACACATCCAGTAACACCTCACATACGTTCCTTGCCATTGCGTGCTCCGCTGTGACCGTTGCAAAACCAGTTATCCCGAATGCTGCTGTTTGATCGTGATGCTGCGTTGTGGAAATGGAATCTCGAGGCCATGCGTCGGCAAAGCCTCATGGATATCGCAAAGCAATTCATGCGTGATGCGACCGCGGTCCGCCGGCCACCGTATCCAGCAAAGCACTTCGAAATCGAGCGACGACTCACCATATTGACGCAGGCGTACCCTGGCTTCGGGAAACTCCATGATTTCGTTGTGGCGGTTGGCAACATCGGTCAGCACTGTGCAGGCAACGCGTGCGTCAGAGCTGTAGGCGATACCAACCTTTAGTTTGATGCGGCTACCGGTTTTCAAGCCGGCGTTCTCATTGAGGATTTTTGCGCGGGCAATGACGCCGTTCGGAATAGTGACGCCAACATCATCGCGTGTCCGAATACGCGTACTGCGAAGCCCGATGTCTGTCACTTGGCCGCGCTCCCCTGAATCCAACACGATATAATCGCCGATTGCGTACGGGCGGTCCGCTAGTATCGATACGCCAGCGAACAGGTTTGACAGTGTTTCCTGCGCCGCAAAACTCAGCGCGATACCCAGAATTCCGGCCGACGCAGCCAGGCCCGACACGTTGATGTCCCATGTGAGCAGAATGGCGAATATGGCGGTAAAGAACAGCGCCAGAGCGGTGACATTGCCGAGCATCTGTGCAGCATGTGCATTTGACAGCAACTTTCGTTCTGACGTGTTCGAGCTTTTCTCTGTCAGTGTTACGAAGAGTCGGTGCAGGAGCACCGCCCAGACAACAATAAGGGCAGTACGGATGGCGTCGGCGAGCATCGCCATTGGCGCGGACCCCAGTCCGACAATTTGCAGTGACACAATCATGCCAACCGAGGTCACAGTCAGAATGATCGGAACACGCATCAACTCAATGACCCGGTTGGTCGTGGCGCCATCCGTTCGACTAAATAGCCGTGCCACCATCCGTCCGCAAATCCGATCCAGCATGAGCGCCAGCAAAGCGAATCCGAAAAATGCGGTGACAGCAAACAGCACCGGCCGCACGATGAAAAACTCCATCACGCTTGTCAGGTATTCGTAGAAATTTATCATGCCAAACTTGTCCGACTACCGACTGACGTCGGTGGCAGAGTTGGAACGACCATGCGCACTGTCGATGCGTTCGCGAAGGTTCCTGGTCCACCGGTTTATTTGCAGCTTGGCATCGCCTGACTTGGTGAACCCGGCACGCAGCACCCGGCTGCCGTTGCCCCATTGAACGGCCGCCGCCAGTTGCTCGTTGCTTATCGAATCCAACAGCTCGCCTTCCATGGCGGCGCCACCCAGGCCCGCCCCGGTGACCTTGGTGTATATCGTCACATTTAGTACACCGTTGGTCGCGTCCAACGCAGTAATGCCAATCCGCAAGCGGGCGACGCCTTGTCCTGGTGACTGGACGACCTCGTAGCCATCGTCTTCTGTTAGGACCTTTTCAAGGTGCTCGACAAAGTACTCCGAGAGCTCCTCGAGTTCCGCATCGCTAAATTCCTTTTCATCTTCCGGCAAGGCCTGTTCGAAAAGGAACTCGGGCTCATCAATCAAGAAGCGCGTGTACGCCTTTACCTTCGGACTCGTGTAGCGAAATGCGTTGTCGGCGACCTTCTCAAGTCTCGAATAGTCACTTATAAAGCCGACCCTCGACTGCTCCGTGACGGGTGCGGCACACGCCTGAAGCAGGAGTATCATGGACACGACGAGGCCTTGTTTCCACTGCGTCACAACGCGTCCCTTGTTTCACTTGAGCGGCTGGACAGGTCGTACAAGCGCTGAGCGATTACTTCACTCAGCTGACCTAGAGCAAGACTCATCGCCTCAACGGTGTCGACCGGATCGTACGACCGCGCACTCTCGGATGTTTGCGATCTGGCTGTCGCAACGGTCACTCCACCGGAGTCGATGATCGCCCAACGTGAATTCAAAACTACTTCGCCGCCCGGATCGGGACCGAAAGAGTAAACCTCGACAGCAACTTTGTAGTTGACGGGGCGCACCAGCGAACTCGGATAAATGACGACGTTGTCGGAGCGCAGTAATCGGGATAGATTTTCCGCGAGCACAACCGTCATATTCGTTCTAAGCGGCTCGGCCCAGCGCTGATATTCAGAAACGGAGATCTGGTACTTGCGATCGTGCCGTAGTAACTCCTTGCGCGTCAGGTACTCGCGCAATACCACCTCGTCGACAACTACCGACACCGATGGTATGGCCTGTTGCGTGTGGTCGGACGTTGTCGACTCGAGCACATACAACTGGCTCGACGGGGTCGTGCCGCAACCGCATAGCGCACTGAACAGCAGGCCTGCGCAGAGCTTCCTGTAGTCAAATATCTTGGTCATTGCGATGGTTTTCCTCTAAGCAGGGCTTCAGGATTTTCCTCGATGGCATCAGCGAGATCACTGGTGGATTTTGCAGCTGACGCGATCTCGCGCAGCGCTGTAATCAGCTCTCTCGTTATCGGGTCACCTGGACTTAATCGAGATCGTGCGAGAGCCAATGTCTGCTCCAGTTCGGCCAGCGTCCGGTCAAGCTGAACAAGTGATTCGTCACTTAATTTGCGTGTCAGCTCAGCAGCTGATTCGCGTGAAGTACTAAACAGCATGGCGGCTTCATTTATCGTTGAACGAACATCTGTATCAATAAGGGCACGCAGCTCGCTTACCCCGCCGTCCGCGTTATGCACCAATCCGGCCAGCGATTTGAGTGACAACGCAATATTGGGATCGCGAAGCAGCAACTCTGCGGCCTCGAGGACCGTGGCGACACGCCGCAGAACCTCCTCGATCGGCAGGTCCGATAGTTTCGCCAGCGCCTCGTCGAAACCAGAATCGATCGTCGGCATCTCTGGATAATCATCCGACCCGGTACTCAGATAACGCGCGTGCTCACCGGGATGAAAGTCCATGGAAACGTAGAGCTGACCGGTGAGGATGCTTGCTGACTTCAAGCTTGCACGAAGGCCTCTGCTGAGCAATGCTGGAAATAGTGTGTATTCGCCTTCGGTCACCATCGCGTTTTCCAGCGTCTCAGGCAGGAATTCGAGCGTCACTCTCGGAATCATGTTGCCGGTTTCCGGGTCATAGACACCGTCGATGGATTTCACCTCGCCCACCGGAATGCCACGAAAGCGCACCGGGGCACCGACGTTCAGGCCGTTGACCGACTGTTGAAAATACGCCACGAAATTGCGTTTCGGCACAAAAAGGTCGTTGCTCGAGAAAAGCACGAGAGCTAAGACTACGAGAGCGATTCCGCCAATGAGGAAAATGCCGATCAAGTGTGGACTGGTTTTTCTCATGTCAGGTTCTCACTGTTTCCATGTCGCGCTGACCCCTGGTTAGAAACTCAGCGACCTTCGGGGTTGGGGGGTTGTGCAATAAATCGTTCGGATTTCCGAGTGCCGTTTGTGTCTTCGCCTCGGCATCGACGAATACCGCCCGATCTGCAATTGCAAAAATACTTGCAAGCTCGTGAGTAACGACCACGACGGTCGCACCCAGGCTGTCGCGCAATTCAAGTATCAGGTCGTCAAGTCGCTTCGAGCTGATCGGGTCCAGCCCTGCTGACGGTTCGTCGAAGAACAGAATCTCTGGGTCCAACGCCATCGCCCGGGCAAGTCCCGCCCGCTTGCGCATGCCGCCGCTGATCTCCGCTGGCAGGAAGGCCTCAAATCCAGCGAGACCGACAAGCGACAACTTGAAAGCGACCAGGTCCGCAATTTCTGCGTCAGAAAAGTCCGTGTGTTCGCGCAGTGGCAACGCGACGTTCTCGGCCAGGGTCATCGAACTCCAAAGCGCACCGCTTTGATACAGGACACCAAATCGCCTGCTGAATTCCCGGCGCCGCTCAGCATCCAGCAACCAAAAGTCAGTGTCGCCATAGTGAACGCTGCCATTTGCAGGGTGCTTCAGGCCAATCAGGTGCCGTAGCAAAGTGCTTTTGCCACTGCCGCTATCGCCCATGATGATAAATACTTCGCCACGCTTGACGTCGAAATTCAGATTGTCCTGAATGACGAAATCACCGTATGCCATGCGCAGGTCCGTGACGCTGATTGCCGGTATGTTGCCAGCCATAATCAAACCCCAAGCAAGTTAGTGAGTACCGCAAACACGGCGGTCATGACGATGATCGCGACAATGCCGGTAACGACCGCCTTGGTCGTAGCATCACCGACCGCAGATGCGCTCCGCCCGCTCTGCATACCTTGCATGCAACCGGTGACTGCAACCAGAACGCCGAATACGCTGCCTTTGACAACACCGAGGAGAATGTCGCCCATGTCGATCGCTTTTCGCGTCTGTTCTATGTACTCGGCGGTCCCCAGGTCGAGCACGCCGACGCCAACGAGGTAACCACCGAAAATCCCCAGCGCATCGGCGTAGAGCACGAGGATTGGAAACATTATTGCCAGTGCGAGCATGCGTGGCAGTACCAGGAAGTCCATTGGCGAGAACCCGAACGTCTTCAATGCATCAATTTCTTCATTGACCTGCATCGTCCCTAGCTGGGCGGCATAAGCTGCGCCGGTTCGGCCAGCCATGACGATAGCCGTCATCATCGGTGCAATCTCGCGCGTCTGCCCGAGCGCGACCAGATCTGCAATGTATATCTCCGCACCGAACTGGCGCAGCTGAACGGCGCCCATGAATCCGAGTATCACGCCGAGAAGCACGTTGATGATTCCCACGATCGGCAGCGCATGAGGTCCAGTCGACTGAATAAAACTGAATACATCAGACTTCATGAAACGCGCTTTGCCGCGCATGAATCGCCCCAAAGCGAGCAGTGATTCACCTAAGAACTGGTTTGCGTCACTGATCATTTTCGCGGTACCGACAGCCCCGGTGCCGATAGCGGAAAGAAAATCTGTTGCCTGTGGATCTGTACGCGCCTCAGTACGTGGCGGCACCGCGCGCGACAGGTTGATCAATGCCTTCACGCCCTGAGGAAGTCCGGAGACGTCTGCGCTGATGTTTCGTTCATCCGCCTCATGCATGACACCCGCGACAAATACCAATAATTGCGAATCCCAAACACCCAGCCCACTGCATTCAAAAGCAACCGCAGAATCAATGTCGGTCAAACACTCACGAACGGATTGCAGCAAATCGCGGGGCACGGGCCGGCCTGTCGCGTCGTCAGGACCGGCGTCAGTCCAGTCGCCGCTAAGCGTGACCACCAATTGGTTTTCGTGCCGCGCAATCTCGAAGTGCGGTCGAACGTCCTGAAGGATTTTGGCGCTCACTTGACGTTGACAGGTGCCGAAATGGCCACTCTATTCGGGGACCGGGGCAAGCGGCACCCATTGCGTCCAGTCATAGCGTTGGATCGCATCGAGTTTAGTTTCAATCTGATAGAACCGAAAAAGCCGCTGGCCCTGCAGTATCTCCGCAAACCGGTTCGTGTAGAGTTTCTTGAGCGATTGCCGATCGGTCTCGACCCGCAATGCATTGGCAACGATTTGACGCCCCTCTTCGTCGCTCAGATCGTCAATCGACCTCTCGTATCGTCTGAGCAAGCTCGCACGTGCATCGTCCAGTTCTCCCGCTGCGGCACGATATTGTCGGTACAAGTCCCAGAATCGGTCGGCTTCGGAGTCTTGCAGCGGCATATTCGCTGCGACCATCGCCATACGTTCGGTCTCAGCGTTCCGCTGTGCCAGTTCGTAGTCCGCTATCGATTGCGCCTGCGCAACAGACATAGTCACCACCAGTAAAGCAGTGCAAGCTACCGCGGTTCGTGTCATGAAGAATCTCCGTTCGTAATCGTTGCTTATGCACATCTCACCCGTCCCGCTCACAACTTCTGTGCACGCGGTACTTAGTTAGACGCATGGATTGCACGATCGGTTACAGTGAAGCTGAAGGCCACGTCACCTCAGGTCTCGCACCTGACCGTCTGATAATGGGCAATGTCGCAACCGGTCCCGCGCAGACGACCGGGTAACTTTCAAGACAACCGAACGATGTCCGAGGTCGCGAACACCGGGCCAACCGTCATGCCGAGTGGCGCTTTGGCATATAGGTCAGGCGGAACACTGATATCCGCCAGATATAACTCTCCAACAAATCCTGCGGCGCTCGGCTCACGCAAGCCTTTCTTTGGAAGCGCTAAGGTCATGGTTGCCGTCGCCCGGATCGCCGGATCAAACACGGTGCCAGTTGCGGCATCGACACCAGACGGTGTATCGAGTGCGAGGACTGGCGCCATGTGTTCGTTCGACATCTCAATCAAGTCACGCGTGGCCCCGTAGGGCGAGCCCTTCAGGCTGTAACCGACCAAGCCGTCAATAATTACCGACGTCGCATCACCCAGTGCCTGTGCAACAGGATCAGCAATAATATCGACCCCCATACGGGTGAGAATATCGAGCTGTTGGCGTGGCACGGTCGACATTTTGCCGGCGGCTTGTGCCAGCCGCACCTGCACGCTGGCGCCCCAGTTGTGCAGTCGCCGCGCGGCAACCAGCGCACCACCGCCGTTGCCTCCGCTGCCAGCCAGTACAACAACCGGCATCCCGACCGGGAGCCCATCGAGAAATCGATCACGAGCAAGTACCGCGAGACAACGACCGGCATTTTCCATCATGCGCGTAAGGTCGATGCGATAGTCCTCCAACATCGCCCGATCCACTTCGATCATCTGCTCAGTATCGAGCCAGGGAATATCCGCGTCTAACACTGGTATCAACATAACTAACTGCCTCGCATTATCAATGACACGACGATTGCGAGCCGTGCGGGTACAAAGACCCTATCATTGCTTTCGAGCGGATACAGGCACGATCAGGGCCAATACAACTCCCATTGCGAGATGGCCCATCAATGAAGCAACAGCAGGTGGCATCGCGCCCATAAAGATTCCCTGGCCCATCATTGGCGACATCGCCAGCATCGCGACAAGCCACAACAAGGCGCCATACGTCAAACCACGCGCAACCGCGCTCCCCGGAAGGAGCGGCCCTACGATAAGCGCGTACGCGAATGAGAAAATGACCGTGCCAATTATGAAGTGCATCATCATGCCAACAGACCACGACATGTTGAGCATCGCACCAAGCTCGGCGGCAATGTCCATGGGTGCCCCAAGCATCATTCGCGCGCCGAAGTACATCATCATGGTGACGACAACAGTTGCAGCGAACCCGCCCGCAAGCACGCGCAGTGGCGG
Source organism: uncultured Woeseiaceae bacterium (assembly GCA_964528965.1). Classification (GTDB taxonomy): domain Bacteria; phylum Pseudomonadota; class Gammaproteobacteria; order Steroidobacterales; family Woeseiaceae; genus UBA1847. The sequence continues at coordinate 49,583 of CAZGVL010000010.1, forward strand.
AATTCCTTTTTCGTCTTTCATGTCACTCATTGTAATTCTCCAACAGTCGAATGGTTGCTCGCTTCCTGGCCAACCTAATTGCCCCTCGCACACGGATGCACCAGGGGCGCAAGAAATTTTTGACAACAGCCTTTATCCACACGCTTTGGAACGTGGGTAATTGCTGCGCCCTTTTTTATTAGATGCAATTGTTGTTAGACGCTGTTGATCAACGATCGGTTACACCTGACCAGAAAGAGTTTCGGCATGCGGGTGATGATTGACTATGACGCCGCGGTTCGCTCTCCGGTATCATCGCTGTACGATGCCACAAAATATCAATCGATCAGACGAAAGCTCTTCTTCAAGCTCGGGCCTGAAAGATCAGGCAGAACAGCTCGTTCGGGAGAACGGAGGATGGATGCTGGTTCTGGCCAAACGGTTGATGAATGATGCGGCGTTGGCAGAAGACGTTGTTCAAGAGTCGCTTATTAGTGCTGTCAAAGGCCTACAGGCCTTCGAAGATCGATCGAGTCTGAAGACCTGGCTGCACCGTATTACGGTCAATACCGCGATATCGAAACTCCGAAAACAAAAGCGTCTTGCTGAACAATCCATCGAAGAACTACTTCCCGAGTTTGATCAGTATGATTGTCGAATAGAGCCGCCCTGGACGCACCTGGCATCGATGGACGAAATTTTGGCAAGTGCTGACGCTCAGAAACGCATCGCCGACGGCATTCGTACCCTGCCCGATTCCTATGGGGTCATTCTGCAGCTGCGTGATATTGAAGGTTATGACACCGCGGAGACGGCAGGCTTGCTGGAGATATCCGAGGCGAACGTCAAGGTTCGCTTGCACCGGGCAAGGGCGGCCCTTAAGAAACTTCTCGAACCTGTACTTCGTGGGGAGCACTTTAGTGAATGAGCGGCGTGATACCGGCCTCGGACGACGGCTGAAAGGGTTTTTGCTGAAGCGCATACACGGCATGATCACCTGCCGTGAGTTCGAAGAATTCATCATTCGCTACCTCGATGACTCACTTCCTGGTTCACAAAAAAGGAACTTCGAGTGGCACTTGCGAATCTGCCGAGAGTGCCGTGACTACCTCGCGGCTTATCAGCGCACGATAGAGCTCGGCAAAGAAGTCCTGGGACCGGCAGACAAAGCCGTTCCGGAGGACGTTCCAGAGGACATGATCAAAGCCGTTCTCGAATCCCTTGAGAAGTAACTGAAAAGGGTACTGACAAGTTAGATTCGCCGGATTGACACGATTTTCCCAGGCTCTCCTCCATAGCGATGCAATACCCGCTGCAGGAATCGACACGCCAGGAAACAGTCCTAGTGGGGTCAGTTGCCTGATTTTCATCACGGTGCACAACAACGCACAACTCAACCACGTAAGTCTCACGCGCTGCGTATGACACAAGTGACTCACGATATTCTCACCGATGTCATTCTGCCTTGGTCTCGCAGCCGTACTCCAAATTCGCTTGTAATAAGCCGCGGGGACAGCTGGTCTTATGGTACATGCGACTCACACTTCTGCTCACAACATTCGGCTTGTTCCTTGGTGGCACTATTTCGGCCGACGAGGTACCCATAGCTCCCGACTGGACGCTTGAATCCGAAAGCGGGGAAACGGTCACACTGAGTGAGGTCGCGGCTAAGCAGCCGGTCATCGTTCTGTTCTGGGCAACCTGGTGTCCTTACTGCAAAGCGCTGATGCCACATATTCAAAGTGTCCGCCTTGAGTACGGTGATGAGATCAGAGTCCTCGCCGTCCACTTTCGCGACGACAAGGGCGATCCTGTCGCTTACATCAAGAGTACTGGATACGATTTCACACTCCTGCCAGACGGTGACGAGGTTGCTAATCTCAATGAGGTCTGGGGGACACCGGGTCTCATGATCATTGATCGTGACAGGATCATTCGCTACAACCTGTATTCGCTCCCGCAACTCGACCTATCTGCTGCCGGAGAGTCTCCGGCACACAGCAAGAAGGCAGCGTACCTGGCGCCGTACTGGGCGGCCGAACTACGCAAGTCTCTGGACGTCGTGCTGAACGAGAGGGCGGAGTGAAGAACATAAGCCTTCAGACTGGTGCCCGACCTGCTGAACTTCACTGCGCCTCGTAGACCTCCGTCTCGGGGTGGAATGCATACCACGCAAACCAGAACACCATCGTCGTCGGAATTTCTGATCCATCGCATTTAACGATTCGAGCCGTCTGATTCTCTGCATCGAATTCAACTCCAAATTCTGCGTCCGCGAATTCCTCGTCAAACCTGCGCGCGCCCTTTTTTAATTCCGTGAATGGATATGCCTTGAACCGGCCATCAATCTCGAGTCCCATGACAAGTTCCTTGCGTGGGTACCTGTCGCTCGAGTGCGCAACTGGAAAATAGAGTCTGCCGTCCTGACCGTAGTTAGGGTATGGGTCCAGCCTGTAGTTTCGCGAGTATCCGGTCTTATTCGAGAGCACTTCGGTCTCAGGATGCCGTTCGACCCATTCCTGCCAGCTGGTGTGTGACAACGGCAGTTGTTGCAGGCGCGTCCCCTTCATCGAGCCGGTGACGGCCTGGACCATCAGCTGTGACCACAGGGATTTGGTTTCCCGGTCGTACATCAGTACATCACTGTTGTAGAGCAGTCCTGACACGCCGAACTCATGATTACGTCCATTTATGGCCGCTTCGAATGCGGTACCGCTGCCGCACAGGGGGCAATAGGTAACGACGACGGAAGTGCCACCGATAACATCGTTTACGATTTCGTGGTAATTGAGTATCCGTATCGGATACGCACGGGCGATGCCATTGATTGATATGCCTAAGACACGGTCGCGGCCTCGCAGATACACCGCATCGTCAGCAGCAACGAAATCGGGGTCATCCAGTGACGGAATTCCGTCGCGCGGTGGCCCGCCTTTGAGTATTTCATCGACAGGAATCAGCGCTTTATCGAGACGAAATCCGTTCCTGGATTCTGCACTTGCCGTGGAGAACGTCAAAAACAGAAACACCGTGAACCCTGTTTGTATCGAGAGATAAGCGCATTTCTTCATCGTACTTTGCCTGCTGTAGCCAGAAGGTAATCGGCGCCGATCATCCCAATAACAAACAGGAGGCACTTCTTCACTTTGATTTCAGCACGTCAGACACGCGTCCCTGAATCGCTTGTAGGACAGCCACGACATGACGAAGAAAACGGCTGCCATTGCGAACGAAAGGTAATCAAGATCGCCGCGATCAAGAGTCAGATACGTTCCCATGGCTAACAGAATCACACCAAAGAACGCGTACATCGACACTGACGCTGGCATCGGCGGCGTCAATCCAACACCAAGGCTTTGCTTGAGCTTCATTGTCAGCCGATGGTTGTCCAGAACCTCTGCTGCACAATTCGAACTACAAGCGATTCCTTGCCCTGTATCGTCACTACAATCGGGGCACGCCGCCTTACCGCAGTGGCGGCACACGGCAATTGCCGCGCGCTCTTGATGTCGGAAACATTGCATGGCTCAATTCTCTTTAGGTTCCCACTTCGGGATACGCCGAGTTACTTAAGAGGACCATTCAGTTCCGCCCATTATTACAACCCGTACTGACAAATTAACCTCTGCGGATTGACACAACCTGGCGAATTTTCTCACTCAATTATATAGGTCGCGAAAATCTCCCCAGCTCCGGGCTCAACTGCCTCCGCGCACGGACCAGCGCAGCTAGCGGTATCAAAATCGTCCTCCCCATTCCAGTCGGGATCGTAGAACTTGAACGACAGATGTTTGATCGTATCGGATCTGACGTCCTTTCCCTCGAACACTCCGAGAACCTCCTGTGCGTTCACAAGCGCCGGGGTCCCGTCAATTCCACCGAAGTAATTCCAGTGATACGTCGTCTGGTCAACGTCGAATTCTCCGACCCGGCCTTCGATTGAGAATCGCTGATTCTCTGTCAGGCCGAAGGTTACCGAGCGAATGCTGTCGGGAATTTTCCACTTCGGATCGAAGAACTCAATCTCGTCACCGTCGTCCATCTCAATGCCGTCCGAGCTCGCTGTGCCATCAGGCTGGTTGTGAACGCAAGGCGTGTTGTCGTACTCACCGACCCATGTGGGGGCGTTGCAGACCGTCAGGTACGGGCGGTACGTCCAGTCGTTCGCGATCGTATGCGACATGGCCTCAAGGCCTGTGGCCGTCGAATCGTCCGGGCGCCGGACCTCGAAGTAGAAACTGATCTCGCCGGCACCACGGCGGGATCCGTGACCGACCCGGGGTGCGGTCAGTCCCCATGTGGCATCGCCGTCCTCGTCGACACGAATACCACGGTAGAAAACCGTTACGCGAAAGTCGACCTCCAGTGGGTTGAGGCCGAGCGCAATCTCCTGCGCGTCATCGCGCCGGTCGCTGTCCGTGTTCGACGAAGTTGGGTCCGATCCGTACGTATACTCGTCACCGTCGACGACCGTATCGAAGTCTTCGTCAGCATTGCGCGGATCACTGTAGACCCGGTAAGGCTCGTCTCCTGCAACGCGTACGATCCAGCGGCCGGCGACCGTATCGTCGATTTCTACCTCCGCGCCGTCGGAGCGCTTGTCGTTGTCGGTATCGGCATCGGCCGGGTCGAGCGTGATAATGCCGAGATTACGCAAAGCGAAGCCGCGCGCTTCGGAAAAATCGTCCAGCCCGTCGTCATCGGTGTCGGTATCACGCGGATTCGATGCGAGCGTCCACTCAACGCCGTCGAGCAACCCGTCGCCATCCGTATCTGCGTTGTCCGGATCCGACGATACGTTAACGGTCACAGGCAGGACCTCGTCGCACTCAGATTCGCAGATTTCGCCGAGCGACAGTACTCCGTAAACGTCGATTGTCCAACCGTCCCTTTCCTCAATGTTGGCAAGGCCGTCCCCGTCGTCGTCGGCGAATTTGTCACGGTCGGTCGCATCCGTCGGATCGCCACCGAGCTCCCGTTCGACGCCATCGGAGGCAGTGTCACCATCGGTGTCGCTGTCGGTTGGTGACGTTGGCACTGCGGCCAGAATGATGTCCTGTCCGGATGGGCCGGTTTCTACATCGAAGCCACAAATTTCTTCTTTGTCTGGTATGCCGTCACCATCAGTATCTTCGCTGCTCGGATCGGTCACCCAAGTACCGTTCGGGTTGCCGAATGCGCTGCAGTCGACAGTGGCACCGGCCTCCTCGGCATCGGATAGCCCATCACCGTCGGTATCGGGTGCCGAGCAGCGTGGGAACACTCTGCGGATCCCGGCATCGGTCGTGACATCCCAGCCGATCAGGGCCTCCGTACGGTCATCGAGTCCATCAAGGTCGGTGTCCGCCATGAGGTCCGAGCAATTGTGCATGTACTCAAGGCTCGCAACGATGCGATCCTGATCGAGGTCCTGAACATACGCCAGCCTGATATCGTCTTCCGTCTGCAGGATGAAATCGTCGAGGCCTATCGTCTGGTCGATGCCGTTTGCAGTCAGGACCTCCCAGGCTTTCGGGACGCCGTCCTGCACGGCAGCCTTTCGTACGCGGTAGATGCGTTCTACGCCGACGCTGTCGAATACAGTAGAGAAACTATCGTAGATTTCCTGCTCCGATAACGAAGTCATCGGCGTGTCCGTTTCGATGTAGTGTGTGAGGCCAACAGCCCCCAGCGCGTCTCGCAACGTTATGCCGACATGGCCGCCACTGCGGTCAAACACGATGCGCCGGTCCATATCACCTACGATACGACCAGAGCCGGTTGATACGCGGTGGTACTCGGTCAGGTCGCCTTCGAGATCACCGTCGCTGTCGAAGCTTCCGAAGTCGATGACGAGAGCCGTCGTATGTTCGACAACTTCCTGCGAGCTGAACGCGAAGTTCCTGCCCAACTCATCTTCAATGTCGTAGTTGGAAATGATGAAGACGAGTCCACGCGGATTCTTCATCAGGCTTTCGACGAGCTGCGGAAATATCACGTCGTTGGAGAATATGAACGGCCCGCGTTCCGGAACGAGCGGCCCGAGGTGGAAGCCTTCGTCAGGCTCACTGTCGGGTAGCAGCGTTGCGACCGGTCTCAGTCGGGTCGGATCCTGTGGGTCCTGGATGAACGCCGTAACCTGCAGGTTGCTGATGCTGTAAGCGAGATCGCTCGCGTTCTCGATGGATATCGTCGCCTGCATCCTCGCGCCCTGAACTGAGCGTGTTACGGTCGCGCCCTTGGTCGTTTCAACATCAGTCGACAGAGATTCCTGGTATGCATGTTGCGTTTCCGCGGCCGACGTCTTCGTGCTCGAGGAAGTCCAGCTTCCGGTCCAACCCGTCTCGAAACTCACGTTGGTCTTCCACTCCCCGCCTGGTGCCAATATAAACTGGCCGACTTCGTACTCGGTGCCGACGGAGAATTTCGCCATTGCCTCCTGCGTGTTCGAATTGGTGTTGCTGTATCCCTGCTTTTCGCTCTGGGTCAATGTCGAGCTGACACTCTTGGTCTCGAGCTCTCTGGTTTCGACGGACGTGGTTGCCGTAAAACGCACATCGAGCTGCAGGTCGATGTCGCCAACCTCGATGGTTGGTGAGGGAAGATCCGCGACCCGCGGATTGCGGTTCGCGCGGACAACCTCGTCATAATCGTTGATCTGGTCGCCGTCGGAATCGGCGAAGATGGGCGACGTCAGATGAAAGTTGAACTCGATACCGTCGACTAGCCCATCCTCGTCAGTGTCCTGGCGATACGCGACGCTGTAAATCTCTTCCAGTTCCTGCCAGTCCGTCAGGTCGTCCGCGTCGGTATCGGCGCTTCTGGGGTGAGTCAGCGCCATCTTCTCCCGAAAGTCCGACACGCCGTCTTCATCCGTGTCTCGCATTCCGGGGTCACTGGTGACCGGCGTGGTCTGAATCTCGCCGTTGGCTAGAAAGACGGTGACCTCCCAACCATCCGCTTCCGCAATGTCGGAGAGGCCGTCGCCATCGCTGTCGACGGTATCAGGGTTGATGCTGAGTTGTCCGGCGTTACTGCCGCTGCCACAGGCAACGATTAGTCCGCTCGTGGCAAGAAGAAGTCCCAAAAAAAATGTGCGATAAGCAAGCATAGGTCCCTCCCATTAAATCGCTTCTCTAAGGTTTGCGAAGCGCCCCAGGACTGGCTCACTTGGTCAGGCCCGTTTTCTGGGCATCGGTTATATTGGGGGGCAGGAGAAAATCTGTAGTCGTGGAAACTACTTAGGCAGTTCGGGCGTACCCATTTTGGACCGATCGATTTTTCCGACCATTCATCAGATCGAGCCGGACGAAGAAGAAAACGTGTCAAAGAAAACGTGTCAGGTTCATTTTTAGGCTCTCGGTCTTCCGGATTATTAGCTAGAAAATAAACCGGACATCCTTTCTGACACCTGGAAAATGGACCTGACACCTTATCTGCTCGCACCCTGGTCGCTAGTGAGGATCCGACGCTGTTTATCGCGTAAAATCATGCAAGAATATAGGCTGAGGTGAAATCATGAAGATTAGGATCTACCAAGCTTCAATCTTATCTGCGCTTATCGCATCGGTTTTAACGCACTCAATTCAGGGCATCGCTCAAGGTACTGTCGAGAGAAAAGGGATGTCAGCCGAGTTGCGTCAGGAGCAAGTCGTCACTGGTAACCTGGAAGAACTGAACGGCAAGTACAAATTGCGTGTCGCCGCGGTTACCTATGACATCGGCGGATTCATCGGCAATCATCATCACGCTGGACCGGGATTGCGGTGTGTAACCTCCGGCACATTGACGTACGTCCAGGAGGGCGAGACGTTCAAATTTGGACCTGGTGATTGCTTCTACGAATCCGGCAACGTGGATCACCACGCAAATAATTTTGGCGATGAGCCTGTCGAGTTGTTCAACTTTCAGGTATTGCCGGTGGATTGGGAAGGGTCGTCGGCCATAACGGTGACAGCGATTCCCGAATAGCATCGCGAGTAGAGGGTCCTTCCGTTCTTATTGGAGAATATTCTATGTCTACACCTGACGAAATGGGACTTACACCTGATGCCGCTCAAGGATACGAGCAGTTTTTTGTGCCGGCCATCTTCCATCAGTGGCCTGCGCAGATCATTTCCAGTGCCCAAATATCTGGCACTGACGATGTGCTGGACATCGGATGTGGCACTGGTGCGTTAACACGTGAGATCGTCAAACACGTTTCTGACGAGGGAAGTGTCGCTGGCTTTGACTTAAGTGAGAGCATGCTGAGCGTCGCACGGCAAGTGTGTCCAAGCGTACATTTCCAACAAGGAAACGTAGCCAATCTACCGTTCGACGAATCAAGTTTCGATGCCGTTGTCAGCGCGTTCATGCTGATGTTCGTACCAGACTCAAAACAGGCGATTGGCGAGATGCGTCGCGTTTTACGTCCAGGCGGTCGTATTGCGGCAGGCATCTGGCAGGGCCTGGACAATAATCCTGTCTACAACGCTTTAGTCGAAGCGACTCGTGACGTCGTCGACGACAAGTCGGCAGACTCAATGGCCTGGCCGTTCACAATGGGTGATGCTGGAAAGCTTGAAGACATCTTCAGTGTCGACGGACTTGCGGACGTCGCCATAACACCACATGACGGTTTTGCCGAATTTCCATCAGTTGAGGACCTGGTTGGAGTCGAGATTCAGGCGTGGCTGCTGGCGGACAGTGTCAGCGCGGATCAAATTGCAGAGATCGCTGCGAAGCTTCGTGTGAAGTATCCGGATTTTACTGACAGCGACGGCCCGATCAAATTTCCGCTCAATGCATTCATCGTGAGTGCGAGCGCCAGCTAAAAGGGTAAAGCCCGCAGCCCCTAACCCGTTGTCAACCAGCCATGCGATGACGGTTTTGGCGCGGCGTCCGGAAAGATCCTGACCGCCAAATCACAGCGCGACGACGAGCGCCGCGCTGATTGTGCAAACTTGCAAGAATGCTAAGGCTTACTACATTGGCGATATTCGATCGCCGTTCTGGTTGCGCTTATTTTTTATCAATCCAGCGACAAACAATAAGACGACGGCTCCGACGGTGGCTGTAACCAAAGCGCCAATCAGTCCACCGGCTGACGGTGGAATCAAGCACCCTCATGCTATCGGGAAGGGCCACCGGCGCATCGTGATACGTGCCAGACATCATGCCCCTTTGCCGTATACAGCCGATCGGTGAGATGTTTTCGGCCAACACAGGCCCCACGCTGTGGTCGCGATGCCAGTCACCCCAGTAAAAGTATGCATCGGAAAAATTGAGGGAATAGAATTGGGGTCCTGCAAGCTATCAACCTGGTCTTCGCGCAGAAACTGTCCGTGGAGCGAGGTCAGTATGCGAATATCCGACGCGTCGCTCCGGTGTTATGCGCCGATGGCAGAACTGCTGCCGCCGATCAAAGGCAGGCTCGCGAGGCGGAACAGTGCCAAATGGCGAAGTTGAGGTTGCGTCCAGCAAAGTAGCGATCATCTGTGAGTACTGAGGCGCGTATATACTTGAGACACTCAAACTAGCCGCATAATTGCCGAATCAGGTTATCCTCAGCAGATGACTCAACACGTGATCTTTGCAGCTCCTTTCTTCATGGAGGCAACGCTGCGATTCCTTAAAGGTGCTGCAGCGCTTCCAGGCGTTGCGTTATCTGTAGTCAGCCAGGACCCGGAAGAAAAAATACCGCAGGACATTCGCGCTTTAATCGCCGGGCACTGGCGTGTCGACGACGCCCTGGACCCGCAGCAGCTGGTCGATGCGGCGCGTGCACTGGGGTCCCGCTTCGGCAAGGCGATCAGCTACATGGGGCCGCTGGAACAATTGCAGGTGCCGCTTGCGGTAGCCCGCGAAACACTCGGCATTGACGGCTTGTCATCGGAGTCTGCGAGAAACTTTCGCGATAAGTCGCGCATGAAAGACGTACTGAGAAATGCGCAGATTCCGTGCGCGCGTCACACACTCGTTGGCGACCGCGAGACAGCGGAAGCCTTCGTTGCCCGGGTAGGCCTGCCCGTGGTGGTGAAGCCCCCTGCGGGAGCGGGTGGTAAGGGGACTTACAGGCTGGATCGCCCTGAGGATGTCGCCACCTACTTGCAGCAGTCGCCACCTAATGCACAAAATCCAACGCTTTTCGAAGAGTTCGTGCGCGGTACCGAACACTCTTTCGACAGCGTATTCATCAATGGCGAGCCTGTCTGGCATTCAATATCCCGCTACATGCCATCACCCCTGGAAGTGCTCGAAAATGACTGGATACAATGGTGCGTAATACTGCCCCGCGACGTATCGGGCGCCGAGTACGATCCTATCCGTGCGGCCGGGTTTGCGGCCAACAAGGCGCTGGGCTTGCAAACGGGCCTGAGCCATATGGAATGGTTTCGTATGGCGAATGGCAGTATCGCAATATCAGAGCTGGGCGCACGTCCGCCGGGCGCCCAGATCTCGACGCTACTGTCCTATGCCCATGACGTCGATTTCTACAAAGCGTGGCCACGCCTGATTGCCTTCGGCGAATTCGAGCCGCCGCAGCGTCAATACGCTGCTGGTGCAGCGTACATCCGTGGCCAGGGCCGCGGCACCGTAAGACGCATAGGCGGTGTGGACGATATACAGAGGCGCTTCGGATCGATCGTCGTCGAGGCGAAGTTGCCGCGCGCAGGGCAGCCACCGAGCGACAGCTACGAGGGCGACGGCTACATCATTGTGCGGCATCCGGATACGGACGTAGTGCAGGACGCTTTGCAGGAAATCGTCAGTACAATTCGCGTGGAGCTTGCATGAACGAGAACGAGCCATGGCAAATTTTGCTTGGCCCACAACGCCCGCATGTCAATCTCGATGCAGCGATAGCGCAATCCGGGATTGGTGACGCCCCGATTGCCGTCATTTCAGCCGCATGGCAGGCAGCTGAAGGCGACATCGGAGATATTCAGCGTTTGGTCGCCAATCCATTGCATGACCTCGGTATTTACAATCGTGCTGAGAAAATATTCGCGGCAGACGAAGCGTTGCAGTCGGCCTATCGGCAACGACAAGATCAACTAATAGAACAACAGCAAATGTACCGACTGCGGCTGCGCCAATTGACGATCGCGGCACGTGCGATTCTCCGCGTCGAAGGCAATACCGCCGCAATCGCCGAAGAACGTCGCCATGCCATTTCGCAATTGCGTGCGCTCGATCGGCATCACTTGCGACAGACGCGTAAGATAAGCGCGCGTTTCGATGAGCAGCTCAGCATAGAGAGCAACCCCTTACTGGCAGAAACTGTTGCCGCACTCAAAGAGGAATTGGCACGCTGCGACACCGTGTTGATTACAGGCGGCCATGTCGTTGTCCTCATAAATCGCCTGAGCCTGTTTGGCTTTGATTCGTTGCTATTGAACAAAAATATTATCGGCTGGTCCGCCGGGGCGATGGTACTTTCCGATCGCATCGTCTTGTTCCATGATCTCTTGCCGCAAGGTCGTAGAGACCCCGAGGTTATGTGCGAGGGGCTAGGCATCGTGCCAGGCACCGTACTATTGCCGGACGCTAGTGGACGATGGCGACAAAACGACCCGGTTCGCACCAGCCTCTTCAGCCGCCGCTTTTCACCCGCAACCTGCCTCACCATCGACAATGGGTCATTGCTGCGTATGCAGGGCGGCAAAGTGACCGCTAGTGAGGCGATACAACACGTTTCGCGCGAAGGGAAATTTGTAACGGTGAAAACGCGATGAGTCGCGCTCTGCAAAAGTTGTTGCGCCAGTCGAAGCCGGATGCGGCTGAGATCGATACCTTGCTTCGGGACACCCGCTTTCCACTGGTCGACGGTACCGACGTTACGTTTGTTTATCGTGGCGCTGTCGATGCCGTCTATTTGCGCTGCTGGATAGCGGGTCTCGACACCGCCCAGCCATTTCAGGCAGTGCCGGGCACAGACCTTTGGGCGACTACGATCGAATTGCCGAAGGGATCACGCATCGAGTACAAATTCGAAGTTGTCTCAGGTGACAACAAGGAATTGATTCTTGATCCCTTGAATGGCGTGATCGCACACGACCCCTTTGGTGCCAATTCAGTTTGCCAGGGATCTGGCTACAAGCGACCGGAGTGGTCGGAGTACAACCCCTTGTCGCGCGAAGGTTCATTGCAGCACCGGCAGCTGGACAGCGCCGCGTTCCAGGACAGGCGCGATATACAGGTGTATTTGCCGGCGACCTATCGCGACAATCGGCGCTATCCGTTGTTGATCGTGCATGATGGTGACGACTATCTGCGTTACGCAGATCTCAAGGCCGTGCTGGACAACCTGATCCACAGGCTTGAAATTCCACCGTTGATCGCAGCATTGGTGCATTCGCCGGATCGCCTCAATGAGTACTCGGGTAATGATCAGCATGCAAAATTTATCGCCGAGGAGTTACTGCCGTTTATGTCCGCAGAATATCCTCTGGTTGATAAGCGGGACTCGCGCTGTCTGATGGGAGCCAGCTTCGGTGGTGTTGCTTCCTTGCACACTGCCTGGCGCTACCCGGATCGTTTCGGCTCTTTGCTACTGCAGTCCGGCTCGTTTGCATTCAGTGACATCGGCCGTCACAACCGTGGCCCCGCGTTCGACCCTGTGGTCCGCTTTATGAACGAGTTTCGAGAACAGCCCGAGCGGCCCGCGGAACGGGTCTTCATAAGTTGTGGCATGTACGAATCACTTATCTACGAGAACCGCTCATTGGTGCCACACCTGCAATCGAAAGGCGTCGAAGTGCGCTTTGAAGAAGCACGCGACGCCCATAACTGGGAAAACTGGCGGGATCGGCTGCGCATCGGCCTGTCGTGGCTTATGCCGGGTCCGGCATGGCAGGTTTACGAATAACGATTGAGTACCTGCTATATTTAAAGCAATAACAGATCAGAAAGGAAAAACAGTGACTCAAGAAACAAGACATATCGGCCTGTCCCTGGGCGCGGACATTTGCTGGCCAATTTGCTATGAGGCCTTACTAAAGGAACTCGACCTTTCCCTGCCGATCGGCAAGAACAGCGTCAGCTTTGAAGTCGAACGCGTTAATATCGAACCATTCGATCTGATGCAACCCTGCAAATACGACGTCGTGATCGACCGACTGACACATTGGTACTACACGTCGCGCGAGTGGATCAAAAAATCCATCGTAGTCAATGATCTGTACGTTCTCAATAATCCATGGACGTTGCAGTCAATGGAAAAACACACCTCATATTGCGCGATGATGCGACTCGGGTTCCCGGTTCCCAAGACGTGGATGGTACCGCCGAAAGAATACCTCGAGTCCGCCGACCTGCAACCAACGCTACGGCGCTACGCCAAGCTGTTCAACCTCGGCGATATAGGCGACAAGATCGGCTATCCGCTATTCATGAAACCTTACGACGGCGGCGCCTGGGTTGGTGTCACAGCGATCAAGGATCGTGAGGCTCTTCTGGCAGCGTATGAGGAAAGCGGCACGCGCGTGATGCACTTGCAAGAAGGCATCATTCCATTCGATGGCTTCGTTCGCTGCATCGGCCTCGGCGCACAATGGCGTTGTGTGAATTACGACCCCGATGCACCGTTGCATGATCGCTACCGAATGGACCTCAATTTCCTTTCGAGTGAAGAAGAACAACGTCTCCAGGACATCACCATGGTTATCAATGCCTTCTTCGGCTGGGACTTCAATTCCTGCGAGTCACTGTTGAGTGATGGCGTATGGCACCCGATCGACTTCGCGAATGCGTGTCCCGATTCGCAGGTGACATCACTGCACTTTCATTTCCCATGGCTAATCAAGGCTAACTTGCGCTGGTCAATCTTTTGCGCCGCAACCAAGCGCCGACCGAACACAGACCTGAACTGGCGTGAGTATTTCGACATCGCTGACAAAGACATCCCATTCGACGAAAAACTGGCGGGCTACGTGAAAATCGCGCGCAAGCGATTCGATGTGGACGAGTTCAACGCGTTTTGTGACAAGCATCTGAGTCACCTGGATGAAGTCGCCGATGCTTATTTCACGACCGAAGGTGTTCGTGATGCGATTCGCGAGAAAGTGGAATCGCTGTATCCGGAACATGAGTTTGACGAGTTCACACAGCTGTTTTGGGGTCGTATTCAGAGCTCGCTGGGAGCTGACCGCGCGACCGCAAAGTCGTGAAGGATGTTTTTCGCTGGTATTCGCGAAACGTTGAACAGGAAGTGCAACTCGTGCGCTGGGGGCACATGGGTACGCCAGTTTTGCTATTTCCAACCGCCGGCGGTGATGCCGAAGAGATTGAACGCTTTCACCTGATCCGTGTGTTGCAACCGCTGCTTGATGCAGGGCGCATCAAAATTTATTCCACCGATAGCGTAGCCGGAAGGGCCTGGTTCAGCGGTGAGCACTCGGCTGAGTACTGTTCGCGTCTGCAAAACTGTTTCGACGCCCTTATCTATGAGGAGATCACGCCGGCGATTCGCAGAGACTGCCAAACTGCGGATATTGAGATTATTACAGCCGGCGCATCGATAGGCGCATTTAATGCCGTTGCTACAGTCTGCCGTCACCCGGATGTCTTCAAGCTGGCCATCGCAATGAGCGGTACCTTCGATTTATCCAAGTACCTCGAAGGCAGCTTTAACCAGGACTTCTATTATTCCTCACCTTTGCACTATCTGCCGCGGCTCGAGGGTGCCCAGCTCGAGTTGCTGCGCAAGCGCCTTATCTTGTTCCCGACTGGCGAGGGCGACTATGAAGATGTCGGCGAATCATGGCGCATCGCTAATATTCTGGGCGCCAAGGGCGTGCCGAACCGCGTCGACCCCTGGGGTACGAACTACCATCATGACTGGGTCACCTGGCGCGAAATGCTACCGAAGTATCTGGCGGAGTACGCCTGAGCGCCGCTATTCGGCGAACATCTCCAACTCTGAGCCAACGGCATCGGCCATGTCCATGGTCGCCTGCAGATCCGGATGACGCAGCATAATAAAACCGTCTGAAACCAGCGTCTTGCGCCAATCCCTGCGTGGCATACCGGGCGCCAGCAAGGTATTCCAGACGACGTGTTCGCCGAAGCGTGCCTGCAATTCATCCGTACCGTGAATGTGCGTTATGCGCCCGATGCCACGCGCGCGCTTGAAAATGGTCGCGACATTGTAACGACGATCATACGACTCCAGAATTTTGCCTTGCGTGAGCGCCTGCCCCCACGCCTTGAAGACGTCGAAGTCGCAGGCGTACTTCATTTGGTCGACCTGGTGTGCACCTGGCGGTCGCCCGCCAATCTCACCAAATACAACTTCACCGTCAGCCTTGCGATACCACTCCATATGCGTAAAGCCGGTTTCGAATTGCAGTGCCTTGATGACGTCGAATCCCATTTTCACACCATCGGCAAGATCCGGGTGGTCGACATCTTTGAGAGCGATGACCTGCGGGCTAATCCATTCATTGCTGCGCGCGATCAGGGGCCGTGGTCGATACCAGGCGATATTGTAGTAAGCGATTTCGCCATCAATCGTAATCGTGTCGAAGGTGTATTCCTCGCCATCGATAAACTCTTCGATACTTATCGTTGGCACATGGCGCAACAGTGGCAGCACCGCGCGCAGCTCCTCTCGCGAAGCAACGCGATAGGTATCAGCAGATCCGGCACCATCGATCGGCTTCAAAATGACTGGAAAACCAATGCTTTCGACCGCCTCCCAGCATCCGGCGATGCTATCGACCGCGAGATGGCGCGGCGTTCGAATGCCGGCCTTGTCGAGCGCTGCCTTCATGGCTTCCTTGTCGCGAAACAGACGGGAATGCTCAACATTCATGCCGACAACACCAAAATGCTCGCGCAACTCCGCCGCCAGCATCACGCCCGGCTCCCACAAACATTCGATGCGGTCGAGTTGCCGACCTCGCAATTCGCGTTGCAGTTCGGCAATGACAGCGCCGCTGTCCCACAGTGACGACACTTGTACATAATCTGACAAATGCTGTTTGACCAGATCTGGCAGCCCAGCCGCATGCTGATCACCTACGCCAAAGACCCGCGCCCCGGCTTGCGCCAGCCCGCGAGTGAATTCAGGCATGTCGGCAGGATAACCAGGAGATATGATAAGAACGTTCATACCGTAGAATAGCATTCGTGACGAGAAGCAAAAAATGAATATCTGTCTGGCGACCTCGGAGTTTGCCCCGCTCGCCAAAGCGGGAGGATTAGGTGACGTAAGCGCGGCACTGTCCGCCTATCTGCATGGCGCCGGGCACGATGTCCGCGTGCTCATGCCCTATTACTCGACGCTCAATAGAGACGGGCTTGCAATCGAGCCGGTCGATGACCTGCAAAACCTGAGCGTGCGTATCGGCCCATGGGACGTCAAGTACGATATCGACTGGACCGTGCTGGAGAATGACACACCCGTTTTCCTGCTGCGCTGCCCGGCTTTTTATGATCGTGATGGGATGTATACCTCCGCCGACGACGAGCATTTGAGGTTTCTGCTGCTGTCCCGTGCGGCGATCGAAATGTGCCAGCACATGGAGTTTTCACCCGACATCTTTCACTGTCATGACTGGCACACCGGACTTATTCCGCTTTACCTCAAAACTATCTATGCGTGGGACAAGCTATTTGCCGACACGAAGTCGGTCATGACGATTCACAACATCGGCTATCAGGGGATGTTCAGCAGTGACATCGTTGCCGACCTCAGCCTTGGCGACGACGAGCACATGCTGCACCAGGAGGACCTTGAGGAAGGTGTCGTCAATTTTCTGAAAACGGGTTTGTTGCACGCCGATTTGCTAACCACAGTCAGCCCGACTTACGCGCGAGAAATACAGGGTGCCGAGTACGGCATGGGGCTTGATAACGTTTTGCGCGCCCGTGGCGACGCGCTCATCGGCATTCTTAACGGCGTCGACGACAAGGAGTGGAACCCGGCAACAGACGCCTTGACTCCAAAGCAATACACCTCCAAAGATCTCAGCGGTAAGAAAGTCTGTAAACAGCGGCTGCAAGAGGAGCTGGGTCTGGAAGTGAGCGAAACTCGGCCCATAATTGGAATTGTCAGCCGACTGGTTGGCCAAAAGGGTTTCGATCTCCTGGAAGGTGTTTTGCCGCAGCTGCTTGAGCAAAGAGACTTTTCACTGGCGGTGCTTGGCAGCGGCGAGCCGCGCTTCGAGAAGTTTTTCGCAGCCGCGCAGCAGCATGCGAGTGGCCGTGTCAGTTTTTATCGCGGCTACAACAACAGGTTGGCACACTGGATTGAGGCAGGATCAGACATGTTTCTGATGCCGTCTCGTTACGAGCCCTGTGGCTTGAATCAAATGTACAGCCTTAAGTACGGAACGGTTCCGATTGTGCGTGAGACGGGTGGCCTGGCGGACTCGGTTCAGCCGATCAGTCCGCGTGACGGCAGCGGCACAGGGATACTGTTTCGCGACTATGATGAGACCGCATTAATTTGGGCGATCAACACCGCTCTGGACCTGTATGACAACAAGCCATTGTGGGAAAAAATCGTTCGCAATGGCATGGCCATGGACTTTTCCTGGCAACAACAAGGAGAGCAGTACGTGAATATTTTTGGCCAGCTGGCTGGCAAATGAATATCATTTTTGTAGAGCCGTCGTTTCCACGTAACCAGCGCGAATTCGTACGGGCCCTGCAGGCCAGCGGCGCAAATGTCATCGGTATCGGCGAGCGCCCGGTTGAATACCTGGACGATGAAATGAAGGGCTGGTTAACTGAATACGTTCAGGTCCGCTCCGTTGTGCACGAACCCTCATTACTTGAGGCAGTGAAGAATGTTCAGAGCCAGGTGTGGGTTGATCGCATCGAGGCGACGATCGAAGCACATATCATGCCGGTTGCCAGCGTGCGCGAGGCGCGCGGTATTCCTGGAACGTCCATCAAGACCGCGTATTTATGTCGTGACAAGCCGGCGATGAAGGAAGCATTGCGCCAGGCCGGGATTTCCTGCGCGCAGTCGACGCGGGCCGAATCGCCACAGGATGCCAGAGAGTTTACAGCCGCGGTTGGCTATCCCGTGATCATCAAGCCACCTGCCGGTGCCGGCGCATCAGGAACCTACAAAGTACGTGACGACGCCGAGCTTGAGCGCGTCATTGCTGAATCGGGTCTCGCTGACGGCCACGCTGTGGCGATCGAAGAGTTTATCGAAGGACACGAAGGTTACATCGACACACTAACCATTGATGGTGATGTCCGGCATGAGTTTATTACGCACTACTACCCTGGTGTTCTTGAGGCCATGCGCGAACGCTGGATTTCACCGCAGATGGTCACAACGAATCGCATCGATGCACCGGGCTACAAAGAAGTCCGCGAGATGACACGTAACGTCATAAAGGAGTTGGGAATCGGCACATCTGCAACGCACATGGAGTGGTTTTACGGGCCGAAGGGACTCAAGTTTTCGGAGATCGGCTGCCGTCCGCCCGGTGTTGGACAATGGGATGTTTACAACGCGGCAAACGAGTTTGACCTGTTCTTCGAGTGGGCGTGCGCGCTGGTCAAAGGTGATACGCATACGGCGCCATCGCGGCGCTATGCCGCCGGCATGATCGCACTCCGACCTGACAGGGACGGCCAGATCAGCGGCTACTCAGGTGTCGATGAGATTCATGCGAAGTACGATGACTGCATCGTCAAGGCGCACTTGCCAAACCCGGGAAGCCCGACGCAGCCCGTGGAAGCGGGCTATATGGCTAACGCGTGGTTACGCGTGCGTCATCCGGACTACGACACCTTGCGCGGCATTCTTGATGACATTGGGCAGACGTTGAAGGTACATGCCTCGTGAGTGATGGTGAAGCCAAACAGTTCAGGGCGCTGCAAAATCAATTGCCCGTGCACTTCTGGAGCTTCGGGGACGGCGGCCGATATTAAAAATGCAGTCGTCAAGTTGAATGAAGGTTTCGGTGGCGAAGCCTGCACGGTATTTACGTATTCAGATGTAAGCTCTGGCGAAGCAGGAATTCGTGCGGCGCTGCTGGAACTGGCGTGGTTGTCGGGCAATGAAACGTACGAAAAGATTCCTGCACAAATTCGACATGATGGGCGGCATCATCGAAGAGTTTATAGTCGCAGCCGAAACACGATCGTCCAGTGTGCAGATGCGAATTTCGCCGAACGGTGACCCTCGGGTGGTATCGAGCCACGAGCAGGTTCTCGGGGGATCAACGGGCCATGCCTACTTGGGTTGCCGTTTCCCCGCCGACGAGCAATATCGCGAACGGTTGTTGGACGATGCGGCCCAGATCGGCGAAGTGCTGAGTCGTTGCGGAATTCTGGGTCGCGCCGATAGCCGGTGCTTTGATTGCCGGACTCATCAGCAGACGCCTGGACGACTAAACCGGCGATATTGAACAATACAAACGGTTCCGTAACGGGCTTGGAGTAGCCCGTTTTTCGATCGCATGTCCGCGATAGAACTAGGACAAAACTTGGGTACCAGGGCCGTTAATTTCGCAATGAAATCAACAGGCTCGAAGATCACATGGGTCGTGCCATCACGATACGAGGTTTTCAGCTCATAGCGAACCTTGCCCTGATTGGTCAGTGACAGGCGCTTGCGCGACTCAGGTCAACGCGGCTCAACCCTGGGCGGGTCAATTGGGCACCTGATGGGGTCCAATGGTATTCTGATCTTCAATGAGCTTGATAACAGCAATAAAAACCCGGCTCTCGACCTACCGCAAACGTGCGCTGGCCCTGCTCGCCGCACACCTGCTGGGCTATCTCTTGCTCGGCAGCGCTATCGTACTACCTGGCATCCCGGACAATGAATGGGTCGCACTCGACCAGTGGGTGCGGACCGCCGTCTTTGCTGTCGTGCGGCCGAGTAGTACAACGCCCGTAACGTATGTCGATATCGACAATGCCTTGTATCGCGATACCTGGGGCATGCCGACCGTGACTCCGCGTGGCGAACTCGTCAAAATTCTCGAACCACTGGCCACGTCCGGAGCTTCGACGCTGGTTGTCGACATTGATATTGCATGGGGAGACAAGAACCAGGAACTCGAGTCATTCCTGAGCAACTACGCGGGTCCTGCGCCGCTCGTGTTCATACGCCATCTGGAAGATACGGATGACGGCATCCGTGATGTTGCAA
>CAZGVL010000011.1:0-53865 GCA_964528965.1 uncultured Woeseiaceae bacterium
TTACCTCTTTTGAAAAAAAGAGAATTGAGCCCCGAAGCAAATGCCTCGGGGCTTTTTATTGCCCGCTGGATTCAAGCTGTATAGTGGTCCCGCTGAGCAATACGGCACTTTGCTGTCATACCGAGGTCCGAACAGCAGTATCATCGCAACAGCCACTCAGGAACCACGATGAAAAAACTACTCGCGCACCTTGTCTTCCTACTCTTCGTTTCCGCATGCGGGCAATCAGCCACAGATTCAAATGGCGGCATGTCGACGCCGGCCGGACCTGCGGCAGCAGTTGATATCGATGTTTCGGTTTACGCCGACGCGCTCGCAAACCCGGCACGACCCGCGGCTGATCGAGAGCGCGACGCGGGTAGAAAGCCGGACGAGGTTCTCAAGTTCTTAGGCATAGGGCCCGGCATGGCGGTTCTGGATATGTTTTCCGGGGGCGGCTACTACACTGAAATCATGTCTTACGTCGTCGGGGAACAGGGCACTGTCGTTGCGCAATCGAGCAAACCTTACCTGAACTATGTTGGCGAGGAGTTTGAGCTCCGCCACGCGGACAACAGGCTGGCAAATGTAGACGTGCTGATGGCCGAAAATAATGAGCTACTGCTTGAGGCCAATCAGTTTGATGCGGTGATAATGATTCTCTCTTATCACGATATTTACTACGAAGATCTCAGCATCGAATGGAACATGATGGATGGGCCGGTATTTCTGGCCGAGATCATGAAGAGTCTGAAGCCCGGCGGTATCGTTGGCATTGTCGACCACGCGGCGGCAGCGGGCGCACCCAGCGAGACCGGCGGTACCATTCACCGCATAGACCCGGCGTTGGTGATTGCGGAAATGCAGGCCGCAGGTTTCGAGCTCGACGCACGCAGCGATATTCTGCGCAACGCAGACGATGATCTACAGAAATCTGTGTTTGCAGAGGACATCCGCGGCAAAACCGATCGCTTCGTACTGCGCTTTCGTAAACCCCACTAACGCAGCTTTGCGCCACTACCGGTGACTGCCAGTCACCCGACCGCTAACAGTGGAAAGAGTCACGTACTTGCAGTTGCACGGACCCCGTCTTAGTCTGACAAGCGACGCCCAGCGGAGATCGGCAATGCGACGTACACCCATTCTTGTTTTGTGCCTGCTGCTTGCGGCATGTGCACCAAAGCCGGCCAGTATCGAAGAAGCCAGTATTGCTGAATTGCACGACCAAATGCAGCGCGGCGAACTGACCTCAGAGCAACTCGTGAGCTGGTATCTCGACCGAATCGAGGCTATCGACCGCAATGGTCCAAAGCTGAATTCGATCATCGAACTGAACCCTGATGCGTTGCAGATCGCTCGTGCGCTCGACGAGGAATGGAAAGAGTCGGGACCGCGTGGACCCATGCATGGCATTCCCGTTGTGCTAAAGGCGAATATTGATACCGCCGATCGAATGCATACCACGGCCGGATCGCTCGCCCTGAAGGATCACGTTGCCAGCGACGACGCATTTTTGGTTAGTCGTCTACGTGATGCGGGCGCGATCATTCTGGCTAAGACCAACCTCAGCGAGTGGGCCAATTTCCGCTCGGAAAATTCGAGCAGCGGCTGGAGCAGTATTGGTGGGCAAACCAGGAATCCTTATGATATCGCGCGAAATCCATGTGGCTCATCCAGCGGCTCGGCGGTCGCTGTCGCGGCAAGCCTGACTGCGGTTGCGATTGGGACCGAAACCAATGGTTCGGTTGTTTGCCCGGCGGGAATCAACGGTATCGTCGGCATCAAGCCAACCCTGGGTATTGTCAGTCGCGGCGGAATCATTCCGATCGCACACAGCCAGGACACCGCAGGCCCGATGGCCAGAACAGTGCGCGACGCGGCAATCCTGCTTGGCGCTATGACGGGTATTGACCCGGATGATCCTGCAGCGCCGGACATCAATACGATTGATACCAGTTACACCGCAAATCTGACCGCCGATGGCCTGCGTGGCAAACGCATCGGGGTGATTCGTAGTTACTCTGGTGCGGGTCAACTCGCCAAAGTCGAAGCGATTTTCGAAGCAAGTATCGCGACCCTTAAGGCCGCAGGTGCTGAAGTGATTGACCCAATTGAAATCGATACTGAAGGCATGGGAGAAGCTTCCTACGAAGTCTTGCTGTATGAGTTCAAGACGGACCTTGCGAGTTACCTTGAAAAATCCGGCGCACCGATTAAGACACTTGCTGAAGTCATAAGCTTTAACCAGGAGAACGCCGCATCTGCGATGCCCCTATTCGACCAGGGAATTCTCATTCTGTCGGAATCCAAAGGTGACCTTACCGATGAGGCTTATCTGCAGGCACTACAATTGAGCAAGAAGCTTGCGACTGACGGACTGAATAATGCAATCGCCGAACACCAGCTCGATGCGCTGATCGTGCCAACGAACAGTCCGGCATGGATGACAGATCACGTCAACGGCGACAATTTCAGCGGCGTCAGTAGTTCTTCACTCGCTGCGATATCTGGCTATCCAAACATTACCGTACCGGCCGGTTATATTGCCGGTTTACCGATCGGCATGTCGTTCATCGGGGCCGCCTACAGCGAAAAAACGCTAATCGAAATCGCCCACAGCTTCGAACAGGCGACCAGCGCCCGGCACAAACCCGATCTCGATTGACGGGTTTCACAGAATAGGCGTATCGAACCAGTCATCGCGGCGTTTTGCGAACTGGTCAGCGGCCCGGCTTCCGATTTACTGGCCTAATGAAAACCATGTTTAAAGCTATTCGCATTTCGATACTTCTGTTTGTTCTGCTTTTTGTTGTGCTCAACACCTGGCTCAGCCAGTCGCGCAGCACTGATTGGAACAACAGCCTGTGGATCAAGATCTACCCGATAAATGCGGATGGCAGTGAGGCAAGTGTGAAATATATCAGCACACTGGATACTCGCGTTTTCGAGCAAATAGAGGCCTTTGTCGCCAAGGAAACTGAGCGCTACGGTGTTTCGCTGGATCGTCCACTTCGTGTTGAGCTCGGCCAGCCAGTTACCGAGCAACCCCCTGCCATTGATGAGAATTCCAGTTTCTTGGGCGTCATGGTCTGGTCGCTAAAGATGCGCTGGTGGGCATCGAGTGCGACCAGCGATCAGGATCGCATCGAACCCGATGTACGAGTATTCGTTCGTTATCATGATCCAGACCATGGCTTTCTGCTGGAGAACTCGGTGGGTCTGCAAAAAGGCATGATCGGCATCGTCAATGCCTATGCAAGCCGACGCAATTCAGGCAGCAACAACGTCATTATCGCGCACGAGTTTTTACATACGCTTGGCGCCACGGACAAATATGAACTTGCGAGCGGCCAGCCCACTTTTCCCGACGGACTCGCCGAGCCGGAGCGCTCGCCGCTGTATCCACAACGATTCGCCGAAATAATGGGCGGCCGAATCGCACTGGCAAAGGACGATGCGGTTATTCCCAAGAGCCTCAAATATGCGCTCATCGGGCCGCTTACCGCTCAGGAAATCCGCCTGACCGACTAGCCGCTGCCGGCCACAGGCAGCAGCGCAGCTTTTGCTCGGTCCGTAGCTGAGCTACGCTGCCCAGATGAGCAGCGATAATTCCGAGTCACTCGCCAGTGAAAAAATCCGCGTCAGCGTGCCCGGTCGATTGCTTGTCGAGGCGCTTACCTTTACGGCGAAGCGTGGCGAGTTCATTGCGGTGCTCGGGCGCAATGGTGCCGGTAAATCGCTGCTGCTCATGACTCTGGCTGGTCTTCGCGAACCTGATGACGGATGCGTCACTTTGCTCGGCAAAGATGTTGCAACGGCGCCGAGGCAGGAGGTTGCTCGGCACCTCGCATTTTTGCCACAGGTCACGGACGACGTATTTCCTGCATCAGTGATGGAAACGGCCCTGATCGGCCGACACCCCCACATCGACAGGCTTAGTTGGGAAACCGCCGCCGACTACGCCATCGCCAACACTGCGCTGGCCTCAATGGACCTTGCTGAGCTGACTACCAGGGACGTGCTGACACTCTCCGGTGGTGAGCGACAACGTCTTGCTCTTGCACAGACTCTTACGCAGACACCCGATGTCTATCTGCTGGACGAACCGACCAACCATCTCGATCCACAGCACCAACTGGATGCATTGCGTATTTTCAGAAATGCGGCTGATAACGGTGCGACGGTGATAGCCAGCTTGCATGATGTTAATTTCGCAGTTCGTTATGCGGACCACTGCCTGCTGTTGTACGGAGATGGTAGCTGGAATTTCGGCAATTGCGACGAAGTCCTTACCGCAGCAACACTGAGCAGTCTTTATGCAACTCGCATGGAAGAAATCAGCTGGCGTGGGCGCAGTTTGTTCGTCGCCGCTGAGGAACGTGCTGCCCACTAGCCTATGACTCCCTGCAATTGCTGCAGGTACTGAGCATGTAAGGATGCGTTCGCAGCCAGTACCGAGCGCGTATCGAGATCAACCGCCGCGCCGTTCAGGTCGGTAAATGTGCCGCCCGCTTCAGAAACGATTATTGATAGCGCCGCAATATCCAGGATATTGACGTCGGACTCGATAACCGCCTCAATCTTTCCGGCCGCCAGGAGATGATAGTGATAGAAATCGCCGTAGCCGCGAATCCGATCAGCTCGCGCAACGATTGCGCCAAGTTCGGACCACCCGGAACTGCCGGCGAGCGACTTCAGGTTACCGGTCGAAACAGCCGCGCGGTCTGCATCTGTAATAGCGCTTACCGCCAGTTTCTCGCCATTTAGCCATGCCCCGCTGCCCTTCTCCGCCCACGCCAGTTCATTGAACATGGTACCGCTGGATACACCCAGGATGATCTCACCCTTATGCATCAACGCGATCTGCGTCGAGAAGAACGGGTATTGTCGAACAAATCCCTTGGTGCCATCGATAGGATCTACCAGCCACAGAAACTCAGCATCTTCCTGCGTGCGGCCAGTTTCCTCGCCATAAAATCCGTGCTCAGGAAAACGATCAAGAACTATGCGGCGAATTTCCTGTTCGCACTCCACATCAGCCTGAGTCACAGGCGTCATATCTGCTTTCGTCATCACTTCGAAGTTACCAGCAAAGTAGCCACGGCTGATCTTTGCGGCAGCATGTGCCGCCTGCATCGCAATGACCAAATGCTCTGAGGCGTTCTCTGGAATCGATGAGTTCAAAGGTTCTATCCTGCTGTTGCGCGTAGGTGAACCGCGCAACTATGGCCGCTCGGTGCTAAAGACTCAAGCAGAAAACTCACTGCTTGACTGGGCAGATGAGCCTGCCTATCTTAGATCGCACATAGCCCACGACCCGCAGGGCGAAACTTTCATGAGCACTCTTTAATGGGCAACAGGCTTAGCAAGATATACACACGTACCGGCGATGATGGCTCCACCGGCCTCGGTGATGGCAGTCGCGTCGCCAAGGACAGTCCGCGTGTTGAGGCATACGGCACTGTCGATGAAGCAAACAGTGCTGTCGGCGTTGTTTTGGCCGCCCCTGCCATACCGGAAAATGTTCGCCACTGCCTGACCGAGGTGCAACATGATTTATTCGAGCTCGGCGGGGAGTTGTGCATACCGGGGCACAGCGCAATCACCCAGAAGTTCATCGACCGACTTGAGTCGGAACTCGACGAATTCAATGAAGATTTGCCGGCGCTAAAAGAGTTCATACTGCCCGGTGGCGGCCAGGCAGCTGCCGCCTGCCATCTGGCAAGAACGATCGTTCGCCGCGCTGAACGTCGGGTCGGCACATTAGCCAATATTGAGGCGGTGCGGCCTGAGGCGATTCAATACCTGAATCGCCTGTCAGATTTGTTATTCGTCGTTGCCCGCGTACTAGCGCGTGGTGAATCCGGGCAGGAAGTTCTCTGGAGTCGTGACCGCGACTAGGCCGCTATTTGCTCGCATCGCTTACGCGTTTTTTCATCAACACAGCACCTTCCGGACACAAGTCTGAAAATTCCGGCGTTCTGACTATCGACTCAGGCGCACTGGCACGACTGGCCGCCACGAACCCGAGCCGGTCAAAGAACTGATCTGCATCGATTGTCAGCAACCACAATTCACCAAGCCCCTGTGCCACTGCCTGAGTTTCCAAAGCGTCAACCAGAGCTTGGCCGAGACCGAGTCCACGACGACCCGGGTGTACAACAAGTGAACGCAAGAGACCAACCTGGCCGAACACCTCAATGCCGATGAGGCCAATGACGCCTGTTGCCTGTTCTGCTACCAGGAAGCCCTCCAGATGATCAATTGTCAGGTCCTCGACAGGCAGTCCCGCAGCTGTCAACAACAGACAAGACTTGTGATAGTCGTCGGGTCGGGCCCGCCGAATATCGAAGTCGTCGTCATTCACTGAGAGTCTTTAGCCAGTGCTCTGCGTTCACGCGCTGTTTGCAGAGCAGCACAGAGTGCTTCTCCGGCAACGATCACTCGCGGCGTTGCCCGACCGACTTCGTCAGCCGGCAGCAAGAAATGATTGCCATACCTGTTTGCAGCGATGTGTGGCCAACGACTCCATTCTGCGAACGCATCGTCGCCCGCATCGGTGCTTGCCAGCATAACCTCGGGATCCAGATCAATGACCGCCTCAACGTCAATGGTTGGCGCCAGATCACTTAGGCCAACGAATACATTGCGGCCGCCACACAGTTCTATCAGTTCGCTCACGTAGTGCTCGCCATTGACCGTGTACAACGGTCGACTGGAAATTTGATAGAAAACGCTCAATGGCTCTGCACCGCTGAATTCATCCCGCAGCGCCTGAAGTTGACTCTGATAAACCTTTGCGACCGTGGCTGCGGCGTCGCCATGCCCCGTCAATTCACCGATCCGCAGCAGCGCGGCTGCGATATCTTCAAGACCGCGCGTGCGAATTGACTCGACGCGGTATCCCATCCCTCGGAGCTCATCCACAACATGCGCCGGGGTGCCGCTCTGCCAAACGAGCAGCAGATCGGGCTGCAGCAGCGCCAGCTGCTCATGATCAACCATGAATGCGTCGCCTGTCAGCGGCAAATCCAATGCTTCTGGAGGGTAATCAGAATAAGCGCTGGCACCAACGAGACTCTGACCGGCTCCGGCGGCGAACACCAACTCGGTGAGATTGGGTGCCAGCGTTACAACGCGACTTGCGATCGGCAATGCATCAGTCTGCTCGAGCTCAACGCTTGTTCGAGCCGTATCGCTGCAAGCGGTCAGAGAAGCACAAACAAGTATCAGGGCGACAACGCGCCCTGCCATCATATGGAGAATCCGTACAGCGTCATCGCGGCGATGACAACAAACCAGATCAGCAACAAGCGAAACACCAGTCGATTGGCAGCAGCTGCGCCGCGAATAGCACGTTCCGTCAAGCTCTCACCATCCTCATCGTGCAAGGCAAGCGCACCAATACCGACTCGAGCGAGCAAGTCTTCACTGTATTGCGAGGGCAAGCTACCGCGTTCAGGGGACGGTGCTTTCCAGGCTTGCAAGGCCGCATCGAAATGACCTGCCACAGCGTATCCGATGGCGGTCAATCGAGCCGGTATCCATGCAAGCCATCCATGTAGCATCACAGCGGCATCACCAATATGCGACGAAGCATCAGGGCCCTCACCTCGGTTCGCGTTGAATACAGCGCGTCGACGTATCAGGTCTGTCACCCGGTATGTCCACGCACCCAGCGGGCCCAGCAGCACGAACCAGAACACGACTGCGAACAGACGATTATTGGCCTGTACGCAAACTGCCGCTTCGACCACACTGATTCGCTCAACAGGATCGCTCGGCACGTCACCTTCAACGATTGCCTTCGCCGTGTTGTGCACCAGTTCTTCGTCGTCAGTCTCCAGCGCCTTACAGTATTCGTCAACGTCCTCACCGATATCTTTCGGGCCAAGCGAAAAGAACAGCACTACGATTGCGAGTGCGAGATAGGGAAAACCGAGCAGTGCATCACCCAGACTCAACGTGATGATGAACACCGGCAACGCGAGTAGTACCGCGAGCAGCAAAATCGGGATCAGAGCAGGCCAGTTCGAAAATCGCTCTGCCACCTTGAAACCGTAGTCAATAATTCGATCAAGCCAGCGTAAGCGCCGAAAATGGAATAGATGCGTGGCAACACGCTCAATGATCAGGCCGATTAACAAGGCAATCAGGTTCATGTTCGTTCAGCTCACTCGTTTGCGTCGATATCGTGGCCCGCTTCGGGCACGTCGTCATTAAGCTCATCATACAATCGTAGCCAGTCGAAAGCAGGCCCAGGATCGGTTTTTCGGCCGGGTGCAATATCACTGTGCGCTGCGATGTGGCGGGCAGAAATATCCGGATACGCCTTCATTAGCGCCCGGATGACACGGGCAAGCACAGTATATTGACGATCGTCGTATGGCACCTCATCTTCACCTTCGAGCTCAACGCCGATGGAAAAATCGTTGCACGTCGTTCGACCGCGAAAACAAGACTGGCCTGCATGCCACGCACGGCGGTCACAAGGCACGAACTGCACCAGTTCTCCATCTCGCCGCACCAGCAAATGGGCCGAAACTTCCATGCCGCGGATTTCGCCGAAATACGGGTGCGCATCCCAATCCAGGCAATTTGTGAACAGCTGCTCAATTTGCGACCCGGCGTAGTCGCCGGGAGGCAGGCTGATGCCATGCACGACAATAAGCTCCGCAGCGAAGCCAGCAGGACGTTCATCCTGATTAGGGCTGGGGCATTGTCGAGCCGACTCAATTACCCCGTTTGCGCAAGTTAAGTTTAAATAGTCATTCATAGCGGACGCTGCCAGTCAGTGCCGGAGTTGCCTCCTGAGCGTGGAAAGACGATAGTCGTCGTTGAGACCATTGGCTGTCAACGCCAAGCAGCAGGATCAGGACGCTCGATGCACCGCACCCGACTATTTCTTCACGAAACACTGACACCGAATTCAGAATTAGAACTGGGTGCCGACCCGGCGCGTTATCTCGGTCGCGCACTGCGCCTGAAGGCCGGCGATCAGTTGACGGTATTCAACGGTCAGGGTGGCGAGTATGTCGCAACCATTGTCAGTATCGCGAAATCGACCTGCGTACTCGCCATAGGCGAGAAGATTGAGACCGCAACAGAATCGCCGTTGAAGATACATCTGGTGCAGGGAATTTCCCGCGGCGATCGCATGGATTTCGTAGTACAGAAGGCAACAGAGCTCGGCGTCAAAAGGATAACCCCGATTCTCACCGACCATGGCGTGGTCAAGCTGGACGAGGACCGCGCACTGAAGCGTCGCGACCATTGGCAGAATATCGCGGCAAGCGCCTGCGAACAATCTGGTCGGGTCCGGCCACCTCTGGTCGACGTGCCGATTCACTTTAAAAACTGGTTCGGCAGCAGGAGCAAAGAAGCAGATATTGACATCATCCTGCGACCGGATGCCCATGTTCCACTAGTGTCGATTCCCGCTCCCGCCACCAAGATCTGCATGCTAATCGGGCCCGAAGGTGGTTTTAGCGACAATGAATACGAAGATGCCGAGGTCGCGGGTTGCACCGCAGTCACATTTGGCCCGCGGATTCTGCGCACCGAGACAGCCGCCGTCGCTGCGATAGCAGTGGTGCAATCCATGTGGGGAGACTTACGCGCCTGATGCGCGACTTGCAGAGCGCTCAGGCCTGCAGAGTCTCTGCGACCAGCATTTCTTCCAACGCATCCAAATTTGGAATCAGCGGAAACTCGTTGATCATCTTGACACGACACAAGACGGGCGCACCTTCAGGCCAGCCTTCGGTCGCATCAAGCTTCAACACGTCTCGATTGACGCGAACCAGCTGCGGAAAGCCCTGCGTGATCACACCGAAAAAGCCTGACTTCAGTTGTCCGGTACTCGATGTAAAAACAACGATTCGTGTTCGGCCAGTAGCAACCGGCACTTCCTTGCCTATCGTACCTTCAAATGAAACGACTGGTAATTGCCGTCCATTCCAGTTCACCATACCAAGCATCCAGTCGTGCGCACCGGCTTCCTGATCAGGTTTTGAGTAGCGCACGACTTCGGCGACACACGCTCGCGGCACAATCAGCCGATCTTCGGCCAGCGGCACAAGCAAGCTATATAGCTCTTCGACTTCAGTGCTCATGTCAAACTCTTCCCTTGTTCCTCAAGGAGCCGCTGGATCGCATCGAGCAGCTGTGCGTCCTGATACGGTTTACCCAAATAATCGTTGACGCCTAGCTCGATCGCTCGCGCCCGATGTTTGTCACCAACGCGTGAAGTAATCATGATAATCGGTACATCGGCAACCTGGTCGTCATTGCGCACATGCGACGCAAATTCGTAGCCATCCATGCGTGGCATTTCGATATCCAGCAGGATGATATCGGGCTTGTGGTCCTGCAACACGCTGATGGCGTCAAGTCCATCCTTCGCAGTCACGACGCGCATGCCGCTGCGCTGCAATACTCGTTCTGTAACGCGGCGTACCGTGATGGAATCGTCAACCACCAGAGCAAGCGGTCGATCATCGGCCGGCACTGGTGCTGCATTCTTGAGTTCGACAACCGGAGCACCAGTACGCACTAACGCGGTGACATCGAGAATCAGAATGATGCGACCATCACCAAGAATTGTCGCTCCCGAAATACCTCGTATGCTGGTCAATTGCGGTCCAACAGACTTGACCACGATTTCGCGACTCGCCAGCATCTCGTCAGTCAGCAATGCTGCCGAATATTCGCCCGCTTTGACCAGAATAACCGGCACAAATGCCTCGTCTTGCGGCAGCTGCGCTGGCTGGCCACCGAGATACATGCCGAGATGTCGGAACTTATAGGTCTGCTCACCGTATTCATAACTTGGCTCACTCTGACTCAGCAAGCTCTCGAGTTCTCTGCGCGGGATCCGCGCGACGCCTTCAACCGATGGCAGCGGCAACGCGTAGACCTCATCACCGGTGCGCACAATAAGCGCCTGTGTGATCGCCAGCGTAAACGGCAGGCGGACCGTGAAGTTCGTTCCCTGCCCCGTAACCGAGGAAATGCGTAGCGAACCACCCAGCTTCTTGATTTCGCTCGCGACGACATCCATGCCGACACCGCGACCGGCGGACTGCGTAACTTTCCCTGCTGTGGAAAAGCCTGGTGTCAGAATCAGCTCCATTATCTCTTCGTCTGACACCTTGCTTTCAGGCTTCAGCATGTCGAGTTCGTAGGCCTTGCTGCGAATCGCGTCAACGTCCAGGCCAGCACCATCATCTGAGACATCAATAACCATTTCCGAACCTTCGCGATGCAGGCGAATCGTAATTCGCCCCATGGCCGGTTTGTCATCAGCCTGTCGCTCGTCGGGCGATTCGATGCCGTGCACAATAGCGTTACGCAGCATGTGCTCAAGCGGCGGCAACATTTTGTCGAGTACCTGACGATCAAGTTCGCCTGAAGCACCCTCTACTGCGAGTTCTACGCGCTTGCCAGCTTCGTCGGCAGCCTGTCGAACCAGACGCGTCAATCGCGGCACATTGCGCTCGAACGGCACCATGCGCGTTCGCATCAACCCGTCCTGCAATTCAGCCGTAACTCGCGACTGTTGCACCAGCAGGCCCTCGGCCTCAGTGGTCACCGACTGCAGCAGTTCCTTCAGGCTGTTCAGGTCACTTGCCGACTCCGCGAGTGCGCGCGACAACTGCTGAATATTTGAATATCGATCGAGCTCAAGAGGGTCGAAGTCGCGCGCAATCAACGTATCCTGATGGCCGTGCATGATCTGCGCTTCTGTTTCGATCTCGAGTTTTCTTAGTTGCTCACGCAGGCGACTAATCGTTTGCTCGAGCTCATCGACATGAAAATTGATCGTGGTCACCTGCTGGCTAAGCCGCGAGTGATAAATGCTGATCTCGCCCGCTGCGTTCAGCAGATCCTCGAGCAGCTCCGCATCGATGCGTGCGAACTCCTGGCGCTGCTCGGGCTGACGTAAAGCTGTCGGTCGAGTCGGCTCCGTAACTTTGGGCCGAGTGATCGTTTGTGGTCTCGGCTCTGGCTTCGGTTCGGGCTTCGGCTCTGCTGGTTCCGGTTTTGCCGGCTGCGGCTCTTCCTCAGTGTCTGGTTCGAGCGTCGGTTGTGGCGTTTTTGCCTCTGACGGCTTTGCGATGAGAGCCAATTCGTCCGCAAGTGGCGTATCAACAATAACCATGCTCACGGTGTCTTCCGGCTCGATCGTGAACGCGCCTGGTTCCGCTGCTACAACCCCGGTCTTCTCGGTCGCCTCTTCAACATCGGCGTCGTCAGCAATTTCGAAGCCAGCGTTAGCCTGCTGAATTCGCTGTTCCAGGTCGGTCGCCGACTTGACCGCCTTGCTGGCAATTACGGCATCTCGCATACGATGCAGTTCATCAACACTTTTCTGCAACAAATCCTCAACAGCCGGGGTTGCCTTGATGCGTTGTTGATCCACAGAAATCAACAAGGTTTCCAGTTCGTGACTCAAATCACCCATGGCCGTAATTCCGGCCATGCGAGCACCACCTTTCAAGGTATGCAAAAGTCGCTTGAGCTCATCCATTGCTGGTCGGGAATTCTTGTCTTTACACCACTCCAGCAAGGAATTATCTGCGGCCTCGAGCAGCTCGGCGGACTCCTCGGTAAAGATGGCCGCGATTTCTGCATCGTATTCGGCTGCTTCGGGCGTCTCTATCTCTTGCACGACGTCCGGCTCCGGAGCCACCACCAATTCTGGCGGCGGTGCGGCGGCTACCGTTCCGGGCGGCTGAACCGCATCTGAAAGCCGGGTCAGGTGTGCAATCAACGCCGTATAGTCGGCGCGTGTGCGTTCTGGTGTATTGATATCAGCCACAATGGCAGCGATCGCGCGCGAGGCGGCCTTGAGCCCGTCCAGTCCGGATTGTTGAAAACCAACCTTGTAGTCGTAAACGCGACGCACGAAACGATTAAGAATGCCCGCTACTGCAACACCGCGTTCTACATTGGCCATGTTCGCGCTGCCGTGCAGCGTGTGACAAGCCCGATACAGCTTATCGGTTACATCGAACGGTGGTCGGTGCCCCGTGCAGGCCTCGAGGTAATCTGTGATAACCGCAAGATGGCCCGCGGTCTCTTTGGAAAAGATGTCGAGCAGCACTGGGTCCATTTCCAGACCGACGTCAGCTTCCTCTGCAACGGGTTGTTGTTGCGTCTTGATCATCAACACGGCTGCATTTGGATCGCCGGCTGCAAATGCGTTTGCTCTCGCGATCAAGAGACTGATATCAGAGCTCGGGTCAGCGCCGACCTCCAACTGCTCAACCAGTTCCGGAACGGCACCTGTGGCCTCGACAATAAAGTCGACCATGGGCGGTGTACGAACCATCGTGCGATTGATCAGCCTGTTGAGCAGGTCCTCGATGCTCCAGCAATACTCGCCGATGCGCTCTGCACCCACCATGCGACCGCTACCCTTTAAAGTATGGAATGATCGCCGGATCGTGATCAGTGTTTCCATATCATCCGGTGCATCGCGCCACGCGGGAATGTTGCGTTTGATCGAGGCGATCTCTTCCCTCGCTTCTTCAATGAAAACTTCCAGAAGCTCGGGATCGAGATGCTCAGCATCCTCGGCGATAACCGGTAGCGGCATGACCTCAGTTTCGAGCCCAGCCGCGGCAGCCGACTCTGCATCCGCACGCGCCTGAATATCGGCTTGAGCGATCTTCATCGTCGCAGCGACGTGTGGCTCGTCCTCCTCATCCTGCAGCAGACGCTGTTCGAGATCACGCAGAACGGTGAGACACGCTTCCGCATTGTCGAGCATGTACCACGGCTCAGTGCGACCCGCTTTCACCGTTTCCATGTAGTACTCGATACTCACTATCGCGTCGGCAAGGCGATCCGTCTCTTTCTGTGTCAGACGCGCCGGCCCACCGCCGCGCAGCGCCAACATGATCAACTGACCCAATCGCTCCACGACTTCCATCGCCCGCGTCTTGTTCAGCATCATCAGACCGGCATTGATGCCACGCACCAGCGACGGAATACTGTCGAGGCCCTGAGATCCGGCTCGCGATGCCAGGCTCTGTCCAACCGTTTCTTTAATGCGTGCGAGATTGATAATGCACTCGCGCATGACCGATTCGGCAACCTGCTTATAATCCGCAGCTTCCTGCGGCGGCAGCTCCACCGCTTGCCCGTCAGGTCCTGGCGGTGCGGGCGTGATGAGGCGCACCAGCTGCTGGTCCAGACGGTCCTCAACCCGCAGTAGTGTTGATGCTATATCAAGAATGACCTGATCATCGGCGACGCCGCCGCGCTCTACAACCGACTTCAGGCGATCAATTTCACCTTCGATATCGCCACGCAACTCACCCAGGCCGAGAACACCGAGGGTATCGCTAATCTTTTTGAGTAACTCGAGCTGTGGCACCAGCTCCGATGAATTGTTCATGCCCGTACGGACATAGATATCCAGCACGTCTTTTACCCGGCCGAGATCTTCCCGGATGGCGGACGCGACCGTGCGCATAAGATTGACGCTAGGCGCGGACAACGCTTCACGCGCGTGTTCCACCTGTTCATCACCGGGCAATAATTCAGACAGACCAAATGCAGCACGGATTTCGCTAATCCGCGTCCCGGCCGTGCTTGAGCGCGCGACGTAATACAATAGATTGTTCAGCAGATCGTCAACAGGATGCTTGTCAAACGCCGTTACGCCTTCGTCAATCAGCCGTTTAATTTGACGGTCGGTCTGGCCAAGCAGTCGTTTCAGCGCGACCGAAGTTTCCAGCCCGCCGTCTTGCAGTGATTCAAGCACCGCACCAGACACCCACCAGAGCTGGTACATATCGTCGCGTGTTGCCGAGGTTTCAAGCGCGGCCACAACGTTCGACAATGTCTCAAGATGACGCTTGGTATTGCCCCCCTTGATCCAGCCGAGCAAGGCGAGCTGAAATTTTGGTCGCAAACGAGTGGCAACAACGACTGGATTATCACCGCTGCCGCTACGGGCTTCGCTGCGATTATTGCTGCGACTCGGCGACAGATTCAGCAGCAACAACGTGCCTTCTGACAACAAGGGTTCACCACGAGCAGCACGCAAGTCGTTGAGCATCGGCAGCAGGACAAGCGCGATATCGCGACCCCCTCCGAGCAAGCGTTCAATATAGGTCGGCAGCTGTACCATCGAGCGAGTTAGCGCGTCCAGGCCATCTTCCCGGCCCTTTCCAGCTCGAAGCGCAGCCAGGTACTTGCAGCCACTCTCCATTTCTTCGGCAAGCAGTGCCGCGCCATAGGTTTCGGTGATTCGCAGCGCACCACACGCCTGATGCAAAAGCTCTGCCGCACGAATCAGTGCTGCGGAGCCGCCACGACCATCGACGCAATCTTCGAGCGCGAGGTGTGCATTACGGAGGGTCTCCATAAGCTCAGCACTGATGATCGCGAGGCCGCGAGCTGAATTTTGCTCACGCCCGCCGTCGGTCACCTGCTCTTGTATGCCCGTTTCGCCTGTCATCGGTCTTTAGTAATCAGCCTGAGTTCTTGACCCTCGGCGAGAGCCGCTGGATTCTTGTGAATGACAGTAAATTGCACCGCTAAACTCATCGTCAACCAACCTCAGCCCGTCCGCCAGCATTCTTGGCGAGAACGTCAGATGACGTCGACGACAAAGTGCGCACCTGCAATGCTTCATTGGGCAAAGTAAATCCGGCCACAGTTTTACGCAGCTGCGAAGCCAGTTCTGATAGTTTCGAGATGGCCGCGGCGGTCGCTGTCGTTGCCTTGCCTGTTTGCTCACTGATCTCACGAAGCTTCGTGGTTCTGCGTGTCACGTCTGCCGCGGACCCCGCCTGCTGTCTGGCAGATCCGGATATATTCTGCACCAGACTCGCGATCTGATTTGAAACCTGCTCGATCTCGTCGAGCGCGGCACCCGCATTTTCTGCGAGTAACGCACCACCAACCACATCCGTTGTGCTGCGCTCCATGGAAACCACGGCTTCATTTGTGTCCGCCTGAATCGTACGAACCAGCACTTCAATCTGCTTGGTCGCATTGGTCGACCTTTCCGCGAGTCGTTGCACCTCGTCGGCAACCACGGCGAATCCGCGACCCGCCTCGCCTGCCATCGAAGCCTGAATTGACGCATTCAAAGCGAGAATATTTGTCTGCTCCGCAATGTCGTTGATCAGCTCAACGATATTGCCAATTTCCTGCGAGCTCTCGCCGAGGCGCTTTATTCGTTTTGACGTTTCCTGAATCGTTTCACGAATGGCGTTCATGCCGTCAATTGTTCGACGCACCGCTTCGCCACCTTTGTGCGCAACCTCAACCGAATGTCGAGCAACGTCGGATGATCGCTCCGCATTTCCTGACACCTCTTCAATCGAGGCCGCCATCGACACAACCGACTCAGTCGCCGCGTTAATTTCGCGTGCCTGATTGTCGGCAGCGCGCGCCATGTGCGCCGCTGTATTCTCAGTTTGTTTGGCGGCGGAATCGACCATGATCGCCGTTTCGTTCACGGTCGCCACCAATTTTCGCAGCTCTTCAATTGCAAAGTTGAATGAATCAGCAATCGTCCCGGTGATGTCTTCCGTTACCGTCGCAGCAACCGTCAGGTCTCCGTCTGCCAGGCTGCCCATCTCATCCAACAGCCGAAGAATTGCCTGCTGGTTGCGGTCATTCTGTTCCGCCTGCTCGTTTGCAGTCCTCTCGAATTTCGCTGCCCCGCTGTTCAGTACAACCAGCACAATCACCAAAATCAAGGCAAGAAATATCAGACCGAGAGGCAACCATGGCGTCTGCATTACTTCAGGCAATACGCTAACTGAACCTGCGCCGCCGATAGCATTGCCAAGATTGGCCGCACTGGCACGCAATTCGTCACCTACGTCCGTCAGCCCGGCTACCTGACTCACGCTGCCATTGATTCGGTCAACCTGTATTTCAATATCCGCCAGATGACTGATGATGGGAACTAGTGCTACCTGTCGATTCTGTTCGCTCAACGGCCGTACATCGAGCTGTGTAGGCTCGCCCGACAATGCATCGCTGACTGACCGCAGGAATGCGACATTCTCGGCAATACCGCTTGCAACGGTTACCGCATCGGGATTTGTCGTCAGACTGTCAGCGGCTGTAGCAACGGCGGCGGCGCGTTGTTGAAACTCCTGGATCAGTGCCGTACTGCCGGATTGACTCAAAAGCTCATTCGACAGCTCGAGCATCGGTCCCACATTGCTGACAATTTTTGCTGTAGCGTCATTGACTGCTTCGACGTCATCACGTCGTTCCAGGATGCGCGGTGCCAGTGACTCGAGTTCCTGCCATTGGCTTGAGCTGCCTGGCACACCGGGTCCTGCGGCACGCCGCAGCTGGGCGAGACGCTTGACGCTGACGTCCAACTGGTCAAAGGCACTGTTTTCGCCCGCCAATGCCTGGTCAGCCTGAGACGGAATTGCCTGCGACAAAGCAGCCAGCTCAGCCACAGACGGATTACTACTTCCAGCCTGCAGGAACGCCAATCCGGCGGCCGCGAGCAGCGACAAGACTGTCGCTATCGAGACGGCCCTGAAAGTGGAGGATGTTTCATTTTTTTTGGCCATTGGTTTCTATAACTCTATGTATATGACGTTGTATCTTTGACTCAGTCTCTGCCGAGGCTTCGCAGCGGTCTGCTAATCGGACGCTGCCTGTAAAAATAAGTTACTTTCGACGAATTCGGTCAGATTGAAAGCTGGCCACATTTCGTCATTACGCTGATATGCCCCGGTCAGAAATCGATCACATCGCACGATCGTCTCCGGCCACTCATCAGTGAACTCATGCTCCGAAAAACGACGAAAACCGAGCACTTCATCAACCACCAGTCCAGCAGGCACTTCGCGATGATTGATCGAGATAACCCGCGTGGAACGGCGCAAGGTTGTCCTGCCGCTGCCGAGCAACAACTTGACGTCAATCAATGGCAACAAGTGTCCACGCAGGTTTGCGATACCCAGCATCCAGCGTTTAGCGCCCGGAACACGTGTCATTGCTTCCGGTAGCATCAACACTTCACGAACCTGCTCGCGGTTCGCAACAAACTGCTCTTCTCCGATACGAAAACCAACACCAACCCACTCGTCAGGAAGCCCTGTGCCGCCGGTCCCGGGGTGTACTTCACGACTGCGGCGCTCGATCTCCTTCAGCAGCTCGAACGGCTGCTTTATGAGCGAAGCAAGGTCGATTGGCTCGCTCATTCAGGTGGCCATCACCGCATGAATCATCGCAACCAGTTCTTTCTCCACGACCGGCTTTACGAGATATTCGACCGCGCCCTGGCGCATGCCCCAGATCTTGTCAGTTTCCTGATCTTTGGTAGTAATCATGATCACGGGAATACGCGCGGTGTCGGGATCCTGCGTAAGCTTTCGCGTCGCCTGGAAACCGTTCATTCCGGGCATAACCACATCCATCAATATGCAGTCAGGTCGGGACGACTTCGCTTGCCGCAGGCCTTCCTCACCATTGTCAGCAACCATAGTTCCAAAGCCATTCTTCTCGAGCATGTTTTGAAACAAGTGCAGCTCGGTTGGCGAATCGTCGATTATGAGAATAACTGCCATTAAAACTTCCTTTGCAGTTCATTGAAGTAGGTCATTAGTAGGATCTTTCTAGTTAAGCTGATTAGAAATTGCGCCAAGCAGTTCGTCTTTTGTAAAGGGTTTGGTCAAATACTGTTCGGACCCCACAATGCGGCCACGCGCTCGGTCGAACAGGCCGTCCTTGCTGGAGAGCATGATGACCGGCGTTTCCTTGAATACCTTGTTGTGCTTGATCAATGAACAGGTTTCATAACCGTCGAGACGCGGCATCATGATATCCACGAAGATCAGGTCCGGTTGATGATCAGCAATCTTTGACAATGCATCGAAGCCGTCAATCGCGGTAAATACATGGCAACCCTCCTTGGTTAACAGCGTTTCGGCTGTGCGGCGGATGGTCTTACTGTCGTCGACAACAAGTATCTTGAGGCCACTCAAACTTCGGGATGCGCTACTCGACACCGGATTTCCTCTTGCTCAGATAAATTCTAAATCAATCGGGCCGCGTCGCACTTGTGGCCCAGTCCCAATAATCGTTATTAGTACGATTCTTCTTCAAGCTATTTGTGTGCCTGCAAATTGCCGGATTCTGCTGGCGCTCATCGCGCCTAAGCCACTGAACAAAAGCCATTTCGAGCCACAAGATGTCCAGCCAAGCCGACTTGTACCATATTGACATAACTCCCGCTACGACGCCCGCCGCAGACGAAAAAAAAGACCGAATATCAAGGCTTACGGACAGCTTCTTTACTGCGTTCGCAGAATCCTCGTGAATTGGCCAAATTGCTGCCGGCAGGTCTCGCGATATCCATTCTCCGGCTACAGCGTGGCTCGATGTGTCTGTATAGTTGCTCGCCTCGACACCAGCAACGGAATTAGAAGCACACAATGGCTACCAGACCACTTCGTATTGGCGTGGTGATGGACCCGATAGAGTCCATCACGCCAGCAAAGGACAGTTCACTCGCAATGCTTCTTGAAGCTGAGCGCCGCGACGCGGAAATTTACTATTTCCAGCAAAAAGACCTGAAACTGCTCGCCGGCGTAGCGATCGGTCGATCACGGCGCCTGCGAGTGCGCGATGACTTGTCATCCTGGTTCGAATTGGGCCCCCATGAAGATAGGCAGCTTGGCACACTGGATGCGATCCTCATGCGTAAGGACCCGCCGTTCGACATGGAGTACATCTACACGACTTACATTCTTGACCGCGCCGAGCTCGCAGGCGCACTTGTCGTCAACCGTCCGCAAGCGCTGCGCGACATGAACGAGAAAGCTTACACAGCATGGTTTCCCGACTGCACTCCGCTAACCCTGATTACTCGCTCGATGCCCGAGATGAAGGAGTTTCTGGCCGAGAACGGACGCATCGTTGTCAAGCCGCTGGACGGCATGGGTGGCAAATCGATTTTCGTTATCCAGCAAGGCGACAACAATGCGAACGTTATATTCGAGACGCTGACGGATTACGGCCAGAGATTTGCAATGGCGCAGGTTTACATCCCCGAGATTTCACTCGGCGACAAACGCATTTTGCTCATTGATGGCGAGCCCATACCTTATGCATTGGCGCGCATCCCGTCCGCGGATGACAATCGCGGCAATCTCGTGATGGGCGCCGTCGGCAAGGGCCAGGAATTATCGGACCGCGATCGTGCGATTTGTGCCGAAGTTGGCCCGGTGTTGCGTGAGCAAGGCGTTATATTTGCCGGCCTCGACGTGATTGGCGACTATCTGACCGAGGTCAATGTGACCAGCCCCACAGGAATTCGCGAGCTGGATCATCGCTTTGACCTCAATATCGCCGGTCTTCTGTTCGATGCCATTGAGAGTCATTTGAACTAGTCATCAGTGACTTGTGTCGCATCGCAGCGTG
Source organism: uncultured Woeseiaceae bacterium (assembly GCA_964528965.1). Lineage (GTDB taxonomy): Bacteria > Pseudomonadota > Gammaproteobacteria > Steroidobacterales > Woeseiaceae > UBA1847. The sequence continues at coordinate 20,404 of CAZGVL010000011.1, forward strand.
CCATCAATGGTTAGAATTATTCCCCGTGGCACAAACAGCTATTCCCATAACCGGCTGATTTTTTACAAAATATGGGCGCGCGAAGACCGAATTAAGTAAACTGAGTAACAAATCCGACACCGCAGAACGTTGACCCGACTATGGCCAGCATCGCATTGAGTTCAGAGTCGCTGGACGATATACAGCTCGTCGCTGATGTAGCCCCTGACCGGCTGCCGGCGATGTTGTTTCTTGCGGCACTCATCCACGGCATTCTGATTATCGGCGTTACCTTTAACGCTGAGATATCCGATCAGTTCAACAAAGCGATCTCGTTGGAAGTCACAATAATCGCTGACCCTGACCAGAGTATCGACCGACCTGACGAGGCCGAGTATCTGGCGCAGGTCAGCCAGCTTGGCGGTGGCAACACGGCGGATCAAGTGCGCGCATCGGCGCCTTTGCAAAGCGCGTCGCCGATAGACAACATCGGCCAGGAGGATGGTCAGGGCCTGCTGGAATCGAATCAACATGAGCAGTCTGCAGATCAGGTTCTGTCTGCCGAGAGCGAACAGGATCTCAAAGTGGCCGACAGCCCGCGCGAGGATCCGCAACCTGACCAAAGCACCGCAATCGCGCTCGAGTCGGGCAGCGATCTGTCATTGCCGTTGCCACAGGCCGATGGCGCGACGCTGCTGATTCATGACGACCGGGCACGACAATTGATCATTAGCGCCGACACTCGCGAATCAAACATTGCAGCTTATCTCGACCAGTGGAAACGACGCATTGAAGCCGTTGGCGACGAATATTTCCCCGAACTGGGCCCGCTTGAGGGCTTAACCGGCAGTCCCACCCTTGAAGTTGCCATCGCTGCTTCGGGACAACTCACCGAAGTTATCATTCGAAAGTCCAGCGGCTCCAAAGTGCTCGACCAGGCGGCAATCAACATACTACGTCGCGCCTCACCGTTCGATCCGTTCCCCGCTGAGGTTCAGGCCGACTACGACAGTCTGCGGTTCGCCTACAAATGGTTGTTTACTGAGCAGGTAACTTCCGCTGCAGCGCAGGCTGAATAGGCAGACTTACTGCAACGTCGGGTGCAATTCACCCTGGATTAACCGGCCTGTTGTGTCGGACACGATCAGAGCCGATACTAGCAATATGGAAATCACTGGCTCACTGACAAATCAGTTGCTGATCGCCATGCCTGGAATGGAGGACCCCAATTTCAGCAGCACCGTGACGCTTATTTGTGAACACACAAGTGAGGGTGCGCTTGGCATCGTAATCAATCGACCTTTGACGCTGCAGCTCGGCGGACTATTGCGACAAATGGATGTCGCCAACGTCAGCCCCGACGTCGCGCTGGAGCCCGTTCTGATGGGTGGACCCGTTGGACAGGAGCGGGGTTTCGTCTTGCACGATGCCGAACAGTGCTATGAGAATTCGGTGGCCGTTTCCGATGCTATTCAGCTGACTTTATCGCGCGACGTCATCGATAAGCTCGCAATAGGAGAGGGACCGAAGCAATCCCTGGTGGCGATTGGCTACGCGGGCTGGCAGGCAGGTCAGCTCGAAGACGAAATGCTCGCGAACTCATGGCTAAACGTACCGGCCAGCCCCGACATCGTCTTCGAAACGCCGTTCGAAGACCGCTGGGCCTTGGCTGCCAACAAACTGGGTATCGATATCAGCCAGATTTCTCCCGATGCCGGCCATGCCTGACAACGCCGGACCCGAGACCATTCTGGCCTTCGACTTCGGTCTCAGGCGCATTGGTGTTGCGGTCGGGCAGGATGTCACTGGCTCAGCCAGCCCGCTTGGCATTGCAACCAATAGCGATGCGGGGCCTGATTTTACGGTAATTTCCCGGTTCATCGAGGAGTGGCGGCCAAATCGTCTGGTGGTGGGCATGCCCGCCCACGCTGATGGCTCCCCATCCGCTATTCACGATCATGTACTGGCCTTTATTGATGAGCTCGGTCGCTATGAACTACCCGTTGCGACGGTGGATGAACGGCATACATCCAAGCAAGCGGAAGCGGTGCTGAAGAACGCCCGCGCTGCAGGTACTCGAGGTCGTATCTCGAAGGCGATGATCGATAGCGCAGCCGCGGTCTTTATCGCCGAGCGATTTCTCGCTTCGCACACGTAGCGATGGCCCGCAGATGTCCGTAAACTTGCCACGCCATGAAATCGACCGACTCACATCAAAACCTGCCAGACGACAGCAGCCTGCAGCTACTCGCTGACGGCCGCATGCGACACCTCCTGACACTGCAGGGGCTGGACGGCAGCTTGCTCACAGAGTTGCTCGATGAGGCTGAAGCGTTCCTCAGCCCGATCGGCAGCGCTCCGGAGCGCCGTGTGTCACTTGCAGGAAGGACCGTCGCAAACCTGTTCTTTGAGCCAAGCACGCGCACTCGAGCCTCATTTGATCTCGCCAGCAGGCGGCTCGGTGCCGATGTCCTCAATCTCGACGTCAATACGTCTTCGCGCAAGAAAGGCGAGAGTATTCTGGACACGATATTCACGTTGCAGGCTATGCAGGTCGATATCATGGTCGTACGTGATGCGGGCGCGGGCGTGCCTGCCTATATCGCCCGCAACGTCAATGATCATGTCAGTATTCTGAACGCGGGCGAAGCCGATGTATCGCACCCTACCCAGGGCCTGCTCGATTTGCTGACGATACGCCGCCATAAAGGCGATTTCGAAGACCTTACCGTTGCCATCGTCGGCGATATTTTGCACTCTCGCGTCGCACGCTCTGCGGCTCAGGGTCTCACGGCGCTGGGGGTTGGCGAGCTGCGTTTGATCTCTCCACCTGCGTTGGCAGCAGACCAAAATGAGGTACCCGGCGCTATTATCAGCGACAACCTGGACGACGGCCTGAAGGGGGCCGATGTCGTCATGGCGCTCAGAATTCAGCGCGAGCGAATCGGCAATCTGGATGGAATTCCGGGAATCGATGAGTATTTTGCACGCTACGGCATTAGCCATGAACGTATGAAAATTGCAGCGCCGAACGCGATTGTCATGCACCCAGGGCCGATGAACCGCGGTATAGAAATCGAGTCCACGCTCGCCGACAGCACCGCCTCTGTCATTACGGAACAGGTAACGAACGGTGTGGCGGTGCGCATGGCCATACTCGAGCGGGTCGCAAAAACAATGGATTCACGTTGATCACCGCAACCCAGGCACATGCGCAGCGGAACCGCGGCACCATATTTGTCGAAGACGGTGAGCTGATCAGCAACGATACATTTCCTGGCGAGCAGTACATCATGCGCATACGTGCGCCCAAATGTGCGTCCGCAGCAAAACCAGGTAGCTTTGTCCACGTGCGCTGCGACGACACTCTGCCTATGCGTCGACCGTTGTCGATTATGCGAGCCGGGGAAGACTGGATTGAAGTGCTGTACAAGGTCGTCGGTGAAGGCTTGCATTTGCTTGCTCGCAAGGGACCTGGCGACACGGTCGAATTGCTTGGTCCTATCGGACAGGGCTTTACGCCCTCAGAGCAACGCCCGAATTGTCTGTTGATTGGCGGCGGCGTCGGCATTCCGCCGATGGTCTTCCTGGCAGATTCGCTACGGCAGCAACCGCAACAATGGAAGCCCTTGGCTATCCTCGGCTCTGAGCTGCCATTTCCGTTTACGCTGCAAGAGTCCGCTCTATCGACGCCGTGGATTAACACCGAGATCAATAGTGCGATGCCACTACTGGAGAGCTGGGGAATAACAAGCCGACTCACCAGCATGTCCGGCTTTGCTGGTTGCATGCGTGGCTACGTGACCGACATGGCTGATAAGTGGCTCACAAGCCTTGCCGACGACGATCTGAAGAAGACAGAAATATTTGCCTGTGGTCCCACGCCCATGCTCAGAGCCGTCGCCGACCTTGCGGCCCGATACGATCTGCCGTGTCAGGTTTCACTGGAGGAATTCATGGCCTGTGCGGTAGGTGGATGCGCCGGCTGCACAGTGCAGATAGAAACGCCCGAAGGTCCGGCGATGAAGCGGGTCTGTGTCGACGGCCCGGTATTCGAGGCCGCGACGGTCAACTGGGGGCTCTAGCCGCCGAAATTTATCTTGGCTTCCAGGTTGGCGCGAGAATCCGCATGCGTCATCGCCTCTTCGAGCGTAATCGAACCTGCCTTGTAGAGATCCAGCAACGCATCGTCGAAGTTCTGCATACCGTGCTCACCGCTTTCTTTGTGCGCTTCTTTCACTGCTGAAATATCGCCCTTGAGGATCAGGTCCTTGATATGCGGCGTGTTCAGCATCAGTTCGACAGCAGCAACGAGCTTGCCGTTGCGTCCCCGCACCAGTCGCTGCGACATAATCGCGCGCAGGTAGTGGGCCAAATCCATGAAAATCTGGCTATGCTGCGCCTGTGGGAACAAGTTGATGATTCGATCCAGCGCTTCCGCCGCGTTGTTCGCGTGCAAAGTGCCGACGACGAGGTGACCGGTACCGGCCATGTCCAGTGCTGATTGCATGGATTCCCTGTCACGAACCTCGCCGATCAGAATTACGTCGGGTGCGGCTCGCATCGCACTCTTGAGTGCTCTGCCATAGGACTTGGTATCCAGGCCCACTTCTCGCTGATTAACAATCGACTGCTTGTTTGAATGCAGGAACTCAATCGGGTCTTCAATCGTAATAATGTGCGATGACGTCTTCTCGTTACGATGGTTAATCATTGCTGCCAACGTTGTTGACTTACCACAACCCGTCGAGCCGACCATCAGAATCAAACCGCGACGCAGCATAATCAGGTCTTTGATCTGCTGTGGCATGCCGAGTTCGTCCAGTGTTGGTAACTCCGCAGTGATGTAGCGCAAGACCATGGCAACATTGCCACGCTGATGAAAAACGTTTACGCGGAACCGGCCGAGACCTGGCTCGGATATCGCGAAGTCGATCTCAAGCTCGCGAGAAAACTCTTCAAGCTGACTCTCATCCATTAATTCAAATGCCGCTTGCTTTACCATCTTCGGCGTCATTTCCAACTTGTTGACCGGCATGATCTTGCCGTCAATTTTGATCTTGGCAGGCGTGTACGGCGCGAAGAAAAGGTCCGATGCCTTTTTTTCGACCATCAATTTAAAGAGTGGCTTGACGTTCATAAACTATAAGTGTCCGTGTGCAGCGGCTCAGAAAGTCTGAGCAGTGTCTTCTTCCAGGATTTTCAGGTTTTCGGTTTGCTGGTCAGCAATCGATGAGTCACGCTTACTCTCCAGCTTGATACGCAGCCTGAGTTCGTTCTTCGAATCGGCATTTCGCATGGCTTCTTCGTACGAAATTGCCGCCTCTTCGTACAAATAGAACAAGGCCTGATCGAAAGTCTGCATACCGAGACGGGTCGACTTGGCCATGATTTCCTTGATCTCGCCAACCTGTCCCTTAAAGATAAGGTCCTGAATCAATGGCGTGTTCAGCATGATTTCCATCGCGGCAATACGACCTACGCCGCCTTCGCGTGGAATCAGGCGCTGTGAAATAAATGACTTGGTGTTCAGTGACACATCCATCAGCAGCTGCTGCCGACGTTCTTCAGGGAAGAAGTTAATAATTCGATCGAGCGCCTGGTTTGCACTATTAGCATGCAACGTCGCCAGACAAAGGTGTCCGGTTTCAGCAAATTGAATCGCATACTCCATCGTGTCCTTATCTCGGATCTCACCAATCAGGATCACGTCCGGGGCTTGCCGCAATGTATTTTTCAAAGCTGCATGCCAGCTATCAGTGTCCACACCAACCTCACGCTGAGTGATCACGCAGCCCGCGTGCGGATGAACATACTCGACCGGATCCTCGATCGACACAATGTGGCCTCTCGAATTCTGATTACGGTGACCAATCATTGCCGCCATCGTTGTCGACTTACCTGAGCCGGTACCGCCTACAACAATTACCAATCCTCGCTTGTTCATCACGACATCTTTCAGGATGGGCGGTAGATCAAGCTCTTCAAGCGTCGGAATCTCCGTGGTAATCGTTCTCAGTACAGCGCCCACATGTCCTTGCTGGATAAATGCGCTGACGCGGAATCGGCCGATACCTTGCGGTGCAATCGCAAAGTTACATTCCTTGGTCGAATCGAACTCTTTGATCTGTTTGTCGTTCATGATTGAACGCACCATCATCGCCGACTGATCTGACGACAACGGCGTGTCGGTCGCCGGATGAATTGTTCCGTCGACTTTGATCGCCGGTGGAAATGCGGCCGTCAGGAACAAGTCCGAGCCTTCACGCTCTACCATCTTGCGTAGCAGATTTTGTGTTAGTCGTACCGCTTGTTCGCGTTCCATTGTTTCTTTCTCCTGTCAGGTCGACACTCTGGTCGTGCCCTTAGAAATTTTCCTTATGCACAGCCCTGAAGCGTGCCTCTTCCTTGTTGATCAAACCCTTCGCCATGATCTCCGCGAGGTTCTGATCGAGTGTTTGCATGCCTGAACCGTGGCCCGTCTGAATGGCAGAGTACATTTGCGCAATCTTGCCCTCCCGAATCAGGTTCCTGATCGCAGGTGTGCCGATCATGATCTCGTGCGCGGCAATTCGACCACCGCCGACTTTCTTCAGCAGGGTCTGTGAGATCACCGCACGCAGTGACTCAGACAACATTGAGCGGACCATGTCTTTCTCGGCCGCCGGAAAAACGTCGACAATACGATCAATGGTTTTGGCCGCGGAGCTGGTATGCAAGGTGCCGAACACCAGGTGACCCGTTTCCGCCGCCGTCAGGGCGAGTCGAATGGTCTCAAGGTCACGAAGCTCACCGATAAGAATGATATCGGGATCCTCACGCAAGGCCGAGCGCAAAGCTTCATTAAATCCGAGCGTATCGCGATGCACTTCGCGCTGGTTTATCAGCGATTTCTTGGATTCATGCACAAACTCGATCGGATCTTCAATAGTCAGGATGTGATCGGGTTTGTTGTCGTTGATGTAGTCCACCATCGCAGCAAGCGTTGTCGACTTACCTGACCCTGTCGGGCCCGTGACCAACACAATGCCACGAGGATGCATCGACACATCCTTGAAAATGCCTGGTGCGCCCAGATCATCGAGCGTCAGGATCTCGGAAGGAATGGTCCGGAACACGGCAGCTGAGCCGCGGTTCTGGTTGAATGCGTTAACACGAAAGCGAGCGAGTTTCGGAATCTCGAATGAAAAATCGGTCTCAAGAAACTCCTCATAATCCTTGCGCTGCTTGTCATTCATGATGTCGTAAACCATGCTATTGACATCTTTGTGCGTGAGCGCAGGCATGTTGACGCGTTTGATGTCGCCATCAACACGAATCATGGGTGGCACGCCACCCGACAGATGTAAATCGGAAGCGTTGTTCTTCACTGTGAACGACAGTAATTGGGCAACGTCAACGGCCATGCAATATCCTCAAAAATATGGGCGGCCGGACTTACCATAACCCGGCTCTAATCGAAGCCTAGTATAGCGAAGCAACCGGAGCAAAACGTGATTAGAGTCACGGAAAACCTGCCAAAAGTCAGAGATTTACTGGCCAGCGCCGCTACTGAGGCCGGCCGCGACCCTGCGGCCGTCAAATTGCTCGCTGTGAGCAAGAAACAGCCCGTTTCGGCCATCACAGAAGCGGCCGATGCCGGGCAGCGGGATTTTGGCGAGAATTTTGTCCAGGAGGGACTTTCCAAGATCACAGAAATCGACCGAAGTGAGCTTGTATGGCACTTTATTGGTCATCTGCAGACCAACAAGACTCGTGCGGTCGCCGAGAATTTTGACTGGGTGCACACGGTGGACCGGTTGAAAACCGCGCAGCGACTAAGCCGCCATCGTCCCGAATCACTGGGCGACCTGAATTTTTGTTTACAGGTGAATATAGACAACGAGCCCGGCAAGTCAGGGGTAGGCGCTGCCGAAGCACTCGAGCTTGCCGAACAAGTCATGGCATTGCCACGCATACGATTGCGTGGCCTTATGTGTCTGCCGGCGGTCCAGGAGGATTTTGACGAGCAGCGCAAAGCGTTTGCGCGACTCCGAATACTCAGCGAAGATCTCGCCGCACAAGGAACAACTCTGGATACACTATCGATGGGCATGAGCGGCGACTTTCGAGCGGCGATTTTCGAAGGGTCAACCATCGTGCGCGTTGGCACAGCAATTTTTGGTCCCCGACCACAAGACTAAAACCTAAGGAACGAGTAATGACCGAAAAGAGGGTCGCATTCATTGGCGGCGGCAACATGACCCGCGCGATTGCAGTCGGGCTAATCGCCAGCGGTTACCCGCCACAGAAGATTTCTGTTGGCGAACCGTCGGCGTTACAGAGAACATCACTGGCATCAGACCTGGACGGCGCGCACATTTCCGGCGACAACAACGCCATCGTGGCGGACGCGGACTGCCTGATACTGGCCGTAAAACCGCAGGTATTGCCTGGCGTCTGTAAGGATCTTGCGGCTGCCGTGCAAACATCACGACCGCTGATTGTCTCGATAGCAGCAGGTATTCGCAGCAGTGATATCGACAGCTGGCTGGGCGGCGATCTTGCCGTTGTCAGGGTTATGCCGAATCAGCCTGCACTGCTACGAAAAGGCGTGTCGGGTGTATTCGCCAACGAGCGCAGCAGCGACGCAGAACGAGAATTCGCCGGCACAGTCATGGCGGCGGTCGGAACGGTCGTGCAAGTGCCTGATGAGAGTGACATCGACGTGGTCACCGCCATCTCGGGAAGCGGGCCCGCCTATTTCTTCCTGCTGATCGATATGTTGTCGAAAACCGGGACGGACCTGGGATTGTCTGCAAGCGCGGCGCGCACGTTAGCCATTCAGACTGCGACGGGCGCCGCTGCGCTGGCCGCGGCAACAGACGAGCCTATGGAATCACTCATAGACAGGGTCCGGTCACCGGGAGGTACTACAGCCGCGGCACTTGATAGCCTGGAGGAACAGGACATACGTGATATCTTCAGCGTTGCACTAACTGCCGCAAGAGACAGGGCCGTGCTCCTGGCTGACGAGGCGAACCAATGACACCCGCATTAATATTCATTCTACGAACCGTCGTGCAGTTATTCCTGCTGGTTCTGCTACTGCGGTTTTGGCTACCCTGGTTGCGGGCCGATTTTCGTAACGCGGTCGCACAGGGAATATTGCGCCTCACATCACCTCTCGTCGTGCCCTTGCGCAGACTGATACCACCGATTGGTCGTCTGGATACAGCAACGGTACTGATTATTTTTGTCGTTCAGTATCTGGCCTTGTACCTTATAGCCACCCTCGTCGGCATCGAGCCAGGTGTCGCGCCACTCGCGATAATGACCTTGATTGAGCTAGTAATTTTGTCGCTGAACATCTTTTCATTCGCAATTCTCATATTGATCATTATGAGTTGGATTGCGCCCGGAACTTACAATCCCGCCAGCGCATTTGTCGGGATGCTTGCGAATCCTGTTTTGCAGCCGCTACGTAGCCGGATTCCGTCACTGGGCGGACTGGATATTTCGCCGATGGTTGCCATTATTTTGCTACAAGCATTGAAAATCTATTTTGAAACACTCAGACCCGCTCTCACTTGACGGTTGACCACCCACCCGTTGCCGAATGGCGTGGCGATGAACTGCTGCTGCGGATACGAGTACAAGCACGAGCCAGCCGCAATCAGGTGCTGGGCATCGACAATTATCGGTTACGCATCCGGACCACTGCAGTACCAACCGACGGCGCCGCGAACAAGATGGTGAGTCGCCTGCTCGCAAAATACCTTTCGGTAGCACCTTCCCATGTCTCGCTAATACGCGGCCACAAGCATCGCGACAAGCTGTTTCTCGTCAGCGGACGTCTCGTTATTCCTGCGGAACTGGGCGCTCTCACCCACAGATAGTTGCGCAGCTTGATGCTGATTAGTGCACTGATGGCCGGCAAATGGTTTATAGTCAAGCAGCCTCTAGATCAACCGGGATCTTGGCGAGAGCCGTATTCCAGGTCGAATCACAGAGCTGGCATTTGTTTACAGCCGCCGAAGAGCGAATTGAACGGGGAGTCAGAATTCATGATCAAGAGAAACTTGCTACTAACATTATCGCTACTTGGATTGATTTCTGCGTGCGGCGGATCCGGCAGCAGCGCCGACGTGCCGGATGCACAGCCCGCCGCTGCGTCATCATCAGTTATTGGTGATCACGTTATACATTTCAGCGCCCAGTCGACTGACCAGCTTCCTCCCGAAGTTGCACGCGCATACAACATCGTGCGCAGCAAGAACCGAGCGATGCTAAATGTGTCCGTATTGACCGCAGCCGACAACAGGCCGGTCTCGGCTGAGGTGTCGGTTAGAACGGTCAACCTTACCGGACAGCTGAAGAATATAACGATGCGACAGATTGATGAGCAGGATGCCATCTATTACATCGGTGAAGTGGCTGTCGCGAATCGCGAAACATTGAATTTCGACATCAGCGTTACTCCGGACGGAGTTGACACGGCATCGACGGTGAGGTTTCAGCGCCAGTTCTACACTGACTGAATTGTCGCGCAGGGCAGGTCATATTTTTTTCGGCGCGTCAATCAATAATTTTTCAAAAAACACGGTAAAAATAGCACGAAAAAGCACAATGCATGCTTACGCCGCTAGTAAACATGTGCTATTGTCGCGCTGATTTTGACGCGGGCGTTGCCCGTTTTTCGTATTTTTGAGGAGTCTGTTTTTCATGTCAGCGAATACCAAGAAGCCACCAACCAAGTCAGAAATTTATGCAACCATTGTTGAAGACACTGGTCTGTCACGCAAAGATGTCGCCGCTGTTTTCGAATCGCTTAACGGATCGATCAAGAAGAATCTTGGCGGTCGTGGCGCGCCGGGCATATTCACCATTCCCGGTTTGCTAAAACTGAAAGTCGTGAAAAAGCCGGCTAAGAAAGCTCGCAAGGGTGTGAACCCATTCACGGGCGAAGAAATGATGTTCAAAGCGAAGCCTGCTTCGAAAGTTGTGAAAGCAGCGCCGCTGAAAGCACTCAAAGATATGGTCTGATTTCGGACTGTATCTGCTCGGGATTCTTAGTCCCGAGTCAAAAGCCGGGCTTGCCCGGCTTTTTTGTGCGCGGGTTAATGCTCCACTACGAAGTCGCGAACCGCTTCGCGCACAATCGTCAGCTTGCCATGAAAGAAGTGCTCGCCACCAGCAACAACCAGCAGCTCCGGCCCTTCTTCGAGGCCATTGAGCCAGTCTATGGTGTCACTCAGGTCAACCAGTTCGTCCTCATCACCCTGCACAACCATCCATGGACATCGCGGCTGACCCTGAAGCCCGTTTGCGAATCTGGATATCGCGGGGGCCACGCTGATCAAACCCGCGACCTCTGTGACAACGGCGGCGCGAACCGCTATTGCGGCGCCGAAGGAAAACCCGGCGAGCCAAATGGGCCCCTCAACAACTTTTTGGCGCATCCAGGCGATTGCCGCCAGCGCATCATCCAACTCGCCCACACCATGATCAAATGTCCCATCGCTGGCCTCCGTGCCGCGAAAGTTGAAGCGTAGCGTCGCCAGACCCTCTGCTACGAATGCGCGCGCCAACGTGTGAGCAACCTTGTTATGCATCGTGCCACCATGTTGAGGATGCGGATGGCAAACCACGGCGCAGCCCGACACCTGCCCACTTCCGGGCGTCTCGAGCATCGCTTCAAGCTGCCCAACCGGACCGTCAATGAAGAGCTTTTCTGTTTGTGGAGATTTGGACATGGTGGGCTTCCGACAATGGGACGGGTTGCAGAACTGATATTTGATGATCGCGGCGCTTTGACGCGCTCAGGGGAAACGTTACCGGCTGCCGCCCGGCAATGAAACCGTGTGATTCGCCAACAGTATTGATGTAGCTGGATAGTCTGCCGGTAATTGCTGTAAAATTATGACCTTATACAGCATTGACTCGCGGGCGCCCGGATCGATATCGAGAAGTCAGTCCGAAAGTCGACCGCGCACTGCCAATAGTGCAATGAGCTGACAACAGGAAAATCGGCATGCCTGAAATTACGGTCATACATATAGCGCTACTGGCAGTGATTCTTGTCGTCGGCATAGTGATCGGCTGGGTATCACGCGGCAACCGCAGCGCAAAAGAGAAGGCAGCAATCAGCATCGGATGGCAGGAACAGCTTGCCGCGCAGCGTAGTGAACATGATCGGCTTAGTGGGCAAAATAAGAGCCTGATGGAGCAGGTTAGTCAGTATCAGGCCTCGAACACCGACGCAAAGCTCCGCGCCAAGGAGCTGTCCGACGCACTGAAAGAAGCTTTTGAGCGCCGCGACGAACTGCAGCGGCAGATCAAGGATATGCGTAGCAGCCTCGAAGCAGCGGTCTCGCATCGCGACCAATTGCAGAGCGATGTCAAATCTCAAACTGACCCCAGCGACATGCTGAAAGAGAAAGATGAGAAGATTTTCAAGCTCAGCCGGGAACTGGAGGGCTGGCAGGATCGACTTCCTCCGCTGATCGAGCGATATCAAACACGCAATGAGGACGCTCTGCGACTGGAAGAGGAGCTCGCAGCCGCGCAGACGAAAATCAGTGCCCTGGAAACAATGGTTGGCTCGGATCAGACACGGGTCGAACCCGTGGACCCGAATTCGCTGACTGACGGCATGGACGCTTCAAACGACTCACTGGATGACGAATCAACGGACCACGAGTTCGCCGAGGAGACCACCGAAGAAGCTGAGATGCTCATTGATGAGTCATGCCTGCTTGAGAGTGAAGCAAGCGCCGAATCTGTTGCGGATGAATTTGTCGAAGTCGAACCCATTGATGACGAAATCGCCACCGACGACAATGAGCAAATACAGTCGCTCATCAATGATTTCCAGGAGACGGCGACGAATCAGTTGCTGGATGACCTTGAAGACATCAGCAGTGAACTTGGTGAGGAGCAGCTTGGTGAGGAGCAGCTTGATGAGGATAAGCTCTGTGAGGAGGATCGTGACGCTTCCGACGAAACGGCTGGCGGCGAATTCGACGCAAGCGCGAACGATGAATTGCGAGACAATCTAAAGCGAATCAAGGGAATTGGACCCGCGATCGAAAAAACTCTGAATGAGATGGGTATCTCTCGATACGATCAAATTGCGAAAATGAGTGAATACGATATCGATCGAATCGCAAAACGTCTCAAGGGTTTTCGCAGTCGCATCTATCGTGAAGACTGGATAGGGCAGGCTAGAGATTTGCAGCAGCAACAGACTGGCGCCCGACATTGATCGCTTGACTGCATAACGCAGTGCAGCCCATAACAACTATTGTACGAATCGCACCGTCTTAGAGCGTGCATCTCTCGTTGAGAGGCCCCGGAATATAAAGCTGACAGGGGCCGCAGACCGAAACGTCGCGTCGAAGTTATAAAGCTGCCTGCGTAATCTCAGGCAGCTTTATAGACAGTCCCAAGAGAGGACGGCGCAACGATGTCGTTAGGGCGTATCCATATTTTCAAGACCGAATAATTCGACCTCAAAAAGTAGTGTCGCGCCCGGAGGTATAACACCGCCAGCTCCGCGCTCACCGTATCCCATCTCCGGGGCAATCTTCAGCTCTCGCACTTCGCCGATCAGCATACCGGCCACGCCCTGATCCCAGCCCTTGATGACACGACCGGCCCCTAGCGGAAACTGGAAGTGGTCACCACGATCAACTGAACTGTCGAATTTTTCGCCACGGCCGCCCTCAGCGGCTGCATCGTACAGCCAACCTGTGTAGTGCACTTCGACCACATCGCCTGTCGCAGCGACACGACCGTCGCCGCGTTTCAGTATCGTTCCGGTAAGTCCTGGAGCTATCTCAATAACTTCTATCGCGTTTGGATTATCTGATGTCACAACGTGTTCCTCGGTTTGCGCGGGTGCGGCTGCCGGGGCAGCAGCTTCATCATTTTTTTGCCCGCATGCGACGACAAACAACGCCAGCACGACGGTAATAACAGTGTTACGAAATTTCATAAGGGTGAACCTTTGCTCGGGATATTAGGATTGTCTGAGGCGGACAGTGTAGTGAATCTCTGCCCGAAGTTGAATCAATTCTGCCGCTTCAATCGGAATCTTTGAAATCCAGAGATGCGGAGTTAATGCAGTAGCGCATGCCCGAAGGCTGTGGACCATCTTCGAAAACGTGGCCAAGGTGAGCACTGCATGCGCTGCAGGTTATTTCCTGCCGGATCATGCCGTGACTCTTATCAGCTACCGTCTTAATCGCATCGCCTGCCAATGGCAGCCAAAAACTCGGCCAGCCAGACCCCGAGTCGTACTTGTGCTCGGAACTGAACAGTTTCGCATCGCAACAGACACACCGATACGTGCCATCTGCCTTGTGATCAACGTACTTGCCGGTAAATGCACGCTCTGTTCCTTTGCCTTGCGTTATTGAAAATTGCTCATCGTCCAGCTTGGAGCGTAGTTCTTCCTCGGTTGGTTTGTCCGAATTCATTCGATGCCTCGCTTCGAAATTCTGGTTTGTGGATGTCTTGTACTATGCCGGCGTTTCGCTCGCACCGGAATCTAATTCCAGCAGCAGACTGTTCATACGCTGCACGTACTCTGCTGGATCATCAAGCTGAGACCCCTCGGCGAGAAGTGCATGATCAAACACGATTTTCGACAACTCAGTAAATCGACCATCATCAACTTCGCCTGACAACCGTTCCAGCAGGGGGTGTGACACATTTACCTCAAGTATGGGCTTCGTCTCCGGAAGTGATTGTCCGCTGGCCTCGAGCATGCGCCGAATTTGCGGGCTCATCTCTTCTTCCGCGGAGACAACGCAGGCCGGTGACTCAACCAGCCTTTGGCTCACATTTACTGCTTCAACACGGTCTTTAAGCGCCCGCTTGATCTTCTTCAAGAGCGATTTGTGCTCGTCATTCATGACCGTTTGGGATAGCTCGCCGTCGCTGTCGGGCAGGGATAGTTGCGCACGGCTGACATCTTGCAACGACTTGCCGTCAAATTCCGTCAAGGCATCGACCAGCCACGGGTCAATTCGGTCAGTCAGCAGCAGGACCTCAATGCCCTTGTCTCTTAGTTGCTCCAGATGCGGACTTGCCGCCGCAGTCGCATAGTTATCTGCAACGATGTAGTAGATCTTGTCCTGTCCCTCGGTCATTCTCGAAACGTAGTCTGCCAGCGACTGGTTCTGCGAATCCTTGCCGCTATGCGTTGTAGCAAAACGGAGCAAATTGGCCAGTTTCTCTTTGTTGGCATGGTCTTCTACGGCACCTTCTTTGAGAACCTGCCCAAACTCGGCCCAGAATTTCGCGTAGTCGTCGGCCTCCTTGCTCGCCAGTTTTTCCAGCATGTCAAGGACACGTCGAGTCAATGCAGTACGCATCGACACAAGGTCCGGACTCTGTTGCAGCAACTCGCGGGAAACGTTCAGTGGCAAGTCGGAGGAATCAACTATGCCTTTTACGAAGCGCAGGTAGATCGGCAGGAACTGTTCGGCATCATCCATGATGAACACGCGCTGCACGTACAATTTCAAACCGCGCGGTGCCTCTCTATTCCACAGGTCGAACGGCGCGCCGCCTGGAATATACAAAAGGCTGGTGTATTGCCGTTTTCCCTCGACCCGATTATGACTCCAGCGCAACGGGTCCGAAAAATCGTGCGATAAATGCTTGTAGAACTCTTTGTACTCGTCGTCAGAAATATCTGACCGAGAGCGCGTCCACAAGGCTGTCGCCGCATTCACTACCTTCGGCTCTTCGTCCGCCTCGCCGCCGCCCGATAGCTGCACAGGAAATGCGATGTGGTCAGAGTATTTTCGAATTAGCGACTCGATTCGGTACGCCTCAGCGAACTCTTTCTCATCATCTTTCAGATGCAGGGTTACACGAGTTCCACGCGCCTCGAGTTCAACCGGCTCTATGGTGAATTCTCCCTGCCCTTCTGACTCCCAGCGCACACCTTCTTTTGCGTCAAGGCCTGCGCGTCGCGACTCCACCACCACATTGTCTGCAACGATGAACGCGGAGTAGAAACCTACGCCGAACTGGCCAATCAGATGCGCATCGTGTTTCTGGTCGCCGGTCATCTGCTGCAGGAACTCCGACGTTCCTGATTTCGCGATTGTGCCCAGATTCTCGATCAACTCATCTCGCGACATGCCGATGCCGTTGTCGCTAATGACAAGCGTCTGCTTATCTTTGTCGACTTCAATGCTGATCCGCAGGTCCGGATCATCGCTTTGCAGAGTCTCGTCCGCCAGCGCCTCAAAGCGCAGCTTGTCGGCTGCATCGGAAGCATTCGATATCAATTCACGAAGGAATATCTCTTTGTTGCTGTAGAGAGAATGGATCATCAACTGCATGAGTTGACGTACTTCTGTCTGAAAGCCAAGTGTCTCTCGGCCCGTGGTTTCACTCACGCCGCATTTCTCCTGAATAGGGTTCTACTGATCGCCAATAGCGCCACGCCGGCGCATCGGATCAGACACGATAGGGTCAAATCAGGTTATTGCAAGTGCCACATCGGAATTCGTCCTTATGTGCACCACAGAAGGCTGAGGAAATTGCTGTCAGGGAGGGGTCCGACACCAATAAGCGCGGGCCGTAAAGCGTCGTTAGTAGGTCTGGCCTGCGGTCGCGAAAGGTACGGTTACTGACCTGTAGAGCAGTGTAACAAACATGATCAACGCCGCACCGAGAGCCAAAGGCGGATGAAGCAGAGCCAAAGCGACACTACCTATCTGCAGCATTAGAGAGAATCCGAGGAAGACCAATGTCAGGAAAGTGTTGCGAATTTTCTCAGCGAGTAGACCAATCGACGAGAACAGATCGTCAAGGTCGTCGAGATATTGTAGTAATCGCTCCAAGATTCCGTCCTACCGAACGATCAACAGCAATGGCCCGGAACTCTCTGAGTCCGCGGTTCCGTTGCCGGTTTCACTTAGCGCCGCATCGTTTGTCTGTTTAGCATGCGCAATCGCACGATGAAACATTTCCCAACGTTGTCGAGTGGCCTCATTCTTGATGGGCCCGATCGCGGATTCGATTTTTTTGTACTTGTTTGGCATACGATTTGGATCACATGTTTTCGGTCTGTTAGGCGAACTATATGTAGCTCGCAGGAACGCCTCCGTGAGGCAGGTCACAGCTTGATTTAGAAGTTTCGTTTTGGGCTCTCGAATCGATAAAACTAAGACGTAGTACCGTTGTCGAGTGAGGTATCGGACAACTTGTCATACTCGCTAACGCAGCCGGTCGTTGCGACAAACGCGCTGCTACGGATTACTGAAAATTTCGATTCAACATAAGCTCCGGGTAGCAAACAGGACACTGCGAAAACTACCGCACAATAGAAAACGCCGGCAGATCGCCGGCGTCGAATAGTCAGGAAGTGCGTTGCGTCAATTACTCGGAATCGTCTGCCTTATCAGGGAGCCAATCCCGCTTCACCTGCTCGGACCAGTTTCGATATCCTTTCCAGGTATACAAAGCCGGATCAATGCCCGCTCGTCGACCACGAGGCGCCGGTGCTTTCGAAATCCATTTACGATATTGCTGCCAGCCGTTGGCATCATTCGCCGCCGCATCGTTTGGCGCTGCCGTGCTTGTCAGTTCGTCTGAGTGAGCTTCAACATCCGTGTTGAGGTCCGCTGCAAAACCAGTATTTTTTCGATCTGGCATAGGGCTGCCCTGTTATTCCGTTATGCAAATCGTATGCTGCAAAGGCGAGCAATCACAGGAACTGCATCACAATGCCGACTGGCATTTTTTCATTACTTATCAGTTAGTTACGCATCGGTTTTACTTAATCACCGACGTGTATCGCCGAACAAACTGGTGCGTTTAACAATAACCCGCTGCAATCTGGTCGCAGCCTGACAATTGGGTTTCTGCTGCCATGCCGTTTACGGCACGACCTCATAACAGGGGGAGTAGTCGTTTCCAGACAGTTTCATTCGCTGTTGCGCGACGAACGCAGCAAGCAGTTCATCAAGCAGTTGCATGATCGCATGCGATCCATGTATCTGGAACGGTCCACGCTCATCTATCGCAGCCGCGGTATCCTCGCGAACGTTTCCGGAAACAATTCCTGAGAATGCTCGTCGCAAATTAGCCGCCAGGATATGCGTTGGCAGGTCGTCATGTATTTTGAGACTACTCATCGATTCATGAGTTGCCTGGAATGGTCTTTGGAACTCATCGTCGATAACCAATCTCCAATTGAAGTAATAGGCATCCCCGTGCTTGTCGCGAAACGCGTGCACATCATCGAGCGACCTCAGCACCCTCTGCGCGACTTCGCCTGGGTCATCGATAACAATTGAATACAACCGCTGCGCCTCTTCACCCAAAGTTGCACCAACGAACTCATCAATCTGCCTGAAGTACGGTTCCGCCGACTTCGGCCCAGTCATGATCATGGGCAACGGCTGTCCCTTGTTATCAGGATGCAATAGCACGCCGAGCAAATAGAGAATTTCTTCCGCGGTCCCAACACCGCCTGGAAAGACGACGATGCCGTGACCAACACGGACGAATGCCTCGAGGCGTTTTTCCATGTCCGGCATGATGACCAGTGAATTGACAATCGGATTGGGAGACTCGGCCGCAATAATTCCCGGCTCGGTGATGCCGATGTATCTACCATCACGAATGCGTTGCTTGGCATGACCGATCGTTGCACCCTTCATTGGCCCTTTCATCGCGCCAGGCCCACATCCTGTACAGACATTCAAGGCACGTAATCCTAATTCGTACCCGACCTTCTTTGAATAGTCGTACTCGGGCCGGCTGATCGCATGGCCGCCCCAACAGACCACCAGGTTCACGCTGGCCGGTAGTAACAGAAGCCCGGCCTTTCTGACGATATGAAAGACCGCATCGGTGATGCCGGCGTTAGAGTTCAGATCAAATCGACCGCTCTCGATCACCTCATTTTGCGTGTAGACGATATCTCTGAGCACGGCGAACAAGAGCTCTCGGGTACCGCGAATCATCTTTCCTTCTACAAATGCATCCGCCGGCGCATGCTTCAGAGAGACCTTCAGGCCCCGGTCCTGCTGTATGAAACTCACCTCAAAATCGTGGTACCTGTCCAGTATCGCGCGCGCATCGTCCGATTCACTGCCTGAATTGAGGACAGCGAGCATGCAACGCCGCAGCAGCCGATGTAATCCGCCCTCGCCGCTGCTAAGCAGTTGATCCGCTTCGAACTGCGATAGCACCTCCAGGCTGCCTTCGGGCCACACCTCTGCATCAACTGTATCTGAACGAGTCGATTTCACTGTTTCGGTCATGCTTGTATGGCTCCGCGGCCGCCCGGCGCTAAGAATTGCTGTAAGAATACTGGTCGAGACGCGATGTCAGGACCACTGAGGAAATCCACAAGAAGTGTTTCTGTCATGCTCTGGCTGGCCAAGAGCTGCCGACATGAGTATTGCTCAGGGGCGAATTTCGATCGGCGTATTCTCGCCCGTCATCAACCAGATATCGATCATGTCGGAATTCGATACGGCGATACAGCCATTGGTCCAATCCTGCGTACGATAATACGTCTCTGATCGGCTGGGCGAGTTTGGCTGGCCGTGGATCATGATCGCTCCGCCGGGTGCGACTCCGCTGCTGGCCGCATCGCGACGGTCCTGGGCGCTCGGATATGAAACATGTATCGATAGAAAATAGTCGCTATTGGGGTTCCTCATATCCAACGTGTAGGCCCCCTCGGGAGTCTTGAAGTCGCCCTCCTCGTTCTTGTCGCCAACAGGTCGAATTCCCAACGCAATGTCAAACGTTTTGAACGCGATTCCGCCGCTCATCAGGTGCAACTTGCGGTCAGCCTTCTCGATCAGCACCTGATCTGCAACCGGAAACTGCCCAGCTTGAAGTCCGCCTTGCCACAAGACGGTGCAGAACACCGCCGCAAGAACCCAGGCCATGCGAGGCCGCCAGCAGGATCGCAACTCATAACGCATCGTTTTCGCACCCTCTCAAATTTCGGTATCCCAGAATACTAGCAAAACTCGCGCGAGCAGCAAATGGACCACTTCACATCAATTATGAATGCCCACGACCCCGGTCGCTTCAAACGTTCTTGCCGACGATCCAGCCAATGATGAAACCGATACCTCCCGCACCGGTCGTGTAAACCGGCAAGTATCGAAAAAGTTGCTCAGGATTGATCGCGTCACTGAACATGCCGTTCAGGTTCACTGAATAGGCGTAATGCAGGTACAGCGAGAGTCCGAGCGCTGGTAAGGCGAAGCCCAGTGTTCCCAAGGGCAGGCGCCAACCGGATCCCGCCCATGTTCCATCACCACGCCACAGTGCCGTTGCTGTTAACACGTTAAGAACTACGAGCGGCAACAGATTGCGGCCAACGAACGGTCCTCCGCTCTGGACCTCGTTGAACCAGGCGCCCGCCGCGATGGAGATCAGAAGCACCGGCAATAGTCGAAACAGCAGCAGCCTGATCGTGGCTGATGTCACGGCCGACGACTCTCGGCCAGTACGGGCATGCTGATCTTCGTTCCCGGTCTGACTTTGTCCATATCAATCTCGGGATTGTATTGGCGGAACAACCAGATAGGCACATCATAGTCGCGCAGTGCCAGAATCCAGATTGACTCGCCAGAGCGAATGACATGTTCGGTCACACCGGTAATGACATGTTGGCGAAAGAAGCTGTCCTGTTGCGCTCGATGATAGGCTACGCGCAAATTTTCGAACGCCTGCATGTCAACAACGGACAGGTCCAGCTTGATGCGCTTGCCGACTTCAACCGGCGTCTTGAAGGCAAGTCCGTTGAGGTCGCGAAGTCGCTGCGTACGAATTCCCAGCCAGTCGGCGTAGTGGCCGAGAGTCTCCAGTGGTTGCACTTCGATGCTGGCATCCGCTGCCACACTGTAATCGCTGGGGTCAGCCAGCAGCGCGGTCTGAACCGTCACACGCGAACTTGTGGCCAGGTCTCCGGCCATTACGGAAGGTGTGACCTCCTCTTCGACTATCTCTTCGACAACCTCTTCGACAATCGCTGCGTCGACTTCGGCTTCCGCCGGGAGTGCGGCAACCGCAATAGCAACAGGCTCAGCAGGCTCCGGTGCCGCAGAACTCGCGACCGTTGATGCCTGCACGACTTCAGGGGCAGGCCCGGCAGCGGGAAGCCGCAACTTCTGACCCGCCCTGATGCGATGACTGCTGCCGAGACTATTCAATGCGACCAGCGTTGACACCCTGGTGTCATAGGTATCCGCGATTTCCGAAAGAGTGTCGCCACGAGCAATCGTGTGAAACAGATCTGGCAACTGGCTGTCCTGCCACACGTCGTCCGGCACGGCCGCGAGTAAGCTCTCGATGCTCCCGTCGATGGAACTGTTCGGCACACGAACTGAAAGTCCCTTCGGCAGCAGCTTGCTTTCCTGCATGACGGTCGCCTGCAACGCCCGGTTGTGTTTTGCGAGCTGCGACGGTGATATTCCAAGCGAAGAGGTCAGATCAGAAATCGACACGAAGTCTGGCAATTCGGCGCTCGCGTAATCTGTTGGCGTATCGACAATTAATCCCGGGAAGTACTGCTCTACATTCTGGTCAACCTGCTTGGCAGCCATGAATGCGACGTAGAAATTTCTCGAGGCAAAACCGAACGTCCTGCCATCGTATTTGCGCATGATATCGGCGTACTCTGTATCGCCGTATTCGCGCATCGCACGACGCGCGCCTCCCAGTCCATGGTTGTACGCTGTTATGGCCATCGGCCAGTTTCCGGTTACTGAATAGTTGTAGGCGAGTAATTTGCCCGCAGCTCGGGTCGCGTCAAAGGGATCGTTGCGCTCATCAAGCACATGGTCGATGCGCATGAAACGGCGCCCGGTGCTTCGAGTAAATTGCCAGATACCTGACGCACCAACATTGGAGCGCGCATTGGGATTGTACGAAGACTCCACGTGCGGCAAAGCAGCCAGTTCGATTGGCACGCCGAGGGCCTGAAATTCTGCATTAATATAGTCTCGCCATTGGCCGGCTCGTATGAGCCCCTCGCGAAACCTGTCCTTGAGTCCGTGCTGAAAGCGAATCCGCTTTTGCGCTGCAGCCAAGGTTGCATTGCTCACGCCCTGCGGCCAAAGCGCAAGGACGTGCGCCTCCGCTTCACTCAGGTTGTCGCGCTTGCCGCTTGCGAGTGTTTGCAAAACGGCTTGAGTCTCCTTACGGCGCGCCCCAGCCCGACGGTCACGTTCGCGGCGACTCAGGGATGGCGGCATAGGGACAACCTCGTAGACAACCGCCAGATTCCGATTATCGTGCAGAACGCCTTCCTGAGTGCTGTAGCGCGTGAAAATCGCGACCCAGAAATCGACGTCACGCTGCAATTCAGCCGGCAATGGAAAAGTCTCATCGGCGTGCACCGTAGCCTGCAACAGGAGCAATAGAGTGAACCAAAAAGGGGTTTTTCTTGTCATTTGAGTAAATTCAAGTTATCTATCCTAAATAATTGAATAGTTCACAGAAAATTCTGCTTCATTCAGGTATTTTGAGCAATGCTAAAGAGCCTTGCCCGTCGCGGCAACTTATAAACCAGAACGGCATCGTGCTCTTGAGTCATATGACCGGACCCATGACCAGATATTTCCAACAATTTGCACAAATCAGACGCCTGGCTGGCGTTTTCCTGCTGTTATTCGGCTTTGTGTTCGCGATCCAGGCTGGCGAAGTAGCCATCGAGCCCAGCGATAATGGCTCGGACATCCGAGAGGATACGACCGAAGACAGCGATTCTCGTTCCGACGAAGTTGCGGTCGCCGCCGAAGCGATGCTCGAAATCGTCGATTCGCATGAAGACGCAGTACCGCTGGCAGACGCCGTTACTGCTGCCGATGGCTCCGCAGAGCCTTTGCACATTCTCGACGTCGACATCCTGCCCGGCGAAACGCGGCGCTTGTCCTGGTCAGCCACTGAATTATTTGAAGGGGTTCCGGTTGCCACGCCGGTGCTCGTGGTCAACGGAGTGCTGCCCGGCCCCACGCTTTGCCTCACCGCTGCGGTACATGGTGATGAACTCAACGGGATTGAAATGGTGCGGCGCGTCATGCATGACCTCAACGCGCAGAAAATGCGCGGCGCGATTATCGGCGTTCCCATCGTCAATGTTCAGGGTTTCCAGCGCGGTTCTCGTTACCTGCCTGACCGACGTGACTTGAATCGTTATTTCCCCGGCAACCCGACTGGCAGCGCGGCCGCCAGAATTGCACATTCGTTTTTTACCAACGTTGTCGAACACTGCGACGCGTTGATCGACTTGCACACCGGCTCGTTCGAGCGGGCCAACCTGCCACAATTGCGTGCGGACCTGCGTGATCCTGACGTCGTCACGCTTACGCAGGGCTTTGGATCGATGGTCATCCTGCATAGCTCGCCTGGTGTAGGCACATTGCGCTACGCGGCGACAATGGCCGGCATTCCCTCCGTAACGCTGGAGGTAGGCGGCCCACTGCAGCTGGAATTAAACGAAGTAAAACACGGCGTAAAAGGAATTAACACGCTCATCAATACGCTGGGCATGGTGAAGAAGGTTCGCCTGTGGGGTGATCCGGAACCGGTCTATTACAGATCGACATGGGTTCGCGCAAACAACGGCGGCATACTGCTTTCAGACGTCGTTCTCGGCAGCACTGTGCGCAAAGGTGACTTGCTTGGCACGATAACTGATCCCATGAGCAACGCCCGGTCTGAACTCGTGTCGCCATACTCCGGACGAATAATTGGCATGGCTCGTAATCAGGTGGTTATGCCCGGCTTTGCGGCTTTCCACGTTGGCATTCAAACAGACGATGCACCGGCAGACGATGCGCCAGCAGACGAAGATTCTGACGCGGCAACCGGCTCCAGCAATAACAGTGACGATTACGTCGATGGAATGTCCGAATAGCCTATTCGTTCGCATTTCTTAAAATACTGGACTCCACAGGCCGCTATTCATAAGCTGCACAGCGAATGACTTCCGAACGAAAACCACTGTGGCGCTATTGGACCCCCAACTACTGGTCAGTATGGCTGGGACTGGGGCTGCTGCGACTGCTTAGCCTGCTCCCTATTCCCGTAGGTCTCGCCATCGGCCGCGGGTTCGGACGGCTGGCGCATCGCCTCGGCGGCAAACGCCGCGCCATAGTGCGGCGCAACATCGAGCTCTGTTTCCCGGATTTATCGCCAGCAGAGCGCGATGAAATGGCGTTCGCCCATTTCAAGGCTCTTGGCATGGCCCTCATCGAGCACGGCCTGGGTCGCTGGGCTAGCGACCGCAGGCTTTTGAAAATTACGACCATCGAGGGACTGGAGCATTTGCAGGCCGCCGCCGAGACAGGCAAAGGCATCATCTTGCTCGGCGCGCACTTTACAACATTGGAAATCAGCGGCCGCGTTTTCGCACTGAACTCGCCGCCGCTTGATGTTGTCTATCGCAGAAATCGTAGCGACTTCATGACAGAAGTGATCCGTAGTGGCAGGGAACGATCGGTCGATGGCACGATAGAAAAACGTGATATCAAAGAAATGGTGAGCAAGCTGCGCAAGGGGCGAACGATCTGGTACGCACCCGACCAAAGTTATAATCGCAAAGGATCCGTCGTTGTTCCGTTCTTCGGTGTACCTACGATGCACACAACGGCGACCTCAACGCTGGCACGCCTCGGCAAGGCCACGACACTGTTTTATTTCTCCAGGCGCACACCCGATGGTCATTATATTCTGAGCGTTCTTCCTCAGCTCGAGAATTTTCCGGGTGATGACCCGGTAGAAGATACGCAGAGATACATCGCCGTGCTGGAGGATTATGTGCGCTTGTGCCCCGAGCAGTACTTCTGGATTCACCGCAAATTCAAAGATTTGCCCGAGGAATACCCGGACCTCTATTCGGATCTCGACGCGCTGAAGTAGCCTTCCAGCAGCTGTTCCCAGTTGTCGCGCCGAAAATGCAATCTCGGATCCAGACTTTTCACCTTCGCCAGGGAACGATGCAATCTGTTCAGGGTTTGTTGCTGCCAGGCACCCGGCGGCAACAGACGTCCGCAGTCGAAATCAAGCATCCATAACTTGTCATCATCGTCTACCTGCAAATTGTGCGCACTCATGTCCGAATGGAAAACGCCGCAGTCATGAAACTCATGAATTGCGTGGCCAATCGACTGCCAAAACTCGGCACTCCATTCTTTTTCGGCAAGTCGTTCCGAGAGCGTCCGTACGTTCGGGATTCGAACCGTGATCAGATCAGCGGTATACAGGGGCCCACGACGGCAAAAGCGCGCTGCGGCCGGCCGCGGCACGCGAAGATTGTTCTCCGCCATCTTAGCCAGCATGCGCCATTCCTGAAAAGAACGCGTCGCATTCGCGCCGGTGAAAACAAAAGAATCGTCCACGAGTTTGCCGAACAATCCACCGCGAACGTAGTGGCGCAGGACGAATTGCCGCGGCACGTTACCCACGAACAGTGTCTGGCCGCGCCCGCCCGAACCCAGCGTCCCCTGTAACGGCTCCGAGTGCGGCCAGCCGCCCGACGCAAACTTGTCGTCAGAAATTTCGGTGATAATCGACTTGTCGTACAAAATGGAACCAGTGGCTGTTTTTTCTAATGACTCGGTCAAGGTTTCCGTCCCTGTTAACTCGGGCGGGAGTTTATCATCTTAATGCCGCCCGGAAACTCGCCAATCCAAGCCCGTCAGGCGATGCCACGACGGTCCTCGTCGCACGCAATTCCCAAGCCCTTCTGGCGGGCAGCGGATGCCGTATTAAAACCTGCCTGGGTGCCAGAGCCATCAAGCGTGGCGGCAGGCGGTGAGTAATATGCAGCCGCTTGAGAAATGCTGACACGAAGGCGTTCATTTGTAAGAACTTTCAGGCTTTTCCGCTTACTTATGCAACTTTTCGGAGATTTTTCGAGAAAATATCGAGTCACGATGAAAATGTAATCAAATTTCGGCAAGCAGAGGTCTTTTAGGGGGTATTTAGCGGATTTTAATAACTTTTAGTGACCTTTTATGACGCTTTTCGCCAATAACGCATACGCATCAACGGCCATTTTTTAGCCTATCAGGAACACCGAACAGGACAAATATAAAACTCATCATGATTCGAGACGTTAGAATATAGATCGTAGCTTTTAGGAACTTTTTTGATAAATTTAGCGACTTTAATACGTCAATTCCAGCCCGAATCACACACGCTAGCAACCCGAGCGGGCCGCAGCATGAAGCTCGCAATTCAACAATTGTACATTTTTTTCGAATTTTACAGATAATTGCGAATTTTAGTCAACTTTTCGCTGCCAATAGCTACCCGCTAGAAAAATAGCCATCCCCACAAGGACTCACCTTTGATCTCTCGGATTTCGACATTTTTAACGATTTTCGCGACGAATTGCTGCTCTACTAGGGATTTTAAGCGCCAGTTACGCCAGGCAGCCGCCTGCCCTACTCCGTGTCGTCACCGAGAGAATATAGTGCACCGCAATACGGGCACTTGGCCTCGCCAGTTTCCTTAATCGGCAGGTAGACCTTCGGATGCGAATTCCACAGATACATTCCCGGCATGGGGCAGGACAATGGCAAGTCCTTTGTTCGCACGGTGTACTTATGCTGCGAATTTGCGGCAATGAGATCTTGGTCGACTGTTCCTGCTTTGGCTGACACGGGCATGTTCACTCTATGATCGATATAGGCGGCAGATTATAAGCAAACGTCTACCAACCCCGCTATGAATCTTTATTCTTCGGGCAATTCTGCATCCCAGATGTTGCCAACGAATTGCCGCTCTTCGACAAATTCATTGGCATCGAGAAGAGCCACAGTGTCATTGAGAGTCATACGATGGTGTCGCAAGCGGTACGCTTTGTAAATCTCCTGCAGCTTTTGAGCATCAGTCGTAATAATTTTCCCCGCCGCAACCAACGCATCAAGCTGGCGAATATTGTCGGAATACTCAACCACCGCCGGGCTTTCGCTTGCGAAATTTAATACCCAGTACTGCACCAGGAATTCGATATCGCCTATGCCGCCTCGACCATGCTTGAGGTCAAATGTCGACGCATCGCTCTTGTCCAGCTGCTTGCGCATCCGACGCCGCATGGAAGCAACGTCCTCCTGCAATGAGTCGCGACGCACGCGCAGCCTCAAGGTTTCATCTCGCACGCGCGCAAACTCCTGCGCAACAGCCACGCTCCCGGCGACTGGCCGAGCCCGCAACAAGGCCTGGTGCTCCCAGGTCCACGCATTTTCAATCTCGTAGCGCTCGAATGCCTCTGTACTGGTGACCAATAATCCCGAAATACCGTCCGGTCGCAAGCGAGTATCAATTTCGTAGAGCAGCCCGGAACCCGTCTGCGTATTCAGAAAAAGCACAAGGCGCCGAACCAGGCGAGCGAAGAACACTGAATTCTCCAGCGGTTTCTCGCCGTTGGTCTTTTGCGCAGTGCCACGCGAATCGTGCAGAAACACGAGGTCCAGATCGGAGCGATACGACAATTCCAGGCCACCGAGCTTGCCGTAAGCGATGATGCCGAACCCTGCTTCGTGAAGGCCGCCATCGTGAACGCACTGAGGCACACCGTGCGACTTGCTCAGATCACTCCATGCCGCGCGCAGGGCGGCTTCAAGGACCACTTCGGCGAGCACAGTCAGCGCATCGCTGACTTTCATTATCGGCAAGTTCTCATTGAAGTCGGCGACCGCAATGTGAAACATGCTGATACGTTGAAACTGGCCAAGCTGTTCAATGCGCGCCTCACTATCCGTTTGCGGAATTGACGCCAGCCTGTCTTTCAAGTCGCTTTCGAAATCCTCCCGAGTTGGACCCACCGCTACGTATCGCGGCTCCAGCAGCTCGTCAAGCAACAAGGGATAACGCGCGATCTGTTCCGCAATATAGGCACTTCGACCACACAGGCTTACCAATCGCGCCAGCGCATGCTGATTCTCATTGAGAAGCGCCAGATAAGCGCTTCGTCGCAGTACCTTTTCGACAATCGTCAAGGTGCGCGCCATCGCGCGGGTTGGCGCATCAACGTCGCGGACCAGCGGTAACAATGTAGGCACAAACCTTCGCAGGCGTTGCCGACCGATCGTATCGATCCTCCGCGACGCGGGCGCATCCGCGAATGCCACCAGGCTCGCCGCAATCCCCGCCGGATTCGGATAGCCTTCCGCCTGCAAGTAGTCCGTCCATTGCTCGATCGTCGCGCGACCATCCCACAGACTCGTCATGCTGTCGCGCTGACTTTGATCGCTATCGCCCTGCTGGCCACGGAATGCGACTTCATCGAACAGTCGCGCAACATTGCTCCTGTGCGTCAGCAATGCGGCAGCCAGCGCGTCCCAACTCTTGTAACCCATCGCCAGGCAAAGACGTGCTTTGTCGGTATCGTCAGTGGGAAGATCATGTGTGGCCTGATCTCGGATCCCCTGAATGAAATTCTCCAGGCGGCGCAAGAATTCGTAGGCACTTAGCAGCTCCTTTGCGGCGTCCTTTCGCAGGCCACGTTCGCCGACGAGCTTGGGCATGACAACCTGCAGTTCACGTCCCTGAACGTGCGGATCGCTGCCGCCTCGCACAAGTTGCAACGATTGCACGATGAATTCGATTTCGCGAATACCGCCCGGACCGAGTTTGATATTGTTTGCCAACTCCCGACGTTTTACCTCGGCAGAAATCAGCCCATGCATCTCGCGCAAAGATTCGAATACACCAAAATCAAGATATCTTCGGTACACAAATGGTCGAATTAAATTGTCGTTGAGCTCGCCAATGGTCGCCAGCGAAGGCGAAGAGCCAATAACACGCGCCTTAACATACGCATAACGCTCCCAACCACGACCATGTTGCAGCAAGTACGACTCAAGGGCAGCGAAGCTAACGACCTGCGGGCCACTGTCGCCGAAAGGCCGCAGTCGGGTATCGACACGAAACACAAAGCCGTCTTCTGTCGGCTCATCAAGTAGCGCAATGAAGTTTCGTACAACTCTCGTGAAGTACTCTTGTGGACTCAGACTGCGGTTTCCGTCGCTGTCCTTGCCACCGGCATGCAAGAAGATCAGGTCTATGTCGGATGAGAAATTGAGTTCCGACCCGCCAAGTTTTCCCATGCCGAGAATAACCAGCGGAACAGTGTTCCCCTCTGCATCACGAACTATTCCGAAACGTTCTTCCAGCTGCTGCTGGGAATAAATGGCGGCGGCATCAACCAGTTCATCCGCAAGCGTGGACAGTGACGACAATGTTTCCAGCAAAGTTGCGTCCGCAGCGATCTCGCGCCACAACACATGTAACATGAAACGATTACGACACTGGCGAAGCTGCTGCTTTACTTCGTCTGTCGAGCGGCGGCTTGTAGCGAGTTCCTGAGCGAAGTCGCGCAGCGCCTGCGTATCCGGCGGGTGTTTTAGTCGCTCCGCATTCTCACCAAGCCAGGCCCATTCTCTTATCAGGATATTGCCAGCAAACTCGCTGCAAACAACGACTCTGGCAAGCACTTTGATGAAACCATCAGACCAGCTGGAAACTGGCAGGTCGGAGCCTTGCGATTCAATTAGCCGCTCAAACCAGCGTACAGCGTTCGGCTGCAACGCCGCAGGCAAGTTTGCGACGGCCGATTTAAATTGCGGGTATGCGGATACATCCATGCAGTGAAGTCTAACGCGTTCGCGCGCGTCTTTCCGTCACATCACTTGCGGGTAGTGTTGAGCTGCGAGGTGTGCACAAACAGGGCTGGCCAGCCGATCTCAGATTATGCTGTCGACGATCGTGACTCACCGGTCAAGGAGTTTAGCGCATCAGCAAATGGCATTGGCCTGCCCACCGCATGTCCCTGCGCAAAGTCCACGCCAAGCTGTTTTACCAGCTCGCGGGTACCCTCACACTCAACGTACTCAGCGACGGTCTTCAGTTCCATAACCTTCGCGACCTGGGTAATAGCAGCGACCATCGATTCAGAAATCCGGTTTTCCATTATATCGCGAATGAAAGAGCCGTCAATTTTTAGCGTATCGACGTTGAAATTCTTCAAGTAGGCAAACGAACTCAAACCGGCCCCGAAGTCATCCAGCGATATGGTGCAGCCTCTCTCTCGCAGTGCGTCAATGAAAGCCTGTGCCTTCTTCAGGTTTGAAACTGCCGCGGATTCGGTAACTTCAAAGCAGATGCATTTGGGCGGAATTTTGCGCTCATTGATCTCGTCGTCAATAAACTCGAGTATTCCATCGTCACTAAGCGATTGCCCCGACAGGTTGATCGAGAATATGGCGCCTTGGCTGCTGACTTCTTCGAGATACTCTGACAGGCTCGCGATGGTTGCCGACACCACCCATCGGTCAATCTGCGGCATCATTTGATAGCGCTCAGCGGCCGAAAAGAATGCGCTCGATGGCACGTGGTTGCCGTCGCTATCCCGCATGCGCAACAAAACCTCGAAACGCGGGCGGGGGTCCTCGCCATTCAGACAGGTTATCGGCTGTGCGAGCAATTCGAACATATCGCCATCGAGCGATTGCTGAATTTGGGTGACCAGCTGCATGTCATCGTGGCGTTGAATAATGCTCTTATCCTGATCGTCATAAACCTCGATCCGATCTCGCCCATGATCCTTTGCGGCTTCACATGCCATCCGCGCCGTAGTCAAAGCACGACCCTCGGCGCCGGTTCGTTTACTGAACTCAGAAATACCGGTACTCATGGTGATCTGCAACGACTTATCGCCGTCCAGGTATCTCAGCGACTGGCCATTCTTGCGAACATACTGTGCCAGTTGCATTGCCCTATCAGAATCAGCATGTGTCAATAAGATACAAAAGTCGTCGCCGGTCAAACGTGAGACGACAGCCGTACTTGGCAAACCTTGCTCCAGCAAGCGTGCGAAACTAATGATGACCTCATCGCCGGCCTTGCGACCGAAAGTGTCATTCACCAGCTGCAAATTATCGAGGTCGAAGTATATTAGTTGATGGCTATCCTCATCATTGGCCAGCGCTTTGTATGACTCTTGCAGCTGTGCTTCAAAGCCAGACCTGTTCATTTGCCCGGTCATTGAATCGAATGACTGCTCAATAACATATTCAACTTTTCGCAAAATATGCGACATAAAACGACGATCTGATCTTGAGAATAAACCGGAGCTCAGCTTACCTAGCTGGGCAAGCACACCTTCGATATTTCCGTGCTTGTCCAGTACCGGGCAAAGCAAAGTTTGGTAGCCCTGTTCCGCGACGTTATCCGACCCTTCGATTCCCGGGATCTCGAATACCAATGGGGATCGCTGTCCATTGAGTTTGGGCATCAAATGATCAATCAGATAGCGATCAAGCACTTTCCGATTCACGTTTTTCCAGCTGGAGTGCGTCGCGCTGATGCGTATCCTCTTGGATGGAATCAGTAAGACGCTATAAGCAATTCCGAGAAAGCGACCGCTCTGACCAACCAACTGGGCAAGACCCGAGTGACTTCGGGATGTGCCATGAATTTTCTCGTCAATTTCGTAAACCAGTTGCAACTCAGCTTCTGCTGCCTCGCCGCGATCAGCGATTGACTGCAGTTTCTGATTTGTGTGCAGTCCCTCACCAACCAGGGCGACTGCAGGCGCCAGGATATTTGCCAGCATGCCAGGATTAAATGAGGATGACTTGCCCGCGTTGCGCGAAAAAACCGCGACGAGAATTCCAAGACCCTTACTGTCGTCACCATAGACAGGCAGTACCAGCAAGGTCCGGCCTGACGTCAGGGTACGACGCAGTGAACCCGCTTCTTCATCACTTGCTGAAACGATAGCAGCAGGAAGGTCGGCCACGAAATTGTCGATTTCGTAATCGTCGGCGCCGTCGCTGCTCCATTGGCACTGACGATCAGCATCGTAAAAGCAAAAGCATTGAGCTCGCGGGACAAGCGAGTGCAACAGGTCTTTGGCTTTGCCAATGTTTTTCCTGGTTTCGAGCTTATGCAATTCAGCTGACAACGAGAGGCTCCCTGCCTTTCGGGGCAATGCATAACAATGCCAGCGAGGTGCGCCCGGAGCTGTGACCCAGACCACAGATTGCGGAGCGCCCGGTCCAATAAACACAAAAATGTCAACGATCTAGACGATTTAGGAGGTCTCGGCCGGGTCTGAATGCCTGTAACCCAGACCTCACACCTGCCAGGACGTGATCACGACGCTTTTGGGCTCGGCGCATCTATTACTTGGATGCACAGCTATAGCGGCTATAATGCGCAGCCCCCAAACCAAGTACCGCCTCATGTCCAAACCTGCCACCGCGCTGCACGACTACAACAAGTACTGGGCTGAATGCTTCGGCATTGCGCCGCAGTTGCCGATGTCGCGTGCAGAAATGGATGCCCTGGGGTGGGATTCCTGCGACATCATCATCGTTACCGGCGATGCGTATGTGGATCATCCTTCATTTGGCATGGCCATTATTGGTCGCCTGCTCGAAGCGAACGGCTTTCGCGTTGGCATCATCGCGCAGCCGGATTGGCGCTCGAAGGATGCGTTCGAGGAACTGGGCAAACCGAATCTGTACTTTGGTGTTGCCGCGGGCAACATGGATTCGATGATCAATCGTTACACGGCGGATAAGAAAGTCAGAAATGACGATGCTTATACGCCACATGGCGTTGGCGGAAAGCGGCCGGATCGCTGTTCACTCGTCTACTCACAGCGGTGTAAAGAAGCCTACAAAGATGTGCCGGTTATTCTCGGCGGAATCGAAGCATCGCTGCGGCGCATTGCCCATTTCGACTATTGGCAGGGAAGTGTACGGCGCTCCATTCTGCTTGATGCCAGCGCCGACATCCTGCTGTACGGCAACGCCGAACGCGCTATCGTGGAACTGTCGCACCGCATAGCTCGCGGCGAACGCGTCGCAGATATTAACGACGTGCGCGGGACCGCCCTGATCCGCACTGATACGCCCGATGGTTGGTGGGAAATTGACTCGACGCGAGTCGATCGTCCTGGCCGTATCGATCAGATCGTCAGCCCTTACGTAAACACTCAGGAAGAAGCCAGGTGCGCCACAAAACAGGCTGAGGTCGTCGATAGCGGAGACGTTATCCGATTTGTTCCCGATGCGAAACGCAATCGCAGCAAGACCGTAATCCGACTGCCGTCGTTTGAGAAAGTCCATAACGACGCCGTTCTGTATGCTCATGCGAACCGGGTGCTGCATCTTGAGACGAATCCGGGCAATGCACGGGCGCTGGTGCAGGCACATGAGAAGCGAGACCTCTGGCTCAATCCACCGGCCCTGCCCTTAAGCACAGAAGAAATGGATTACATTTTCGGCATGCCATTCACCCGCGTGCCGCACACATCATACGGCGACGCACGTATCCCGGCCTACGAGATGATTCGTTTCTCGGTGAACATCATGCGCGGCTGTTTTGGCGGCTGCACTTTCTGTTCGATTACCGAACACGAAGGTCGCATCATCCAGAACCGATCCGAAGAATCGATCCTCGAAGAAGTCGAAAAGATCAGAG
>CAZGVL010000012.1:0-36221 GCA_964528965.1 uncultured Woeseiaceae bacterium
GCTGGAACATCACGGGGTCACCACCGCCTGCAGCAAGGAAGAAGCTGGTGCCGAAGAATTGATCCGTCAGCAACATCGTTACCGCTCCGGCCAGGACTGGCATGACGGCAATCAACAGGTATGCGGTGATCAGCCAGGTCCACACGAACATTGGCATTTTCAACAACCACATATCGGGCGCACGCATGTTGAGAATTGTGACAATGATGTTGATCGAGCCCATGATTGAGCTAATGCCCATCAGGTGCACCGAGAAAATCAAAAACGGAAATGCATCACCTGTCTGTAGGACGAGCGGTGGATACATGGTCCAGCCACTGGCCGGAGCGCCGCCGGGTAGCAACAATGTTGACAGTAAAATGCCGAACGCGACTGGCAGAATCCAGAACGACCAGTTGTTCATGCGCGGCAGGGCCATGTCTGGCGCCCCGATCATCATCGGAATCATCCAGTTAGCCAGACCGACGAACGCCGGCATTACCGCGCCGAAGACCATGATTAGAGCATGCATCGTCGTCATCGAGTTGAAAAACTCGGGATGAACAAACTGCAGTCCCGGAGACATCAATTCAGTGCGAATAACCAGCGCCATCGATCCGCCGATAAAAAACATGATCAGGCTGAACACAAGATACATCGTGCCGATGTCCTTGTGATTCGTCGTGAATAACCAGCGCTTTATGCCCTTCTCCGGGCCGTGGTCGTCGTGCGCTTCGTGCGCGTCTGCTACTGCAGTTGTCATACTGTGTCTCTCCGTTCGCGCGTTGCTCGTCGCAACGTCGCAAAAAACTCTTATTGCGTGGCGGCTACACGAGGGGCGTCATCGCTCCGACTGTCAACCCATGCCTGAAAGGCATCCGGTTCGACAACGTCGACAACGATAGGCATGTAGCCGTGGTCTTTGCCGCATAGTTCGGCGCATTGGCCACGATAGGTTCCGGTTTCTTCAGCGCGGAACCACATTTCATTGACCAGCCCCGGTACCGCGTCCTTCTTGATCGCAAGATCCGGTACCCACCATGAGTGGATGACATCGTTCGAGGTTATCAGGAGCCGAACCTTCTTACCTCGCGGGACTACCAGTGAGTTATCAACCTCGAGCAGGTAGTTATCGACACTGAACGGGTCTATTCCGGACGCCTTTGTGCGGGCCTCAAGACTCGGTCGTGCGAGGCTGCTGAAAAACTCGACATCCGTATCCTGGTACTTGTAATGCCACTTCCACTGGTAAGCCGTGATGACGATTGAGAGATCCGGGTCGCGGGAGTCTTCCAGTTTGATCATTGTTTCGGCCGTAGGCACAGCTATGATCAGCAGAATAACAACCGGAATCGTGGTCCAGATGAATTCGGCCATCGTGCTGTGCGAGAAGGTGGCGGGCTTCGCGCCAGCCGACTTTCGATGCGCAAACAGCGAATAGATCATTACGCCGAATACAACGGCGCCAATACCGACGCACCACCAAAACACCATCATGTGCAAGTCGTAAGTTTCGGCACTCAGTTCGGTGATGCCCCTGGGCATATTTAGCGCCCAATCGGCGTTCGCCGTGCCCGCCACGAATAGGCCGAGCAAGCTCTGAAGCGATTTTCGTATCATTGAATATTCACCCTGCGATCCGCTCCGCGGTTCGCAATAAAAATTTCGATTCTTGTAGCCGTGCTTTTCCTTGTCGCACCCACACCCTGAGCTGTCAAACAGCGCCAGCAGGCGGGCATGACTCCAGGGAGGTTCAGCTGGTGGACGACCTGATGAGCTGCGAGCCAGCTCAGGGTCGAGGGCCACTATTTCATGACCGTAAACACCTGCTTCAACCCGCTGGCCGAAAAGCTTGCGAAGTTTACTGAAACGAGGCCAGCCATGCAATCCTCGGAAATCCCGATGTAAAAGTTTTAATCTATAATTAACAGTGGCTTAGAAAGTTCAGGCAAGCACACGCTGCGAAAAAAACTGGCGTCATGCTGTCAGCGACTGCGGCGACCTATCCGGCTTGCGTCAATCCTGAAATCGCCGGCTGGGGCGCGGGGTCCGCCGCCCCAGCAATGGCCATACACGAGCTCAAGGTTGAGTGCATAGAATTCACCTTGTTTTGCCGCGTCAAGTGCCTTGAGCATGGTCCCGAAGCAGTCCCTGCCGGTTAGTGACGGCTTGCGCTGCAGCAGGCAGTTTCGAGCGCCGGTCCGCGTAAGATCTTGAAACAGGGCGTCCGGAGTGCTGTACGTTACCGAAAGTCGGTCAACGTCGAGAACCGGGTCTCGTAATCCCGAACGCACTACCGCGTCGCCGATATCGTGCATATCCAGGAATCGGTTGATGTGAGCGAAGTCATCGGCCGCCTGCCAGGCGCGCCGCAGTTCCAGCAAACTGTCCGGGCCCAGTGTCGAAAAGAGCAGCAGTCCTTCTTTGCGCAATACACGTGCGGCTTCGACAAACACTTGTGCGGGATCGTCGATCCAGGGTAGCAGCAGGTTGGCGAACAGGACGTCGACGCTTTGATCGGCAAACGGCAGCGAAGTGGCATCTGCCTGAATCGCGGGTGATTTGCCAAGCCAGGATTGCTTCGCCAGTCCTTGCTGCAGCATGTTTCGCGAAATATCCACGGAGAGTACGCGCGCCCGGCGAAACTTCTTCTTCAGAAAGCGCGTTGCCGAGCCCGTCGCGGCACCAAGATCAACGACGATTCGAGCATCCGCAAGCAACGGGTCCAGTCGTGCAATCAGACCGTCTCGTGTCGTGGCGTGCACGAAATCCGCATCGTCAAAATGCTGTGCCGCGCGATCGAAGCGGCGTACTACGTCTCTTGTTCGTAATGGTAAATGGTCGTCGCGGGGGTTCATGCTGGAGGGTGGGCTTCGCCAAAGGCTTTTGAAGGAGGTTTGCGCAGAGCGTTTTACGTTATCACGCTTTCTGGCGATAGCGCCCATAATTACCCCGCGCTTGCCGCGAGACATTCGCTTAAGTTTTGTGGCATGGGATTGAAGAACTTGTTGCAGTACGGCGCTACCGGATTCCTTGATGTCGTGGGCAAAGGAGTCGATGCGGTGATTCCAAGGCGTTGCGCGTTCTGCGGCGGCAGACGATTTGCAGCTCATGGTGAAATTTGCGCGGGCTGCCTTGAAGACCTGCCGTGGGTAGAGAACAGTTGCCCTCGTTGTGCGCAACCCTTACAGACAGCCCTGCCGGTGAATGTGCACTGTGCCGATTGCCAGCTTCGCCCGCCACCCTTCATCGCGGCGGTCGCCCCGTTGCGGTACTCCTTTCCGATCGATGCAGCGATCAAGGCCATGAAGTTTCGCCGCAAGCTATTTTTCGTGCCCGCATTCGCAGCACTGCTTGAGCAGGCATACGGCGGCTTGCCGGCCGACATTGATGCGGTCCTTCCGGTTCCTTTGCACTGGCGTCGTCACGCGACCCGCGGCTTCAACCAAGCCGCTGAACTGAGTCGTTCGCTGCAGAGAGAGTTCGCCTTGAGGCCGATCAGGAACGTTACGCGTAAGCGATCGACGCAGTATCAATCGGGTCTGCCGGCAAAACAGCGCAGACGCAATTTGCGTTTCGCATTCGCCGTGCGAGGCGAAATACAGGGGCGCCATGTATTGATTGTCGACGATGTTATTACCACCGGTGAAACCTGTCGGCAGCTTGCCAAGGTTGTACTTGAGGCCGGCGCAGAGAAAGTAAGCGTGCTTGCCATCGCCCGAGCGACAACAATATGAGTGACTGACATTAGCGGGACAATTGCTGCTTGCTTACGACTATGCGCTCGCTGGACTAAGCGAGTAATGCAGGACTATGCCAATAAAAATAGCCATGCCGATGTAATGATTGTGCATGAACGCCGCAAAACATCCGGCCGGCTGACGGTCACGCGCCAGCCACTGGTGATACAGCATCATGCCGGCAGCAACGACGACTGATGCGTAATACCAGAATCCAAGCTCTGCTCGCAGGCCGATGAAGACCAGCGCTAACAACATGACGAGCTGCAGGCCAGCAATGACGAACAGATCAACATCACCGAACAACAGCGCAGTCGATTTTACGCCGACTTTCTTGTCGTCCTCACGGTCAACCATTGCGTAGAAGGTGTCGTAGATCACCGCCCAGATCAGTGCGGCACCGAAGACGAGCCATGCAAGCTGTGGTGTGTTGCCCAGCTGCGCTGCGAACGCCATCGGTACCGCCCAGCCGAATGCGGCGCCGAGGACAAACTGCGGGATGGACACATAGCGCTTGATAAAAGGATAAGCGATGGTCAAACCGGCGGCGATGATGGCCAGCATCTGCGCAGGCTGGTTCAGCATCGTTGCCAGGCCGATTGCAATAAGGCTGAGAGCGGCGAAGAGTGTCAGTGCCTCACCCGGAAGGACGGCCCCGGAGGCGAGTGGTCGAGTGCGCGTGCGCTCCACATAGGGGTCGATTTTCCGGTCGACGTAATCGTTCAGGACACATCCCGCAGAGCGCATGATGAATACACCAAACAGGAAAACCACGAACAGCCCCTGATCCGGGTGCCCTTCGCCGGCCAACCACAGGGCCCAAAGTACGGGCCACAACAAGAGCCATATACCAACGGGTTTATCGACCCGCATGAGCTTGCCGTAATTGCGTAGCTGGCTAACGAGGTCGGGCGGCAACTTAAGGGAGAACATGCCTTTCATCTGAGAAGATCGAATCTCGGTGTAGTGAGTTGAGGGCTAAAATAACAGAAGCGCTGCCGATAAATCACTGCATTCGCTGCCTAAATCTTCCCATAACGGCCGGCATCGCCGAGCCAGCGCCTGACGATCGCAGCGGCATTCTCCGGAGCCGCGCGAATAATCGTTTCTGCGGCGAGCTGTACGCCGGGCAGCAGCTCCGCGTCTCGCACAAGATCGGCGACGCGGTAGTCGGGAAGACCGGTCTGTCGTGTGCCCAGTAATTCGCCAGGTCCGCGCAACTCAAGGTCCTTCTGCGCGACCAGGAAGCCGTCGTTAGTTTCGCGCAGCACGGCCAGACGGCTGCGCGCCAGTCGACCCAGAGGTGGTTTGTACAGTAGTACGCAATGACTTTGTTCGGACCCGCGGCCAACTCGGCCGCGCAACTGGTGCAGCTGCGACAAACCCATTCGCTCCGTATTTTCGACGATCATCAGGCTTGCGTTAGGCACGTCCACGCCAACCTCAATGACCGTTGTTGCGACCAACAGCTGAATGGTGCCGTCCTTGAACGCCTGCATGCCGCTTTCTTTTTCCGCCGCCCGCATACGCCCATGTACCAGACCGACGCGCAGCTCCGGGAGTTGTTTGCTCAGGTACTCATAACTTGCCGCTGCGGCCTGATAGTCCAGCACTTCGGACTCATCTATCAGCGGGCAGACCCAGTAGGCCTGTTGGCCGGCGTTGCAGGCCGAACGTACGCGCTCAACGATTTCGCTGCGCCGCGCGTCAGGCACGGCAATGGTTGTCACTGGTTTGCGACCAGGCGGTAGCTCATCAATGACAGACGTATCCAGATCCGCATAGGCCGCCATTGCCAGCGTGCGAGGAATTGGCGTTGCTGTCATGACGAGCTGATGTGGATGTCCGCCGGAATTCGCGCCCTTGTCCCGCAACGCCATGCGTTGATGTACGCCAAACCGATGTTGCTCGTCAATAACAACCAGCGCGAGATTCCTGAACTCCACACCTTCTTGAAAAAGCGCATGGGTACCAACGACGAGCTGCGCTGAACCGTCCGCAATTGAGCTCAAAGAATCACGGCGTGCTGCCGCCTTCTGACTGCCACTAAGCCACGCAGGCGTAATGCCCAGCGGCCGCAGCCAGTCCGAGAACGTTTTGCAGTGTTGCTCGGCGAGCAATTCCGTCGGCGCCATAATGGCGGCTTGCACTCCACAGGAGATCGCCTTGATGCAGGCAATCGCGGCGACAACCGTTTTGCCCGAGCCAACATCGCCCTGGATCAGTCGCATCATCGGATGCGGCGTTGCCAGGTCAGACAGGATTTCACCAACAACGCGGTGTTGTGCGCGCGTGAGCTCAAATGGCAAGCTGTCGATGAAGCGCTCAACCTCGTGTGTGCCATCACGCAGGCTTGGTGCGACCTCGGTTCGGGCGAGGTCGCGCAGACTGCGCAGGCTCAAATAATGTGCCAGCAGTTCTTCGAAGGCGAGGCGTTGCTGACAGGGGTGCTTGCCGTCGAGCATCAGGCTGATGTCAGCGTCGGCAGGCGGTCGGTGCAGATACTGTATCGCGTCCGCCAGCGCCGGCAACTCGAGCTTGTCCCGAACCGATGTTGGCAGGAGTTCGGCGGGGGGCGTCTGCCGCATCATCCTTAGCGCCTGGTCGGTCAGGCTTCGTAGTCGGCCCTGCTGCACTCCCTCGGTTGACGGATATATCGC
The DNA here is from genome assembly GCA_964528965.1 of uncultured Woeseiaceae bacterium. Classification (GTDB taxonomy): domain Bacteria; phylum Pseudomonadota; class Gammaproteobacteria; order Steroidobacterales; family Woeseiaceae; genus UBA1847. Next base: position 6,380 of record CAZGVL010000012.1, read on the forward strand.
AGTCAGGGTGTCGTCCGTCGCAACATTCTGCTCGCTGCGCAGTACGCGATACTCAGGGTGAATCATTTCGAAGCCGAGCTGACCCTGCCGCACTTCGCCGAAACAGGTGAGTCGTGTGCCGACCTGAAACTGAGCTTGTTGCTGCCGCGAGAAGTGAAAAAACCTTAGTGTGATCTGTCCGCTGCCGTCACCAACTCGCACCAGCAGATTGCGACGACCCCGGTAAACGGTTTCAGCAAGCAGTACTTCGCCGGTCACCAGACAGCGCGTGCCAGCGGCGAGTCCGCCAAGTTTCACCAGCTGGGTTCGGTCCTCGTAGCGCAGCGGCAGAAGAAACAGCAGGTCCTCTACACGAAACAGACTCAGCTTTTCCAGCTTCTTCGCCAGCGCGGGCCCAATCCCTGAGAGTGTCGTTAACGGTGAATCAGGATGCGTTTTTTTGGCAGGCACAGTCTTGTTCAAGGTAAGCGCTCAGGCAAAAGTACGTGAGCAATGGGTGGTCTATAAAGCGAGAATAGCGTCCGCTTCAACATCAACGCCCTTGGGTAGAGATGCAACACCGACCGCCGCCCGGGCGGGGAACGGTGCATCAAAATAATCCTCCATTACACGGTTAATTGTCGCGAAGTTCGCGAGGTCAGTTAGGAAGATCGTCAGTTTAACTATCTTGTTCAGGTCGCCGCCTGCGGCGGTTGCTACTGCCTGCAGATTATCGAACACCTGCCTCGCACGGGCCTCGAAATCGCCGTCGACAACGTCCATCGTTGCCGGATGCAGCGGAATTTGACCGGAAAGAAACACGAGCCCGCCAGTCTTGATGGCCTGCGAGTAAGTGCCTATTGCTGCCGGCGCATTGTCGCTGTGAATGGGTTCTCTGCTCATTTTAATGTACTCGTTAAAGGGTGGGTAACGCTCAGGCGCATTCGCGAGCGACGCGAATGACGTTCGGCATGTTGCGCACATTTCGCATGATTTGTGCGAGGTGTGTTCGGTCGCGTACCTGCAAGTGAAAGGACAAGACCGAACAGTCCTCGTGGCGACCCAGAACCGAGACCTGCTCAATGTTAGAGCTGCAGTCACCAATAGTCGCTGCGACTTCAGCAAGCACACCGGGTTTGTTCAAAGTGTCGACCTGAATCTGGCTCGCAAACTGCCGATCAATGTCCTTCTCCCAGTCGACAGCAATCCATTTTTCGGGTTGTTTGCGAAAGTTGATCAGGTTGCCGCAAGTATTGCGATGCACAACGACACCGCGGCCAGAGCTGAGGTAGCCCATGACATCATCGCCGGGTATTGGTAGACAGCATTTCGCGTAGCTGACGACCATTCCCTCGGTTCCTGCAATCACAAGGCTGGCCTGGTTTTCTTCGGTGTTGCCCTCCTCGTCCATGCCGATCAGAAAGCGGGCGGTTAGTGGTGCGAGGCGCTCGCCAAGTCCAAGCTGTTCGTAGAGCTCGGTGTTGTTGTTAAGGCCGAGTTCCTCAAGAGCAGCATTCATGCGAACTTTGCCAATCTTGCGCAAGGATGACCCAAGGTCTTTCAGCGTGCGATCCAGCAGTCGCTTGCCGAGGTCCACGGATTCGCTGCTGCGCATGTTCTTCATGTGCTGTCTTATCGCCGTACGTGCTTTTGCAGTGCGCACAAAATCCAGCCAGTTCGGGTTCGGTTTGGCGCCACGGCTGGTTACGATTTCAACCTTCTGGCCATTTTGCAGAGCGGTTCTGAGCGGCACCAGGCCGCGGTCGATCTTTGCGGCTACGCAGCGATTGCCGACATCGGTGTGCACTGCATAGGCGAAGTCGACCGTCGTCGCTCCTTTGGGCAGTGGCATGATGTCGCCTTTCGGTGTAAACACATAAATCTTGTCCGGAAACAGGTCAACTTTGACGCTTTCAAGAAATTCCTCGGACGAACCTGTGTTTTGAATTTCTGCGAGGTTAGACAGCCATTCGCGCGCGCGTCGCTGCGGCGTCGCGTCTGACTTCTCATCCGCTTTGTACTGCCAGTGCGAGGCGACGCCTGATTCTGCAACCCGATCCATATTGCGCGTGCGAATCTGTACTTCCAGCGGCAATCCTTTGGGGCCGAACAATGTTGTATGCAGCGACTGATAGCCATTGATACGCGGGATCGCTATGTAGTCCTTAAAGCGGCCTGGCATCGGCTTGTACAAACCATGCACAAGTCCCAGCAACTGATAGCAGGTGCTGACGTCTTCAACGATGATGCGAAAACCGTAAACATCAACAACATCGTTCAACAGGCGTTTCTTCTCCGACATTTTTTTGTAAATACTGTACAGGTGCTTCTCGCGACCAATGACTTCGGCCTCGATATTCTCTTCCGCCAATGCGCGCTGCAGCTCCTCGGAGATTTTCTTGACGATCTGGCGCTGGCTACCCTTGCTCTTGCGCAATGCCTTGTCCAGAACCCTGTAGCGAAACGGGTACAAATGTCGAAAGCCAAGATCCTCCAGTTCGATCTTCATGCGATTAATACCAAGGCGATTCGCAATCGGCGCGTAGATGTCGAGAGTCTCGCGCGCGATTCGCGTACGCTTGTCCGGCGGCATGGCATCCAGTGTCTGCATGTTATGCAGGCGATCGGCCAGCTTGACCAAAATGACGCGAATGTCTTCGATCATTGCCAGCATCATCTTACGGAAGCTTTCCGCCTGCGCTTCGGCGCGGCTGTGAAACTGTATCTGATCGAGTTTGCTGACGGCATCGACGAGCAGCGCAGCCTCGCTGCCAAACTTCTCTTCGATATCGGTAAGTGATACGGACGTATCTTCAACAACGTCATGCAGAACAGCGGCAGCGATCGCCTGCGGATCAAGGCGCATATCCGCAAGCTCCTGAGCGACGGCGACAGGGTGTGTTATGTAAGGCTCGCCGGATTTGCGCGTCTGACCTTCGTGAGCTTTCGCGCCGAACTCATACGCCCGAACGATTAGCTCAATCTGCTCGCCCGACAGATAGGTCCGGAGCGTCTCTACCAGGCGCCGCAAACCGTGGTCGCGGCGGGAAGCGCCTGGCAGCTTTGCGAGTAATGTTGCGGCGTAATCCATAGCCTGATCATACCTGCGTCACGGCGAACGTGTCGCGCGGTGGCGGGACTACGTATCGCGCTTAGCGGTCGCCGATTGAAATGCCACGCATGGGCAGCGGCGCAATCTCTTCGGTCGGCTCTGGTTGCATGAAATCTTCGACAACCGGTTGATCAATTTCTTCCAGGATTGATGGTGTTACATGACCGGCCGCAATTTCGCGCAAGGCGACAACCGTCGGCTTGTCATTTTCCATTTCGACCATTGTGTCTGCGCCATGCGCTACTCGACGGGCTCGCTTCGCAGCGACCAGTACCATCTCGAAAATATTGGGGATATTGCTCAGGCAGTCTTCGACTGTAATTCGTGCCATTGGGGTGATCCTTAAAAGTGTTTGTGGCTAACGTTGGCGGCACACTACGGGCTCTTGCCAGCGAAAAACAGGGCTTATTCCAAAATGTTATTTAGCCGGCAATGCTGGCGACAGCGTTTCTTAGTGCCTTGTTGCTGGTCGCGGCGGTCTCGCACTCGCCGTCCAGCACGGCCTGTAAGGTGAGTACGGCCTGATCGAGGTCGTCATTAACCACGACGTAGTCAAATTCGTCCCAATGCGACATGTCGCTGACGGCATCCCGAAGTCGGCGCTCAATGACATCGCTGGAATCAGTGCCGCGGCCTCGCAAACGCCGTTCAAGCTCGCGCCTCGATGGCGGCAGTATGAAGACCGTGACGCACTCGGGCATGGACTCGCGTACCTGCTGCGCCCCCTGCCAGTCGATTTCAAGCAAGACATTGTTGCCCTCAGCAAGATGCTCGGCTACCTGGCTGCGACTCGTTCCATAGTTATTGTCAAACACCTCAGCATGTTCGAGCATTTCCCCCTGCTCGCGCAGCTTCGCGAACTGCTCGCGGCTGGTAAAAAAGTAGTCAACGCCGTCGGCTTCATTGCGTCGCTGCGGGCGCGTTGTATAAGAGATCGAGAAGCGCAGCTCGGGATTCTTTCGCAGTAGCGCCTGCACGAGTGTTGTTTTACCCGCGCCCGATGGTGCGGCGATCACGAATAGTTTCGCCTGATGCTTACTCATGCTCACTCAATATTCTGGATCTGTTCACGCATCTGCTCAATGAGAACCTTGAGGTCGACCGCCGCGCTGGTGGTTTCCTTATCGCCGGACTTCGAGCCGAGTGTATTCGCCTCACGGTTCAGCTCCTGCATCAGAAAATCGAGTTTCCGACCTACCGGTTCCTCACTCTTCACGATCTGACGAATCTCAACGATGTGGCTATCAAGACGGTCCAGCTCCTCATCGACATCGAGTTTCTGCGCGATCAGTGCCAATTCAACCTCAAGACGAGCGGGGTCCGCCGCGACGTCGATTCTTTCAATGCGCTCTCTTTGTTTTGCACGTGCAGCGTCAAGCACATCGGGCATACGTGTGCGAACGGCTTGTGACAGCTCCGCGATATCTGCGCACCTTGATTCGATCATGACGGCGATTCGCTCCCCTTCGGCGCTGCGCATTTGTGCAATAGCCGCCAACGCTTTGTCCAGCAATGGCCCCGCCTCGGCGAACAAAGGGTCGGTATCGATCTCGCTTTCCTGAATGACACCGGGCCAGCGGAGCACCTCAATGGGATTCAGTGGGCCCGTGGCGGACAATGCCGCGGACAGCTCCTTGATGCGGGTGCTAAGCAAGTGAACGAGCTCGGTATTGAGTTGCAGCTCGCTCTGCTGGTCGAAGGCACGTCGAAAATGCAGTGCGCATTCAACTTTGCCCCGATTCAGAACCTTGCCAACCTGTTGCCTGAAGACTTGTTCCTTCGCACGCAGTTCCTCCGGAATCCGGAACTGTAGGTCGAGATAACGGTGGTTGACCGAGCGCAACTCCCAGGTCAGGGTGCCGATCTGTGTGTCGACTGACTGTCGCGCAAAGCCTGTCATACTGTGTAACATCGGTGCGGATCTCCGGTTTGTGCTGTATTGGTCACGGTATATTATGCAGTGAGGCGGCATACTTCCGCCGATCAACTAAAATGAAGAGAGATGATTGATAATGGGGCGCGTTGGTCTGTAGCTTGTCATTCTAAACTGTGCCAACAGTAACCCGCCAGCCATTTGAGTCGGCGACCAAAATACGTCGCCTCAGCGCGACAACAAATAAAGCTAATATTGCTATGCAAATTGAGTACGCAAAAGTTTCTGCGTTGGGCGACCGGCAGGACAATCAGGATCGCGCTGCGGTCATCGTTGCCGAAGAGGCCGCCCTCATGATGGTGTTCGATGGCATGGGCGGCCACGCCGATGGTGCTCAAGCTGCCGAAGCCGGAATGAAGGTTATCCAGGACCTGTTCATGGCGACGCCGCTGCCGATTTTTGATCCGCAGGGCTTTCTCTATATGGCGCTGGCCAAGGCGCACGATGAGGTCGTCAATCTCGGGCGTGAAACTGCCGTCGACTTTCGGCCGCGTGCGACTTGTGCGATATGTCTGGTGCAGGAAGACGGAGCATTTTGGGCGCACATTGGAGACAGCCGCATTTACCATGTGCGCAATGGGTCAGTTCTGTCACGCTCACGCGACCACAGTCACGTAGAGGTGTTGATTCAGGAAGGAGCCATTACTGAAGAAGAGGCCCTCGATCACCCAATGCGAAATTTCGTCGAATGTTGTATTGGCGGCGATGCGACGGTGCCAGACATGAGCATTACGGCGAAAAAGACGCTGTTGCCAGGCGACACGCTGCTGGCATGCTCCGATGGGCTCTGGTCCGGACTGACCGATGCAGATATGGCCCAGATTGGTCTCCCGGGCGACAACAATCTTCCCGGGAACCTGAAGGCGCTGAGTATTCAGGCGTTAACTGCGAACGCACCCTACAGCGACAACACCACGGGCACGGCGCTACGTTGGGCAGGCGCCTGACAGGAATGGTGCCGGTGTAAACATTCTTAACATTCGCGCTCAAAATGTTAAGAATGTTTACACCGGCACCAGACACACAAACAACAACTGACTAATAGACGAATGGTGCCAGTGGCACTGGAGAAAAACGATGCGTCCGAGCGGCCGTGATACTGACCAGATGAGAGAACTCCGATTTACGCCTGACTTCACAAAACATGCCGAGGGCAGTGTGCTTGTCGAATTCGGGGAGACGCGTGTGTTGTGCACGGCCAGCGTCGAGAATCGCGTACCCGGCTGGATGCGTGGCAAGGGCAAGGGTTGGGTGACCGGGGAATATGGCATGTTGCCTCGCTCCACGAACACTCGAAACTCGCGTGAAGCGAGTCGCGGCAAGCAAGGCGGCAGAACGCTGGAAATTCAGCGGCTGATAGGCCGGTCGCTGCGCGCAGTCATAGACCTTGAAGCGCTCGGCGAGCGCACAATTACGCTCGACTGTGATGTTCTTCAGGCCGATGGCGGCACCCGCACGGCATCAATCAGCGGCGCTTACGTCGCGCTTGCTCTTGCAATGCAGCGACTGTCTGCGGCGAAGACGATCAAGACCAACCCCATGCACGGTCAGGTCGCCGCGGTGTCAGTTGGCATCTATCGCGGCAAGCCGGTTTTGGATCTGGACTACGCCGAGGACTCACAGGCTGAGACGGACATGAACGTGGTAATGAATGAAGCAGGTCGGTTCATTGAAGTGCAGGGAACCGCCGAAGGTCATGCTTTCACGGACGAAGAATTAGCCGCGATGCTGGCTCTGGCGCGCAGCGGCATAGGCGAAATAATTACGGCACAGAATGATGTGCTCGCTGCGGCCAGCTGAGTAAGAGTTTGCGCATTCTGCCGTGCAAAATCGTCATGGCCAGCGGCAATGCCGGCAAGTTGCGCGAGATCGCCCGGTTGCTCGACAACCTCGATATCACGGTTGTGCCGCAGTCTGAGTTTTCGGTGTCGGAGGCCGATGAGACGGGCGCTACCTTCGCGGAAAACTCGCTGATCAAGGCGCGACACGCTGCTCTTGCGACCGGCTTGCCCGCGATTGCGGATGACTCAGGGCTAGCGGTGGACGCGCTCTCGGGCCGACCCGGAGTTTTCTCTGCAAGGTATGCAGGGCCTGCGGCGACCGACGAACAGAATGTCAGCAAGCTCTTGTCGGAGCTCGAAGGTGTCGCGGATGAAGACCGTGGCGCGGCGTTTCACTGTGTTGCCAGTTTTGCCATGCCTGATAGCTCAGAGCCGTTGCTCGCGAGCGGTGAGTGGCGTGGTTCGATACTGCACGAAAGACGTGGCGATGGTGGCTTCGGCTACGACCCGATTTTTCTCGATCGCGCTTCTGGCCGTAGCTCCGCGGAGCTCACCGCTGATGAGAAAAATGCGCGCAGCCATCGAGGCAAGGCGCTGCGAACGCTGGCTCGACTGCTCGAGCAGAACTTTGCGCAGCGGACAGGTTGAATCCTCTCGCCGCAATCGCGGGCATGCTGTAAGCCACAGAAGATGACGCTTTCTCCGCCGCCACTGTCTCTCTACATCCACCTGCCCTGGTGCGTACGCAAGTGCCCGTACTGTGACTTCAACTCCTATACGGCAGGACAGGCGACGCCGCGGGCGCGCTATCTCGAGGCGTTGCTGGTCGACTTGAGGTATGAAGCAGCAAGGGCTTCGGGCCGACCGTTGATCAGTGTCTTTCTCGGCGGCGGCACGCCCAGCCTGTTTCCGCCGGACGAAATTGCGCGCTTGCTGGCCGCCGTCGGCGAGCAGTTCTCACTGGCAGATGGAGCAGAGATTACGATGGAGGCAAACCCCGGGACTGTCGAGTGTGGCGATCCCGCCGGGTATCGCGATGCGGGCGTGAACCGCCTGTCCATCGGTGCGCAGAGCTTTAGCGCGCCGGCGCTGCAGACTCTGGGCCGCATTCATGTGGTCGAAGATATTGCTCGTGCAGCGGATGGAGCACGAGCTGCCGGCATTTCGAACTTCAATCTGGACCTCATGTATGGGCTGCCTGGCCAGAGTGTGGCGGCAGCTTTGTACGACATTGAACAAGCCGTTGCGCTCGAGCCGACGCATGTGTCCTGGTATCAGCTAACCCTTGAGCCCAACACGGTATTCTATGCCCGGCCACCAGAGGGCATGCCGGACAATGACTTCAGCGCAGAGCTGCAACAGCAGGGTCAGGCGCTTCTCGCCGCATGCGGCTATCAGCAGTACGAAGTATCCGCGTATGCGCGGGACGCGCGGAGCTGCAGGCACAACCTGAACTATTGGTCGTTTGGTGACTATCTGGCTGTTGGCGCAGGAGCGCACGGAAAATTCAGCGATGCCGCGGGGATATTGCGCTATTCGAAGTCTGCTAACCCCAATCAGTACATGGATGCTCTTGAGCGGCGCGCGAGCGATGCCGAGTCTGGTGTGCAAAGCAATATTCTCGGCAGTGACGAGCTGATTTTCGAGTTCATGCTAAATGCGTCGCGCCTGACCGACGGTTTTAGTGAACAAACGTTCATGGCTCGAACCGGCCTGGCGGCGGAGCATTTGCGCGCACAGATGCAAAAGCCTGTGCAATCGGGCCTCATAGACGAACCCTCGCCCGGGTTCTGGAAGCCGACAGTGCTCGGGCGCCAGTTCCTGAACGACCTGCAGGCCGTGTTTTTGCCGGATTGAGCGCAGTGTAATGATATTTGTGAGCTCGATTGCCGCCTCTCGCGAGCGCTGCTGACAGCGTGTCTGCGAACGACGTTTATGCACAACACCTCGCGGATGCCTATATTTTCAGCGCGAGATGCCTCCCGGCTCAGCTTCTGTATCGAGAAAGACTCGTAACTAACTGTTTTTATTATACATACGAAAGTGCACAGAAAGTAGTCATTCTGGCAAGCGTGCTTGAAAATCCGCAGCTTATGGCACTCACCCAATTTTCATCCACAACCTTATCCACAGGTTCTGTGGATAAATCTGTGCTCAGCCCAGGCCTCGAATGTGGGGGTTGCGGCGGTGGGCACTTCGCTATATCCTACGCGGCCTTTTGGCACAGCTGTGTGCACCCGGAGAGTAACAAATGAAAGCCGACATTCATCCCAACTACGCCGACCTCAAAGTCACTTGTAGCTGTGGCAACGAATTCACGACGCGCTCGACGCTCGGTGACGAACTCTCTATCGAAGTATGCTCTGCGTGCCACCCTTTCTATACTGGCAAGCAGAAGATCGTCGATTCAGGCGGTCGAGTAGACAAGTTCCGCCGCAAATACGGCATTAGCTAGGGTTCTTTGCTGTTTCAATAGAGTTTTGCTGTCTCGCCCTAGTCGAATATAGCGGCTCTGGCCAGAGTTTTGGCCCTGAAGCGTGATTTTCCTCAGCCCTGACCAGCGGGGCTCTGCTATGCTCGTACCGTTCGCCACCCATCTCGGGTGGCTGGTTGTGGCTGCCCCCGGTGGTCGCAATGCCAGGCCAGACAGACTCGATCGTGAAAAGATCGGGAGCTTGCGCCAATAATTCGGTACGGCCACTCGTGGCCCTAAATTGAGGAAGAAGATGACCAAGGATGCCTATCGCCTGATCAGCCCCGACGGTGTGGAAATGGAACTGCCGGTACGGAGTGGTTCCGTTGGGCCGGACGTGATTGATATCGGCAAGCTGTACGGCACGCAGGGAGTCTTTACCTACGATCCGGGTTTCGTCGCGACCGGCAGTTGCGAGTCTGACATCACCTTTATCGATGGCGAAAAGGGCGTGTTGATGTATCGGGGATACCCGGTCGAGCAACTCGCGGCACACTCCAGCTTCCTTGAAGTTTCCTATCTGTTATTACACGGTGAGCTGCCGACCGCGCAGGAACTTGAGGCTTTCGATACGACGATAAGCACGCACACGATGCTTAACGAGGGCATGCTGCGATTCTTCAATGGCTTCCGCTACGATGCGCACCCGATGGCCATGCTGTCGGCTGTGGTTGGTTCGATGTCAGCGTACTATCACGACACGACCGACATTGCAGACCCGGAGCACCGCGACATTTTCGCGCACCGTATTCTCGCTAAGATGCCGACGATCGCCGCTGCCGCCTACAAGCTGAATTGCGGCCAACCATTCATCTACCCGCGCAACGACCTCGGTTATTGCGAAAACCTGCTGCACATGTTCTTCGCTGTGCCGGCGGAGCCGTATGAGATCGACCCGATCGCCGCCGAGGCGCTGGACCTGTTATTCATACTGCACGCGGACCACGAGCAAAACTGCTCTACTTCAACGGTGCGTATGGCAGGCAGCTCTGGCGCAAATCCGTATTCGGCGATTGCAGCGGGCGTTTCCGCGTTGTGGGGTCCGGCCCACGGCGGAGCAAATGAGGCCGTGTTGAATATGTTGACGGAAATTGGGGATGCGAGCCAGATTCCCAAATATGTCGAAAAAGCCAAAAATCGGAATGATCCATTTCGGCTTATGGGCTTTGGTCACCGCGTGTACAAAAACTTTGATCCACGAGCTACGATTATTCGCGAGATGGCCCACAAGGTGCTTGAGAAACTGGGCCGCAGTGATACACCGATGTTTGATCTCGCGCTCGAACTTGAGCGTGTTGCTTTGGAAGATGAATACTTCATCGAGAAGAATCTGTATCCGAACGTCGACTTCTATTCCGGCATTATTTATCGCGCGCTTGGCATCCCGACGTCAATGTTCACTGTTATGTTCGCAATCGGTCGTTCGGTCGGTTGGGCTGCCCATTGGCGCGAGATGATTGCTAACCCGGCTGGACGTATCAGTCGACCACGACAGTTGTATACCGGGCCGGTTGCGCGGGACTACCAGGCGATCGACACGCGGTAGGGTAGTGGTGCCGGTGTAAACATTCTTAACATTCACTATGAGCACAGCAATGTGGATGGAATGTTAAGAATGTTTACACCGGCACCAGACACTCACTAGAACAGTGATTCGTCTTCCTCCGGTGGTTCCTCGGAAGGCGTTGTTGGCTCGATGTTGCCGTCAGGCGGAGTAACCGGGGCGGCGTCGATGCCGGATGTGTTATTGAATGGATCATCAATGCCCTCGGCCAGGTCACACACTGGCACATGTCCCTCGCGGAAGACCTCAAAAATGACATTCCGCTGCCCGGCGCGAGCGGGGCAACCCGTTTCCCGGTCTATCAGCACCGATACCATGTCCTGCGGCATTGGCATCTGGTTTTCGGGCAAGCCCTGCAGCGCAATCCGCATGAATTCAATCCAGATGGGCAAGGCGGTTCGGGAGCCCTCTTCGCGCGGGCCGAGCGGCAGGTCATCGTCATAGCCAACCCAAACAACCGTTGCGAGGTCACCATTAAAGCCACCAAACCAGGCGTCACGGAAGTCATTGGAGGTGCCGGTCTTGCCGGACAGGTCCCTGCGGCCAAGCGCCATCGCGCGACGCCCGGTACCGCGACTGACGACATCCCGCATCATGTCCTGTATCAGGTAAGCGTTCTGCGCGCTGATAGCGCGTGGTGCCGCATTGGTAAGGGCAAAAAGTTCAGGCGCCGTAGAGGCATCGGGTCGGTACGTCATGGCAACGTCGGCCATTTCCTCGAACGTCATCGCCTCGTCGGGAGCCGGGCCCGTTGTCGATGCTGGCTCGACAGCACAGCTTTCGCAGGCAACGGCAGGATCCGCACGGTACAAAGTATCGCCCTCCGGCCCGAAAATCGCGTCGATAACGTAAGGTTTCACCGCATATCCGCCGTTAGCGAAAACGGCATAGCCCTGTGCCATGTCGGCTGGCGTCGCGGAACCTCCGCCGAGAGCAAGCGAGCCGTTGCGCGGCAGCGCGGCATCGCCGAAACCAAACTTGGCGATATGCCGGACCGTGTTGCCAACGCCTGTTTCGAAGAGCAACAGGCGAACGGATACGAGATTCATCGATCGAACCAACGCCTCACGCATGCGCGTGGGGCCGTAGAATCGACCGCTGTAGTTAATAGGTCGCCATACCGCCTCGAGCTCGGACGAGTTAATCACTATCGGCGCGTCCAGAATAACGGTTGCAGCCGTATTGCCGTGCTCCAGTGCTGCGGAATAGATAAACGGCTTGAATGATGAGCCCGGCTGTCGAAAGGCCTGCACGGCGCGATTGAATTTGCTCGTTGCGAAATCGAATCCGCCCGCGAGTCCGCCTATCGCGCCATCTATAGGATCCAGCGATATAACCGCAGCCTGCGCCTCGGGAACTTGCGCTAACGCCCATTCACCGGCAGCCGTCGGCATCACATAAACCACATCGCCGACGCTTAATACGTCCGCAACGGTCTCCGGGGCGGGCCCGGTAGTGGCGCGGTCAACGAATGGTTTCGCCCAGCTAATGCCGTGCCATGGGACGGTTGTGCCCTCGCCATTGCTAAACAGTATGTCCGCACCATTGTCTTCATTGAGTGAGGCAACAATCGCCACAGACAAGCCACCCGGCACATATTGTTCCAGTACACCCCGAATTTCGACTGGCCAATCGGTTGCCGCCTGCTCGAGAACCTCGGGAGTCAGCTCAAAGTTGCCGATGGGACCGAAGTAGCCGCGGCGACGCGTGTATTCGAGCAACCCGTTGCGCAATGCATAGTCCGCCGCGCGCTGCAGTTTGGCATCCAGGGTTGTGACGACCTGGTAGCCGGCCCTGTAAGTAGCTTCGCCGTAACGCGACAACATTTCTCGCCGCACCATTTCCGCAACATAGGGAGCTGAAAGCTCGACTGCAGTTCCGTGTAAGCGTGACTCGACCGGATGTGCCATTGCCTCCGCATACTCGGGCTCGCTAATGAAGTCCAGGCTCAGCATTCGATCGAGTACATAGCCGCGGCGCATTTTTGCATTCGCTGTACTTCTAACCGGGTTGTAGCGTGATGGTGCCGGAAGAACGCCGGCCAGTGTCGCGGCTTCAGCGACATTGATGTCCTGCAGCGACTTGTTGAAGTAGACACGCGCACCCGCGGCAACGCCGTAAGCGCGCTGACCGAAGAACATCTTATTAAGGAACAGCGCCATGATCTGTTGCTTGCTGAACTCTTGTTCTATCTTGTACGCGAGAAACGCCTCTTTGGCCTTGCGTTCTATGGTGCGATCGAGATTGAGGAAGTAAGACCGCGCAAGTTGCTGCGTCAAGGTGCTACCGCCACCGCCCGCGCCACCGGTCGTAATGAGCTGTACGACCGCGCGCAAGACCCCGCGATAGTCGATGCCAGGGTGCTCAAAGAAACGACGGTCCTCGGCGGCAATGAACGCGTTGACGACATGCTCGGGCAGTTCGTCATACGTAATGAGTATTCGCCTCCGCTCACCGATCTCGTCAATCAGATAGCCGTCGCGGCTGTATATACGCAGCGGAATCTGTAGCGGAATCTCGCGAATTGTCTCAGCGGCCGGCAAATCGGGTTCGACGAAGTAATACGCGCCAATAACTCCGGCAACTGTGCCGATGCCCGCCGCGATCGCCAAACCCGCCAACACAAACAGCCAGCGGAGTTGGCGTCGCCTGGATCTGTGACGCGTTTTGTTGTGTGGTTTCTGTTGGCTAGTCATAGTCGCTGGCGATTCTACTCATGCACCGCGATAAGTCGCGGTGTGCGCTTCTTACATTAAAAGGCAGGTTGATGTCCAAATCGGTGCGGAAAAAGTGTCAATCCTGTGGCGCGAGGCCCACTGCGGTGAGCCAACTGGGCGTGATGATAGCCAGCGATCGACGCGCGCCGCAATGCTCAATTCCGTCGCTGCGTCCGATTTCCGGCTCGAATCGGCGTAGGATGATGTGTCGCAATGCCGTTGGACAAGCTGTTTTTCCGCTGTTTTCGCGCTTAAACGGTGTTCGGACGGAGTTCAAGCGCGCAGGCGACGACCAGTTCACGGAAAGGCACCGCCCGGGGGCAGTAAACTGCCGATCAGTGGTTCGTGAACAAAGTCACGTTTTATTTAACATTTTCTTGATATATAGTTAAATCGAATTGTTCAAGTCCATATTACAATTGGCTCGCAACTTACCGACCTAGAAGGAAAAATACGTGTTGTTTGGAAAGAAAACTCAACCAATGTTGGGCCTTGATATAACGACTTCGTCGGTAAAGCTGATTGAGCTTTCCCAGAGCGGAAAGCGATTTCGGGTCGAGTCCTACTCAGCAGAGCCCACACCACCTAGTTCGGTCAGCGAAAAAGCAATCGTTGACGCGAAGGCGGTCGGCGAGGCTATTCGGCGTGCGGTTAAGCGGGCAGGTGCGAAAGCGTCTGACGTTGCCGTTGCGATAAGCGGTGACGCGGCAATTACCAAGGTAATCCAGATGCCGTCCAGTCTTTCGGAGCGAGATCTGGAGGGTCAGGTCGAAATCCAGGCGGATCAGTACATTCCGTTCCCCATGGAAGAAGTCAGCTTCGACTACGAGATCGTCGGGCCGAACGAAAAAGATCCGGAACTGATGGATGTCTTGCTCGTTGCGACTCGAACTGACAATGTCGATCAGCGTCAGGCGGCGGTAAGCGCAGCAGGGCTGGCGACTCAGGTCGTGGATGTCGAGGCCTTCGCGCTGGAAAATGCCTGTGCGCTGCTGAGTCATCAGATTCCGGACGGCGGCATAGGTCAATCTGTTGCGGTCGTCGATATTGGCGCAAGCAGTACTACATTCAGTGTCCTGCAGGACTTGAAGGTTGTTTACACGCGTGACTTCAATTTCGGTGGGCAGCAGCTGACCGAGGAAATCATGCGGACTTACGGTCTCTCGATGGAAGATGCCGGGCGCGCCAAGAAGCAGGGCGGACTGCCCAGCAACTACCAGCCAGAAGTTCTCGAGCCATTCATTGATGACATGACGCAGCAGGTCAGCCGATCGCTGCAATTCTATCTGGCATCCGGCGGTGGTCGTGAGCAGCCCGATATGATTCTTGTTTGTGGCGGTTGCGCAAATATTCCAGGTATTGCTGACGTTATCTCGAGCCGAGTGGGAATTCCGACGGAAATCGGCGATCCACTGGGTCAAATGAAGATTTCATCAAAAGCCAAATCACAGGGCGTGCATAAAGATGCTACGGCACTCTTAACCGCATGCGGCCTTGCACTTAGGAGCTTCGACTAAGATGCCACGTATTAATCTACTTCCCTGGCGCGAGGCGGAACGCAAGAAGCGTCAGCGAGACTTCGGTGTCGCGCTGGCTGCCGCTGTTGTCGCAGGTGCAATAGTAATTTTGGGATCGATCGTTGCTTATTCGCAGATGATCGACAACCAAAAGGACCGCAACGGTCGCCTGACTGCCGAAATTGTGGAGCTTGAGAAAAGCATCACGGAAATCGACGGTCTTGAGCGGCAAAAAGAACGTTTGCTTGCGCGAATGGAAATCATCGAGCAGCTGCAGAAGAGTCGCCCGGAAATCGTGCACTTGTTTGATGGCGTTGCCCGGCAGTTGCCGGAAGGCGTTTATCTCACAGGCCTAAAACAAACAGGCGCTCGAGTCGAAGTGCGCGGTGTCGCTCAGTCGAGCACACGTGTGTCTGCTCTGATGCGACAAATCGATGCTTCGGAGTGGATGACAGATCCTGAGGTTGAGCGTGTTGAGACCACCTCCGTTGGCAATTCGCGGCAAGCCAATTTCGTTGTCTACCTGAAGCAGTCTCACCCGGGTAAAGCGGAGGAGGCAGAATGAATGTCGTTGATGAACTAAAGAACCTTGACGTCAATGACGTTGGGCGTTGGCCACTAATATTTCGTGCAGCGGTAATCGCACTGGTATTCATCGGTGTCGCAGGACTCGGTTTCTACTTCACGATCATCAAAGATCGCATGCCGCAACTCGAACGTGCACAGGCAGAGGAAGAAACCTTGCGGGTCACGTTTGAGAACAAACAGCGTAAAGCAGCTAACTATGACGCTTACAAGGCACAGCTTTCGCAAATCGAGCAGTCCTTCGGCACCATGTTGCGTCAACTGCCGGGCGAAACGGAGATCCCGAGCTTGATCGTCGATATTTCACAGACCGGTCTTGCCGCAGGGTTGCAGGAAAAGCTCTTTCAGCCGCAGTCGGAAATTCCGCGAGATTTCTACGCAGAAAAACCGATCAAAATTCGCCTGTCAGGCGGCTATCATGAGATCGCGAACTTTGTCAGCGGCATAGCGGCGCTACCACGAATTGTCACGCTGCACGATATGAATATTGTGACAGAGGGCAAAGGCAACGGCAGCTATGACAAATTGAGCCTCGAAGTGACCGCTAAAACCTACCGTTATCTTGATGAGGATGCACAGTAATGAAGAATGCTCTTCTCAAGGCTCGAAACAGCCTGGTACTGATCACGATGTCATTCTGTTTTGCTGCTTGTGGCAGCGACATGGGTGATCTCAACGAGTACATCGATGAGGTCAAGCGACGTCCGGGTGGTCGAATTGAACCACTGCCAGAAATCACGCCGTACGAAGTATTTACCTATATTGCAGATGCAGAAGCAGTGCGATCCCCGTTCATTCCGGATACACCACAGGCATCCGGTAGCAATGCGGGAGGTGCGCGGCCGGACCTGGAGCGCAGCAGAGAGTTTCTGGAGGGTTTTCCTCTGGACACATTGCGCATGGTCGGAACGCTGGATATCTCCGAAACAATGTATGCGCTGGTGCAAACCTCTGATGGCCTGATTCACCGCGTCATACCTGGCAACTACATGGGCCAGAATGACGGACGAATTACCGGCATTTCGGAATCGGAAGTCGAACTTGTTGAAATTATTTCAGACGGGATTGGTGGGTACATCGAAAGAGATGCCGCCATTAGCCTCTCGGACTGATGCCTGAATGGAACTGGGAGTAATGGGAATGATGCTCAAAATCAAACAGACGGTCGGCCACCGACGTACGGTGTCAAAACTGACCGCTCTTACACAGGCTGTGTTGCTGTTGTTTGTGGGACTAACCGCAAACGCAGAGGATGGCAATCGACTTCAGGATATTCAGGTTCAGAGTCTGCCCGGTGACCGGGTTGAGCTGAAGTTGATAATGAGTGGCACGGCTCCTGAGCCGCTGGCATTCACGATTGACAATCCGGCGCGAATTGCGCTCGACCTGCCGAATACGTCGTTGGGTCTTTCATCGCGTCGTCGCGATGTCAATATGGGTCCTCTGAATACCGTACTGACCGCGGAGGCCAATGGCCGCACGCGTGTGGTTCTCAACCTTGAATCGATGGTCGCCTACGAGACGGATTACAGTGGCAACACGGTAACGATCGTACTTGGTGACAGTGAGGAATACAGCTCTGACACAACCCAGTTCGCCAGTGCTGCAGCTCCTGTATCGAATGCATACACAACAGCCGGCAGTCGGGCCATTACGGGCGTAGATTTTCGCCGCACAAGCGAGGGCGGTGGCCGCGTAATCATCAACCTCACCGATCCGACAACACCCGTTGACATCCGTCAGGAAGGCGGACGAGTTGTGGCCGTGTTTAAGGACACAGGCTTGCCCGCAGAGCTAATGCGTCGTTTGGACGTTGCGGACTTCGCAACACCGGTAGCAACTGTTGATACGCTGCGAACCAATCTTGATACACGCATCGTAATTTCTGCAGACGGCAAGTATGAGCAGCTTGCTTATCAGACAGACACCGAATTCACGATCGAAATCAATCCGGTCAGCGCCGAGGATGCTGAGACATCAAACCTGTTCTCAGAAACGAAAGAATATGAAGGCCAGCGTTTAACGCTTAACTTCCAGGATATTGAAACACGTGCTGTGCTGCAGCTACTTGCTGAAACATCAGGCCGCAACATCGTTGTGTCGGATACGGTGCAGGGCAATGTAACGTTACGCTTGCGTAACGTTCCCTGGGATCAGGCGCTCGACATCGTAATGACGACCAAGGGTCTGGATATGCGCCAGAACGGCAACGTCATCATCGTTGCACCGGCTGAGGAAATTGCTGCTCGCGAGACGGCGGACCTTCAGGCGCAACTGGCTATTCAGGAGCTAGAGCCGCTTTACTCCGAGTTTCTGCAAGTGAATTATGCGAAAGCATCCGATCTGGCATCGCTGATCAGCGGTGGCGATGGCGGCAGCCTGCTCGGCGAGCGAGGCAATATTTCTGTCGATGATCGAACCAACACCATACTGGTCCAGGCAACAGCAATGTCGCTGCAAAACATTCGCCGCATGGTGCAGACGCTGGATATCCCGATCAAGCAGGTTTTGATCGAGTCGAGAATTGTGGTCGTAGGCGACACCTTCAGTCGAGACCTCGGTATTCGCCTCGGTGTCACTGGATACAACGAAAATGGCGGCGGTGGTCTGGCCACGATTTCCGGAACCGGTGTGGGTACGGATACCATGATCAATTCTGCGCTGGAGAATCTTGCAGATCCCGCAAACGGTACGTACTTCCCGATTCAGCTACCGAACCTGCAGAATCGTTACAACGTTAACGTCCCGATTGGTGACGCAGCGGGCCGCTTCTCTCTTGCTGTACTCGAGAGCGACTACCTCGTCGATCTCGAGTTGACGGCGCTGGAGGCGGAAGGCCGAGGCGAGATCGTATCAACACCGCGAGTCATTACTGCAAATCAGAAAGAAGCGCGTATCGAGCAGGGTGTCGAGATTCCTTATCAGCAGGCATCCTCATCAGGCGCAACGACGGTTTCATTCAAGAAAGCGGTATTGAGCCTGACGGTGACGCCACAGATCACCCCGGACAACAACATCATCATGGACCTTGTTGTTCACAAGGACAGCGTTGGTGAAATTATTTCGACCGGTGGTCTTGGTGGTACTGTTCCCAGTATCGATACGCGAGCTGTTGAAACGCAGGTTCTCGTTGCCGACGGCCAGACAGTAGTTCTGGGCGGCATTTACGAGACAGAACGTCGCGAAACGGTCAACAAGGTACCGTGGCTTGGCGATATTCCTTTCGTAGGCGTGCTTTTCAGAAGCACACAGCGAATTGACAACAAGGCCGAGCTGCTGATCTTCGTAACGCCTCGAATTCTTGAAGAAGGCTCTAGTATTTACTAAGCCGACTCATATAGGATGAGAATCAAAGCCAACCTCCGGGTTGGCTTTCTCTTTTAGTCCTCAGTACTTTCACGCTGAGAACTCAACACCGCACAGGAAAATATCGGGCTTGATGAAACACCCCAAGAATCTCTTCCTGATCGGGCCAATGGGCTCTGGCAAGTCGGCCGTTGGCCGGCAGCTGGCACGCATGCTGCATTTGACATTTGTCGACAGCGACGACGAGGTCGAGACGCGAACCGGTGTTGATATTCCGTTCATCTTTGAGAAGGAAGGCGAAGCCGGTTTTCGCGCCCGTGAGGTCAAAGTCATCGACGACTTGTCGAACATGGAAGCCGTGGTGCTTGCGACCGGCGGCGGCGCGGTAATCGATGCCGACAGTCGCAGTCGTCTGGGTGCACGAGGCTTCGTGGTGTATCTCTACACCACCGTTGATCAGCAACTTATGCGCACGCAGAAGGGTCGCGACCGACCGCTGCTGGAGACGGGCGACCGCAGGCAAACCCTGCAATCACTGATGGAAGTGCGCGATCCTCTGTACCGGGAAATTGCCGATTTGGTGGTCGAGACCGACGGTCGTAAAGTCAAAGCCGTCGCAACGGAAATACTGGAACAGTTTTAGCATTGCAGCGCTCTGGCGATTCGGGTGCGCCGCAACTTGCAGTCCCCCACCAATATAGATGACACTCTGCTCATCATGCCGGCCAAACAAACCATCACTGTCGCTCTCGGCGAGCGTAGCTACCCGATCGTCATCGGTCGCGGACTGCTGGGCGGTGGATTTGATGTAAGCAGCCACATCGCCGGGCAGGACTGCCTGATCGTAAGCAACGAAACGGTTGGACCGTTGTACCTGGAGGCACTGCAAGCAAGCATACAGAACCGCTCTGTAGAGACGCTCATGTTGCCCGATGGTGAAGCCTGGAAAACGATTGCAACCGCCGGTCAGGTACTCGACAAGCTGGTGGCCACCGGCAGCAATCGCGATACAACGGTCATAGCTCTTGGGGGCGGTGTCGTCGGCGACATCACGGGGTTCGCCGCCGCATGCTATATGCGCGGGGTCGACTTTATCCAGGTACCAACAACGCTGCTCGCGCAAGTGGACTCATCGGTCGGTGGCAAGACCGGCGTGAACCACACCAAGGGTAAAAACCTGATCGGCGCATTTCACCAGCCTCAGCTGGTGTTGATCGATACTGACACTCTGTCGACATTACCGGACCGCGAACTCAAAGCCGGATTGGCGGAAGTGATCAAGCATGGCGCTATCGCCGATGCCGAGTTCTTCGCCTGGCTCGAGCAAAACATGCCAGCGCTGCTAGCCAAGCAACCGGATGCGCTGGCGCACGCAGTACGACGATCATGTGAAATCAAGGCGTCTGTCGTTGCCGACGATGAGCGAGAAATGGGGCGGCGCGCCATCCTCAATTTTGGCCACACGTTTGGTCATGCGATCGAGCACTGCCTGGGCTATGGCAAATGGCTGCACGGTGAAGCCGTCGCCGCAGGCATGATCATGGCGGCGCAGATTAGCGCAATGGATGCCGCAGACGTCGAAAGACTGCGAGCTCTGGTCGCCGCTGCCGGGCTGCCTGTTGTGCCGCCGGCAGTCGGAGCGTCCAGGCTCAGGGCAGCCATGGGCATGGATAAAAAGGTGCAGCGCAAGCAGCTTCGCTTTGTTCTTCTTGCGTCCCTCGGTGAGGCGGTGATCACTGGTGACTATGATGAAGACCTCTTGCAGCGAGTGCTTGCGGTGACCGACGGATGAATGAGAGTGGCCTCGCGGCGTATGCGGCCACAGAGTCGCGAAGTCGTGGCAGGCGCTACGAGGAACCGCGAGCCGCCTACCGCGGCGAGTTCCAACGAGACCGGGATCGTATTATCCATTCAACGGGTTTTCGCCGCCTGGTGTACAAGACTCAGGTTTTCGTCAATCACGAGGGTGATCTGTACCGCACCCGAATGACGCATTCGCTGGAAGTCGCGCAAATTGGTCGGACGGTGGCGACAGCATTGCGATTGAATGAGCCTCTGACAGAGGCTATTTGCCTCGCCCACGATCTGGGGCATACACCCTTCGGACATGCGGGGCAGGATGCGCTCAATGCCTGCATGGCTGACTTTGGCGGGTTTGAGCACAACCTGCAGTCGCTGCGTGTGGTCGATCTTCTGGAAGCGAAGTACGCAGATTTTCCGGGCTTGAATCTTACTTTTGAAACCCGCGAAGGCATTTTGAAGCATTGTTCAACGCGCAATGCCGAACAGCTTGGAGAGATCGGTGAGCGTTTCCTGAAGCGCGAACAGCCAGGGCTCGAAGCGCAGATCGCCAATATTGTCGACGCTATTGCGTACAACAACCACGACGTTGACGATGGATTTCGTGCTGGCCTCCTGACGCTGGAGCAGTTGCGAGAGCAACGACTGTTCGAAACCCAGTATGCAGAAGTTCATGAACGCTACCCCGATCTCGAAGATCGTCGGCTGATTTACGAGATCCTTCGCCGCATGATCAACGCTGTCGTAACCGATCTGATTACCGAGACTCAAGCGCGGCTTGATACCGCGCAACCCGAGTCGATTGATGCCGTGCGCACCGCGGGCAAGACGCTCGTGGTGCTTTCTGCCGACATGTATCAGCAGCACACGTCATTGAAGCAGTTCCTCAACAAACACCTTTACCGACACGAGAATAAGCTCGCGATGACGCGTGAAGTACAGGCGATGATTCGTGAGCTTTTCGCGACCTATCAGGCCGATGTTGGGCAGATGCCGCTGGAGTTCTCAACGGCTGCAGCGCAGGAAGACGATGCTGGCCGGGCTCGGGTCGTGGCTGACTATATCGCCGGGATGACAGACCGCTATGCAATCTCGGAACACGAACGCATTTCAGACTGATAGAATGCGGCGCGATCTGACCGGCATCCGGGCAGACTGGAACCAGCGAGGTCTTACAGTGAGCGACAAGTCGATCCCAAGCAGCGAACGACTCATTTTTGCGATGGATGTGCCCGACTGCGATCGCGCTCGTGCGCTGGCCGAGGAGTTGGGTGATGCCGTCAATTTCTATAAAATCGGCCTGGAGCTGATGATGAGTGGCGGCTATTTCGAGTTGCTTGACTGGATGCTGGCGAGAGATAAGAAAGTTTTCTGCGACCTTAAGTTTTTTGATATACCTGCGACGGTAGGATCTGCCGTACGACGTTTGAAAGACCGGGGCGCAAGCTTCGTTACGGTTCACGGCAACCAGTCGATCATGGAAGCGGCCGCCGAGAACAAAGGCGACAGCCTGAAAGTGCTCGGCGTAACCGTTCTGACGAGTCTCGATCGAGGCGATCTTGACGATCTGGGTTTCGATTGTGATATTGAAGCGCTGGTACTGTCGCGCGCCAGACGAGCCCTGGAGGCGGGTTGCGACGGCGTTATATCGTCAGGGCTGGAAGTACCGAAGCTGCGCGAATACCTTGACTCGAAGCTATTGGTCATTACGCCTGGCATACGACCGGTCGACAATAAACCAAGCGGCGATCAGAAGCGGGTGGTCAGTGTCGAGAAGGCTTTTCAAAATGGTGCCGACTACATTGTAGTCGGACGCCCGATACGCGACGCGGACAGTCCCCGAGCCGCCGCTGAGGGCATACAGGCAACAATCGCCGCACAGGTAGCAAACTGATGACTGAACTCAAGAACGACATATTTCTGCGCGCTCTGCAACGCTTGCCGGTATCGCGCACACCGGTCTGGATCATGCGGCAAGCGGGCCGCTATCTACCTGAGTATCGTGAGGTTCGGGCGCAGGCCGGCGACTTCATGAGCCTGTGTCGAAATCCCGAATTGGCCTGCGAAGTGACCTTGCAGCCGCTGCGCCGCTTCAAACTGGACGCGGCCATCCTGTTTTCCGACATCTTGACGGTGCCGGATGCGATGGGACTTGGCCTGCATTTTGAAACCGGTGAGGGCCCGCGCTTTCGTCGTCCCGTGCAAACGGCTGCCGATATCAAAAAGCTGTACATGCCCGATGTCTCTGCGGAACTCGGCTATGTCTTCGATGCGGTTTCTCTGATTAGAAGAGAGCTGGCCGGCAGCGTGCCACTCATCGGCTTTGCTGGCAGCCCCTGGACCGTTGCGACCTACATGGTTGAAGGTAGATCGAGCCGCGAGTTGCCAACGATTCGCGGTCTGGCTGCTGAAGATCCGGCGGCCCTGACAATGTTGCTCGACAAAATCGCGGCGACGACCGTCGATTATCTCAATGCCCAGGTCGCAGCAGGCGCGCAGGCGATCATGATCTTTGACACCTGGGGTGCGGCACTTGAGCTTGAGGAGTACAAGCGTTTCTCACTGGCAAACATGCAGGCGATTGTGGATGGTCTGACCCGAGAGAAAGGCGGGCAGCGTATTCCTGTCACTCTGTTCACGAAGGGCGCCGGCCCGATGCTTGCCGATATGGTGGAAACCGGCTGTGATGCACTGGGGGTCGACTGGACCACCGACCTCAGTACCGCTCGCGAATATGTACAAGACAAGGTTGCGCTGCAGGGAAATCTCGACCCTGCGACGTTGCGGGAGAGTCCGGAAGTCATCCGTGCAGGGGTGGCGAGGGTTCTCGAGAGCTACGGCAATGGACCCGGGCATGTGTTCAATTTGGGCCACGGCATTACGCCCGACATTGATCCCGAGCATCTGGGGGCGCTGGTCGATGCGGTGCACGAGCTAAGCCCGCAATATCATGCGGATAAATCAGACTAGCGAGGTCGACTATTCGTCGCGCAGCGCGCGCCGCAAAATCTTACCAACGTTGGTCTTCGGTAAATCGTCCCGGAATTCGATGATTTTTGGCCGCTTGTAGTTGGTGAGATTCTCGCGGCAGTGATCGAGTACATCCTGCTCGGTGACGTCTGGGTGCTTGCGCACGGCAAACAGTTTCACGACCTCGCCACAGGTCTTGTCTTCGATGCCAATGGCCGCCGCCTCCAGAATACCGACCATCTCGACAACGACATTTTCGATCTCATTCGGATAGACGTTGAATCCGGACACGAGAATCATGTCCTTCTTCCGATCCTCAATATAGACAAAGCCCTCTGCATCAAATCGGCCAACGTCGCCGGTGCGAATCCAGCCGCCCGGAAGCATGACTTCGTCGGTCTCTTCGGGTCGTTGCCAATAGCCTTCCATGACCTGTGGGCCTTTGATACAAATTTCGCCGATCTCGCCGACCGCCAACGAGTTGCCATCATCGTCACAGATCTTGGCACTGGTCGACGGGACAGGCAGGCCGATCGTGCCGGTGAACTCGGCTCCAAGCGGGCAAGCAATGGCGACCGGAGATGTTTCCGTCAGACCATATCCCTGCAGGATCGGATTGCCGGTGACGGCTTTCCACTCTTTGGCAACCGCCGGCTGCACCGCCATGCCGCCGCCGACACTAACGCGCAGGGCAGAGAAATCGATACTCGCGAAACCCGGCGTATGCAGCAATGCCGCGAACAATGTGTTCACACCGGCGAACAGGTTAAAACGGTGCTTCGCTATCTCCTTGGCAAAGCCTTTAAAGTCGCGCGGGTTAGTAATCAGTACATTGAGGCCGCCCTGTTGCATGCCAGTCAGGCAATTCCCCTGCAGACTGAATATGTGATACAGCGGCAGCGCGGTTATGGCGACGATGGAGTCAAACTCCTTGTACGCGTCCTGTTGCCAGAGAACGGTTTGCGCGACGTTGTACACCATGTTTCTGTGGCTGAGCATGGCGCCCTTGGAGACGCCGGTGGTACCGCCTGTGTATTGCAGGAAAGCGATGTCAGCAAAACCAAGCTCGACCGGGGTCAGCGTCTGACTTGCCCCCGCACGCAGGGCCTCCCTGAAACTCGTATGGTTTGGCAACGAAAACGCCGGCACGGATTTCCTGACGTACCGCAGGACAAAGTTAGTGAGCAGGCTCTTGGGCCAGCTCAGCAAGTCGCCAATGCCCGTCGTTATCACCTTCTCAACAGCCGTCTTATCGATGACCTTTTCGACGACATGTGCAAAATTCTCAAGCACGATAATGCACTTGGCACCGGAATCAGTGAGCTGATGGCTGAGTTCACGCGCGGTATACAGTGGGTTCACATTGACCACGACCAGGCCGGCGCGAAATATCCCGCACATTGCGACCGGGTACTGCAGCACATTGGGCAACATGATCGCGACCCGCTCGCCACGAACCAGGCCGAGCGTGTTTTGCAGGTAGCAGGCGAATTGCATCGACAACTCGTCGAGCTGTCGGTAACTGAGCGTTGCTCCCATGTTGGTGTAGGCCGGCCGGTCCGGGTACTTCTCAAAAGACTGTTCGAACAACTCCCGAACAGAGCTGAATGACGGCGGTGGTACTTCTTCAGGCACGCCGGGAGAGTAAGACTTAAGCCAGATTTTTTCCAAGTTGCGAGTACCTGCTAGTTGTTAGAAGAATTGTCGTCGTACAGGTCGATGGAAAGCATAGCGCATCGAATACGTCGAATGCAGAGGATTTGCCACAATATGTCAGTTCGCCGTTGCAGCAAGTGCCTGGTCAATTATCGGCCAGGCGTTGTCGAGTAACACGCCCTGTGCCTCGGCGTTAGGGTGAATGCCGTCGTCCTGCATGAGCTCATCGTTGAGCGCAACGCCTTCCATGAAGAACTCAATCCATGGCACGTTGTTCTCTGTCGCGAGTTCCCGGTAGACGTTCTCGAACGCATTGCTGTAGCGGGGCCCATAATTCGGTGGTATCCGAATGCCCAGTATCACGACTGCGGCACCGGATTCAGCGCTGGCCTGGATGATCTTCTCCAAATTCACTTTCATCCTGTCGACAGGTATGCCGCGAAGGCCATCGTTGCCGCCGAGCGCGAGAATCACGAGAGACGGCTGAAAGTTATCCAGTGCCTGGCCAATTCGTGCTGCGCCGCCCTCCGTGGTATCGCCGCTGATGCTGGCGTTGACGACGCGATGTTCGTACCCTTGCTGTTCCAGACGTGATTGCAACAATGCGGTCCAGGACTGGTCTACATTAATACCATAGCCCGCACTCAGGCTGTCGCCGAAGACCAGTACAGCCGGCTTCTCCACGGCGTAGCCATTTGCGGTCAACAACAAGATGAACAAGGTTAATAATTTTCGCATGTCGAATCAGTCACCAGATCAAGCCACAGTTCTCGCGGCGCACAACATCAGCAAACAGGTTAGCAGCCCGGAAGGTAGTCTGACCATTCTTTCAGAGGTCAGTTTCAGCATTGCTGCAGGAGAGACGGTTGCCGTCGTGGGCCCTTCTGGTGCGGGCAAGTCCACGCTGCTGGCGTTACTCGCCGGACTCGATCTGCCCAGCAGCGGGCACGTTGAGCTGAATGGCTCCAATCTGAGTGAGCTCGATGAAGACGGGCGCGCCATCCTGCGGGCCGAAAACGTCGGCTTCGTCTTTCAATCGTTTCATCTGGTGCCGTCGCTAAATGCGCTGGAGAACGTCATGTTGCCGCTGGAGTTGGCCGGCGCGCGTAATGCGCGTGAACTTTCGTTGCAGATTATCGAACAGGTCGGGCTGAGCGATCGTTGGAGTCACTATCCGGCGCAGTTGTCCGGCGGTGAAAAGCAGCGCGTTGCAATAGCACGTGCATTTGCAACCGAGCCAGCCGTTATGTTTGCGGACGAGCCAACCGGGAATCTGGATAGCAAGACCGGCGCGACGATTATGGACCTCATGTTCGATCTCAATCGCAATTCGTCAACAACGCTGATTCTCGTAACCCATGACAACTCGCTGGCGCAGCGCTGTGAGCGCGTGCTTAGTCTTGATGGTGGGCAGCTGGTCGGTGACCAGAAGATGGCTGCCAGGAGCGGTGCGGCGTGAAGGCATTCGCGTTTGCCATGCGCAGCTTCGGGCGGGAATTGCGCTCGGGCGAGGTCGTGGTGCTACTCACAGCGGTAGTGCTTGCTGTCGCCGCACTCACGGCGGTGGGCTTTTTGACCGACCGAATCGGCAAGGCGGTCGCGCGACAGGCCAATGAAGTCCTGGCCGCCGACTTGCGCCTTCGATCGCAAGAGCCTATTCCCGCGGTCTGGCGCACTGCGGCTGCCGATGCCGGGCTGGCGACGGCCGAGACACAGACCTTCCCAACCGTGGTGTATGCCGGCGAAGAAAGTGCGCTGGCTACGGTCAAAGCCGTCAGCGAGACCTATCCGTTGCGCGGTATTGTGCGTGTCTCAGACGAACTATTTGGCAGTCAGCGAGAGGTCGAGACCGTTCCACCGCAAGGCCAAATCTGGGTGGACGGCGCGTTACTGGCAAAGCTCAACTCTGACGTCGGTGACTCATTGTCAGTCGGCGAGGCCGACCTTGTTGTTGCCGCGGTCCTAACCTACAGACCCGACCAATCGATTGGTTTCGCATCACTGGCGCCGTCCTTCCTGGCCAACATCAAAGACATTCCCGCCACGGGCCTCATCGGCGAAGGCAGCAGGGTGAGTTATGCGCTGCTGGTGGCGGGAGAAGAAGCATCGGTCAGCGATTTCAATGCGGCGATTCAGGACGACCTGCCGGATTCGGTGCGGGTGCGTAGCCAGGAAGAAAGTAGTAATCGAGCGTACAGAGCGGCTGATCGCGCGCAACGCTTTCTCTCTTTGACGGCGATCGTTAGCTTGCTACTCAGCGCGGTTGCGATAGCGATGTCCGCTCGCCGTTTTGCGCATCGACGCATGGATACCGTTGCCCTGATGAAGAGTCTCGGTGCGACGCAGGGCTTCGTTATTTCTGTGGCGACCCTACAGTTATTCCTGCTGGGCGTGCTCGGTGTAGCAATGGGTAGCGCCGTCGGATATGCGGCCGAAGGGGTTCTGTCCTGGATGCTGTCGGACATAATCGCAGCAGATCTTCCAGACGCGAGTTTGATGCCTGTCGTGCTTGCAAGCGTCAGTGCGCTCGTCCTGCTCATGGGCTTTGCGCTGCCATCTCTTATTCAGCTACGCAATACGCCACCACTGCGTGTCCTGCGCCACGATGCGATGCCGCCTGCGCCATCGCGAATTGTGGTTGCCGGGCTTTCGCTCGCCGCGGTGGCCGCACTCTTGTATCAATCTGTCAGAGATCCGATGATGTTGCTGATTCTGCTCGGCGGCATTGTCGTTATGGCGGCGGCTCTGTACCTCGTGGGCCGGGGCCTGGTCGCGTCAATGGGGCGGTTTCGTTCCGGTGTTGGTGTTGCCTGGCGGTACGGCCTGGCGAATATCGCTCGCCGCGGTCGCGATAGCGCCGTGCAGGTGGTGGCTTTCGGCCTTGGCCTGACCGTTCTGTTGTTGCTTTCGATTGTGCGTACGGACTTACTCGAGGGATGGGCGAACACGCTCGACGAAGAGTCGCCAAACCACTTCATCATTAACGTCCAGCGAGAAGAGCGCGAAGCTATAGCCGCAATATTCAGTACGGCGAACATAGCGGTGCCGCGATTCGATCCGATGGTACGGGCGCGCATGACGTTGATCAACGACGAGTCGGTGAAGGACCGCACCTATCCCACGCCCGACGGAGACTGGCTTGCAAACCGAGAGGCCAATCTTTCATGGGCTACAGACCTTAGTCCCAGTAATGAGATCGTCGATGGCGAGTGGTGGCCGGCTGACTATGCCGGGCCTGCACTTGTTTCGATTGAGGAAGAGGCCGCAACCGACTCCGGTCTGGTGGTCGGCGATCGACTGCAGTTTCTTATTGCGGGCCAAACGCTGGATGCCGAGATTGCGAGCATTCGAAAAATTAACTGGGATTCGTTCAGTCCGAACTTCTTCATCGTTCTGTCGCCAGGGGCGCTGGAAGAATATCCGGCCACGTTTGTTTCCAGTCTGCGGCTGGAACAAAGCCAGCGGCAGGTGTTGGTCAATCTTGTACGCGCACACCCAAGCGTATCGGTGATCAATCTGGACGCCATACTGGAGCAGGTTCGCGGCATCATTAACAAAGCGAGCATGGCTGTACAGGCGGTATTTATGTTTACCCTTGCTGCCGGTGTCGCGGTACTGTTTGCGGCAGTGCAATCAACAATCGATGAGCGTCGATTCGAAAGCGCCATGTTGCGCGCGCTGGGAGCACGAAAACGTACGGTGTTCGCGGGCGTGATGACAGAATTCGCGGCGCTTGGTCTGGCGGCGGGACTGCTCGCATCGGCCGGTGCGTCAATACTCGCCGCGCTGGTCGCGGTGAAATTGTTCGAGCTGCCATACGTATTCAATCCGCTGTTGTGGATCGTCGGCCTCACGAGCGGTGTATTGATCGTTTGCGCGAGTGGTTTCTTCGCGGCCAGGGGCGCCGTAAACGCGCCGCCAGCTGATGTGCTCAGGAGCGCCTAGAAATGCAGATTGATCGCCTGTCATGCGGGATCGTGCTCGGACGAGCTACCGATGACGGCTGGGTCACCCTGATGCTGCGCGCCTACCATCATTGGGATTTTCCCAAGGGACTTCAGGAGGCGGGCGAGGACCCCATGCAAACAGCGTTGCGTGAACTGGACGAGGAAACCGGCATTGGTGAGCTTGCTTTCGACTGGGGCGACAGAAGCATTTCAACGGGGCCCTACAGTCGTGGCAAGACAGCACAGTACTTCATCGCCAAAACACAAATGGCGAACGTGTTGATGGGCATCTCACCCGAAACCGGGGAGCCCGAGCACCACGAGTGGCGCTGGGTCAGCTTCGATGAAGCTCACGATATGTCTGCGCCGCGCGTACGAGCCGTCGTCCAATGGGCCCGACAGATTATCGGCGCATAACCCCCGCGCAACGACCCCTGAGTAGAACCCCCTGTAGGAGCGCGCCATGCGCGCGATATCAGATGGGATCCTCACTAAAGCTGGT
>CAZGVL010000012.1:36321-52592 GCA_964528965.1 uncultured Woeseiaceae bacterium
CGTTGCTTCGATTGGTCCAGGTGACAACGTGGTTCTTCCTGCGTGATGACCATTCGCGCGTTGGGGCGCGCTCCTACGGTGTGCTCTGACAGTGCGTTGCTGGTGAAGGCTGTTTTTCTGAGTGCAACGAAAGGCGATCAACTATGTTTAAACGATCCGGTTTCGTCGTTGACCATCAAGAAAGGCCGTCACGTTGGCGGCCAGCTCATTGATTGCGCCCTGACGTGCCTCATTGCTGGCCCACGCGATGTGCGGTGTAACAATCAGGTTATCAGCATCGTAATCGAGTAACGGATTGCCGTTAACGGGGGGCTCCTCTGGCAGCACATCAATACCGGCAGCACCAATCTGTCCGCTGCGCAGAGCATCAACCAGAGCCGCCGAATCAATCAGCGCGCCACGCGCGGTATTGATCAGAATAGAGTCGGACTTCATCTGCCGAAACTCTGCAGCACCGAACAGGCCGCTGGTCTTATCGTTCAGTGGACAATGCAGAGAAATGACGTCAGCTTGTTGCAGAATTTGCTCAAAAGGCACGCGTCCTTCCGCGGCACAGTTGCTGCCCGCTCGTTCGGAAATCAGGACCCGCATGCCGAATTGTCTCGCGGCCTGAGCGACACCACCACCGAGTTCTCCGTAGCCCACGATGCCCATGGTCATCGCCGAAAGCTCCCGGATGGGGTGGTTGAGCATGCAGAAGTTGTTAGCGCGCTGCCATTCACCAGCCCGGGTCGATTGCGCGTAGCGACTGAGGCTGTGGGTCAAGGCCAGCAAGACTCCCATGACGTGTTCGGTGACTGACTGTGTGCAATAGCCGCGAATATTGCAGACGGCGACGCCGTTCTCAGCAGCAGCATGCAGGTCGATATTGTCGACCCCGGTTGCGGTCAGGCCGATAAACTGGAGTTTGCTTGCCTCCTGTATGCGCTCTTTCGTCATGCGCACTTTGTTGGCAAAGACGAACTCGGCATCCCGGGTTCGCTCGGACACCTGTTCTTCGGCGGTGGCGTCAAAGATCATAAGTGCCGGAAAAATTGTTTTCAACGGACTCAGGTCAAGTCCCGGGCCGACCGTTGCATAGTCAAGAAATACAGCTTTCATCGCTAATTGCGTTACTCTTTGTTGGGGAGCGAAGAACGATGACCGAAGAATACTGGAAACGCAAATCACTGGCCGAGATGTCGAGCGCAGAGTGGGATGGTCTCTGCGATGGATGCGCGCTGTGCTGTATGCACAAGGTTGAGGACGAAGATACGGGCGAGATTTTCTATACGGACGTCGCCTGTCACATGCTTGTTCTTGAGACCTGCCGTTGCGGCGACTATGCGAATCGAGCGAAGCGTGTCGCGGACTGTCTGGTCCTCTCGGTGGACAAGCCGGAGCAGTTCAACTGGCTGCCGGCGACCTGCGCTTATCGTCGGCTGGCCAACCAGCAAAGCCTGCCTGCCTGGCATCCGCTGATCACTGGCCGTGCCGAATCGGTACATGAGGCCGGCATATCGATGCTGGGCAGAGCGGTATCTGAGGCGGATACCGACGATTGGACTGTCTTGCGGCAACTTGGTGATACAGCGTAGCTCTGGTTTGAAGCTAAGGAGAGTTTGTGAACGAATACCCGACAATTCCGTTGCCTGATTATCGTGAGTATCCTGTTGAGGAGATGCGCTCAAGGCTCGCGGCGTTTTACGCGGAGCTTGATCGTCGCCGCACGGTGCGGGATTTTTCTGATCGAGCCGTGCCGAGAGACATCATTGAGACCGCGTTGCAGGCGGCGAACACGGCGCCTAGCGGTGCGAACCTGCAACCGTGGCACTTCGCGGTTGTCAGTGGGCCTGAGACAAAGCGGCAGATTCGCATAGCGGCGGAAGCCGAAGAGCGCGAATTTTATGAGCATCGGGCATCGCCGGAATGGCTGGCAGCACTCGAACCGCTTGGCACGGACGACAGCAAACCCTTTCTTGAGACAGCCCCGTACCTGATTGCTGTCTTCCTGCAGAAGTTCGCCAAGCTCGAAGATGGCCGCAAGGTGAAGCACTACTACCCGTCAGAGTCGACCGGTCTTGCTACCGGCATGTTGATCACCGCGTTGCACCATGCGGGGCTCGCATGCCTGACACATACGCCGAGCCCGATGAAGTTTCTCAATGAAATACTGGGTCGTCCGAGCAGCGAAAGGCCGTTTCTGCTGCTGGTTGTCGGCTATCCGGACGAGAACGCCAAGGTGCCCGACATCAGCAGGAAAGCGCTGCGGGATTTTACAAGCTTTGTGGAGACCTGAGCGCTGCTGGCAGAGATCAGCCCGTGTTTTGCAGGCCTTGAGCAATACCATTCACGCTGGCCAGCAGCGCATCGAAAAGCTCACCCTCCTCGCGGCCGCCGTCGCGCCAGCGCGCCAGCAAATCGACCTGCATCAGGCTCATCGGATCAATGTACGGGTTTCGCAGCATAATCGAGCGCTGCAGTATGTTGTCGCCCTGCAGCAACGAGTCATGCTCTGAGTACTCAAGAATCAGTCCATGCGTAAGCGCATTTTCCTTCTCTATGATCGGGAAGAATTCGCTGTGTAAATCGCCGGCGAGCTTCGAATACAGACTGGCGATACCGAGGTCCGCCTTCGCAAGCACCATCTCTGCATCGGCGAACATCGCGCGCATGAAGTACCACTCCGAAAACATCTGTCGGAACGCAGCGTCATCAAACTGTTCGGCGGCTCTGGCAAGCCCGGTGCCGAGACCGTACCAACCTGGCAGCATACATCTGGCTTGCGTCCAGGAGAAAACCCAGGGAATTGCCCGCAGATCGCCGATTCCGGATTGCGAGCGGCGCGCCGAAGGTCGTGACCCTATGCGCATGCGCTCAATCAGGTCGATCGGCGTTGCCTGACGAAAGTACTCGTAAAAGCCAGGCGTTTCGTAAATCAGCTGCCGATAAGCGCGTCGACTTTCGTCGGCGATTACATCCATCATCGCGTGCCACTCGGGCATGTCATTGCCACGATGGTTTGGCAGCGCAGTAGCAAGCGCTACGGAACCCGTTGCCTGTTCCAGCGTTCTGAGCGCGATACCTCGCAAACCGTATTTCTCATTGATGATCTCGCCCTGTTCCGTTACTCGCAGGCGGCCATTGACGGTTCCGGGCGGTGCACCAAGCACCGCGACATGTGTCTTGCTGCCACCACGGCTGATTGTCCCGCCGCGGCCATGGAAGAGGGTAAGTTCAATTTTTTCCGCCGCAGCAGCTTCGGCCAGTGCGATCTGTGCGTTCTGCAGCGCCCAGCGTGCTGACGCCAGGCCGCCGTCCTTATTGCTGTCGGAATAGCCGATCATGATGGTCTGGCAATTCTTGCGTTTCGCGAGGTGGTCACGATAAAGATCAACAGCAAGCAGCGACTGCAGGATTCGCGGGCCAGCCTGAAGATCGTCAACCGTCTCCAGAAGCGGCGCAATATCCAGTGGCACATCGCCGCGGCGATTGTGCAGTTCACCCCAGTGAGCAAGCAGCAATACCGACAGAATGTCGTCGGCCCCTTGCGTCATGCTGATAACGAAAGGACCAATAGCCCTTGGGCCGTACTTTCGCCGGCAGGAGGCTATTGCCTGAAAGACGCTGATGGTCTTGCGCGCCATCGTACTAAGCGAGTCCGGGATGCTCTCGCGATTCTGTATGGCCTCGCTGATTCGTGTGGCTCGATCTGCCGCCGACCAGTCGGCCCAGTCCTCTTCTCCGAGGCACTCGGCGACTACGCTTCGATGAACCTCGGCGTCTTGTCGAACATCCAGTGTGACCAGGTGAAAGCCGAAGGTCTTGATGCGCCGGAGAAGTCGCTTGATAGCGAACAAACCAGCGTGTTCGCCTTTGTTTGCCCGCAGGCTTGTTGCTACCAGTTCGATGTCCGCAAGAAACTGTGCCGCCTTTTCGTAAGGAAATACGTCGTCGTCATAGGTCGACTGCAATCGCTGCTGTATCAGGCGCAGAAAGACCCGGTAAGGCATGTCTCGATGCCGGGCGGGCACAGCATGGTAAGCGGTCTGGAAAACAGTGCGGTACTCGTCAATCTTTGCGCGCAGCTCATCGCTGACAGTGACCCGGTCCGAGGACTGGCTGAGCTTGCCGGACAAAGTCGCACATTCTTTGTAGTACAGATCGAGAACAAGCGAGCGCTGCCGCGCGAGTGTTTCTCGAATCGTTTTCGCGTTGACGTATGGATTGCCGTCCATATCACCGCCAACCCAGGACGCGAAATGCAGAATGTTTGGTATTTCAAGTTGCTTGTCTTGCGCACCGTAAATGCGCGAGACCGCCTCTTCGATATCCTCGTAGAAAGGTGCGACCGATCGGTACAGGACGTCTGTGACGAAAAAAAGCACATGCTCCAGCTCGTCAGCAACGGTCATCTGCTCCGAGGGATGCTCATCTGTTTGCCAACCAGTCGTTATGAGCTGGCGAATATTCTCCAGCGCGACATAAGTTTCCCGCGGCGTCATGGTCGGATTCAACATGTCGACAAGGTGCCGAACGATGTTTTGTTCCTTGCGCAGAATCGTGCGCCTGGTCGGCTCTGTCGGGTGAGCGGTGAACACCGGCTCGATGTGCATCGAGTCGAAGAGCTGTTGCAGGGCGTCGGCATCAACGCCCGAGGCCTTAAGCTTGGTCAGAGTATCATCGAGGCCGCCTGGCTGGTGGTACTCGACCTGCCGCAAGTACTCGCGCCGACGGCGGATACGATGCACTTTCTCGGCCGTATTGACCATTTGAAAATAGGTCGAAAAACTGCGGATGACCTGCAGCGCGAAAACCGGATCGAGATTCGCTACGAGTTCCGTGAGTTCCTCGCCGGGTTTCTCGTTTTCCTCGCGACGTCGTATGGAGCGTTGCCGCGCCGCTTCGACGAAGTCGAACAGCTCTTCTCCGCCCTGGTCGCTGATCA
Source organism: uncultured Woeseiaceae bacterium (assembly GCA_964528965.1). Lineage (GTDB taxonomy): Bacteria > Pseudomonadota > Gammaproteobacteria > Steroidobacterales > Woeseiaceae > UBA1847. The sequence continues at coordinate 41,249 of CAZGVL010000012.1, forward strand.
GTTCGCCAACCATTGCTCCAAGCGTTCGCACGTCATCGCGCAACGCCTGATCCTTGTCCTCGAACGTGATGTCCTGGCGGCGCAACTCTTTGTGTACTCCGGTGCCCATTGCTAGTCGCGAAAGTTCTCGTACTGAAGGGGTAGCTCGACGTCGGCTTCTTTGAACAGGTTGATGGCGGCCTGCAGATCATCGCGCTTCTTGCCGCTGATGCGCAGCTGATCGCCTTGCACGGCGGCCTGAACTTTTAGCTTGCTGCCCTTGACCATTTTCACGAGCTTTCTTGCGAGGTCTGAATCAATGCCCTTCTTCAGGATGACTCTTTGGCGCGCTTCACTGCCGCTGACCTCTGGTTCCTGTTCGTCAAAACAGGCGATGTCGATGCCACGTTTTGCGACCTTCTGTTTCAGGATATCGAGCATTTGCTGCAACTGAAAGTCGCTCTGGCTGACCAGCGTTATAAGCTGCTCGTCCAGCGTAAATTTTGAACCAGTTCCCTTAAAGTCGAATCGTGTGGTCACTTCGCGATTCGCCTGATCAACACCGTTGGCCGCTTCATGAGCATCGAAGTCGCTGACCACGTCAAAAGAAGGCATGTGATGTTCCTCTGTCTTTAATCATTGTCATTGTCATTGCCAGGAGCCGAACCCCCGCAAACAGGAGTCTGGCCCCAGTATGCGCTGCTTGCAGCGACCGCATCAGGTTTTAGCAAGGCGCAGGCAGTCGTGGGCCGCGACAATAGCAAAATCTGGCCAACACGCCCAGATAACATGGCGGCGCAACGCAACGGCTGCGGGTCAGAATGCGCTGGGGGCTCCGGTGGTCGGACGCCTCACCTGGCAAAACCTAAGGAAGGGTGGTGAGCCAAAAAGACGTTGCGGCAGCACGCCGCCCATATCCGGCCGACGGCAGCGATTGCCTGGCGCAGACCGCCGACACGCAGCGTGCCTATCAGCTATGCCGTCAGCTTGAGGTCGCGGGTGTTGAGCCGCAGGTATTCATAAGGGGGCATCGGGTTCGTGCGCCGGGTGCTGCGCTGGCTGTTGACGTCCGGACAAGCTTCGAGTCCGAGGTGGCCGAGTCACAGCTGTATGAGCAGACTTTTGCGATTCTCGCGGCTGATCAGGGCCTTTCAGTTGCCGTCACAGGCCTCGACTCGACGCCAGCGGCTGTTGCTACCTTGCGCCGCCTGTTCGAACTGTTGCGGGCCGCAGCTCACGCCGCAAGTGTTGCGGCTAGCGTCATCGAAATCGCGATCGATGCAGATGCCGTATCACCGCAATCGGCGTGGTCTTCTCGGCGGGAGCTGCTAGGGGAAGGGCCCGTCTACCTGATTGCAGACGGGGAGAGAATGAATCCCGCACAAGGTGGGTCAACACGTGAGCAGTGTGAACAGTTCTGGCTGCAGCTCTGGCGTTTGCGTGACAGCTCGGCGATTCGTGCGGCATGTGCATCAGTGGTCTCCTCACAGTGTCCGCTACTTTCCGCTGAGGCGGCAGCGACGGTCTTGCCGGGCTGCGGCATGCAGGTACCGGCAGGATCCGCCTGGCTGCCAATTCACCTGGACCTGCTGCGCTTTGCCGATAAGCGCGGTGATATTGATGAAGCCGCTCTTGAGCATGCCCTGCACTGCAGCGTTGACTCGGGCGATGCGCTGCTTGACCTCGTGGAGTGGCCGACCGCAGCGACGCGGCACGATGCCTGGCTGAATCGGCGACTGGCGATTATCGTGTCGGGCCTCGGCGATTTGGCGAGGCAGAGGCGCCTTGATCCATGCCGTCTTCGCTGCCTTGATAACCTCAGTGAATTAATGCGCTGGGTGCAGCAGGTCCTGCACTCGCGATCGCGGCAACATGCACGTCAGGTCGGTCATGCACCAGCGCTGGACCTGGGCGATCCCGGGCGATTACTGGCCAGCAGCGACACGCGAGATGATTGGCGCATGCGTTGGCGTCGCGCTATCGACAAGGGTGCGGTGCGGCAGCGTAACTTGCTGGTCTTGTCTCCATGGTCGATTTTTCCGAGCGACTCGCCACCTGATATGCGCTACGCCAATCTGTTGCCGCTGGTCGCGCATGCCGATGCCTGTGTTTTCGCGCGAACAGCAAGACTCAAGTGCTGGAATATCAATGAATTCAAGAGCTTCCATCAACGCGCCTGGGCGGCGCTGCAACAAAGAGATAACGCTGTGCTAATTGCGGAGCGGGTATGAACTAGGATACGGTCTACGTCCAGATTGAAGTCAGATTACAGCTTCGTGGTTTGGCTGTGGTCCGAGGCAATCGAATTTGAGAGGTCGTATTGCAGTCAATTACACCTGACGCGCACGGAATTGCGGTGCTCGCATTAACGGTTGTCGCGCTATTCCTGTTCACGCGTGACCGCATCGCGCTCGAGTCTTCATCGCTCGCTATTCTTGTCCTGCTGGTCGCAGGGTTTACGCTGTTTCCGTACACCAGGGATGGCGAAGTCATTATCGGTGCAAGCGACTTTTTCGCGAGCTTCGGCAATGAAGCGCTGATCGCAATTTGCGCGCTGATGATGGTGGGCAAAGCGCTGGAAACGACCGGTGCACTGCAACCTTTAGCCAATGTCGTCGCGCGCGCCTGGTCGACGCGGCCGGTTCTCGCGCTGCTGATTACCCTGGTCGCGGCAGCGGTACTCAGTGCTTTCATGAACAACACACCGATCGTCGTATTGCTGATGCCGATTCTTGTCGGTGCGTCGCTGCGTGCGAAGTTTCCGGTTTCCGGGGTCATGATGCCGATGGGTCTGGCGACGATCATTGGTGGTATGTCGACCACAATTGGTACCTCGACCAACCTGCTGGTGGTGGGCATCTCACAAGATCTTGGTCTGCATTCGTTCAGCATGTTCGAGTGGGTGCTGCCGACCGCGATTGTTGGCGGAGTCGGTTTGCTGTTTCTCTGGCTGGTGGCGCCGAAGATGTTGCCGGATCGCACGCCACCGATGGCTGACACGTCGCCGCGGATCTTCAGCTCTCAGCTGCACGTCAAGGAGGGTAGTTTCTCCGACGGTAAGACCTTGTCGGAGGTGCTGGCAAAAGCCGGCGGCCAGATGCGCATAGACAAGATTCAGCGCAGCGAGTCATTGTTCCTCGCCAAGCTTCCATCTGTCGTGCTGCAACCCGGTGACCGACTGTTCGTTAAGGACTCGCCGGAGAATCTGAAACACTACGAGCAGATTCTTGGCGCAACGCTCTTCAATACTTCCGACATTGAGCACCCGATTGACGACGAGACGCCGCTCAAGGCGGAAGGACAGCAGCTTGCAGAGGTTGTTGTAACCCGTGGTTCGCCGTTGCATTTGCGCAGCCTCGCCGCGGCACGATTCAGCAGCAGCTATGGGCTGGTGCCGCTTGCCTTGCATCGTGCGCGTGCGCCGAGTTCGCAGGTCACCGGTGACCTCAACATGATTCGTCTGCGTGCTGGTGATGTGCTGCTGGTGCAGGGCTCACGGGATTCAATCAGCAACCTGAAAGAAAGCGGCTCCATGCTCGTGCTTGATGGCACGACGGACCTGCCGCAAACGCATCACGCGAAGCGCGCGCTCGCGATTATGGGCTTTGTGGTGCTGGCGGCTGCCATTGGTTTTCTGCCGATCGCCGTCAGCGCACTGGTTGGCCTGGGTTTGATGCTCGCGACCGGCTGTCTGGGTTGGCGCGATGCGGCAACCGCTTTGTCGGTGCCCGTGATCATGATTATTGTTACGGCCCTGGCGCTTGGTAAGGCGCTGATGGGGACAGGTATGGCCGTGTTCCTTGCATACGCCTTCGTCGAAGCCGCTTCGGGGTTGCCGGTAGCTTTGATTCTCAGCCTCTTCATGTTGCTCATGACGATAATGACCAATGTCGTTTCGAACAACGCCGCCGCGGTAATCGGCACTCCGATCGCCGTCAGCATCGCACAGCAGCTGGGCGTGAGCCCGGAGCCATTTATTCTCGCGGTACTGTTCGGCGCGAATATGAGCTTCGCGACGCCGTACGGCTACCAGACCAATCTCCTGATTCTGAGCGCCGGTGGCTACAAGTTTTCTGATTTCCTGCGCGTCGGCATCCCGCTAACGGTCATAATGTGGATAGGCTTCTCATTGGTACTGCCGATGCTGTATTCGCTATAGGTCGACATCGCCAACAGATGGTTTCAGGTGCGACAGTTGACGCTTGCGAAAGTGACGGTAATACTCAGCAAATGAGTACTCAGCACATCAACCGTTGGTCTTGGCTGCCTGCAACAGAGAGGGCGGCTGGCTGATTCTTAGCTGAGAGAGACAATCCAGAAGCCCATCTTCGCCAACGTGGAGATGGGCTTTTTTTATTCGACCGGAAACAGAACATGCAAGCTCCATTCGACATAGCAGCCGACCTTGATACGCCCGTATCCGCTTATCTGAAGCTCGGCGACCTGCGGCCACGGTTCTTGCTCGAGAGTGTTGAGGGCGGAGAGCGACTGGCCCGATATTCATTCCTGGGGTTTGGCGACGCCCTTGAAGTTCGCATGGATGCCGATGGTCTGCAGTTCGGTGATGAAAAGAGGGCGCGACCTACAGATCAACAGAGTTATCTGAGCGCACTGCGCGAGGCCCTTGCCGCGGCGCCGCAACCCGGACCAGCGGTCGCTGGCCTGCCATTCGCTGGCGGTCTGGTTGGTGTTTCCGGCTATGACGTTGTGCGGCTGTTCGAGCGTCTGCCACAGAACACCGTGCCGCAAGCAAATATCCCCGACGCTGCGTTTGTCGCGCCAGCATCGCTGCTGGTATTCGACCATTTGACGCGCCGCGTTGCGCTGTTGCATGACGGGCCGGAAAAGGAGCGGCGGGCGTTGCGGGAGGATGTCATTCAGCGCCTGCGCGGGCCGATACCCGCACAACGAGAGCCTGTTGTGACCTCTGCAGCTGAAGCCAGCCTGAGTGAGGCAGAGTTTTCGCAACGAGTTGATGCGTGTAAAGAGTACATTGCCTCTGGCGATATTTATCAGATCGTCGTCTCTGTGTTGTTTCATGGACGCTCCAACGTATCGCCATTTGAGGTTTACCGGGCACTTCGCTTACTGAATCCGTCGCCGTATATGTTCTTTCTTGAATTCGGCGACCTGAAAGTTGTTGGCTCGTCGCCTGAAGCACTCGTAAAGCTAAACGGAACGAGAGCATCATTGCGGCCCATCGCGGGTACCTTGCCGCGAGGCGCGACGCCGGAGGCTGATGATGCAAACGAAGCAGCCCTGCTCGCGGATCCAAAGGAGGCCGCTGAACACGTGATGTTGGTTGATCTTGCGCGCAATGACCTCGGCCGGGTTGCCAAAGCCGGCTCAGTGCACGTCAGTCCATATCGATCAATCGAGCGTTATAGCCATGTCATGCATATCGTCAGCGGCGTGCAAGGCGAGCTTGCTGAAGAGTTCGATCAGTTCGACTTATTTGCTGCCAGCTTTCCTGCCGGTACTCTGGTCGGTGCACCAAAAGTGCGCGCCATGGAAATCATCGAAGAAATGGAATGCACAGGTCGTGGGTTGTATGCCGGTACGGCAGGCTATTTTGGCTCAGCGGGTGACATGGATCAGGCCATTACAATCCGGACGCTGGTGTTCTCGGATGGGCAATACAGTTTCCAGGCTGGCGCCGGCATCGTGGCTGATTCAGTGCCTGCGAACGAATATCAGGAAGTGCTGGCGAAGAGCGCGATATTGCGTCGCGCGCTCGAAATGGCCGGGGAGGGATTGTGATGATGGCAGAGAAAGCAGGCGCGAACGTCCGCATGTTGCTTATCGACAATTACGACTCGTTCACCTACAACGTGGTGCAGGCATTTGCGGCGCTGGGCGCCGAAGTAATGGTGTATCGCAATGATGCGATCACTGTAGCCGAGGCTGTCGCGCTGGCGCCAACGCATCTGGTCATATCTCCCGGTCCTGGCCGTCCTGAGGATGCCGGTGTTTCTCTCGCCATGATTGCTGCTTTCGCGGATCGCGTGCCGGTGCTTGGTGTTTGTCTTGGGCACCAGTGTCTCGTGCAGCATTTTGGCGGCAGTATCGTTCGGGCAGACCGGTTGATGCACGGCAAGACGTCAATTGCGACTCATGACGGCAAGACGATTTTCGCCGGGTTGCCCGCAGCGCTGGAAGTTGGGCGCTATCATTCACTTTGCGCCGAGGCGGCTTCGTTGCCCGAGGTGCTGGAGCAAACCGCACAGACTGATCGCGGCGAGATTATGGGCGTGCGTCACGAAACGCTGCCGCTTGAAGGCGTGCAGTTTCATCCGGAAAGTGTCTTGACGCCGGATGGCGACGATCTGATGGCCAATTTTCTGCGGATGACGAAATCATGAGCAAAGAATTTAGCGCTTTGCTGGATGGATTGCTGGACGGCAAATCGCTGACGGAACAGCAAGCCCACGGACTGATGCACAAACTCGCTGAGGGAGAGCTGCCTGAAGCTTTGTCCGGTGCGCTGCTCGCCGGTTTGCGAGCCAAGGGCGAGACGGCGGATGAAATTCGCGGTTTTGCGACCGCTATGCGTGAGCTCGCCGTACACCCGATAATTCCTGATGGCGCGCCGACCGTGGATACCGTTGGCACAGGCGGTGATGGTTCAGGCAGCCTGAACTTGTCGACAGGCACGGGCTTGCTGGCTGCGGCCTGCGGTTCGCGCGTCGTCAAGCACGGCAATCGTTCTGTCTCAAGTCGCTCCGGCAGCGCCGACATGCTGGAGTGTCTGGGCATGCCGTTGCCGCTGCACGAGCAGCAAGCGGTGGACTGCTTGCAGGCAACTAGCTTCACGTTCCTGTTCGCACCGGCCTACCACCCGGCAATGAAGGCTGTTGTACCTGTGCGCGGTGCACTGTCTGTGCGGACAGTATTCAATCTGCTGGGGCCATTAACCAATCCGGCAACACCGCCCTATCAGCTGATCGGTGCGTTTAGCCCGGCGGCGACAAAACTCATGGCCGAGGCACTGGCTGGCATGCCGATTGAAAGAGCATTCGTGGTGCATGGTGCGCCCGGCTGGGATGAGGCCACGCCAGTCGGTGAGTTTATCCTGCACGATGTTCGCGGCGGCAAGGTCACGGAAACGGTGCGAACGCCGGAAGATTATGGGCTCAAGCGATGCCGACCTGAGGATCTTGAGGGCGGGGATGCGGACCACAATGCGCAAGAGCTGATTCGTGTATTCAGTGGCGACGACAAAGGAGCGCATCGTGACGCGCTAATGATGGGCGCGGCGCTGGTGCTCGAGGTACAGGGCGTCGCTCGCGATGCGAAAGAAGGCGTTGAGATAGCCGCCGCCGCGCTCGATAGCGGTGCTGCAACGACCTTGCTGACCAAACTGAAGCAGCACTTTAAAAACTGATGGCTGACTTTCTGCAATCGATGGCGGACCTGAGCGCTGAACGAGCAGCGGCGGTAAGCAGGCGATTCACTTCCGCCGATTTCGACAAGCCTGTGCTGCCGCTTTCGCTGGGCCATTTCGATGTAATTGCGGAGATCAAGGACCGCTCGCCCGCCGAGGGCGAGCTGGCAACCGCCGCTCGCAGCAGGGCGACGCAAGCGCGGTCTTACGCGGAGGGCGGAGCTGCGGCGATATCCGTACTCACGGAACCCTCACAATTTTCCGGCAGTCTCGAGCATCTCGAAGAGGTGGTCGCAACGGTTCCCGGAACGCCGGTCATGCGTAAGGATTTTCTCGTCGAGCCAGTCCAGATCCTTGAAGCGCGTGCTGCCGGAGCGAGCGGAGTGCTGTTGATTGCGGCCATGCTAAGCGACGGTAAGCTGCGCGAGATGCTCGACTGCGCCTACGAGCATGGGTTGTTCGTGTTGCTCGAATCATTTGATGCAGACGATCTCGCTCGGGCGGAACGACTGCTGCAAAACAAAGCGGACCAGGATCGCGCCCAGAGCGGCCAGCTGTTGTACGGGGTCAACACGCGAAACCTGCGCACACTGCATGTCGATCCTGATCGTTTGCGAAACCTCGCCGCGGCATTGCCGAAAGCGCGCTGCGTGGCGGAAAGCGGACTGCACAATGCCGATGATGCGGCGTTGGTAGCGGGCTATGGTTACGAACTGGCGCTGGTTGGTACTGCATTGATGCGCAGCGACGACCCGGCAGCGCTCGTTCGGGCAATGCGCACAGCTGGCAGCGCGCGGATCGCGGCATGAGCATTCTGGTTAAAATCTGTGGCTTTCGCGATGCAGATCAGGTCGCTGCTGCAGTTGCGGCTGGAGCGAATGCCATTGGGTTTGTTTTCGCCGAGTCCGTGCGGCGTATTTCTGTGCAAGCGGCAGTCGAGGCTGCGCGAGGAATTCCACCGACGGTGCGTCGGATTGCAGTAATGCGACACCCGGCGAACGACCAGTGGGCAGAGGTTCGTGATATTTTTGCACCGGATGTTTTGCAAACGGATGCCGAAGATTTTGCGGAGCTCGATGTCCCCGACAATATTGTTCGGTGGCCGGTGCTGCGACAAGGTAGCCCGGCGGCGGATGAAGACCTGGCTGGAGAGTATGTGTACGAAGGCAGGCATAGTGGCAAGGGCGAGGTCGTTGACTGGTCGCAGGCCGCAAGTGTCGCGCAGGGCGGCCGAATGATTCTTGCTGGCGGTCTTTCGCCGGCAAACGTGACCGCGGCGATTCAGTCTGTGCAGCCCTATGGCGTTGATGTGTCGAGCGGCGTCGAATCGCAGCCAGGTGTAAAAGATCCTGAGTTAATACGAAAGTTTATTAGTGCGGTGCGAGCCGTGGAGAGCAGATTATGAAGTCCGTGTTACAGGCTGACGAAGCGAAGACGCTTCTGCAGGCTTCGATCGATGGGAAGCTGCCGGATGAGCGTGGCAGGTTCGGTCCTTTTGGTGGGCGCTATGTACCAGAAACACTGGTGCCCGCATTCGACAGGCTCGAAGCGGGTGTTCGCGAACACTTGCACGACCCGGGGTTTCAGGCGGAGTACCAGCGCGAGCTGCATCAGTGGGTAGGCAGACCGACTGCCTTAACCTTCGCGCCCCGTTTGAGCGAAAGCTGGGGTACAGAAGTATGGCTGAAGCGCGAGGATCTCGCACACACAGGGGCGCACAAAATCAACAATGCGATTGGGCAGGCACTGCTCGCTAAACGCCTCGGCGCAAAACGCATCATCGCCGAAACGGGGGCGGGCCAGCACGGCGTTGCCTCTGCTGCAGCCTGCGCACGAGTCGGTCTTCCCTGCACCGTCTATATGGGTGCAGTCGACATGCAACGACAAGCACCGAATGTTGATCGCATGCTGCGACTTGGAGCCAAAGTTGTCCCGGTGGAAACCGGTGATAAAACACTTCGGGCGGCAATCGACGAAGCCATGCGTGAATGGGTAACCGACCCATCAGGCATTTACTATTTGCTGGGGTCAGCGGTTGGCGCTCATCCGTACCCGTATCTCGTTAGAGAGTTGCAATCTGTTATTGGCAAGGAAGCCCGTCAGCAGATGCTGGACCTGGCCGGCGGTTTGCCCGACGCAGCATTTGCCTGTGTGGGCGGTGGCTCAAATGCGATTGGGCTTTTCTATCCTTTGCTGGGCGACGATATCGAGCTCATTGGCGTGGAAGCGGGCGGTACCGGAACCGGCTTGGGTCAAAACGCCGCAACTTTGGCCACGGGAACACCGGGTGTTCTGCAGGGTTCCTACACCATGATATTGCAGGATGATGACGGCCAGGTGCAGGAAACACATTCAATATCGGCGGGACTGGACTATTCGGGTGTTGGACCTGAGCATGCCCTGTTGCAAGCGACGGGTCGGGTGAAGTACATCTCGGCGGAAGACGATGAGGCGCTCGAAGCACTTGAAGAGCTGTGTGCCGCAGAAGGAATTCTTACCGCACTTGAAACTTCGCATGCCTTTGCGGCGGCTCGTAGCTGGTCCAAAGAAAATCCAGGCAAACGCGTGTTAATCGGAAACTCCGGACGCGGCGACAAAGACATGCCAACATTGACCCAGTACCCAGCGAGGACCCGCAGCAATGCAAGCGCATGAAAGAATAACAGCAGCTATTGGTGTTGCCAATGAACAGGGGCGAACAGCGGTAGTGCCATTCATCACCGCCGGCTATCCGGAGCCCGACGGGTTTATTGATACGCTTAAGACTATCGCGAAGCTGGGTGATGTCGTTGAGCTCGGCATACCGTTTTCGGATCCAATGGCGGACGGTATGACGATTCAGCGCTCGAGCTTCGTCGCGCTGCAAAAGGGCGTAAGCCTGAAGTGGATTTTTGACCAACTCGAATCGGCGGGCGGTGAAATCGAAGCCCCTCTTGTCATGATGTCTTACCTGAATCCGTTGTTGGCCTTTGGCTATGACAAACTCGCAGCGCGCGCACTGGAAACAGGTGTTTGTGCGTTCATCGTTCCCGACCTTCCGTTCGAGGAAAGTGAAGAGCTCAGAGTCGCGCTCGAAGCGAAAGGCCTGGGCCTGATTCAGCTCGTTACGCCGGCGACGCCCGAGGCGCGACTGAAAAAACTAAGCGCTGCATCGCGGGGCTTTGTCTATGCTGTGACCATTACCGGAATCACTGGTGGCGGAACCGGGTTGCCGGACGATCTTGCCGGCTATCTTAAGAAAGTTTCAAACTCATCCGACCTGCCTGTTTGCGCGGGTTTCGGTATCCGCGAGCCGCAGGATGTTGCAAACGTTGGGCAGCATGTCTCCGGCGCGATCGTCGGCTCAGCCCTGGTTGAATTGCTGGAACGCGGCGAAGACCCAACCGCATTTCTTAAGGAGCTGATCGGAGCATGAAAAAAGTAACGTCTGCGGACTCGATAATTACGATCAATCACTACAAGAATCTACTTGAGAGTGAGGGCATCTCCGCGGTGATTCGCAATGAACATCTGGGCGGTGTGCTGGGTGAAATGCCATTCACAGAAGTGTGGCCCCAACTATGGGTAACGAATGACCTGGATCATGACCGCGCGTCGCAGCTGATCAATGACGCGGTCGCCGATGAGAGCCCGACCACAGAATGGAAATGCCGCAAATGCGGTGAAGTAAACGAAGGCCAGTTCTCAGCCTGCTGGAGCTGCGGCACCGCATCCGAAGAGGCCTGACAAGACTTGTAGGAGCGCACTTGTAGGAGCGCCCCATGGGCGCGATTTCCACACGGGTTGGGCTTTATCGCGGGCATGGCCCGCTCCCACAGCCGTTCGGACACGCACCTGCAGGAGCGCCCCATGGGCGCGATTTCCACACGGGTTGGGCTTTATCGCGGGCATGGCCCGCTCCCACAGCCGTTCGGACACGCACCTGCAGGAGCGCCCCATGGGCGCGATTTCCACACGGGTTGGGCTTTATCGCGGGCATGG
>CAZGVL010000013.1:0-50961 GCA_964528965.1 uncultured Woeseiaceae bacterium
CCTGCCACTCCTCGGGCGTCGCAACGCAAACGCTGGGAGTGTCCATAAACTCGATGAGTTCCTTGAGTTTGGACGCGTCCGATACAGCTCGATTGACCAATAGAATCATCGGCGCGAGACCCGGCTTACGGTGAAAACCGCAGCGCTGCGTATCATAAAAATATATCTATTCGTTTTTCTGATGACCACGGGCAGCCTTGAGGCGCTTAAATTAAACCTCTGGCAGCATTCTTCCTAGACACTGCTGCTAAAAGAACCGGCATCCTTACCTTGATTCAGGGGTCACGCAATAACACTCTATATATCGTTATATTAGCCCATATCCGCAACTCTTTTTATTTTTTATTCCTTTTATGGTCTTTTTTACCCTTTTCTGGCGCTACTTGAACTTCAACGGTCAAAATGAACTGGCTGGATTCGACGTCTCAGCAGTTTTCGCGCAGAACCACTGGACCAGCAAACCTCATGACCACGGTCACGATTTGCGGGCGGCTCAAGATCGCGCCAAATCGGCCGATAGATACGTTATCGACACCCGCCGGCGAAGACCACCAAGTCTGCCCCTGTTCAGGCCAAGAGAAGACCTTTATGAGTTTGGTAGCAAAATTTCTGGGCGCAAAATCGACTCAACCACAGCACGAGCGAAGTACAGCACCAGGCACGACCTCCGTTGGTGATGGCGCGATCGATACTCTGGGTCATATTGTTCGGGTCATGGGCCAGGAGTCGTTTCCTATCCACGGCGACAGTGACTCCGTTGCATTCCCCCTGATTTGCTCCGAATTCGTGGCCCACGTCGAAAACGGCGCCGCGGTACCTTCGCTCGACATTCCACAATCCGCCGATGGCACCCGGCATTGGGGGCGATTGCGTCGTTTCTACTCCGACCGGCGACAAGCCGAGAAGACCTTCGTCACTGAGAAACTGCAGGACTACCGAGGTGTCGTCGAAGACCTGGTCGGTGGGCTGCGCAACATAGCTACACGAGATGAAAACACCGAAAGCAGCCTCAAGAGCAGCTTGAATACCATTGAAAGCGCAGTAAACAGCGGTGTGCTCCCGGACATCAAAGCGGCACTTGAAAAAACGGTTCTGCAAGTAACCGAAACGTTTGCCGAACAACGTAGCGAGTATGAACAGCAGCTACAAGACATGAACGATCGGATGTCGAGCCTTCGCCAGGACCTTGTTACTGCTCAGGAGGAAATGCAGCGCGACGCGCTAACAGACGCGTTCAACCGCGGTGCCTTTGACGGGGCAATTTCACAGAGCCTGAATATGCACTTCATGCTAAATCAAGCAGTAACTCTGGTGATGATTGATCTGGATAATTTTAAACGGATCAACGATACCTACGGCCATCCGGCGGGCGACGAAGCGCTTACCGCTGTCGGCGAATGTCTCGCTCGATCATTTATTCGAAAGAATGACATTATCGCACGCTATGGCGGAGATGAATTTGCGGTAATCCTGAATGACACCTCGGCGGAACCCTCAATCAAGCTGGTCGAGCGCTTCCTATCGGCGGTCAATAAAATCAGGGTGCAGTCGGCACCTGACGATGCTCTTATTACCTGCTCAGCAGGGGTTACAGAAATACACAGCGGCGACACGGTTAAAACTCTGATCGACCGTGCTGATCGCGCTTTATATCGAGCAAAGGACGCGGGTCGAAATGGGTTCAAGTGCCTGTTGCATGGCGATGACCAGATGATCGAGCAAATACAGAATACTAAAACGACCGTAAGGCAATAGTCGCTAAAGCGCAGGCTGCGGTTGCCGATAAATAGGTAAGGCACTTAATTTTAATTCTTTCCGAATGAACGGAGTAATGAACGTTGGATCTGGCGACTCTTATCGGCCTTATTGGTGCCTTTGGCATTGTGCTCGCATCCATCCTGCTTGGAGGCTCTGCCGGCACGTTTGTCAACACACCATCCCTGCTCGTCGTTCTGGGCGGCACCATCATGGTGACGATGATGAAGTTCAGTCTTAGCAAATTCGCGGGCGCCGCCTCAATCGCGGTAAAAGCTTTTCTGAACAAGCCGGCGAATCCCGAAGACCTGATAGCTGAAGCGGTTCAACTCTCCAAGACCGCACGCCAGGGTGGATTACTGGCACTTGAAGACGCCGAAATTGCCGACGATTTCATGAAATCCGGGTTGACCCTGTTAATCGATGGCCACCCGGCAGACACCGTTCGCGCGATGTTGGTCAAGGATCTCAATCAAACACTGAGACGTCACACGGATGGTCAGGCCATCTTCAAAGCGATCGGCGATGTCGGCCCGGCAATGGGCATGATCGGTACTCTGATCGGCCTGGTACAGATGCTGTCGAATATGGACGACCCGAAACAGATTGGGCCTGCAATGGCGGTCGCGCTTCTCACAACGCTCTATGGCGCCATTCTTGCCAACATGTTTGCGCTGCCAATCGCAGACAAACTTGGCGTACGAAGCCGCGAAGAAAATACGCGTAAATCATTGATCATCGACGCACTACTAAGCATCCAGGGCGGCCAAAATCCACGTGTCATCGAAAGCATGCTGGAAGCATACCTGCCACCATCAAAACGCAAAGAGGAAGACAGCGACGCCTGATCAGGCATCGCCCACTCAATAATGTCTGACTCAGCACCCGCACCCGCAGAATCAGCTGGCGTACCAGCCTGGGTCATGACATTCGCTGACCTGATGACCTTGTTGATGTGCTTCTTCGTTCTGCTGCTGGCTTTCTCGGAGATGGACGCTGCGAAATTCAAACAGCTGTCCGGCTCGATGAAGGATGCGTTCGGAGTGCAGCAAGAGATCGAAGTGCGAACAATCCCTAAAGGAACGAGTGTTGTTGCGCAGGAGTTTAGCCCTGGCAAGCCGGAAACTACGTCGTTGAACGAGGTTAGACAGTTCACAATTGACTCCAATCGCAACACGCTTGACGCACTGGATCGGGAGCTACAGGAAATCAAGGAAACACGAGAACATGCCCGTCGCTTACGCCTTGCGCTCAAAGATGAACTGGAAGATGGCAGTGTTTCGATCCAGACGGAGGGAATGAAAGTCGTCGTGCATATAATGGAGAATGCCTCATTTGAGTCTGGATTCGCAAAAGTCCGTTCCGCTTTTCTTCCGGCACTCGACAAGATCGCCGGACTGATTGATAACAACAGCGGAATGGTGACCGTCTCCGGCCACACAGACAATGTCCCGATTTCCAACTCTCGTTTTCGTTCCAACTGGGAATTGTCGACATCACGCGCGGTTTCAGTCACACACGAATTACTTAAGCGAGCAGACCTCTCTCCTGAACGTGTGACTGTATCCGGGCACGCAGATACACGCCCGCGCGCTGAAAATGATTCACCGGAAAACCGTTCGAAGAACAGGCGCGTCGATATCAGTATCGTTCGTGGTTCCGAAATTGATCAGATCAGAAGCCTCAGTATTTTGGAGTCAACCAATATGAACACCGATTTTGAGGAAGACACTCCATGAAAAACGGACAAGAGAATAGGCGCTCATTCAGGGTCAACGAACCTGTCTATCTGAAATACGATGTACTCAATGACAGCGAGACTAACGAGGGCCTCGATCGACGTAAGATCCGTCTCGGCATGAATGACGGTGCACAATTCATGTTATTGGATATCGAATCTCGCCTCGCCGAGGCCATGTACAGCCTGAATGCAGAAACTGACCAGGCAGGAAGATGTATCAAACTGCTAAATGACAAAATTAACATTGCCCTCGATCAACTACCGAGTCTCCGGACGGAGAAAGCTGCTCTTGCAAAGCTACCTCCCCGATCCTGTGATGTAAGTGCCGATGGAATGGTATTTGCTGCTAACAATCCCATTGCCGTTGATACCAAGCTCTATATACGGTTCTTGCTATCTACCGACAATCGATACGTGGAAACCTTTTCAAATGTTGTTCGCATCACAGAGCCACCGGCCGGTAATGATGCCCAGATGAAATACGGCATTGCCATTGAATTTGTGGGCATGACATCAGCTCAGCGCGAGATACTGATTCAGCACATGTTCAACCGTGAATCTGAAACGCTACGCATGCGGCGGCTGGAATTGGACACTGCCGGCGGTTAGCCGGCCTTCGGTCGGCGACAAATTTCGATTATGCGAGCGATTGCTGCATGGTTTTTAGTTTGTCCCTATAAGCGACCAACACGTTCGCAACCGATTTATCATCGACACCAAGTTTTACGCAAGACGGTACAACAGAACAATTCAGCGACTGTTCGTCGCCGCTATCAAGCAGTTTTCTTGCAACCACGAGCACATCGACCAGCTTAGGTTCTGACTCTTCATCATGATCAAGATAGCTTACGGGATCTGCTGACTCAGCCATATCTTCAGGAAAACCCCAAGACTCGATAATGCTCTTGCTGATCTGGCCGTTCCATTTGTCGAACACGATTTTTAGAGAATCGGCATCGCCGAGAAGCTCAGGGAACTCTTCGGCTTTGGTAACAATGTAGAGCTTCCCAACCTCACTTAGCAAACCGCACAGAAATGCTGTCTCAACATTGAGTTCGGGCCGCAATTGAGAAACGGCAAAAGACATGCACGACAACTTCATTCCCCGCGCCCAAACTGCCCGCAGGTGCTTCGCCGCGTGACTATGTTTGTCCGACGTATACAATTGTTTCATCGCCACCGACATAGCGGTATTGCGAACAACTTCGAAACCGAGGCGACCGATCGCAACGTCGAGATTGTCAATCTTGACGTTGGCACGGTTGTGGAAGGCAGAATTCGCGAATACAAACAGCCTGGACACCAGCACAGGATCCATAGTCACCGCCCGGCTGATTGACTCAAAATCGCTGTTGTCATTTTCCAGCAGGCTCCGAATTTTCAGCACCACGTCAGGCAGAGACGGTAATGAGATATCTCCGTTATCCAGCTCAAGTGCCAGCAGGCTAATAAATCTGAATTCCTCACTATTCTGTGACATGTAACTATGCCCCGTTCTCTACGGCTCGAACTCTGCCGTGCAGTTTTTGTAGCAGTCGCGCCTCACCAGTATTCAGACCGCACGCCCGCGTAAGGTCGGCCACCGTAGCGCCATCTTTGGCCATTCGAACTGCGTTTTCGATCGGTAGGCTGCGCTCTACGGGCGCCGGACTAGTGACACTATGCTTGCCTATCTCACTGACCGCCAACTGCAAAGCAGTGATGCGCCTTTCAAGTCGCAGATTCATCTGCAGCAACTCCGCACTAGTGTCATCCGTCGTATTAGCGAGCGAGGACCCAGCCGGGCTTGCCCAGAATTTTTCAAATTCGTGCTTCTGCTTTTGAAAACGCAGAATCGCGATGCAGCCAGCTGCAAGCAGAGCGCTATTCGATAGAAGTAGTAGTTGCAAGATTTCAGGGTCGTTGATATTCATTATACGAGCTCATCTATGGTTGGAGGCTGGTCGTCATCCTTGTCACTCTCATTGACGTCCACAGCCGATTCTGGCTGTTGCCGATTTTTTCGTTCACCGCCTGGCTTTCTGTCCTTTTGTACGGGCTGAACGGGTTTTACCGGATACGTCGGTCCGATGTGCCCAATGCCCTTGACTAGATCTGACATGCGATTTCCTTCTGTCACCCGTCAGACATTGCAGCTCTTAGCCGCAGCGTCGCCTGACCGTGAATTTGACAGACTCTTGATTCAGTCACGTCAAGAACTGCGCCGATTTCTTTGAGATTCAACTCGCGTTCGTAGTAGAGAGACAAGACAAGCTGCTCGCGCTCGGGAAGTTTCTGAATCGCATCTGCCAGTTTCCCGCGGAACTGTGACTGATGCAGCGCCTGATCTGGTCCCGCGATACTTGAGGCCGGCACATTGCTTTGCAACGTCGGCTCGTCAAGTGTTTCCTCAAGACTAAACAATCGACTGCTGGAGCTGTCTGCAAGAATCCTGTGATAATCTTCAATCGAGATTTCGAGCTCCGCCGCAATTTCGGCCGCCGTTGCGGCACGGCCAGTCTCTCTTTCTATTGACTGAATCGCTACGGTGACTTTCCGGTACTTGTGATGTACAGACCGCGGCGTCCAGTCATGTTTTCGAATGTCGTCAAGCATGGCTCCTCTGATCCGAATGCCGGCATAGGTTTCGAAACTGGCACCTCGTGAGGTGTCAAAGTTGCTGGCGGCCTCAAGCAATCCAACCATGCCGGATTGCATCAGGTCGTCAATATCCACAGTTGCCGGCAAGCGCGCTGCCATATGTTTTGCAATGCGTTTTACCAGTTCCATGTTTCTGATTATCAGATCTTCATCGGAATGTCCGCCGCTTGCAGCGATGTTGCTATAGGTATTCATGCGACTTTTCCTCTCGACTCCTGGCTTGCCATTAGCAGCCTCTCGAAAAAGAACTCGATCCCGCCGCTCGCCTCGCGCGCCGCTGGGAGTTTGTCGATGCTTGCACCCAGTTCCAGAAACGCTTCCCCCGCCGGACTCTTAGGGTACGCATCGACTACGGCGCGTTGCTCCTGAACAGCCTTGATGAGGTAGCGGTCCTGAGGAATATCTCCCAGGTGTTTGATCACTATGTCGAGATATGAGTTCGTTACTTTCGCCAGCTTGTTGAACAGCTTCCGACCCGCTTGTGGTGAGCGACTCTGGTTCGTAACAATATTGAAGTGGGTGATTCCATAGTGAGTACTGAATACCTTAAGCAAGGCGTACGCATCAGTAATAGATGCCGGCTCGTCGCAAACCGCTACAACAGGGTGTTGCGCGGCCTGAACAAACCGGGCAACGACGGGCGATATGCCAGCAGCTGTATCGACAACCATCACTTCAGGCTGGAACGCGAGGTCACCAAATGCCTGGATTAATCCCGTCTGTGCAGCGGCGGAGAGCTCAGTCATGCAGAAGTTGCCCGACGATGCGGGTATTACGTGCACATTATTTGGGCCTTTGAGGATTGTGCTCGCCAGATCCGATTCGCCGTTGACAACATGTGAAAGATTGAAACGCGGCTGCAAACCCAGCAAGACGTCAACGTTCGCAAGACTGACATCCGCATCCAGCAAGCATACGTCGCGCTTTAATGAGCCAAGCGCGACCGCAACATTGGTCGCGATATTCGTTTTTCCAACGCCTCCCTTGCCACTGCAAACCGCAATCACCTTAATTGGTTTTTGACTCATGAATTTTCTTAGATTCGTGCTCTGTGATGGACTACGCATTGGCCATACTCGCTCGCGAATAGTTTTCCGCCATCGTTCGTTCATTGATTTTTGGCTGGCTATTTTCCATACACTCAACTGCCTGATTTACCAGCCAGAGTTTCTTTCGCCCAGCGGAATGCAGGTCCTCGGGAATTCTCTGACCATCCGAGAACCACGCCGCCGGAAGGTCGTGTCGAATCAGCGAGCTCATTACACAGCCCAATTGGCCGGCCTCATCGATCTTCGTGACGATGCACCCTTCAAGCGGGACCTGATTAAATTGACGCAACGTTTCATCGAGTGCGGACTCCTGAGTTGCGGCGGATAGCGTTAGATAGAACTTGACGCGGTCCTGGTTGCTGCCATATGCCGCGAGGCGGCCAGCCAGATCCCTGTCACGTTGGCTGCGGCCTTCTGTGTCAATCAGGACCAGTTTCTTGTCCCTGAGACGATCCAGCGTTTCTGTAAGTTCAGCGGAGGAGTTCGCAGAATGGACGGTCGCACCGATAATATTTGCGAACGCCATCAGATGTTCTTTCGCACCAATGCGATACGAGTCTGCGCTGATGAGACCAATGTCATCGGCATGGTGATGTGTCGCAAATTGAGCAGCTATCTTCGCGATAGTCGTGGTCTTGCCGACTCCGGTCGGACCAATCAAGGAAATTACTCCGCCGTTTTGCATCAAATTGTCGTCTTTCACAGGCACCATCTGGGCAAGTTCGCCCAGCGGAGAGCGCCATACGTGCCGCATTTTCTCGAGCGGTCCCAGACGATTCACAACCATGTTCGAGATATCGGGAGCTAGACCAATTCGTGCAAGGTTTCTCAGCACCTGGGCGCGTAGCGGGAATTGCTTTGACATGTTGTTCCAGACCAAACCCGAAACTTGCGTTTCCAACAAGCCGCGTAAAGAAGCGATCTCGGAATGCATGTTTTGCAGGAGATCTTCTTCGGGCTTCTGTCCCGGGGATCCGGCGATCAACTGACCTTCTTCCGCCTCAATTCTGCGATAGTCGAGCTTCGCCGAGATAATCTCCGGAACAGGCGAGGCCAGTTCCTCAAGATGAGTGACTTCGTCTTCGGCAATACCTGCAAGAGCGTCAATACAAATGGGCTCGCTGGAATCCGGAACAACTCCCAGTGCCTGCCGCATCATCGCTTCGTCATAGTCAATCGCAGCAATCACCTCGATTCCTTCGGCGACTCGTCGATTCGACAAGATTACGGCGTCCGGGCCCTGACTTTCCCTGACCCGGCGCAGTACCTGTCGCATATCCTTGTCCAAATATCGTTTGATTTTCACAACCATTCCTTTTTGAATTGTTCGCTCAATTCTGTCTGTCTATCTTTCATCAACCCTTGCCTTGTCCGTTGTTGTGGTTGCAGCGCTGCTAGCTAACCGATGCAACCATCTGTATTCGTTTGTCGTCCGGTACTTCGTTATAGGCCATCACATGCAGGTTCCTGATGTTGCGCATCATGCGAGACATCCACGGCCTTACGTGCGGCGCGACCAGCAGCACCGCCGGCTCTCCTGCTATTTCCTGGCTTTGTGCTGTCTCACTCAGAGACTTGTGTAATCGCTCGACCATTGCCGGCTCCAGTCCTGCATTGCTGCCATCTTTAGTAGACTCATTCAAGATTCGTTCCAACTCCGGGTCCAGCGTCAAAACAGACAGCTCAGGCCCCGTCCCTGCTACGGATTGGACAATTGAGCGACCCAGCGCAACGCGCACGGCGGCCGACAAAACGTCGGGATCCTGGCTCTTGGCTCCGTGTTCCGCCAATATTTCGGCGATCTTTCGAATATTGCGAATCGGAATGTTTTCCTCGAGCAGATTCTGCAATACCCGGGCGACGACACTCATCGGAAGAAGCTTTGGTGTGAGCTCTTCAACGAGCTTCGGCGACGACGCGGCCAGCCTGTCGAGCAACTGCTGGCACTCTTCGTGGCCAAGTAACTCGTGCGCGTTCGATTTCAATAATTCACTAAGATGTGTCGCAACGACCGTTGCAGGATCGACCACGGTGAAGCCAAGCATTTGTGCTTCTTCTCGTTGCGCAGAATCTATCCAGTACGCTTCCAGACCGAACGCCGGGTCGACCGTCTCTATACCGCTGACCTTGCCGAATACCTGGCCCGGATTGATGGCCAGGTCTTTGTCAGCATGTATTTCGCTTTCACCGATGGTCACACCGGCCAGGGAAATGCGATAGGCATTTGGCGCGAGGTCAAGGTTGTCACGAATGTGCACGGCCGAAACCAGGAAACCCAGTTCTTCAGTCAGCTTCTTACGTACTCCCTTGATGCGAGCGACGAGAGCACCATTTCGCTGACGATCGACCAACGGAATCAGTCGATACCCGACCTCAAGCCCAACAAGATCCACCGGATCAATATCCTGCCAACTGAGTTCAGGCAAAGCCATATCGGGGTCGACCGGTTGTGTGACCGGCTCGACAGCCTGTTTCGATTTCCGCGCCAATCGCATCGCCATAAATCCACACAACGCGGCAATACTAAGGAATGCAAAATTCGGCATGCCAGGAATCAAGCCGAGAATTCCAATGATAATGGATGTCACTGCGAGCGTCCGCGGATCACCGAACAGTTGCGAGAACATTTGCTGCCGCATGTCCTGCGACCGGGAAACGCGCGTAACGATGATCGCCACGGCCGTTGAAAGCAGCAACGAGGGAACCTGCGCAACCAGACCATCACCGATGGTCAACAATGTGTAGTTATGTACAGCAGCCGACAAAGACATGTCATGCTGGGTCGTACCGATTATCAGGCCGCCGATAATATTGATGAAGAGAATCAGAATACCAGCGATCGCATCGCCTCGGACGAACTTGCTCGAGCCGTCCATTGCACCGTAGAAATCCGCTTCTTCACCAACCTCCCGTCGGCGCTCCCGCGCCACATCCTGGTCGATAACGCCTGCGTTCAAATCTGCGTCGATCGCCATTTGCTTTCCAGGCATTGCATCGAGCGTAAATCTGGCGGTGACCTCCGCTACCCGACCTGCACCTTTGGTCACGACGACGAAATTGATAATCACAAGAATCGCAAAAATAACCAGTCCGACTGCGTAATTACCGCCGACTACAAAATCGCCAAACGCTTCAATTACCTTACCGGCAACTGACGTGCCGCTGTGACCGTTTAGCAAGACCACACGAGTCGATGCGATATTGAGTGCGAGTCGCAACAACGTGACAACCAGCAGGATTGTCGGGAATACACCAAAATCGAGCGGACGCCTCACATATACCGTCGTCAAAAGTATGGCGACCGATAGCGCGATGTTAAAAGTGAACAGTATGTCCAGCGCCAAAGGCGGCAGCGGCACCATCATCATTGCCAACATGGCCAGGAGCAGGAACGGCACTCCCAGTCCCTGAAGGATTTCTGTGAGCAGACCCTTGTTATCGGTGTTTTCCATTATTGCTTGCTCAACGCCTTAGTCGGGGATTAGGGAAATCGTCTTCGTCTATCTGTGGGTTCGGCCGCTCAGGTCGCCGAAAACCTGGCTTGAGCGACTCATTCAGTTGATAGACGTAAGCCAGAACCTGCGCGACAGCTGTATACAGCTTCGCCGGAACTTCTCCGCCAATGTCTGTGACCCGGAACAAAACACGCGCGAGTGGTGGTGCAGAAAACAACGGCACCTTGTTCTCCGTCGCGATTTCGCGGATACGCTTCGCGATTGCTCCTTTGCCCTTGGCAACGACTCTCGGTGCGCCCATCGACCCTTCGTCATATTTCAGGGCCACCGCGAAGTGCGTAGGGTTCGTAATTACGACATCGGCGGTAGGAACATCTTCCATCATGCGACGAGTCGCTATTTGCTGTTGCATGGCGCGAATTTTTGACTTCACTTCAGGACGACCTTCGGTCTCCTTCATTTCGTCGCGTACTTGCTGACGAGTCATGCGCAATTTTTTCTGGTACTGCCAGAGTTGGAACGGAACGTCAGCAGCAGCAATGAGCACCAACCCTGAACTAACGACGAGCAGTGACAGCGCGCAAATTTCGAGAGCGCCGGATATGCCCGAAGTGACAGGTTGCCGCCCAAGACCGATCAGGTCTTCCACCAACCACTGTAACCAGCCGATTGAAACTATTGCCACGAGTGAAAATTTTGCGATCGCTTTGAGCAGTTCGTTGACGCTGTTCGCACTGAATACGCGTTTAAGTCCCTTGATAGGATTGAAACGCTCCGCCTTGAACTGCATCGCCTGAAGACTGAATGACAAGCCACCAATCACAACGGCACTTAGAAATACGGAGCAAACCAGTACGATTGCCAGCGGCATCAACCCAACAAACATCGTGCCTGCAACATCTGCAAAAGCGGTTATCAGGTAGCTTTCATCAAGAACCCGTTCCCGCTCAATTCTCAGTCCACTTTCGAACGCACCGCCAATTTGGCCGCCCATCTGGGATCCAAAAATCAAGATCGCCGACGCGCCGGACAGCATGACAAATGTCATGGATAATTCGCGTGATCGCGGAACGTCGCCTTTCTTACGGGCGTCTGCGCGACGTTTCGGCGTCGCCTGTTCAGTGCGATCCTGTTGTGCTTCGTCAGCCATTAGTGCGGTCTCAGATCCTGTTCAGAGTTCAAGAAGTTGCGAGATTTTGTCGATCGTTAATTGCAGAAAAATCGAAACATTCTCTTGCAGCACTCCCATGCTCAAGAAAATGACCACGAATCCCAATAGCATGGCAACGGGAAAGCCGACTGCGAATAGATTCAGCGTTGGTGCTGCTCGGCTCATGATCCCGAACGACAGATTCACAACCAGAATCGCTGTTATTGCCGGCAGCGCTATCTTTAGTGCAAAGACGAACAGCTGGCCTGACCAGATCAGCATTTCGCCGACTATCGGGGCGCTCAACCCGCCGTCCGCTATCGGCCAGGCCTGAAAGCTGTGTGCCAACAAACTTATGAGTGACAAATGACCGTTCACAGCCAGAAAAATCAGCATCCCCAGCATCAGAAACAGCTGACCAAGAACCGGTACGCTCACGCCACGGGTTCGGTCCAGAAACACTGCGAAGCCGAGCCCCATGCTCATTCCGATCACCTGCCCCCCCAACGCTATTGCGTCGAAGACAAGCTGTACTAAGAATCCCATTGCGACGCCAATCGCGATCTCCTGAATCATCGTGACCAGACCCGCCACACTCAACGGATCCAGTGTCGTGGGAATAGCGATCATCGGAGTCATGACGGCCGTCAACACAATAGCCAGCAGCAGTCGAACCCGCAGGGGAACAAAGCTCGCTCCGATCAGTGGCATCACCATCAAAAAGGCACCAATCCGGATGAATGGCCATATATAAAGGGCTAAACTCTGGACTAGCGGTGCGATTGCGATTTCGATATTCAATTGCTTCTCTCGCTAACATGTCGTGAACCTCCAACCTCTATGAGATTAATGACGGAATTTGTTCGAATAGTTGCTTTGTGTAGTTAATGATTACGCCGAGCATCCACGGTCCCGCGATCACCAGTGCGCCAACAAGAACCAGCAGCTTGGGAATAAAACTCAGTGTCATTTCATTGATCTGAGTCGCTGCCTGAAACATGCCCACCAGTAGTCCGACGGCTAACGCCGATCCCAATAGCGGAGCAGCGATCATGATCGTGACCCAAAGCGCCTGTTGTCCGATTGTGATTACAGTTTCTGGAGTCATCGTGCGTCCTTTATGTGTAAAAGCTGGATGCCAGCGTTCCCAGCACTAATGCCCACCCGTCCACCATGACGAACAACATGATTTTGAATGGCAATGAAACAATCATCGGTGAAAGCATCATCATGCCCATGGACATCAGGACACTGGACACAACCAGGTCGATTACCAGGAACGGAATAAAGATAAGAAAACCGATCTGAAACGCTGTCTTCAGTTCGCTCACCATAAAACTGGAAACGACGATGGACAGCGGAGCATCTTCGACGGAAGTGATGTCAGTGCGACCGGCAATTGACGTGAACAATTGCATGTCACTGTCGCGTGTCTGGTCGAGCATGAACTTGCGTAACGGAGCAATTCCGGTCACGACGGCCATCTCGGTTTCCATCTCGCCATTCAAGTACGGTGTCACAGCGGACTCATGTATCTCGGTAATAACAGGCGACATCACGAAAAACGTAAGAAACAAAGCAATGCCAAGCAGCACTTGATTCGGCGGAGTCTGCGCAGTACCAAGGGCCTGCCGAAGTATTGAAAGAACAATAATGATTCTTACGAAAGCACTGGTGGATAACAGGACTGCCGGCAACAAGGTCAGAAGCGTCATCAGAACGAGTATTTGAATACTCAACGAGTAGCTCTGCCCCTGAGACGCTTCGACAGCGAGCGCCAGCGGTTCCTGTTGAGCGCCTGCGGCACTCGCAAAGACGATTAAGACTGAGGCGATCAAATATTTCATTTGTCCGCTCCCCGAATCGCCGTTCGCAAACGTTCTGCGAATCCGGTCGATTCGGTAGGCGGCTCTTTTGTATATATGGGCTCATCGAATACGTGCAGAGTCTGCACTTGAGCGGAAGTCATGCCGATCAATAACTGTTTGTCACCCACTTCGACCAGCAGAAGACGTTCTTTCGCCCCCAATGGCCGGCTGGATACAACATTAATCAGATTGTTCGCTGAGTTACCGCTGTACTTCGCGCGGGAATACATCCAACCGACGATGACTATGGCGCCGATCACGACCAGCGTGTTGATGCCGACACTCAGAATTTCAGATCCACCCAATGGCGTAGCACCCGCCAGCATTGGGACATTAGCGTCTGTTGCCGCATAGAGTGTTACCGGCGGAAAGCTCAGAATCACGGCCATTGCCGATCGAAAGAGGATAAGAATTGCCTGCTGCATCTTAGGAGTCACAATTAGTTAAGCTGTTCAACGCGTTCAACGGGGCTGACAACGTCAGTCAGACGAACGCCATATCGATCATCTACGACGACGATTTCGCCGTGCGCAACCAGCGTTCCGTTTACCAACACGTCGAGCTCGGCACCCGCATCCTGATCGAGGGCGATCACCGATCCCTCCACCAGACCAACGAGGTCGCGGATGGAGATATCGGTTGAACCAACTCGCAGAGAAATATCAACCGGAATATCGAGAACCAGGTCAAGATTTACATCTGCTCGAGACGTTGTGCCCGTTGGCTTGTCAGCGCCGAGTTCGTCTGGCGAATACTGCGGAGCAGCAGTGCCTGCGGCCTCGGGAGTTGCGTTTTCTGGTGATTCACTTTCCATTTTCAACGTTCCTTTATGTTCGTTCTTGCTTGCTCAATGACGTATAGCGGGCTCGAGCCACCGAACTGCCTCGACTGCGTAATTTCCTTCGTGGACGCCAAAGCGACCCTCGATCAGTGGTACATGCTCTGCAATGACGGTGCTAACACGTGGATTGCTGATGCCGATAACATCGCCTGGCGTCATTTCAGCAACTTCGCCTAGCGTCAATTCAGTCTGTCCAACATTTGAAGAAATCCGGACGACTGAATCGGCTACTGATGAGCGCAATGCACGCTCCCACCGAGCGTCTTCCTCAGGATCTCGTTCGCGTTTCTTACCTTCGAAAACCGGCAACAGTGATACGACTGTCGAAGCGGGCCAGACGACCTGAAAAACTTCCTCGTTGTCAGACAAAGAAATATCGAATTCCGTACAAATCACGGTATCGCTGCCATCTACGGTATCGATGACGTTTGAACTCATGTGGATCGACGTCCGTTGTGGCTCAATCTCAACGATCGACGCCCATACATCCTTGATCGTTGCCAGAAAACCGTCACCGAAAAGTGATGCGACGGTGGTTTCGCCTGGTGTGAAAAAGTCGGGGTTGCGCCTGTCCTGGCTGCTCAAAGTACTACCGTAGAATGACTCGACCATGTGGCCGATGAGCGCCGCATCCATAAATATCAAACCGGGTCCGCTTAGCGGTTCTGCCGAGAATTCTATGACCAGAAATAAACCATCGATCCGGCCGCAAAACTCGCTGTACGTGCAGGTCTCGACCGGTTTGGCTTTGATCGTTGTTTCCGTATTCAAAAACTGATCGGCGAATTTGTTGATGCGCCCTGCGAGTTGCAGATCGAACTGCCGCAATCTCGGGAAGCTGTTCGAGACAATTCTCGAACGTGGGCCGATTTCGAAAGGTTTGACTTCCGCGTACTGAGAGCCATGCTTCGAACAGACCTCCACTTCGCCGCTCGACATTCCTTCGAGCAGCGCACCCTTCTCGTCATCTGTCAGTATTTGTTCGCTCATATTGATATCCGCCTGAGCTACTGGATGACCAGGCTCGTGAAATACACGGCCTCGACACCCGGCTTGCCGATCTGCGTCGTCATTACGCCTTGAATTTCGTTGAGGCCGTCCGCGAGCATTCGTTCTTTGCCACTGCGGGTTGACACTTCCTCGTAAACGGCACTGCTGTACAAGAGGATCAGGCTATTGCGGATAACAGGGGTGTGATCACGGACCGCGTTGATCACGTCCTGATCGCGCGCCATCACTTCCATCGTGATTTGCATGAAGTGAGAATCGCCGACCGCGTCTTTGAAGTTGACGACCAACGGTGGGTGCAGGCTCGTATAGAGTGCCGGCCCGACCGCGGGTATTGTCGCTTCATCGGCAACGACCTCGTCGTCAGGGGCAGACTCGCCGTTCATCACCATCGGTCCGACAAATACGCCCAAACCGATAAGCACCAATCCGATACCGGCGAACATGAGTTTCTTGCCCATACCGCCGCCACTCGCCGCAGCGGTGGTTTCGGTTTCGGTTTCGGTTTCAGTTTCAGTTTCTGACTCAGCCATAACTTGCTCCAATGTTCTTATCATTGATAATGCAAGTGCCGTGCCAAACCATTCAAATAGATTTAATTATGTTATTTTACAGGGAGTTATGAAACAAACGGTCCGCCCAGGGGCTTTCGCTAGCGTCGGGTTTCCGTCGTTTGCAGAGATCTCAGGGAGCTCCGCTTGTTGGCGTCATTTTATTGACGGCCGCTGTCAGGCGAAGGTGTCAACGAGGCCACGCGATGCCACTGCCCTGCGACTGTGCGATATCTCAATGTCCGTCGCGTCATCATCGATGTTTGTTGCCGCATGCAGCGATTCAAGTGACGCTCCTGCATCTTTGTCGCGTCCCCCCTCAGCAACGCCTTGCTCGCCGATATTGGTCTGGCCAAGCGAAATGCCGTTTTCGGCCAGCATCGCCCGTAGTCTCGGCATAGCCATTTCCAGGGCCTCACGTGTCGAGGCGTGTTGCGCCTGAAACATCACACTCGCGTTGCCCTCATCCATCGATACTTTGACCTGCAACGGCCCGAGATCAGCCGGCGTCAGGCGGATACTGGCAGTCTTGAGCTGATTGCCCGCCATCAATAAGACACGCTCGCTGATTTTGTCCCCCCAGGCGTCAAGCTGCACAGGAGTATTAATTGGCTGCGACGCAGCACTCGCTGCTGTCAGACCACTGGCCTCACCCGCTGAGTGAAACGTGACTGGAGCCAGCTGCGTCGGTGCCGCAGAAGCGGAAACCAAAGTCGCAGCTAGTCCCTTTGATGGCAACACTTTTGCCAGTTGCGGCTTGAAGTCCGCCGGTGGCAATTCGGTTGGAACGCCTACAATCCGTGACGATGGCAGCGATGCCTGTGGAGCCAGCCCGGCCAGCGTCGGATCTGGCAGTGACGTTTGCGCCGGATGCGGTTGCTCGAGATTCGAGCGACCGCCGAGCAACGTCGATGCCGTATTGGCCACCGGTACCTGTGATTCCGAAATTGTCCCGGCGGCTAGCGCATGACCACGACTCGACGATGACAGGTTAACTACTGCCGCTTGGGTTGCAGTAACGTGGGTTGCCACAACTTGAGTTGCGGTAACGACCGGCTGCGGCGACAAGCCCGTGTCAATTGCCGCAAGTCCCGGCATCAGCGTTGGTTTCGAGTCGGCAGTGGCCGCCGAAAAACCAGGCAAAGGCAGCGCAGGCAGCGGAGCGATCTCCGCGCCCACTGTCGGATCGAATTCCGACCACTCGGTTTCTATTTCAAAGTCCGCTGGTTCGAAGTCCGCTAGCTCAAAGTCCGTCGCTGCGGGGAAGATGGGCAATTCGGCGTCAGGCGGCAAATCGTTTCCTACTGGCGGCAAATTTATTCCATCCGCGAATTCCACTTCGGTCGCAGCATCGAAGCGGGATTGCAGCGCCTTGCCAAATTCGGCATGCGGCGCATTTGCCTCTTGCGGCTGCAATGCAGTACCTGCCTCGGTAGTGAACGTTCCAACGTCACGAACTAGTAGATTTATTGTGGCTAGCATCCATTTTCCTTTGAAAAAGTGGTCATCCTAAGGCGCCTCTTTCAGCACCTCTATAGATACATAAGCAAAATGTGTGCCAAATGATCGGATGCTTGCGAAAATACCGCCGGCTACCGACATTTCAGTCGCCCGGCTCCACAGAATAACTCGCCGTTTTCATCGGGATGTCGTCCAGTCGGCGTTGTTCCTGGCGGTCAGCGTAAAGGGCTTCGTCGCGACGATACCGATCCAACACTCGCTCCAACGACTTGAGCTTCTGACGTTTTGCCATCCACTGACGGCGATGCGTTTCAAAGTGTTGCTCGCAGTCTCTGATAATCTGCTGTTGTGAGCGAGCAGCCTGATCAAGACGATGCATGAAGCTTTGAAAATCTTTCATGTGCGCCGAATTGACGTTCATCATGGAATTGACCTTGTTCGCATAAACGTGACGATGTGCATTTAGTTCTCCCAGCCGCTCCAGTTCTGTACCCAATCTGACCCGTAACCTACCGGCCGCCTCACCCGTACGCCGTTCATCCGCTTTCGCGATCACAACGAGTTTGTCGATTTTCTGCGATCGCTTCTTCACATCACTCGCTTACTTCAGTAGCGGTGTCAGATTCCGAAGCATCGAATAGCAGACGCAGCTTTTCGAGGCTGGTTTTTGAGTCAACCTTTTGTGACTGATGTTGCCGAAGGAATTCGATTATCGACGGCCAGAGAGCGATGGCTTCATCCAGTTTCGGATTCAAACCAGGTTGATATGCACCAACCGATATCAGATCCTTGTTCTCCTGATATAAGGAGTAAACCTGACGAAACCGCGTAACCAACTGTAGCTGGGCTTCGCTGGCGAACGAAGACATTGCGCGACTGACGGACGATTCAACATCAATCGCCGGGTAAATCCCTGCGTCACCCATCGCTCTGGAGAGAACAATGTGTCCATCAAGAATAGCCCGAGACGCGTCGACGATCGGGTCGTTCTGATCGTCGCCCTCTGCGAGCACCGTATATATGGCAGTAATTGAACCGTTGTCGTCCTCGCCATTACCGGCGCGTTCAACCAATTGCGGCAACTTCGCGAATACCGACGGTGGATAGCCCTTGGTCGCCGGCGGCTCGCCAATGGCCAACGCGATTTCGCGTTGTGCCTGAGCAAAGCGCGTAAGCGAATCCATGAGAAGCAAAACGTGCTTACCCTGATCCCTGAAATATTCTGCAATCGCTGCCGTCAGCCACGCACCGTGCATACGCATCAGAGGGGTATCGTCAGCCGGCGTAGCGACGACGACAGATTTTTTCATGCCTTCCTGTCCAAGTGACTTTTCGATGAATTCCCGAACTTCCCTTCCTCGTTCGCCGACCAGGCCGACGACCACGACATCAGCATCTGTATTGCGCGTCATCATACTGAGCAACATGCTCTTGCCGACACCGCTGCCTGCGAACAAACCCAGGCGCTGACCACGGCCAACGGACAACAATGAATTGATCGAGCGAATGCCTACATCCAGTTGCGCCGTGATAGGTTGTCGCTTTAGTGGGTTGGTTCGCTTTCCGAACAATGAAACTGCCTGCCCACCTGTCAGTGGAGCACCGCCGTCAAGGGGTTTGCCACGGCCATCGAGAACCCGCCCTAGTAATTGTTCGCTAACCAGAACTTCGGGTACGCCAGACACCGGGATAACTCTGGCATTCGGCACCACACCGCGCATCTCGCCGATCGGCATCAGGAACAGCCGTTCGCCCGAGAAACCGACGACTTCTGTTGCTATACGCCTGCTATCTTCTGCAACTACGTCGCAACGACCGCCCAGTGCTGCATGACAACCCTCGGCCTCCATCGCAAGCCCAACTGCTCTCTTGAGTACGCCTTCAACCACCAATTTGGGCGGCTCATCCAGCGCTCGATCGAGATAAGACCCGAGTCGCAATGATCGTTCCAGATTTCGGTCAGGATCTGGCCCTGGGACAAGTGCGTTTTCTTCCGTCATCAGCTTCGCTCATCACCGGTGATTGCACCTACGACAGCATGCAACCGCGACTCTATCGTCGCGTCGATCTGCGAATTATCTGTTGTGATCTGGCAGCCGCCGCGAGATATCAATGCATCTTCAACAATAGTCCAGGCCAGTTCACCTTCAGAACGTGCCAGCGAGTCTCTAACCAAACTGGCATCCTCCGGATGTAAGTGCACCTGAATGGACCGACTTGCAACGGGCAGGAGCCCGAGTGCTTCGCGAACGACGCCGATAACGTGGCCAGGTTCTATACGAATTTCACGTCGAAATAGCTGTTTGACAATGGTAATCGCCAGCTCCACCAATTGGTTTTCGACGGTCCCATCAAGCTGTTCAAATGGGCTGCCAAGCGCTTTGAGTAATTCGTCAAATCGCTCCGCACGTTTCAATACGGCTGCCTCGCCAGCCTTAACGCCCTCAGCGTGGCCTTTCTTCCAGGATTCTTGATAAGCGTCTTTCTGCAGCGCCTCGAGACGCCCGGCCGTCATGTAGCCGTTGCCGCTCGAGCCATCAATCGCCGGCACATTCCAACGTGCCGGGGACTTGGCAACTGATGCTTCAGACATACTCTTCGCCGCCTTGTCCAAGGTCGATGTCACCCGAGTCCGCCAGGCGCCGCGCGACATCGAGAATTTCCTTTTGGGCAACCTCTACTTCGCTTAGTTTCATAGGGCCTTTCGCTTCCATGTCCTCACGAAGCAGGGTCGCAGCACGCTTTGACATGTTTCCCAGAAGCTTGGTACTGATCTCCGGGTCGCATCCTTTAAGTGCTACAACCAGCAAGTCATTCGATATCTCACGCAACAAGGCTTGAATGCCTCTGTCATCCACCTTGAGCAAAGTGTCAAAGACAAACATCATTTCCTGAATACGGTCCGACAACTCCTCGTTCTTTTCTCTGATTTCTTCCAATAATTTCTCACCTCGCTCAGGCTTGAGCGCGTTGACGATATTGGCCGCGACTTTGTCGCCACCGACCTTTCGCATACCGCCTCGGCTTGTTGCTGTCGACTTTCGCGCAATCAGACTTTCGATTTCTGCCAGCGCACTTTGCTGGATGTCGGTCAGGCGGGCGATTCGCATCACTATTTCCGAACGAAGTTCGTCCGGCAGTAGTTCGATAACCTCTGCAGCTTGCGGGCTATCGAGATATGCCAGAACGATCGCAATAATTTGTGGATGTTCCTCCTCGATGATGTCGACGATTTCACGCGAGCTCATCCACTTCAGAGCATCAAATCCCTTGGCACTGTCACCGGTCATAATTCGATCGATAAAGGCATTCGCCTTTGTCGGACCGAAAGCACTTCCCAGCAAGGATCGTACGTAACTTTCGGTGTTGATACCGAGGGCCGTCTGATCCTCAACATCGGTGATAAAGAAGTCGAGAACCTCACTGGCCTGGTTACGCGTCACATTGTCGAGCGTTGCCATTGCCGTACCGAGGAGCTGGACTTCCTTCGCGCCCATGAACTTGAGCACTTCCGCTGCTTCTGACTCGCCAAGCGTCATTAGCAGGAGTGCCGCGCGTTCAGTCCCGCTCATGTTTTCAGCTGCTTCACTCATCTACAGTTACCCACTGCTTCACGACCTGCGCAACTCGTGCAGGGTCATGGCCAGTAATATTTTTCGCCGCGGCAACTTTTTCATCATAACTTGGTGCCGGAATTGCTGCGTAGTTCCCCGCCATTTGCGGCGACCCAACTGCTGTTGCGTAGCCAGGCGCGCTCGCGAGGTATTCGGCAGACACAGTGTTGTTACTCGCAAGTACACCTCGAAGCATCGGTCGCGCCACTCCGAACAGGATCGCAAGTACCAGCAATGCGCCCAGGACCTGCTTTAGTAAACCCTGCAGAGACGGATTCTCCCAGAATGCAGGCGCGTCGACGGCCTCAAACGGAATTTGTTTCCGAAATGCTTCACCCAGTACAACCACGGAATCACCGCGAGCTTCGCTAAATCCGACCGCTTCCTGAACCAACGCCGTGTACCTTGAGATATCGTCATCGGTCAGCGAAACGTCCGCCGCATCGCCTTCAATGGGGCTGTCATCGACCAGGACCGCAACCGAAAGCCTCCTGATCGTGCCAGCCTGTGGCTTGGTATGACTGATAGTACGATCGACTTCATAGTTCCGAGTGCTCGATCGCGTCGTATTCTGTGCTTCGACTTGTTCGACTGTCGCCGCGTCATCGACGTTCTCGGCAACCGTAGTTTCAAGGGCTTCAGGGGGCTGATTACTAAGCGCGCCGGGAATACCAGCTGCAATGAAGTCATTGCCCGTATGTTTCTCTTCGCTGATCTGCTCGCTACGAACAACGGTTCTTGCCGGATCGTAGGTTTCGCGAGTTTCCTCGGAAATCGTGAAGTCCATATCCGCAGCCACCTGCGCCCGAACCCGACCAGCGCCAACCAACGGAGTTAGCATCTCTTCAATACGTTGCTTATAGGTTTGTTCGAGTCGACGCGCATAGCTAAATTGGGTAGCGGCCAGTGCGTCGGCCGGCTGTTCGTTGCCGGAACTGAGCAAACGCCCCTGCTGGTCAATCAACGCGACGTTTTGTGCCTGCAAATTGGGGACACTTGACGCGATCAGTTGGACAATTGACGATGCCTGATCCTGTTCCAGACTGCGACCACGGTACAACTGCAGCAAGACCGAGGCACTTGCACTTTTCTGGTCACGAATGAATGTCGATTGCTTCGGTAACGCGAGGTGCACTCTCGCATCACTAACCGAAGCAAGGCTTGCGATAGTCCGAGCCAGTTCCGCCTCGAGGGCATGTTGATACCGCGCGCTTTCCATGAACTGGCTGACACCAAAGCTCGACTGATCCTGCATCAGGTTCATTCCCGATGATGTGCTTTCGGGCATTCCCTGTGATGCAAGCTGCAGTCGTGCGTCGTGCAGGCGAGCCTCGTCTACCATGATGCCGCCAGTGCCTGCATTCAATCTGTACTCAATGTTCGCGGCGCGCAACGACTCCTCAACCTTGGCAGACTCGGCGCCGTCAAGTGCGGCATAGAGTTGCGTATACACCGGGGACTGTGACCACAGCACGATCGCGAATCCAGCTGCAACCGCAGCCGCCACTCCTATTAGCAACACTACTTGTCGTACCGCGGGAATAAGAAGAACACCGGCCAGATTTAGCTGGCTTGCGGGCATCAAGGTGGACTCAGTGACGTTACTATTTTCCATGACTTATCAAAATTCCCAATGTATTAAATAGAATGCTCTTCAGCAAAAATTATCAAACCGGCATGTTCATAATATCCTGGTATGCCGCGACCAGTTTGTTGCGCACTTCTGTAACCGCACGAAATGAAAGGTCCGCCTTTTGTGTCGCAATCATTACCTCTGCAAGACTCGCATCCGTGCTTCCGTTTTCGAAACCAACTTTCAAATTTCTGCTGACTTCTTGCGTCTCATTAACGGCATCGATTGTAGATTTGAGCATTTCGCCGAAGCCCGCCGACGACGGCGCTCCTACCTCAGGCGGCGATTGCAGGCTTTGCCCAAGTGAGCGAATCTGACTTAGTAGTTGTTCCGAGCTAATTTGGTTCACGTCAGTTCTCCTGGAATTTCAATTCCGTCTTCGCGCATACGCGCGATCTTGTACCGAAGAGTTCTTGTGCTGATGCCGAGCGATTGCGCGATATTGCTGCGTTTGCCGCCATTAATTAGTGCTTCAAGGATCAATTGGTACTCGCGATTTCTGAGACCATGATGCAGATCTTTTTCTATCGGCTTGTTGTACGTTAGATCGTCGTTATCTTCGATCGCCAGATCGGCTGCGGTGATAGTGCTTCCCTGAAGCAGGACCAAGGTTCGTTGAATAGCGTTCTCGAGCTCACGAACATTGCCAGGCCAGTTGTAAGCGACCATCCTGTTTATCGCACATTCTGAAAACGACACAGCACCAAGAGTGGGAATCTGGTGCCGCTGCAGCGCCATATTGGCCAGCGGCAGCACGTCTATTGGCCGTTGTCGCAGTGGAGCAATATGCAGTGGGAAAACGTTAAGACGATAGTACAAGTCCTCACGAAATCTTCCGTCGGCAACAGCCTGACGAAGGTCTCGATTGGTGGTCGCGATCACTCTGACGTTCAGAGGAATTACCTTCCGCGCCCCGATACGTTCAACTTCCTTTTCCTGGATTACACGCAGTAACTTCGCTTGTAGTCCGAGGTCCATTTCGGAAATCTCGTCGAGCAGCAGGGTGCCGCCTTCAGCCTGTTCGAATTTTCCGGCGTGTGCGCTTGTTGCGCCTGTAAAGGCGCCTTTTTCATGGCCAAAAAGAACAGCTTCCAGCATGTTCTCAGGTATCGCAGCGCAGTTAATTGCGACAAAAGGTTTTTCGCAACGAACAGAGCGTTTGTGGATAAATCGAGCGATCACTTCCTTACCGCAGCCGCTTTCACCGCTGATCGTGACCGTCACCTCGGTCGCTGCAACTCTCTCGGAAATTCGCAACAATTCAATCGAAATGGGATCTTCGGCGATTGGCCGATCGGTCGCCGCTGTAGTCTTTAGATACTTCCCGACGACGCGTTTTAGTTCATCGGCTTCAAATGGCTTGACCAGGTAATCTGACGCGCCATTTCGCATGACATCGACCGCGTTTTCAATGGTACCGAACGCTGTCATCAACACGGCTGGCATTGTTGGGTGTTGTTCTCGAATTCTGCCGAGCAAGGTAACACCATCCATCGGCTCCATTTGCAGGTCGCTCAGGACCAGCCCTACGTGCTCTTTCTCGAGAATAGAAAGAGCGCTCAAACCGTTATCAGTGGTAATCACGGGCAGCGCGGTGCTGCTAAGCGTGTCATACAGCGCCTCACGCAAATTGGC
Source organism: uncultured Woeseiaceae bacterium (assembly GCA_964528965.1). Taxonomy (GTDB): domain Bacteria; phylum Pseudomonadota; class Gammaproteobacteria; order Steroidobacterales; family Woeseiaceae; genus UBA1847. The sequence continues at coordinate 24,402 of CAZGVL010000013.1, forward strand.
GTCATCTTCGACGATCAGGACCGCAGGATCATTCATTTTCACTGTCCTCGCAGGTGTCGTTCGCAGCCGGTAATCGGATCGTGAATACGCTGCCACTTTCAAGAGACTCGACGGACACCTCTCCGTCATGGGCGGCTACGACCGCATGCACGACGGTCAGGCCTAAACCTGTACCTTGTGGTCGAGTAGTAAAGAAAGCCTGAAATAGATTCGGCAGGACGTCCGCCGCTATACCCGGTCCATTGTCAGCAACCGTCAGATGGACAAAGCCGTCTTTGCGGCAAGCTCCGAGGATGATCCGGCCGGTGCCGCCGCAGGCCTGGTCGGCATTGGTTATCAAATTAAAGAGCGCGCCTTTCAACGCGTCTTTATTGGCGTTTATCTGGGTTGATACATCGTTGCATTCGATATCGAAGTCGGTTTGCTGAGCCAGTTGTGGTTCGATCGACTGCTGCACCTCGTGCAGGAGATCCTGAATGCTGATTCGCTCCTGCGCCTGGCGCGCGCCCGCGGCGAAACCCAGCATGTCATTGACCATCCGCCCAAGGTCATTAAGTCGGGCGGAAATTCGTTCGGCAATGCGTCTTGATCCTGGTGTCGTCACGTCCAACTGACCCGCATACAGCATTGCTGAGGCCAGCGGAGTACGAACCTGATGTGCAAATTTCGCCGTCATTTCACCAATGCAGGTCAATCGCTCCTGACGTTGTCGCAAGTTCGACATTTCGCGACTTTCGGTGATATCGGCAAGCAACAGTACTTCGCCAGGCTCCTGCTGCAACGGGCGGCGTGACAATATTAGCCATCGCCCATCGCGCAATTGAATATTCCCGTCTTCACTACCGCCTTCGCGGACTTCGCGCCTGACGACACTCGCCCAGGAGTGACCGATCAGAGGGCGATTGAGCAAGATACTCGCTTCGCTGTTTTGCTCACGAATAAGACCATCACCGTCAATGACAATAATCGCGCCGGGTAAAGATTCCAATAGGTGCGACAGATGCGAACTCAGGCGCTCCTTTTTCACCAATTCCACCAGACGTTCCGATTGTGCCTGTCGGAGTTGCCCGTTTAGCGTTTCAACCTTGAATTGCAAGTCGCGATAGGATCGCTCCAGCAATCCGGACTGTTGGTTGAATACCTCAAAAGCACTCTGCAGTTGTTCCGCGTTGACGGATGTTGCTGCCAAAACTTATCTCCGTTTAGCATGATAGAAACTTCTAACAGAGATAATGCAAAGAGCGTGCCATCTATTTATTACTTATAAAACAACAAGTTAGTTAACCAGAGGGGTTGCAAAAGCGTCAGATTTCTGACGCTTGACAGCGGCGGTGAAGGAAAATTGACTCGCGATGGAGCAGCAGAGAGGCAGTGATCGGGCGCTGTATGTTGCAACTGCGCTGATATTGATTGCAACCCGGTAGCGTCGGGCCGAAACCGTCTTGTGTTGGGCAGCAGGGGCGGCCTGCGAGATAAGCCCGGTCAGGCGATGTTGTATTTGCCGATTTTCTCGACCAGGGTTGTGCGACGCATGTGCAACAAGCGAGCCGCGCCAGCGGTTACACCATTGGCGGCGTTCATTGCTTGCCCGATCAGACTCTGCTCGACCGACTGCAGGTGTTCTTTGAGATTTGCGTTGGTCATTTGCAATGCCTCAGCCACGTCGCTGATTTCTACAATCGGAGGGCTTTGCTGAACATGGTATTTAGACGGCAAGTCGCCAACTTCAATGACCCCTTGCGGCTTGATAATCGCGAGCCGCTCAACCAGGTTGCTGAGCTCTCGAATGTTACCCGGCCACCGGTAGTTGGCGAGCATGCGCATGGCGTCGGTGCTCACCCTTAGGCTTCCTGGATTCTCGCCATTGTGTTGAATCAGCAGTTCTTCGAGCAACTGGCTCAAATCGGATGCGCGTTTGTAGAGTGGTGGCATCTCGATGGGAAATACGTTGAGCCGATAAAAGAGGTCTTCGCGGAACTCTCCGGCTGCGACAGCGGCCGGCAGGTCACGATGTGTTGCGGCAATAATTCGCACATTGCATTGCTGTGTTTTGTTACTGCCGACGCGTTCATAGGTGCGTTCCTGCAGGACCCGCAGCAACTTGACCTGCATGGAAAAGCTCATGTCGCCAATTTCGTCCAGGAAAAGTGTACCGCCATCGGCAAGCTCGAAACGGCCAATACGGGAACTGATCGCTCCTGTAAAAGCGCCCTTCTCATGCCCGAAGAGCTCGCTTTCGAGAAGTTCAGCAGGAATCGCGCCACAATTAATCGGCACAAATGGCCTATCAGATCGATCAGACAATTCATGAATCGTGCGAGCCACCAGCTCTTTGCCAGTTCCGGACTCACCGGTTACAAGTACATTTGTGGAGAAATCTGCAACCTGTTCAATGAGTTGCCGGACCTTTCTAATCGGGCTCGAGGTTCCGGTGATGCGATGTCGTCGCTCCTGACCCTGATATCGCTCAGCCCGAAGTAACAGCCGCGTTAGTTGTGAGCGCCGCAACGGCAATTCCAAAGGCCAGCTGAGGTTGTCCGCCGTCGCCCTCTCATTTTCGGCGCTCGTCGGCAGACAAAGAAACGGGAGGCCGGGGTTGTTCTCTCTCAGGGTCGCTATGAAGCCGTCAAAGTTGTCGTCGGCTTGCGGACCACCCAGAACTATCGCCAGGCTGGACGTGAAAATATCGTTAGAGGCGTCTCGTGTCGTAATGACAGGCTCGTAGTCGAGAAAGCGCAGCCGTCGGCTCAAATCTTCGGCGCGATTCACGTCCGAATCGAGTATTAGCACTTTTGCCCGTGATTTACTGGTAGCCGCCATATTCGCTCGCTCTTATGTCAAAACAGATTCCACTGAGACTCAGCATAGACCCACATATCGACCACATTTGTGACCTACGTCACAGATACAGATATACTTAACTTAATGAACACTTCAGAGACCAGCATTTCAATTCAGCCAGGGTATGTTCTTGTACAGCACCCTGCTGAATACGAAGTTATATCGAGCGAGATGCCAGCCTTGTTTGGCAGGGTCGCAACTGCTTGTGAGACCGAAGGATGCCGCAAGGTACTAGTAGCGGGTCCGGAGACTAAGGTAAGGCTCTCCGTTTTGGGTATTTACGATCTTGGCGAAGAACTTGCCAGGCTGGGCCTGAAGATCGCATTTTCCGTACAACATGACGCTTCGATCAGGGATATTAGATTCTTTGAAACTGTCGCATCCAATCGGGGCGGCGATATTCGTTTTTTCGACAGCGAGCAACAGGCCAAAGATTGGCTGGGCGTACTCTGAGCCGGCTATTTCGCGAAATTATCCGAACGGATGTTGCCCTTAAACAGATGCCACAAATGGCTACCGAAAACGCCTGACTTAATTAACGACAGCCACCTGATTTGTGTCGCTGCTTTTTCCCGGCGGCTTAAAACCTCACGGTTGCAAGAGCTACGGGCCGTTAGCTGCACTGTATGCTCGGGTCGCGTCTTTACCGCGCTGAATTCCCGAGAGCTTCTCGGATACACTGTGTCGGGCACTCTGCGCCAGCGCCTGCACCTCTTCGGTACTGCGCTTAACCGACAGCAGAATTTCACGACGTTCATATTCCGGGATTTGAAGCAGCGCGCGGCGCAGCTTTTCAGAGATCTCCTCAACCCGCTGCCATTCTTCATTTGCAGCGAATGCCTCCATACTTGCCGTCATTTCCAATACGGTCACTTCAGCGCTTTCGTGCAGTAGAGCTCGACTGGGTATCATATCAGCACTCCATTTCAGCTATTTTAAACGTGTGCGCCTGGTGACACGGCCGCTTCCGGTGCGATCGCATCCCAGGCTTCTTTGAGCTCGCGCAACAGACCTGTAACCTCGTCCAATATGCCGGGATCATTGTGCAGATTTGCTTCGAGCAAGCGGCGCATCATGTACGCGTACAACGCATCAAAGTTTTCCGACATTTTGGCGTCCGCCTTGTGATTCAAGCTCGCCTGCAGACCATTGATAATGCTGATCGCATCAGAAATATTGCGGCCCTTGTCACTGACTTCCTTGCGCTCCAGATGACGACGAGCAATGCCGATCTTGGTGATCGCACGTTCCATCATCATTTGTATGAGTCGATGCGGCGTCGCATTTTCGACATTGCTGTGCGTATCGAGTTGTTGGTACTGCCGTGCCGCTTCGTTCCCACTTGCCATTACCATGTTTCAGTCCTTATCCGTTAGTTGCTGCCGGGTCGCGAAATGCCCGGCAGGCTACTCAATTGTTGTGTCAGAAAATTACTGGTCAGCGACAATTGCGACAGCAAAGAATCCAGTGCGTTGAACTGTCGATACAATCGCGTCTCCAACAACGTCAAACGCTCGTTTAGCGCCTCTCGATCACCGGAGAATGCCTCAATCTTGCTCGTCAAGCCGGTGGTCCGCGCTTCGAGGATGCCGTCACTATCGAGATATCCATCGGTCAGATCGAATAGTCGGACTGCAAAGCCATCGCTGTTCGAAAACAACCCACCGAAATTGACGAAATCATCAGCTAGAACAACGGCAAGCTCATCATCGTTGACGGCCAGTTGGCCATCGAGTTGCACCTCAATACCGACGTCCCGGAGCATGGAGAAGGGCGAATCCGAATTCGCTACTGGCGTGCCAAGCTCTCTGCGAATCTGGTCCCGAATACCGCGCACGGTCGCATCACCAAGCAGCGGAGCCGCCAGATCAGAATCTGCGTTGTACGCGGTAAGAGTGTCGAACGACTCAATAAGCACGTTGTAACTGTCAACGAAGCTCTTCACCAGCTTGTTTACTGCCGCTGCGTCATTCTCGACCGCCAGACTTGCCGTCGCGCCTGACGACTCCTGCAATACAGAAATCGTCACGCCTTGCACTGCATTGACGAAAGTGTTGTTTTCACTCATGACATCAAGTCCGTCGATACGAATCAGCGCGTCCTGAGCAGCAATTGATTCGGTCATCGAATTGAGGCCTGAGCCTGGGTCGTACTCAAGTGCGCTTAGCCCACCGTCACCGCCACTCTGCGTGAGCGTGGCTTGTTGCGCGGCACCCGTCGAATTTGTCGTCAATATGAGATAGCTACCACTGTCCGCATTGACAATGGTTGCGGAAACACCCGGGTTATCGACTGCTGAATTTATCGAGTCACGAATTCCGGCGAGCGTATTATTTTCGGTAGTAATTTCAATGTCTGCGACCGACGCACCGACAGTGAGCTGCAATGTGCCAGTTCCGATCACGGTTTCCGCATCGGCGAACGCTCCTGACATCAGTTTTTGCGACTGAGCCAGCTGCACAACCTCCAGGGAGTAGTTTGCCGGCAGCGCATTTGTGTCTGCTGTCACAGTGAAGAAATCTTCATTACCGGACGAGGCTTTGCGAACCAGTAATTGATCGAGGGACTTCATGACCTCAAGTTGGTCGCGCATGTCAGCGATAGCCGCTTTCAGGCTGCCGTATGCCGACAGCTTGGCTTGTTCTCGCGACTCCTGTTGGGCGATTCTAGACGCCACTGGTTGGCCCTCCGCAGCCACTAGTTGCTGCACGATTCCCGAAATGTCTAAACCGGAACCTATTCCGGATGAAATTATTGAGGCCATATCTGTATCTCACTCTGCGCTAGTTAGCTCGTCGGTGTTACTGTCTAGAGTTACAAGAAACGTGCCATTTATGGTGTGTGAACTATTCAAACGTGATCGTCGTGCAACCTGAGCGCAATAAGGCTATCGCCGGTCAGGTACGTTGCTGCTTTTTCCGGCGGAATTTCGCGAATCAGCTCGCCGGTTTCACTATCGAGGACCTGGATTACAGATTGTCCGGTCTCCATGTTGATGCGAAAGCGCAGGTCGCGGCCGATACTTTGGCTGGCCTGGTTGAGTACGTTAGCCAATGCGGCCAGATTCAGTTTTTTGCTCTCTGCAACTGGCATATTCTTGCCGCTCTCAGGTTGAACGTTGCCGTCTGCCGAGCTCATATCCGCAGCCGTATCCAGCTTCGAAAATGTTCCTGTGGCGGCGCCGACTGGCGCAATACCCTGCTCGGCCATTTGTATTCTCCATTATCCTTGAGTGAGGCGGCTTCCATGCCGCCTCATCAAGGGGTTCAACGTCAATCTACCCTTACTGCAACAAACTCAGAGCAAGCTGCGGTTGAGCGTTCGCCTGTGACAGTACGGCAACACCGGCCTGTTGCAGGATCTGTGCTTTGGTCAGTGCAGCAGTTTCCGCAGCGAAGTCAGCATCCTGAATCCGGCCACGTGATGCGGACAGATTCTCACTAACCGTTTGCAGGTTAATGATGGTCGACTCAAAACGATTCTGGATAGCACCCAGGTTGCTGCGAAGACCATTGACAGATGTCAGCGCCGAATCAATACGAGCAATCGTAAAGTTCGCGTTAGAAACAGTGTCAACGCCGGCACCAGCCAGAGTCGTCGCGTCAGTAACCGCTTCAACGCCAGTTGTTTGCGCTGCTGCTGCGAAACCAGCCGTATTAAGGCCGCCAGCCAGGCTGTTGGTCTCAGTAACGGTCGTGTCCGCTTCGGCAAGAATCTGCATCTCTCCGGTGTCAGTGATGAAAGCAGATATACCGTCGACGTTGGCGTCGTTAACAGCATCGGCAGCTTGCTGAGCTGATGAGCCAGCAGCGATAACTGCTGTACCAGCCGCGCCACCAGTGAACGTCAACGTTACGTCGCCACCAGTTACTGCATCAACGCTAGCCGTGCTAACAGCGGCTGCACTCTGTGCCGTGTTTACAGTACCAATCGCTGAGGCCGTAACATCTGTCGTCAAGCTGACAGATATTGTCTCGCCGACGTTCGCGCCAACCTGGAAGGTTGCCGTACCGAACGAACCGTCAAGAACCTTAACGCCGTTGAAGCTGGTTTGTTTCGCAATCCGATCTACTTCAGCGAGACGCTCGGTTACTTCCTGGTTAAGTGCCGCACGATCCGATGCAGAGTTCGTAGCGTTGACTGATTGTACAGCCAGCTCACGAATTCTCTGCAAGTTGTTGGTCAACTCGCCAAGCGCACTTTCTGCCGTCTGCGACAGTGAGATACCGTCGCTGGCATTTCGTACCGCCTGGTTGATGCCACGGATCTGCGTGGTGAAACGCTCGGATATTGCGAGTCCTGCTGCATCATCCTTCGCGCTATTAATTCGCAAGCCTGTAGATAGCCGTTCCAGTGACTGGTTTAGCAAACCCTGCGAGCGATTCAAGTTCCGTTGCGCATTCAACGATGCAACGTTCGTATTAATCGACTGTGCCATTCTAGATACTCCTGTTCCTTAAAAATACCCGGTCCGCTATTGCCGCCGGAAGTCATTGTCTTGGCCGCGAAATCGATTCATGACCACCGTTCAAATGAGTTATCGGTCGCTACCGGGAATCCTTGAGGAAATTCGCTGCAATTGGTATTTTTGTATTTCTCACACCGCCAGAACGGCGGGAATCTTTAGCTGAAAACTCTCGAATTGTGACTCAGGTCACGAACAAAAGTTGACTGGATTAGAAGTAGTTGAAGAGCGACAGAGACTGGGTTCGAATAAACGACTGCTGCGCAGCCTCAAGCGTAGTTGCTTCTATACTGAGGCGTGACAGGGCCTCCGCATAGTCAAGATCCTCAATATCGGCCAGCGTCTCCTGGAAGGTCAGTGCGAATGCCGCATTGCTATCAGTCTGACTTTCAATCGCCGCAAGTCTGGATCCGACCTGTGTTCGAACATCAAGAATATTTCCGAGAGCCTGATCAATATTGAGCAGACCGGTGTTGATGCCGTTGTTCATCGCTGTCCGCGAGACATCACCATCTACCGACAGTTCGACTGCCGAAATCAGATTTGCGAGGGATGTAAACACATCCTGATTTCGACTCGGTGACACTACAAATTCATCAGCGGCTCCGGGCTGGCCACTCAGAGAAAACTCAATGCCACGAAAGCCGATTGTGTCGCCCGATGTGAAGCTACCGCTCGATACCAGCGTTGCGGATGAATCCAGCACTTCATAGTTGCTGGAGTCAATAAAGCGTACCGTATATTCGTCCTTATCATAAAGCGTCGGGTCAACGAGGCTGCCCACACCCATCAAACCAGTACCACTGTTCGAAGTGAGTGGTGAAATCGAAAATTCGCCATTGCCACCGCGAATCGCAAAAAACACCGCTGCACCGGAATCACTGTCGGCGATCTGGCGACCTTCGCCAATCTGAATCCTGCGCTGGCCCTGATCCCCATTGTAATTGTAGGTCGACCCTGTGCGAGTAACCGGTTGTACCTCTTCGGAATGACCAGCAAACAGGAACCGACCATTGCCATCCTTCTGATTGCCCAATTGCACAAGGTTGTCGAGATGCTGTCGCATTTCGACCGCTATTAACGTGCGGGATTCATTGCTTTGCGTCGCATTATTGGCTTGCAAAGCGAGCTCTCGCACGCGTTGCAGAACATTATTCACCGAGGTCAGAGCGACCTCCTCCTCGCTCAGGCGATTCGTCGCAATGTTCGCATTGCGATCAAACTGATCCAGACGCGACAGCGATTCCCGCAATTCGAGTGCCTGCGATGCGGCGATAGGATCATCCGACGGCCGCAGAATTCTGCGGCCGCTGGAAACCTGACGCTGCGTATGATCAAGCGCTGACTGCAGGCTCTGCATCATGCTTAAGCCCCGCGAATACGCTCCAATGGTCGAAATTCGCATAGTTAGCGCCTCGTTGCGTTCAGCAGACTGTCGAACAAAGTACTTGTAATGGATACGATCTGGGCAACGGCTTGATACGCCTGCTGATACTGGATCAGTTTTGCCGCCTCTTCGTCCAGATTGACTGCGGATGTGGATAGCACGGCACCTTCCGCATTGGCCAGCACGACATCTTGCGCTGCAAGACCCGCTTGTATCTGTCGCGTCGTACCGCCAACACTGGCCACCAGGCGGCCGTAGTTTTCATTGATACTAATTGTTCCACCGTCGAGAGCACCGACCGACTGAATCTCAGCCAGTTTCAGGCCGTTGCTGTTATCGCCCGATGCGCCGGAATTCGCACTGATCGTAAACTGATCACCGGTTAACGGTTCACCTTCCAGCGTTACTGACGTGCCATTGATGGCAATAGGTGTTCCGGCACTATAGGGAAATGAGCCGGCGCCATTGATGCTATAAGTTACAGGGCTTGTCATCTCAATCACCGCTGTCACCAGAAGTCCCGGATCACTCGTATCATAGACAGACATGGCGCTGATACTGGCGTTGCCGATATTGTTGATTGACGCCTGCACACGGACTGGCGACGCGAGCGCGATCGCTTGCGGGTCACTGATCAAACTTTCGACTGAACCTGCCGCATCGTTGCTTGATCGGACCAGCATTCTGTCTCCGGCCGCAGCTGCACCACCGACTTCAATACTCAAACCGTCCGCACGGAATGGGTCAGCAACAGTGCCACTACCACTCAAGGCTATCGGTTGACCGGTATCCGCACGACTCAGGCTGTACGCCGCCCCGTCAAATTCAAGAATATAGTCGGCCCCGGTCAGAGCGCCGAGATCGTTTACCTCAGCGACCGCTGTTCCGCTTCCGGAATTGCTGTTGGAGGCAAGCACAGTCGGGGGAGCGATGGCAAACATGTCACCACCCAGGTTACCCCGAAGGTCCATACCTGCCGCATGCTGCGCATTGATTTGCATCACGAACGCGGCCGCGGTTTGACCCAGCGACTGCCTCGATGGATCCAGCACTCGTGTTCTGAATTCGAGGAGTCCGCCCAGACTGCCACCAGACAAAGACGTGTCCAGCGGCGTAGAGCCACTTGCACCCTCGTAGACGACAGACAAGCGCGTTGGATCGAATTCGCTGCCGCGGACCGACAATTCCCGGGCATCAATACCTGTCACCAGCGACTGACCTGAACCAACATATACGTTTACGGAGCCATCGTTCTGGCCGATGGTTGTTACCGATACGATCTCGGACAACTGCAGAATCAACCGATCCCGATGGTCCAGAAGGTCATTCGGAGGCTGACCGAAGCCACTTGCGACCCCAATCTTTTGATTCGCGTCCGCGATAGCACCGGCGAGCTGATTTACGTCATCAACCGCAATTTTCATGCGCTCATTAACCTCTGACTCAAGCTCTCCGAGTCGCTGATCAAGGGCCCGAAAACGACTCGCCTGTCCGGTTGCCTCGCCCAGCAGTGCCTGACGGGTCGGTATGGATGCCGGGTCGTTGGCCAGGTCCTGGGTCGTGTTAAAAAATGATTGCAGGCCTGTATTCAGACCGGTATCGCCATCCGCCAACAGCGAATCGATGCGACCTGAAAGGCTATTGAGCGTATCGAATCGCGACTGTCCGGTCAGCGATGTTCGTAGTTGGCTGACCAGCATCGCATCGTAAATTCGAGTTACTGTCGAAATCTTGGTACCAGCGCCAATATATCCATTACCCGTACCCTGGCCGGCGCGCGAAGCGAATTCAGCGACCTGGCGTGTGTATCCCGGTGTATTCGCATTCGCTATGTTATGGCCTGTCACGTCAAGAGCACGCTGAAAAGCGAGCATCCCTGAAAGGCTTGTATTTAATAGGCTTGGCATTGATTTCTCCTGCTAGTCGCAGTCAGTATTCACATTGATTCTGCTACCAGCCGCGTTGTTATCGGCTGCTCTGCCCCAGTCTTGAGGCTATGCATGGCTCTTTTCATCGTTTCGCCTTGCGCAATATTTCTGAGCTTGTCTGCATACGCCGGATCAGTCGCATAACCACTTTCCTGCAGGGCAGTCGCGAAACCGCCGACATCGCTGCCATGGCCGCCGACCAACTCGTAGCGCGGATTGGTGCTTATCATGTCAACGTAGTCGTCAAAGCTGGCAGCAACATCTTCATAGGCCCTGAACTGCGCTATCTCCCGTCGCGGTACTCCGCCCTCAAATTCGAGAGTTGATCGACTCACGCTGTCGCCCGACCAGCCAGCTGCCGCCTTTATGCCAAATAAATTAAAACTGCTACTGCCATCCCGGTTCTGCATGACGTGGGCACCCCAGCCTGTTTCAAGCGCCGCCTGGGCCAATACGGCTTCGGGGGCTACGTTCAGTCGTCTCGCCGCGCGTTCGGCGTGCGGCCAGAGGTCATGAGCGAATTTCTCAGCATCGGACCAGTCTGGTTGCTCCGCTATGGCTGTGATCGGAGCAGCTCGTGTGGTTTTCGTCGTTCTCGCAATGCCAGATAGATCAAATTCCACTTTGCCGCCCGGTTTCGGCTCGCTGTCTGCACCTAACTGGCGCACCAGCATGTCCGCAAGTCCAATGCCATTGCCGCTTGCCATCTCGAGCGATAGTTGTTGATCCATCATGCCCTGAAACATCTTGTGTTGATCGTTGTCGCCGAAAAGCGGATCTCCCAAAGATGCTTCACGCATGTTCTTCAACATGGTTTGCAAAAACAGCGCTTCGAATTGACCGGCGACCTCGCGCAGTGCCGCCGGATCGTTTTTTCCGGCCGCCGTGCGCAAATCGGTATATTGATTGAAGTCGGTAATCGCAGCAGTCATTTGAATAGATCCTAGATAACCACCAATTCTGCGCGCAACGCACCTGCTTGCTTAAGCGCTTCGAGAATTGCGACAAGATCGCCTGGAGCTGCACCGACCCGATTCACCGCCTGAATAATTTCATCCAGACTGGTCCCTGCCTCGAACATGAACATGCGGCCCTCCCCTTGTATAATATCCACCTCGGAATCGGGTAAGGCCACTGTTTCACCGGTTCGACCGAACGGCGCATTCGGCTGACTCACAAACGGCCGTTCGCTTATCGTGACGACCAACGAGCCATGCGATACCGCAGCCGGGCTAACACGGACATTCGCACCGATCACGACCGTGCCGGTCCGCGAGTTAATAATGACTTTTGCCGAAACCTCACCAGGCTCCACCTGCATGTTCTCCAGCACTGAAACGAAAGCGGTTCGCTGCATCGTGTCCACCGGGGCACGAACTTCCACGGATACGGCGTCGACAGCCTGCGCTGACCCGGCACCTAGTGTTGTATTAATTTGTTCTGCCAGCCGCATCGACGTTGTGAAATCGGGGCTATTAAGGTTCAGGACTATTGACTGGCTGCTAAGAAATTCACTCGGCACACCCCGTTCAACGATCGCACCATTCGGAATACGGCCGGCACTGGGTACGTTGACAGTGATACTGGAGCCATCAGCGCCGGAGGCACCAAAACCCCCGACAATAAGATTGCCCTGAGCAATCGCATACACGTTGCCGTCAGAACCCATTAACGGTGCCATTAGCAAACTGCCGCCGCGCAGGCTTTTCGCGTTACCAATCGATGCGACAGTTACGTCGATCATCTGACCAGGCTTTGAAAATGGTGGCAAGTCCGTGTGAATAGTGACCGCTGCAACATTTTTCAGCTGCAATGATGACGCCATGTTTGGCGGAATAGTAATGCCGTACTGCGTGAGCATGTTGATAATACTCTGTACGGTAAAAGGCGTCTGTGTCGTTTGATCTCCGGTTCCGCTAAGACCCACGACAAGACCGTACCCTGCCAGCTGGTTGCTACGTACACCCGCAACACTGGCGAGGTCCTTCACCCGTTCGGCCATCACTGTTTGCGAACAGACCAGCAACAGAAGCGCGATCAGGCGCACCGGTCTCCGCTGTCCATAGTTTCTCATTGTCAGGCGCATACAATTTCCTTGGTTGATCAATACGGGTGAAAGACAGAATTAAAGAAGCGCGAAATCAGACCCATTCTGTTTGCATCGGCGAGCACGCCTTTGCTGCTGTAGGTAATCTGAGCGTCGGCTATTTGTGTCGATATGATCGAATTGTCTGTTCTTATGTCGTAGGGGCGAACAATTCCCGACAAGCGGATAAACTCCCGACCTTGATTCAACGTCACCCATTTCTCGCCGCGAATACGCAGGTTGCCGTTCGGCAGGCGCTCCGTAACCGTAACGGTGATATCCCCGAGCAGACTATTGCTTTGGCTACTCGAACCAGCACCGTCAAATGCAGTATCGCCGCTCAAACTGCTTTCGAGCAGCGGCACGCCATTGTGAGTAGGTTGCACGCCGAAAAGAGTCGGATTATCGAATGACGCTGCCGTAGACTTGGAGGTTGATGTTTGCGAGTTCTTGCTTGCATTGGTCCGCTCCACCAGACGAACCATCAGAATATCTCCGAGCCTGTTTGCCTTGAGATCCTGGAAAAGACGAACGTCAGTGCCAGCACGATATATCGATCCGCTGGTCGGTTCCGCATACACCTGGGGTACCGGCATCGGCGGTTCGTAGGAAGGGTCGTTCGTAAAATGCGCAGCGCAACCTGACAGTAATCCCATAGTGACGCTTGCCAGGAGACCAGGAAATAGTTTCGGTGATACGTTCATTTTCAGTCCCGTTACAAGTTGTTGTTTATGTATTGCATCATTTGATCGTTGGTCGTGATCGCCTTTGAATTCATCTCATAGGCACGCTGCGTTTCAATCATGTTGACGAGTTCGGAGACGACGTTGACATTCGAGCCCTCCAACGCGCCCTGCATTAGAGAGCCAAACCCGTTGAGGCCTGGCGTACCCGCCTGAGCTGATCCGCTCGCGGCGGTTTCTACGTAGAGGTTTTCACCGACGGACTGCAGTCCTACCGGATTGATAAAGTCAACCGTCTCCAGAGTACCGACCTGAGTCGGCGTCGTTTGACCGGCAATCTTGACCGAGACGACCCCGTCAATGCCGATCGTAATACTCTCTGCTGCGTTCGGAATAGTTATGCCTGGCTCAACTTTGTATCCGCCGGCAGTGACCAGCTCACCCTGATCGTTGAGCTGAAATGTACCGTCTCGCGTGTACGCGAGCTCACCGTCGGGTTTGAGTATCTGAAAAAAACCGCGCCCATTGATAGCAACGTCAAGTGAATTATCAGTCTGCAGGACGCTGCCTTGCGTAAATAATTTCTCGGTCGCAACAATTCGCACGCCAGTACCCAGAGTCAGCCCTGAAGGCAGCAACGTATCTTGCGAACTCTGGCCACCCGACTGGCGGACGTTTTGGTACAACAGGTCCTGGAAAACCGCTCTGCCCTGCTTGAAGCCGGTCGTGTTGACGTTTGCCAGATTGTTCGACACCACCGCCATACGCGTTTGCTGCGCATCCAACCCCGTTTTAGCAATCCATAGTGCATCGCTCATCGTTCTCTCCTAATCTACTTTCGCCGGCTTAGCCGACGCGCATAATCTGTGACGCTGCATCAGCATTCTCTTTCGACGTCTTGATCACGTTCACCTGCATCTCATACTGGCGTGCGAGCTCGATCATATTCACCAATGTCTTCGCAACGTTTACGTTGCTTTTTTCCAGCGCACCAGAAGTCACCGAAACGGACGGATCCGCGAACGCAAGCTCATCCCCACCCATGTGCAACAAGCCGTCCGTTCCTTTTTGCAATTGCGAACGTTCCGGGTTGACCAGCTTGATACGGTCGATGGTCGATAGTGTCTCTGGCCCCTGCCCGAGCGGCTGCACTGAAATCGTTCCATCGCTGCCGATCAACAGGCTGCTATTTGGCGGTACCGCAACCGGACCGCCGTCACCAATGACGAGATGGCCTGCACCGGTAACCAACAAACCGCCGGGCTCCAATCGAAGGTCACCGGCACGCGTATAGGCTTCAGTGCCGTCGGGCGCCTGCACGGCGATAAATCCGTCGCCCTGAATGGCGATGTCCAAATTGCGGCCTGTCGTCATGACCGCCCCCTGCGCAAAATCGGTGCCATAGGATTCGATAACAGCATTGATACGTGTATCAACGCCAGGTCCGTCGACTGGGACGGAACTGAAGGAATGCAAGTCTGAGCGAAACCCGGTAGTCGAGATATTCGCCAGATTGTTGGTGTTGATGGCCTGCGCATATTCGGTCTGTTTTGCGCCGGTCATCGCAACATAAATCATCTCATCCATTGTTATTACTCATCGATTACTGCGGCCATGTTGTTAGCGAATGTTGATCACAGTCTGCGTAATCGTATCCGCCGTCGAAATCATCTGTGCGTTCGCCTGGAAGTTACGTTGCGCTGTAATCATATTTACCAGCTGCGCGGTCAGGTCCACATTGGACGCCTCAAGCGCACCGGATTGAATGTCGCCAAACGATGCCGTTCCGGCTTCACCAAGCAAAGAATCACCCGACTGGAATGATTCACCCCAGGCCGTATCACCGAGCTGTTGCAAGCCCTGCGGATTGACGAAGTTGGCAAGCGCAAGCTTACCCAGCGATGTCGCCTGTCCATTTGTAAAGCGCGCGAATACGACGCCTTCCGCATCAACGCTGACGCCTGTCAATCGACCGGTTGTAAATCCATCCTGCGACAAGGAGTTGACGCCAAAATTTTCGCCGAACTGAGTCGCATCTCCGAAGTCCAGTGACATGGTGATATCTGCAGCACCGGTGCCTGGTGCATAGGGCGCTAGCGGCATGAGCCCGCCAGCTGGCAATTGCAGAGTACCGTCTGTGTTAAATACCACCGGAGTCGTCCCTGCGACGGGGGTCCCGCCGATCACGAACTCGGTATTCCATGTATTCGGTGCGACGTCCTTGATGAAATAGACCGTACCGGTGTGCGCGGAACCCAGCGAGTCATAAACTGTGACTGACGTGGTGTGATTGAAACTACTTGGATCAAGCGGATCGAAGACCGGGTTGGCCGGCAGCGCGCTATCCGCAGGCAGGTTGACGCCAAAATCCGCCCGTGTCGTCGCCGATGGAGGGCTCGAACCAGTCGTCAACTGCAAATCGACGGGTGTACCGGTGTTGAACAAACCGTTGCCTGCATAAGGATATGCCTGCAAGCGCGCTGCCTGTGCGTTGACGACAAAGCCTGTGTTGTCGATACCGAATGCACCGGCACGCGTATAAGTTCGCGAGCCATTGTCGCTAAGTACAAAGAAACCTTCGCCGCCAATCGCCAGATCGAGGGCATTGTCTGTAAAGTCGATATTGCCCTGCGTAAATTGCTGCTGAATAGCAGATAGTCGAACGCCGCTGCCCGCTGCGCTCGAACTGACGCTTTGCGTGCCAACCGCGAATACTTCTGAAAATTGTGCGCGCGACATTTTAAAACCGCTGGTGTTCACGTTGGCCACATTGTTGGCTGTAACTTCGAGGTCAGCGGAAGCGGCATTGAGTCCGCTGAGTGCAATTGCAAATGGCATCGTTGTTTCTCCTGGCTTGAATTTAAGTTAGATAATCTGGCGAACCTGTGCGAGCGACAGTGAATCGCCGCCGTCCAGATTGATCGTTAGTCCTGCACCGAATTGTCCGAGCGTGACGCTCTGAATATCGGCCTGAATAAGTGTCGGTGCGCTTTCGACAATGCCGCCTCGAACGACTCGACTGCTAATCTGGTAGTGACCGTTTGCAGCCAGCTCCCCGGATGCATCGCGACCGTCCCATCGGTACCTCACTGTGCCAGGGCCTTGCTCGCCAAGATTCAAGCGCTGCACCAACTCACCCGATCTGTTGGTAATGTCGATCTGCACATTGCTTGCCGACGACCCGAGCTCAACGGCACCGCCAATCTCACGACCTGCGCCAAGATAGCCAATGTCGGTCGCCGCAAGAAC
This sequence comes from uncultured Woeseiaceae bacterium, assembly GCA_964528965.1. Classification (GTDB taxonomy): domain Bacteria; phylum Pseudomonadota; class Gammaproteobacteria; order Steroidobacterales; family Woeseiaceae; genus UBA1847. The sequence continues at coordinate 41,041 of CAZGVL010000013.1, forward strand.
TGATCGGCCAACAAGATTTGCGGCCTGTAAAGCCTGCTCATCCTGAAGCGCACCGGCGAGTCCGGCGAAAGACCCATTCAAACTCTCAATACCATTGACGGTACTGAATTGAGCCAACTGGCCGAGGAACGCACCGTTGTCCATCGGTTCGAACGGGTCCTGATTCCGAAACTGCGTAATCATCAAAGTCAGGAAGTCATCCTGGCCAAGGTCGCTTCGCGAGGTATCCTGCGGCGGCGGAGGCGCGAGAACTCGAGCATCTTCAACTGTGCCTATTGCGGTCATTTCATAGCCCTGTTAATGGTTATCTGCCAAGCGACAAGGTCTGCGAAAGCAGATCCTTTGTCGTATTAATAATTTCTACGTTGTTTCTGTACGAGCGTGACGCGGATATCATGTTGACCATCTCCTCAACCGTATTGACGTTTGATACGTACACGTTGCCGTTTTCGTCAGCCTCCGGATGATCGGGCTGATATCGAAGATCGAGCGGCCCGGAACTTTCAACCACGCCATTGACACGAACACTCGCAATCCCGCTCTGATTGGACAAGGATTGACTGAATGACGAAAAAACCGGCTGCCGGGCGCGATACACGTTTTCCGGATCGCCACTCACACTGCCAGCATTGGCGAGGTTGCTCGCCGTGACGTTCAGCCGAACCGACTGTGCGTTCATCGCACTGCCCGCTACATCGAAGACATCGAACAAAGCCATCACTCACCTCCTCTAATTGCGTATTTCAAGGTACGCAACGAACCATCAAGAAATGCGAGGCTGGTGCGGTACTGCAGTGCGTTTTCAGCAAATTCCGCCTGTTCAACGTCAGTCTCCACCGTGTTTCCATCCAACGTGGGTTGCATAGGCACCCTATACATCGTTCGGCCCGTTGTATCCGCTGTGGACCAGGCCCGTTTGTGCAGATCGCTGGTTGTCGTCATAGGAATAGATTCAGCGCCTGCGGTTTTCAGGGCATCGGCGAATTTGATGTCGCGAGCTTTATAATTCGGCGTATCAGCATTCGCGATATTCGACGACAGCACCTGATTTCGAAGGGCTCGAAATTTCAGGGCCTGTTCGTGATGCGCCAGCGCTTGAATTTCCATTGTGGTAGTACTCGATTTAGTTTCCTGCAATGGTTAATGCAACTGCCGTGCCAAGTTTTCCGAAGCCCTTTGTCAGGCCTGTGACTTCAGCAATCCTCTTTGCTGCCGATAACGATTTCGTGGCGTTGTCCTCGTGGCCCGGCAAGACCTTGCCGCAGTGGCGGCAAGCGGTTGCAGCCGCCTTCATTCCTCATATAGCTAGCCTTTTGAGCTACTGGCATGACAATTGCATCGTGCATTGCATGAGTACTTTGATAGCAAACATGCAGCCCTGTCCAGATCACGCGTATGCGCGACCGAGCAATGCTTGAGAGCAAATAACATGCAAAAGAGATTGAATAGAATCGTCACAAAATTGACGCCAAAACCAGGGTACCGACATAAAGTCGGCGTTTTGGGCGGCTCGATGCAGCGTAGATGCGCGGTGACCGGTGCGCTGTTGTTGTTGTCGAGCGCTGCATGGCCAGCGGCGACGCACGACGTAGCAGAAATAGCCGCTGTTGCCGAGAATTACGTGTCGCAAAAAATCGGCTCTGGGGCAACGAAGACTTCAGCGCAGGCGGGCACGCTCGACTCTCGCCATCGTCTTCCCCTGTGCGACCAGCCCCTCGAAACGTTCATGCGTCGCGGCGCCAAGATCAGTGCCAGAACGATCGTTGGCGTTCGTTGTGCCGGCAGCAAACCCTGGAAACTCTATGTGCCGGTCGACGTCATCGTCACGCAGCGCATATTGATTGCCCGACGCACACTGCCGCGCGACCACTTATTGACAGAAGACGACCTGATCGCCGACGATCGGGACGTATCCCGGATGATTTCGGGCTATATCTCTGATCCGAAAGCACTGATAGGGCAACGACTGAAATACCAGATTATTGCTGGACGGGCCATCACACCGGCCATGCTGCAGGCCGATCGCATTATTCGCCGCGGCCAGTCAGTAACGATAGTCGTCAATAGTAACGGTCTGAGCATCAAGATGGCCGGCAAAGCACTGATGAACGGCGCTATCAGCCAGCGGATAACGGTCAAAAACACGAATTCGGGCCGTGTTATCGAAGGTATCGTGCGTTCGCAGGAACTTGTAGAAGTGCTGGTTCCCACTAAAGACAGTTTTTTTAACGCTACACCTAAAGTATCGGCGACAAACGCCGATACCCCGGTTAGCAACAATGATCGTTGAGGTTATGGATTATGGCAAACAGGATTGGTCCAATGGATCAGAGCTTCATAGGAAAAATTGGCAGCAAGGTCGATGACGCCAGCGTCACCCAGAAGATTGAGGGAGACAAGGGCACTTCGACCGGCAGTGCCGCGGCAGGCACGATCGCTCCCGGTGATACGGTTCAACTCACCAGTGGCTCGAAACTGCTTGAGCGTCTCGAGAAATCTCTGGCATCGTTGCCCGATGTTGACAGCGCACGAGTAGCAGAGGTCAAGGCGGCTATTGAAAACGGCGAATTTGAGATTGACGCCGACGCGATTGCTGATGCCATGATTCGCTTCGAACAAATGCTGGGCGAGTAATATGTCACGCCCTTCGCCAGTTGAAGCATCCAGACTGATCGCCGACCTTCTCAGCAGTAGTGTTGCCGAGACTTCACGCCTGAAGGACGTCCTTGGGCGAGAAAAAGAGGCGCTGGCAACTCAAGATATTGACACACTGAACTCGGCTATTGAGACCAAGAGCAAGTGCGTTGCGAAACTGCATAGTCTGGAACAACAGCGGCGCGACCTGTGCGCGGCATGCGGGTTTGAGCCAGGCCCCAACCAATTTCAGCAAATGACATCCTGGTGCGACAGTGATGCGTCGATTCAAAAGCGCTGGGAGCAGCTCATGACGATCGCTGCCGAATGCGATGCCAGCAACATGACCAACGGCTCGATCATTCGACTTCGCCAACAACAAATTGAAGCAGGTCTTACGGTACTCCGAGGCGGAGAACCTGGACAGGATACTTACGACCGTCACGGTACGGGATCACGTGGCCGAGGCCACAGATCCCTTGCCGAGGCCTGAAGCAACGCACCTAAACGCAAGGACACTGAAATCATGTTGATAGTGAGTCGAAAAGACGCTGAGTCCATTCTAATCAGGCCTGACGAGGGCATCGATATGAAAATGACTCTGGCAGACCTGTTCAGTAAAGGTCCGATAGAAATTACAATTTTTTCGTCGAATGGCACACGAGTAAAAATGGGCGTCCAGGCTCCGGATGTACTTTCGGTCTGGCGCAAGAGCGCGGCAGCAGCCTAAACGAAAATTGTCTGAGTTCTGAGCGGCGCAAGGATCGCGTCGTCACAGCCCTGGCCCTCTTGGGCTCGCCTTGAAATGGACGTCGAGAGATACGAATGAGAATTTGCGCTCTGCCAATTTGCCTTTTTCTCGCGCAGGTTTCCGCTTGCGGCGGCGGAACAACGGGGTCATCCGGCGACATTCCGGCGACGTCCGCGTCATCGGAATTACCCTCACAATTGCCTTCGGATGATCGGATTCTTGCTTTGCTCTATGACAATTCATACAGCGTACCAGCCGACTTTTTCATTGATGAGCGTGCCAGTACCACGCGCAGCTACACGATTCATCATCTCTTGGACACATCCACCTCTTATGAACTCTGTACTGATGACTACGCGGTTGCCAAAGCCTGGGAAGAAGCCGATAACGCTTCGCGTAACGTCAGCGGCACCTACGTCTCGTCGTACGAGAATGAGCGCTACTATGAGTTCGTCAGAGAACTCTCCTACGAAGACGAAATCGGCAATATCGACGCTTTGACATCGCCCGGATTCGCCCGCGTATTCAAGTGCAGCAATATCAGCCGCGACGGTGTCGACCGCTCACTTCTCAGTGGCTACGCAGGCACCCTGCACTCCTATCCATTGACTGACCAGAGAGTTCGATTATTTACCGAGTATCTTTGGCAATTCACTTTCTTCACGCACGCTCGCAAGGTCGTCCTCGACAGCTATTCAGACTCTGGCAGCGGATATCTTCGGCACACGCTGCTATTGGCATTCGCTATCAATCAGGGCACTGGCAAATGTGATCGTGTCGACGTCGCACAATGGCAATTCGATGCCGACCGTGATTCAGGCGTCGTTGTGAGGTCCTATGACACTGTGTATGACTTCGAAGCGACTTTCGAGAATGGCGCCGTGGTCCGCTGCGAGTGACCCTGCCAGGCGAGCGTAGAGGGTCTGCGGCACCAACCCGGAAACCCATGCTCGTTGCGAGTTTGATGATGCTCGCGTGACGTGATTTTCTTAGCATAAATTAAATCGTAGCATCAACTTTAAGCTATTGAATAATATAGTATTAATTCGGATTATTGAGCGCTGACCTTCTTGGAACCCGAGTTTCCGGAACAACAAGGCTTGCTTGAACAACAAAATCAGAGATTGTCTCAACGGAGTCCGAGAAAGCGAATATCCGCAGCAATCAGGCCGTTCGCCCGCGCGTGTAAGAAAAATCATTTCGTCCTGCATATCGTCCTGCGATACACCGCCGCAGTTGGCCAATATTTTCTGAATCCAGGCAACGCACAAGCCCGCAGCAAGGGTATAATGGCGGCCCCTTAGTGCCGTCGGAATCTTCGACTGCGCCTTTAATACCGCCGAGAGAATTTTTGCCATGACAACCAGCCTAACGACCCTATCTGCCTGGGTTGACGAGGTCGCGAGCCGAACTCAGCCGGACAATATTCACTGGTGTACCGGCAGCGAAACCGAATACCAACAACTGATCGAGAAGATGACTGCCGATGGCACGCTGTCAGCCTTGAATCAGGATGAGTACCCGAACTGCTATCTGCATCTGTCCGACCCCACCGATGTCGCCCGCGTCGAGCACCTGACCTACGTGTGTACCGATAACAAGGATGACGCTGGGCCAAACAATAACTGGCTGGCCCCGGATGATGGCCACGCCAGGATCGACGCCCTGTTCGAGGGTGCCATGCGTGGCCGTACGATGTACGTCATTCCCTACTGCATGGGCCCAATTGACTCGCCTTATTCGCGCTGCGGCGTTGAGATAACGGACAGCGAGTACGTGGTCGCAAATATGAAACTCATGACGCGCATGGGCACAGAAGCGCTTGCGCGCATCGAGAGTGAGGGAAAATTTGTCAGGGGTTTGCACTCCACCGGCGATCTGGATCCGGAGCGCCGGATGATCATGCACTTTCCCGCGGAACTGTCGATCAAGAGCATCGGCTCCGGCTATGGCGGCAACGCTTTGCTTGGCAAGAAGTGCCATGCCCTGCGAATCGCAAGCTTTCAGGCGCGCAGCGAAGGCTGGCTCGCCGAGCATATGCTGATTGCCGGCCTGGAAAGCCCGGAAGGCGAAGTCCATTACATAGCTTGTGCCTTTCCATCCGCGTGCGGCAAGACCAATCTGGCCATGTTGATTCCACCGGAATCCCACGCGGGCTGGAAAGTCTGGACACTCGGCGATGACATCGCGTGGCTGCACCCGGATGAAAACGGACAGTTACGGGCGATAAACCCCGAATCCGGCTTCTTTGGCGTGGTGCCGGGCACCAACGTGCACTCGAACAAGAATGCGTACGACATGATCAAGCGCGACACCATATTTACCAATGTTGCACGAACTGAAGACAACCAGCCCTGGTGGGAAAATAAGAATGTCGGCACCCCCACTATTGACTGGCAAGGTCGCAAGTACGACCCGGCTAACGGCAAGGCCGCACATCCGAATTCACGCTTCACCGTTGATGCGCGACAAAACGCGAGCTACACGAGTCTTGCCGAGGCGCCCGAAGGCGTACCGATCTCGGCGATAGTATTCGGCGGCCGTCGGAAGGAACTGGCACCGCTGGTTTATCAGGCCAAAGATTGGTGCCATGGCGTTCTGGTTGGTGCCGGAGTCGCCTCTGAGACCACAGCCGCTGCAGTTGGTGAAGTTGGCGTCGTGCGGCGCGATCCGATGGCAATGAAGCCCTTCTGCGGTTACAACTTCGCCGATTATTGGGCGCATTGGCTGTCGATGGAAGACAGCTGTACAGACCTGCCAAAGGTATTTCATGTGAACTGGTTTCGTCAGGATAGTGACGGCAAGTTCCTTTGGCCGGGCTTCGGCGAAAACCTGCGTGTACTGCGCTGGATCATTGAACGCTGTGAGAACCGCGTCGATGCGATAGAATCTGCGATCGGCTACCTGCCATATCCAGACGACATTGACACAAGCGGGCTGGATGTCAGCGACGAGACGATGCAGGCGCTCACATCGATCAATGTCGAGCAGTGGCGAACGGAGATTGCCGCGATTGGCGAATATCTGGAAGGTTACGGTGATCGCCTGCCTGATGCGCTGCGTGACGAGCAACGCCGCATTGCTGACGACCTGGCTGCTTAAGAGAATACCAGGAGAGTCAAAGGGCTTTTATCTGTCGAGCTACCGGTCTACAGAGCTATTGCGACAATGCAGAGGCCACAAGCAGCGTCACTCTATAATTTTGTAGTGAATAGCCAGGGCGGCACCGGGCTGCTCGGCTCGTCCGAGGCCTATGGTTCCTTCAACAGCAAGATCAGCGGTATCACGGCGTACAAACATCTCTTCGCCCTGTACGTTAAGCAAGAACGTACCATTGGTACTCTGGTCGATAATGACAAACTTGCCGCGACGCATTTCTACCTTGGCGTGAATTCGCGATATCAGATTGCCCTTAATAACCAATTCATTGTCGTCAGCGCGCCCGAGATTAATGCTCTTTCTCTGATCACTCAGCTCCACTGTCTGATCACGAAAGCTGACTATGAGTCTTGACGCTTTGCGAGTATTACTTTCCCACTCAATTGTCGGCAACATGCTGGTCGCTTCGTCCGGATTCCAAAGCAACTCGTAGAGCGCGACCTCGTCCATTCGCCCACGAACCGTAGCAACATCGATCTGCCGTGTTTGCTTACGCATGTCCTGGCTCATCTTGTCGACCGTCGAACCTGACAAGACAATCTGACGCGACTTCGCTTGCGACGTCATGCGGTTGGCGGTGTGCACAGCCGCGCCGAAGATATCATTCTGCTCCTGGACCACAGGACCGTAATGACAACCGATGCGAATAGACACCGGGATATGATCATCTTGCTTGCTATCGGCCGAGATCTTGCCTTGCATCATCATCGCAGCGTTCATGGCCTCATCAACGGTCTTGAAGGTCGACATGACTTCGTCGCCGATCGTCTTGATGACGGTGCCGTTGAATTGGTGCGTCGCATCCTTCATGACATTGAGACATATCGCAACAGTCTCGCTGGCTTTGGTATCGCCAAACTTGTCATACAACTGCGTGCTGCCGACAACATCGGCAAACAAAATTGCGACTTCAAGGTCTTTTGCCATCCGGCAGTTACCCTTTCCTGGTGAACACCCAACGCGAAGTCGGGATTATAAGCACAAACAGAGATTTTCAGAAACCGATCAGTGCAGTGTACTGAACTTTAGGCTAATTATGTCTATCTAATGCAAGTCATTAATACAAAGGCTATTTTTCAGCCACAACGTACGCGATCCAGGCAAGATCCGCCTCACCTTTCTCGTCGGGCGTGAATTCTCCGTTGCCATCGCCGTCTTCGTCCTCGCCCTCCCAGTAAATAGTCGCTTTACTGAAGCCGGCCTCAATAAGAAGTTCTCGAATTTCCGATGCTGACCATAGACGCCACTCATAGGTGAATGCCTTCTTGATTCTTGATCCATCCGGAAAACGGAAGTCGATGTGGCAGCGAATGAAATTGGTAACGGGATGAAACTTTGCCTGGTGCCAAACGTAGGAAAAGCCCTTGTGTTTAGTCTTCTCTTTCATTTCCTGCTGAGCTTCAGGACCGCCGAACATATCCAGGAAGAAAACACCGTCGTCTTTCAGTCCAGCATGAGCTCGTTCAAAATAGGCTCGTAACGAGTCGCGCGTGTCAAAAATGAAATAGCTGAAATTGAACGCGGCCAACAAGTCCGCCGCGGGTGTCTCGACGGTCATGACGTCCGACTCAATCAGGCTTACTCGAGCCTGATCTTCCGCCGGCAAGCCACTCACCTTGTTAGTGCGACCCCACTCCAGCACTGAGGGCTCAATATCCACGCCAATCGCCTGAAAATCCTGCCCCTGCCGTACCCATTGGCATGATGCACCGGCCGTACCGCAGAAGTCCTCGCGAAAAAGATAAGCGGTCCTGCCGGTCAATGCTTTGAAAGTCGTTTGCAGAAATTCAACCTCAGCTTCTACATTTTGTACCGATCGTTCATACAAATCATGAATATCGGCTGCTTCAGCCATCGTCGGCGAGTTTGAACGGTTTGCTGATTTTGCGCTCATTGTGGTTCGAATGCTCCGGAGTCTGGTGCTGTGCTATAAGAACGGCTGACTATTGTAGCCGCCGACGACGCATGACGCTATCAGTGCTTCGCTACCCACGCTTGCGATCGCATGTAAAAGCTACACTCGCTCAACGAGCTTGATGAACCGTTTCCAATGCAGCCAGTAACACCTCGGGACCGGCATCTTTGCGGTACGCGTTTTCACTGAGGTAACGGCGCCACGCTCTTGCGCCTGGCAGACCGGCAAACAGCCCCATCATGTGCCGGCTAATTCGCGCTAAAGGTTCTCCAGCGCCTAATTCCGATTCTGCGTATGCCATCATTTGTTCTACGACGGATTGTCGCTCAGGTGGCGTCCATTCGGGCCGCAAGTGGTGCTCCAACTCAGCCAGAAAGTACGGCTGTTGATAGGCCTGTCTGCCAATCATGACACCGTCAACCTGTGGCAGAAGCTCATCGACCTGGGCTAATTCTGTAACACCGCCATTCAATACAATATCGAGCTGCGGGAAATCGCGCTTCAAGGCGATCACTCTCTGGTAATTCAGCGGCGGAATCGTACGGTTTTCTTTCGGGCTCAGGCCGCCCAGGATCGCTATCCTGGCGTGCACAATAAACCTGCGGCAACCTGCAGCAACAAGAGTCGTAATGAACTTGCGCAGAAATTCGTCGCTGTCCTGATCATCTATTCCAATTCGAGTCTTAATGGTCACCGGCACTTCGACAGCATTTTGCATTGCTGTGAAGCAGCTAGCCACAAGATCTGGATCCTTCATCAGGCAAGCACCGAACTGCCCGCTTTGCACTCGATCACTGGGGCAGCCGACGTTAATGTTGATCTCATCATAGCCAAATTCGGCGGCTCGCCTGGACGCCTGGGTCATCAATTCAGGATCACTACCGCCGAGCTGAATTGCCAGCGGATGTTCGGCACTGTTGAATTTCAGAAAACGTGCCGCATCGCCATGGTGAATAGCGGCTGCAGTAATCATCTCTGTATAAAGCAGCGCACTCGGGTTCAACAGACGCATGAAATAGCGGCAGTGCCGATCAGTCCAATCCATCATTGGCGCAATTGACACCTTGGAGGTTGTTGAGTAATCTACCATTTATATCACTTTTATTTTATTATTCAATGTTTTACCTTGTACTATTTGCAACTCGTTTTGTATTCAATGTTATCTATTTTGTACCAAATATAGCCAATGACGCACTATGACGCACCGCTTATGACGCACTTTCTTTTATCGTTATGGACTAATTAATGGCCACCATTCGCCCCCGCCGACGTCGTGACGGCAAACTATCCTATCAAGCCGAAGTAAGAATTAAGCGTAATGGTCGCGTGATTCACCGCGAATCCAAGACGTTTGACCGACGCCGCCTCGCCACTGAGTGGGCGATGCGACTGGAAGGCCAGCTCAGCAATCCAAATGCCGTGCAGGAGCGCAAACAACTCGCATCGACGGGCCCGCTTCACA
>CAZGVL010000014.1:0-48010 GCA_964528965.1 uncultured Woeseiaceae bacterium
GGCGCGGCATCGACCTGGAGCAAGATCGGCGCTCTCACAGCGCCGAACTGAAACGTTATCGAGGGTCAGATACACAGCCAGTGAATCCCGCACTCTGACCCGTTTTGTTGTTGCAGTTTTTACTCTGACCCTTTTGTTCTCAAGTAGCATCGGGGGTCAGACACACAGCAACTCGATGCCGCGACCTGACCCCTCTTGTTGCCAATGGATCAAGCCTCTGTGTTGACTTGTTTGATGCGCAAGGACAAAGGCGCGCCATCCCGCCCGATGATGCAGGTTGCCGCATACTCACGAAGCACCAGGCCGTCACTCCCTCCAAATACTTTGGTATCGATGTGAAGCTTGTGCCCTGCTGTACGTCGTTGCAGAGATTCGACCTCGTGCCGTACACCAACTGCATCTTCATAGTTCGCTTGTGCTGCAACCTGTGCAACGCACGCTTCAATCGAGCTTGCGGACGCGCTGTCGTCGAACGGGGAATCGGCCATCGAACTGGCAGAAAGGACAAGGCCCAGTGTGGCCAACGTTGTGCTTATTAATGTGTGTTGCTGCTTCATGTTATTTACTCCGATCTGGTCTTCAAAATGCGGAACTGGCCCGCGGTTAGTGATTATCAGAACCTTCATTCTGTTTCAGTCAAAAAAAAGTTACTGATTCAAATAATCGATATGTTCAGAATAGTCATTCTGATTTACTCAAAAAAAACGTCACTTCGAAATCGAGGCCAACGTGTTGTCAACAATGCCATTTAGCATGTCTTTCGAAAATCCGGTGCGCCCTAGAACAGCAAGCCCAAACATCGTACTCGTCAATACCTCACCTGCGGCTCGAACGTCCAGGTCATCCCGAACTTCGCCCTTCGCTTTGGCTGTCTCCAGGCCAATGGCGAACAACTTCGACATCCTTCCCATGAATCTCTGCAGTACTTCGCGCAATTCATCGTCCTGCGGTAACAGCTGCATCGTCGTATGAATGAACAGACAACCCTTGTGTTCATCCAGATTGCACATGTCAGCAACTCGGTCATCGAATATCGTGCGGATGTGAGCCAATGACGCATCTGGCTCCAAAAGCCGCAAGAATGCCTGCTTGCCCATGCTGTCTGCGAAACGATCCAGCGCCGCCTCAAACAACTCGCGTTTGTTGCCGAAGGTCCCGTACAGCCCATAGCGACTGACGCCGGTGGCCTGGACAATGTCCTCCATCGAAGTTTCTGAGTATCCCTTGGAGGCAAATACCTCCATAGCCTTAGTCAAGGCTGCTGCGGGATCAAATGCGCGTGTTCTAACCATATAAATCAGAATAGTCATTCTGATTAGAAATGTCAAACGCTATTTGCAATAACGATGAAGCCCGCCCTCGAGACGGACGCGGTATGCCGAAAACCCATTTGTTGCCACGGTTTGGACGAGATCTGCCGGCCAGAACTCAGGCCGCCGGGCGCAACTCGGCAAGCTTCGCGTGCAGATATTCCGTGAAAAAGCCGTGCATCAGAAAGCGTTGCCCCAGGTTCCAGGGGCCAACGAGGTACAGCGGATACTTGTTATAGGCAAGCTCGACCAAGGTCGGATCGCCAACCATCTGCCCTATCTTGGCCGCAATAGATTGATCGAGATTGAAGCCGTTAATCGCGTCTCGGTATTCCTCGGCGGTCAGCAGAAAACAAAACAAGCACATGAAAAGCGCATGCGACGTTTCGAAATCCAGCACCTGAGTCCAGCGACGCTTGCGGACACTGTCGTCAACTTCCATCGGTCGCCATAGTGACCACTTCAACTCGTTGTGCGGTATTGGCCAGGCCGTTCGATCCGTCGGACCCAAATCGCGCAACATCCGGAACAGTTCCTGATCATGATCAACGAAGGTGTGTTCCAACATGTCGTTTATTGTGCTCGGGTACAGGGTCAAAGGAGCCACATCGTTCGGCTGCATATTCTCCTGCATGAAATTCAGGATATTTGACTCAGTTGTGAAATGACGAATGATCAGCTGATTGGCTTCCGGACTGACGAAGTGCCTGCAAAAGAAGCAGATCATTTTTTGCAATACACCATGCGCCCTGAATTGCGGCAGCGGCAATCGCTTCAACGCCCAGGTCGTGTGCAGCAGAATCGCGAAGAAGAATTGCAATAGTGGTCGCCAAAACCAGCGCGACCGACGATCAAGATCGGTCAACCACAACTCCACGGCTTCCGGATCGATTGGAATTGCATCATCGATAGCAACCGCCTCGAGAAAGGGACTGCGCCGCTTGCTACTTCTACTAAACATCTTCAATTTCCTCCAGCTGCATGGCATAGAGCCTGCCAACGACCTTCGCTGTACGCACTACGCGATCCGCAATGGCCTGACTGGTAATCACCCTGTCGATCAAACCATAAAGTTTTTCCATATGGGAATCGTCATTAGCGCCATGGTAGCGAAGGAAATGGGTGTATTCAGTTGTATCGCCAATGAGCTCTTCGATACGGCTGGCCCAGTCATTGGCCATCTTTTCGCCAAGGCCTTCGATGATCCACATCGCACCCAGCAATTCCACCGGGTTCGGTTGGCTGGCGCGATACATCAGAAAACAGTGCAGCGCTTCCGAACCCGGGTTCCTCACTTGCGCCTGCAGGGTCTCGAGGTCTCCACCACTCTTGACGTAGTCGGATTCAAGCACCTCGTAGTCACGATGTTCATCCTGCGCATGACCGATAATGACAGAACGCACGTCGGCGTTGTCGCGGTCAAAACTCGATGCACATCGGGAGATCCAACGGGCTCCTTCTACCACTTGCGGACGCAGGTTCAGCAACAGGCTTTGGTAGTCGCTGAGCGTGAACTGACCGAGATCCAGCCGTTGCACGATCGGTACCTGAGCCAACCTCCGCTCAAAATCAAACCACGCTCGTATGAGTCGCCGCAACGTTTCCTGACCCAACTCAGTCAGTACTTCAGGTCGTTCCAGAGCAACCGAATCACTCATGCTATTCCTCTACCACTGTCAGGTGCATATACGCGACGTTGAAGCGGCCACTTTCGGGCACCATGCAGATCATCGTATCGCCAACCTTTGCTATGTCCTGCTGCAGGAACTCATCCAACATGATCAGAATAGAGGCACTACCCGTATTGCCACGCGTATAAAGGTTTGAGTACCACTTTTCCTCGTCGATTTTGGCGCCGGCCATCTCAAGCAACTCGTAGATCCTGCTCTTGAAATGGTGTGACGAATAGTGGCATAACAAATGATCGAGTTTCTGCGTGTCCAGCAATCCCTCTTCAATCAAACGCAAGGTCCCGTCAACGCCCAGTTTGACGATGTTCTCCAGCAAGCGAATATCCTGCCGGATCAATAAAGCACCATTGGCCTCAGCTTCCGCATAGGTCGGAAAATCCTGCCAGGTACGGTTGTCTTCAACATCGGTCGTCGAGCCGATACCCATGCATACTGGATAGACATCCGCATGCGAATAACTCCGCATCCAGTCGATACGCAGACACCGGCCACGCGGCTGATCTTCAAGCAGGCATGCACCAGCGCCATCAGACAGCATCCAACGCAGGAACTCCGCATTGAAGTTCACAGCGGCTTTACCCCCTGCAGCCTCGTAGTGAGTATTTTTGAATAGTCTCGATGCCAGCTCACTAACAACGACCAACGCGTTGGGCTGGTCACCGACTCGAATGTTGTTATACGCAGCTTTGATCGCCATTGAGCTGCTCGAGCAAATTCCGTGCGTCGTATGCAATTCGACTTCAGGAATCTTCAACTCGGCCTGCACCATGCTGCCGAATCCGGGTATCACCATGTCGCCCTGTGTCGTCGCACAGCTCAGCATTTTGATCTGCCTTGCAGATAATGTGGATTGCTCAAGACACTGGCGGCCTGCCAGGGCACCCATCTGAGTTGCCGAAAACAAGGTGTTGTGATCTTTATCTATCGCGTAGTGGCGAGTCTGAATACCGTTCGCTTTCAGGATGCGTCTTTTGAGGCGACTCTTCTTGCCATCCACAAGCCCGAGAATGTTCTCCATCTCGTCATTGTCGATCGGCGGACCAGGCAGGAAGGATCCCGTACTGGTGATATAGACACTCATGCGGGCTGGCTTTTCTGTTTCAGCTGCACACGCAGGCAACGGATATTTTCCTCCACATAGGGCAGGACACAAGTTATCCCCATAAAGATCAGGTAGGTCTTCAAGTACGTTGGGCTACCGTGTGGATTCTCGATGAACTGCAACTGCATATGCCCCGCCCAGTTCAATGTAATCAGGTTGACGAACATGTCCCAGTTCATAACAACGATAAGCATGAGCAAATACAAGGGTATCGTCGACATGTAGTTGTGAACATGGACTTCCCAGATCGAAATCTCTCGTATCGGCGCTGAATAGTGCACATCATAGTGCGCAACAACCTCATGCATGAGCCATGCGGCAATGCAGATCAACAACACAGAGACATTCACGTAGAAAACGATACAAAGAACAATCGGAATGCCCAGCTGAATTCCCATCAACGAATGAATCAAAGACTCCTTGAGACCCGACGTCGTCTCGATGTGCGTCGCACGATGACAACACCAGTCGATAAAGCCTGTAATCCCCCAAAGCGGAAGCAGACCGTACAGGATCAGGTTTATCAGTAGTTGATTCGTTTCCACAGAGTTCTCAATTCCTCAAGTAGTAGACAATCGTCTCTTCCACCGTCAGGACGATGGACATTCAAGGCCGCTGGAAAAACCGGCTGCATGCTATGGCGCCGGGCATAAATATATCGTGAAAACTCCGCGAAGTGTCGATTCAAGTCACAAAGTCGTCACTACAAATTGATGGGTGTCGCACTACACGCAGACATGACATCCGGAACGCGGCCAACAATCATCACGCGACTACCGTCAGGCAGCAGCACAAGCGGATGCTTGATTGGTCGCCAGCAACCGCGACAGACCTGTGCTTTGGTCACCTCAAGGCGAGCAGCCGCCCGCCATTCAGGAACCGTTCAGCCATCCGCAGTTAGTTTAGCGGTCAACAGAGAGCATAAGGGTGAGCGTGTCGATCTATCAGATTCGCCACTTCCCGACTAACGAAACTCATATGGAGATGGCGATATGAACGTCTTTCGCTTTTGGCGGCCCGCAACTGGAACCAGCGCCGCGAAACTTTCACGCACTTTCACCAAAGCGCTTGCACTATCGACTGCCGTAGCTTCGATCGCTGTCTCCTCGATTGTCACGTTGTCGGCGCATGCCGATACACCGACGATTCGCCTTTTCCCGACCACGGTCATGGAAGATCTTCGCCAGACCAGTTCGGTCGCGAAGGAAATGGAGTCCGGGCTTCAGGAAGTGATCGGGCGACTCGACCAGCAACAGCAACTGTATCAAGACAGTAAGTGCGACGGCGCTGAATCAGACTCTGGCTGCCAGCGTCTGTCGAAGCAGCTGGGCGCTACGTATCTGGACATGCTCGGCATCATGGAAGAGCGGCTGCCGGATATGGAACACACCGTTAACAACACGCGTTTGAGTCTTGAGAAGCGACTTCGCAGCGAGCTTGGCAACAAGATGACCTCCTGGACGCTGCAGGAAACGCTCCTTGGCAACAATACCAAGAGCAGTGATGCACCCACGCCGTCAATGCGCGGCAGATCAGGAATGCGACTCAGCGAGCGATTTCGCCAGTATTACAAGCTGGTCGCATCCTCAAGCAGTGAAAATGACAAGTCTCTCGCAGTCCTGGCATCCGACATCTACCTCGATATGGATGAGACCAGCGTTCTGATCGCCAGAACACGCGAAGAAATTGCACGTGCAACCCTGGTCGAACAGCTCAATCAATCGTTCGGCACGATCACGCCCGAGATGATGGAAGTCGTTGGAGGTGTGAAATCCATTTTGTTCGGTGATGAAACCAGCCAAATTCAGGTCGCGGGCCCACCGCCAGGAAGCTTCGAGCAAGCCTATCGCAGCCCGCTGGAAAACTAAGGAGAATTTCGATGAGACCTTTCAACTCTATAGCCGGTGCATTGCTAACTCTCGCAGCCAGCGGCTTATTGCTGGCATCGTGTGCGACGTCCCCGCCACCTTGCGGTAGCCCGCAAACAAAGAATCTGGATGCCGCTATTCTCGATGTACAGGACAGTCTGGCGGGCGGATGTGCAGCGTCTTTCGACCGCTACTATGACGACCTCTTAAGCATTGCCGAAGGTGATCCGAAGCCAGAGAACAAAAGACTATTTAGTGAGTTTCTTGTTTGGTCCAGCGATCAGGGGCTGCTAAGCCAGCGCCAGGCACGTGACAATTACAATCGATACTTCAACGTAAAGTTTGTCTCACTACAGAGTGACTACAACAATTGTTCGCATACCTGCCCTCGCAGAGACCGAGTCATGCTCGACATGGAGCGCGAGCTAAGCGACAAGGAACGCGGCCTCATGAAAGTCAGCAAGGACAGCGCAAGCTACTATCGCGCCGACGAGCTCTATCATGAAGTTGAGCTGGTGCTCGAAGCCACTTGCACCGCCTGCTCAGCCGGCCACTAAGGCGCGTCAGCATGATGCGCGCGCAACGCAGTGTTCGCTTTCTCGAAGGGCTCTCGATGGGCCTCTTCGGGTCGGCGCTCGGTGTCATTGCCGTGTTGTACGTGTTACGGCGTGGCAACCTGGTTTCATTCTCAATGGAGCAGTTTCCCGATGTCAGCCCATGGCTGACATGGGCCTATGCCAATCTCGGTATGTCGACTCCGGTGTTCGCTGCGATTTTTCTGGCCTACTTCATCAGCTTGAAACGACTGCGCGTGCGGGTGGCCAAAGACCGACCCATCGATGAAATCGTACAACTTGACCATCTAACCGACATGTGGACGACCCTGTTCTTCGGCACGGGTGTTATCTGGACCGCCATAGGCATGCGCAGTGCATTGATATTTGCGCTCGGTGATCCCGACACAACGGTTCAGCAAGGTGCGTTTGCTGTACTGGAGAAGATGGTTGACGGAGGTATTTTGCTCGCCCTTTCGACCACAATTTTCGGCGGCGTTGGCGGCTACCTGATGCGAGTTCACAAATCGATCTCGCTCGGCACTCTCCTGCAACAACGTTACGATCGAGCCGCGCGCGTGGATACGTCCAGCATGCGCGAGTCATTGCAGCGTATTGAGGAGCACCTGTGTGCTCCGCCTGCCGAACCTGACTCAGAATCGATAGCAGAACCCACAGCTGACAGAGCATCATGAACCGCTCCCCACTTTTTTACCCGCTGAGCCGGGGAGCTGACGCAGAGGCCGGCGGTGCGGCAGATCTGCAAACCGATGTGATGCGATTCATGGCGATCATCTCGCTGTGCCTGGTCGCAATTTTTGCGTTGGTACAGAGCATTCCTCTCGCTCCCGTCACAGAGGAAGCGGCGACCCAAAATCCAGTGGAAACAACAACCGTCGCTCAACCGCCCGCAACAGAATCTCCGCTTGAAGAGGCAATAGACATTGAGCCAATGCCCATTGAAGATGTGACGCTGATACGACCAATGCCGACTAAAACAGTCCGACCAACACAACAGGTAGTGCTGCAACACCCGCAGCCAGTACGAGCGCCCGCACACGAAACCGAAGCAGCGCCGCAAGCAACTGCACCGGAAGCGCCTGTCGCAACCACCCAGCCAACTGAGGACGGTTTCACTCTGCGTTTCGAAACTGATGCCGCGCTAACGCGACTGGTTGCGCGCCAGGTTATAGGCTTGTATGCGATCACCAGTGAAGAGGCGCTGCGTATGAGCATTGACGGTGAGGAAATCAGCTTCTGGCCTGCGTCAACGCCGCAGCAATTTCACGAGATGGACCGGTCCACGGTTCCAGCGAGCGTATTGGCCTCGTATCAGGTCGCTCACAGCATGAGCGACGTCAAATGGGGCGTCACGCTTCCGGCCAACATGTCCAGCGAACTCAATAATTATCTGTCTAACGAGACCAGCGGGTCACTTGTTATCGCTGGCAATGGCCGAATAGCGTTGCGGCATTAGTATGAAGCCCTTCGCCTTACTCATCACCTACCTGCTTTACTTTGCCATGTCCGGCGAGGCTGTCGCTGCGTCCTATCAGAGTGACCTTGAGCCATGGATTGCACGCGAACTGATGCCATACGTCGGCGATCAACTCAGCACGCAACCGCGATTCAAGAATGAATCCGTCCGCTTTGTAGTACTCGCCGATGAAAACCCACAATCAGCGAGCAATCAATTGGCGATGAGCATTCGCGATCGCATGCGAGATATGGCCGCGAAAATGCCGGCACTTGACGTCGTCTGGCAACGCGATCTCGCCCTCGCCGCGTCCTCTGGAAATATCGACTGCACCAAAGACCAGGCGCATTATCTTATCGGCGTAGAAGTCATTGAAGATCGCGACGGGCTGGTCAGTGTCGTGGTGCGAGCATTGGATATTGAAGAACAGCACTGGGTCTCCGGCTTTGGCAAATCCTGGCGCGGATACCTCAAGAAGCCACAGCGGCGACAGCTAAAGCAGCTCGCTGTTGACGTTTCGTATCGCGGCGATCGCGACGCTCCATTTGATGAAACTCAGTTCGACCTGCTCGCATCGCGACTTGCGTACGAACTGGGCTGCGCTCTGCTCCGGCAAACCGCCGGTGAATACGTGGTGAGCACTTCCGAGCAGCAGACTGAGGACGCTGCTGAAGCGGCGATGCTCGAGCTAGTACGTAATAACCTTGCAGATTTCAGAGCGGCGCAGTACGCCTCCAACTCTGATCTCGCAAATGCCGTCATAAACGGCAAAGCCCATCAAGTCGACGATGAGTTGTACCAATACTGGGTTACGATCACACCCGATGACGCCAACTCGGAGCTGACCGCCATCAGCGCCAGCGCCTATATCCGCGTTGCAGACAAGTATGCGGTCGCGGCGATGATTCCGTCCGTTAACATCTCGATGGGTAAGAGTGACGTTAGCTTCCTGAGTACGCTGCGTGTCGTCGAAATGCGCGACGCCCGCTTATGCCTGGCAACGACAGTGTCTCGCGGCAACTCGCAAGTGTTTGACAGTGGCTATGCGACTTCGGCAGTAGACTGCTACGCGCTGGAAATCGCCTCCAGCAGCAACTCGGTGTTGTTCTTTCTCAACCACCAACTGAATAACGGCCTTGTGCGGCTCTCGCAAAACTCCTGCACAGGTCGAACTGACGCCAGGATCGCCCGGGGCGACGAACAACTGCACTTTCCGTTGCCCATCGATTCGTTGATGTCGGGCTCATGGGCCCCCGCGCTTGGCTGGGAACTCAATCCAGACAAAGATACCTACTACGTGATAGCCGCAAATAATACGAAAGCTGCCCGCGCTATATCGCAACACATTGGGCAGTTGCCCAATCGCTGCTCGGCGTCTGTGCGGAGCGGGTTCGAGGGACGCGAACTACGACGCTGGATGGACGAATTCGCTTCGATCACGAAGCACTGGAAGCAAGCGGTTGATTGGCAGGTCGTTCGCGTTAAGAACATATACTGAGGCTGGAATAATGTTCAGATTACTTGGCTTTCTCATCGGCTCGGCGGCTTCAATAGCTGCCATATTGCTCGTCACCGGGGTCCCGAAGTTTCACCTGGAGGATCCGGCTATTGATCAAATGCGCTTCGACGAGGCGGTTGAGAAATTGATGGCTCGAAGAATCGAGACGGTTGTGGCAACGGACGACCCGAGCAGTGATCGCGACGAAATGAGCGAGGCGGCTCTTGAGCAAACGGGTGTTTCCCAAACGGCTGTCTCCGAATCGCCAGACGCCAGCATGGTCGCGGACGTGTTCGCGGAGGCTGAGCCTGTCGCTGCGAGTTTCGAATTTGCCGAACCAGGAATCGACCCTGCTCCTCTGAATGAAATGCAGTGGTACTCATTCTGGAATCCGTTCCGCAGCGAAATTGCGGCAAGCGGGTTCGTTTCTCGATTGGAAAAAGTCACGGGGCTCGATTATCGCGTTGTAAAAGTGAAAACCGGAGTCTATGAAGTCGCCTTCGCTTATGTCGATGATGGTGAGAGGCGCACGAAACTGTCGATGATTTCAATGGCGACCGGCCTTGAGCTGCCAGATTCATGAAGGAGCATATGCGAACCAGCGTTGCGAGCATCGTTGTCCTGCTGTTGAGCTGCGGCGTTCTCGAGGCGAGAACGACGGATGCAGACCCCGAGTCCGCATGGAACAACTATCTGCAGAACGATACCGACATTGCGCCCAGTTATCGTTTTCCGTATGCCAGCTGCTTCAAGTCAGCTGCAGCAAACTATGACCTCCCGGAAACTCTGCTGCTCGCCGTTGCCCGGGGCGAGAGCGATTTCAAAGCGACCGCGCGGTCCACGGCGAATGCCCATGGTGTTATGCAAATCCTCTGGCCGGGAACTGCCAACGATCTGGGTATTTATCGTCTTACTGAACTGTACGATCCATGCACCAACATCGATGCCGGGGCGCGTTATCTCAAAGGGCTGGTAACACGATTCGACGGCAATCTGCATCTCGCCCTGGCCGCATACAACTACGGGCCAACCCGCATTGAAGCTGACCAGGACAACATTCCGTCTGGCGCGAACTGGTATAGCGATTACATTTATCGTCACTTGGTCTACGTGCTTGGCGACAGGCAGCAAAGCGGTTCGAACAGCGAACATCTCTATTCAGACCTTGGGCGGTCTGAGTTGGTCATATTCTCTGAGCCCTATCGGGCAGCCGCATTTGTCGAGGGTCTGGAGCAGCGCTCCCCGGATCTGAAGCTGGATTGGTTTCGTCAAGGCGTGGGCGAGTTTGCTGTGGTGCTGATCTATACAGATCGCGAGCAGTTTGAACGCAGCGCCAAACTGCTCGCCAATGCAGGCTTTCCGCTCGGCTAGGCCTATAGAGGCTCTGGGCGGCTCCGGTCAGCGATGGCTCCGGTCGATAATGGCTCAGCGCCAACAAACAGGCCGGATATTGACAATTCTTGTCAGTCGCCGCAGCCGTCAGGCTGCCGCCGAATGGCCGTTATAGTATGCTCTCTCCCTCGATATGCGACGAAGTCATCGTTGCTTTGGTAATTAGCCAAACACAAACGCTGAACTAATAGATTTGATCTGCCTCGAATACCCAATGGTATTGAGGCGGTTATAGGTGAGAACGAAATTCGGATGCCAGGCTCCACACGACAATTACCGCAGCAAACATGCCTGGCACTGCTATGCGTGCTGCTGGCGGCGTGCTCTTCTCCCAAGCCGGTCGTTGACGAATCGGTACAGAGTTACGTGGGAAAAATCCCGGTAAACCTGACCGGATCATGGGAACGCGATTATTCACGCGGCGATGACATAAATGTCGCTCTGAACAGGGCATTCAGCCAACTCCGCGGAACATCGAACAGTGCAGGCTATCCCAACGACCCACGCATGGGCGGCGGTGGAGTCAGTATTTCACAAAGTCAGGCTGATTCCGTGGTGGCGCTGGCACGCTTGGCCGAGTTGATTACCCGTCAGGACGTCTACACGATTACCCAAAGCAACCATGACATCAGCATAGAAAGGAAAGACGACTTCGACATGTTCTGTGAGTTCTATGATGGACGGGCGCGCGGGGCCGTTACCGACTACGGTGCAGAAGTTTGTGGCTGGGATGGAGACCAGTTCGTATCGCAACTGGTCTTGCCCGACGATTTACTCATCAGCCATCGATTCACCATGGGCCCGAGTGGCAAACAACTGCGCATCATAACGACCGTATCTTCCAGGACCGCGCGCGTACCGTTCGTCCTGGACCGCTACTACCGAAAATTCGAGCCATCGGCCGGCGAGTTCAACTGCGTCGAAACGCTCAGCATGAACAGAGTATGCAGCACCAGCGAAGGCGAGTTGATTCCGTGAACCGATTATTGGTCGCCCGGAATCAGCTCGCAGGCAGGCTGTTTGTCTCATTGCTGCTTTGCCTGTCCGCACAAATGACCCTCGCGCAACAGACCGTGGCGGCTGCGAACTCGCCACAAGACGGACGCGATGTAAGGCAACTCAGTGTTTCCATTGCCGTGTTCGACCCGGGCATTCCAGCAGACGCGTCGACTCATCGTCGCCTGGAGGTCTTTCCCAGGATTCGCCAGATTGAGTCACTATTCCTGCCGTTCGTGCTCAGAAAAACACTGGTTCAGACGCACCAATGGGGCGCCGTACGTGTTGTCCCCGAACCTGATATTGCTGCCGAATTGCTGATCTCTGGCACCATTATTCGATCGGATGGTGAAATTCTGAATTTGCACTTGCTCGTGGTCGACTCCAGCGGTCGCGTCTGGATCGATAAACCGTACTCAGGCATCGACGATATCAGTCGTGGCAGAGACGCCGCCAACTCTGGAATGTCAGGCTACCAGGATCTCTATGACAGAATCGCTGCAGATATACGTGCTGCGCGCGACAATCTGGATGAGAAGTCGCTGCAGAATGTTATAGAGATTTCCTTGCTGCGTTACGCCGGGCACCTTGTTCCATCCGTATTTGGCGATTACCTTCGCAGCGAGCCCGACGGCAGCTTCAGAATCAATCGCCTGCCGGCGCAGAATGATCCCATCATCGAACGAATTGAAAGAATTCGAAACGTCGAATACGTACTCACCGATGCGGTCGACACGAAGTTCGAGGAGCTACACGCAGAAATCGCCTTTACCTACGACCTGTGGCGCAAGTACCGCAGAGAATATGCTCAATACCAACGCGATGAAGCAGCGCACGCACTAACGTCAACGTCCGACGACCCTGCTGGTAGTTATGAATCGCTCAAGAAGCGCTACGACAACTACAAATGGGCAAGGCTCGGCAAGCAGGAACAGGAAGACTGGGCGGAAGGATTCAACAATGAAGTCGGCCCCACTGTTGAAGCCGTAGAGTCACGCATCGCCGAACTCGAAGGCTGGGTGGATCAGCATTACGCCGAATGGGATCGAATGCTGTCGGAACTGTTCTTACTCGAAAGTGATGTGGAATAAGTCCTGATCTGCACGGCCACGAACCTTACGGCGCCGCAGCCCATGCAAGCAGGTCCCTAATTGGCCGGGAACAGGCCCGCCCACTGCTCTCGCGTCAACTGGTCCCGCAATTCAAAACGCATGTTCATGATGTCCTCGCTGTACGATTTGTTGAGCGTCAGTAACTGATCCCACTGCTCATTGAGGTTCGCGTTGTCTACGTCGTGAACACCAAACTCTTTGCGGGTGCTCTTGATCAGCTTGTTCATGGCCTTCAGGTAATCCTTGGTTCTGCCCTTCATCTCTTTCAGGTCTGCCCGAATTTCCTTTTGTTGATCCTCGTCGGTAATGACGGTCTCGGCGTTTTCACGAGCTTCGTCAAGATAGATCATTGGTCCAAAAGCACCACCACCACCCAAGATGAGTATCGTTATGATTGCTGCCAGCATCTTCGTAGTCTCCTAAATCGACTGAATCGAATTAATTAATTCTTTCATCATCTTGGTGTCCGCCTTTGACAATTTATCCCACTCTGCTGCGGTTGTTACCCGCACCAGGGCCACGTGGCTGTCCATCAAACGCTTGTGGGTGGATTCGATCTGCGCGTCGTATTTCTCGATATAGGCAATAAATTGCTCCCGCGTCGCATCATAATCTGAATTCAACTTTCGCAGCACGGTGCGTCGATCGGCGACCGCATTTCTGAATTCTCCAAGGCGTGCCTGAAAGTCATCGGCCAGCGCTGTTACCTCCGCCTGTCGTGCCGGGTCCGCAATGACATCGGCGATCACTTCCCGCATGTCATCAAATGCCTGTTGTTCAACATCCTCTGGCGCTACGGCTTCTTTTCCGCCACAAGCCGTCAATGCCGTAGCAATGAGCATCAGAACCAAGCCCGTCAGTCTTCTCGAATTACCGGAATTCATCTAAAACCTCCATTCTTACACCGTGTAGGGCTGCGTCATTGCGGCGAGCAGCTCACGTATAAATCAACTGTTCAAGCTATCCAGTCTAGCATCGATAGACCCGTTGATATGCACTCTAGTCAGAGCCACCTGTAGGGTGTACGGCACATCTTTGAGTTATGCTCAGATCATGAATATTCGACTCTCAGGAATCTCACGCAATGTTGCACTGCAATGTGTCTTACTTGGTATCTCTGCAACTCTGCTCGGTTGTGCGGTATCAGATGAACAAACGGCTGCAATGCCGGTGAGTTCGACTCCCACTGCCGATAAGATCGTCATTGCACATCGCGGCGCCAGTGGCTATCTGCCAGAACACACACTTGCCGCCAAGGCAGTCGCACATGCACAGGGCGCTGACTACATCGAGCAAGACCTGGTGATGACAAAGGATGGTGAGATCATCGTATTGCATGACCACCACCTGGATCAGGTGAGCAATGTACGCAGTCTGTTTCCGGGCCGGCATCGTGACGATGGCAGATACTATGTCGTTGACTTTACGCTCGAGGAAATTCGCAGCCTGTCCGTAGTTGAGCGATTCGAGATGGTTGATGGAATGGAAGTACCGGTTTTTGCCGGGCGCTTTCCGATCGGTAATTCGCGTTTCAGAGTTCATACTTTCGCAGAGGAAATTGAACTCGTTCAAGGCATGAATAAGTCCACCGGTCGCAGCGTCGGCATTTATCCGGAAATCAAGAGCCCCGCATTCCACAGAGAAGAAGGTAAGGATCTGTCCAGTGCGGTCCTGCAAATAATGAAAGACTATGGCTATGTGAATAAGTCAGACCTCGCTTACCTGCAATGTTTTGACTGGGAGGAGCTACAGGTAATTCATGATGAACTGATGCCCGCAATGGAAATGGACTTGCGACTGGTTCAGCTCCTGGGCGGTACCGCCGAATACGCCTGGATACAGGAGGACGGTGCGTTCGATCAACTGGCGAGGGTTGCTGATGGACTTGGGCCGTCAATGCATATGATCGTGGAGAAAGATTCCTCTGCAGCTGATATTCGGCGAACCGGGCTTATCGCAATGGCACATGCGGCAGGAATGGAGGTTCATCCCTATACGTTCCGGCGCGACGCCGGCACTATCCCGGCCTACGCGCGTGACTTCGATGACCTGTTGGACATCTTCTTGAATCAAGTTGGCGTCGACGGAGTATTCACTGACTTCCCGGATTTGGTGGTGAAGTTCATCGACTCCGGGAATGACCTGAATTGAGTGACATCAAAGCCACCTGCTGTTAGTCGCGGGCATTCGCTATGTTTGGAATCCTGAAACCAGCTGCCCATCGCGAGACGCTCCCGGAAGAGCAGATTGCGCCATCTTATAAGCGACTTCGATTTCAGGTTTTTATTGGCATCTGGATAGGCTACGCCGGCTACTACCTGGTGCGGAAAAACTTTACGCTGGCAATGCCCGAGTTGATCGAACAGGGATTCTCAAAAGCCGACCTTGGCCTCGCACTTTCGGGCGTCTCGATTGCGTATGGTCTTTCCAAATTCCTGATGGGCAGCGTTTCCGACCGCAGCAACGCACGCGTATTCATGTCACTTGGACTGGCACTGTCGGCACTAACAATGATCTTCATGGGCTCGATGCCATTTGCCACGAGCTCCGTAGCCATCATGTTTGTGCTGCTGATGTTGAATGGCTGGTTTCAAGGTATGGGCTGGCCGCCGAGCGGGCGCGTGATGGTGCACTGGTTTTCGCACCGTGAACGTGGCACGAAGATGGCGTTCTGGAACATCGCGCACAACATTGGCGGCGGGCTTGTCGGACCAATCGCGATTCTGGGCCTGTTCCTCTTCTCCGACTGGCAGTCAACTTTGTACTTCCATGGTTACGTCGCCCTCGCGATCGCCGCCTTCATCTACCTCACCGTTCGCGACACGCCCCAATCCCAGGGCCTGCCGCCGATAGAGGAGTATCACAAGGACTATCCAACATCGTTTGAGTACAACGTCGAGCAGGAGAAAGAGTTGTCGGCGAAAGAGATCTTTTTCACTCATGTCCTCAACAACAAACTTCTTTGGACCATTGCCGTCGCCAATGCCTTTGTCTATTTAGTCCGGTACGGAGTACTGGACTGGGCCCCGACCTATCTCAGCGAAGTGAAGGCATTCTCATTTACGGAATCCGGGTGGGCCTATGCAGCGTACGAGTTCGCTGGCATACCGGGCACGCTTTTGTGCGGCTGGCTGTCAGACAAGGTCTTTAGTGGCCGACGTGCACCGTTATCAATCGCGTATCTGCTCTGCACTCTCGTTTGTGTGGTCATCTATTGGCAAAATCCGGCGGGCAATCCGGGCGTGGACATCGCAATGCTAATTGGGATCGGTTTTTTCATCTACGGTCCGGTCATGCTCATCGGCGTGCAGGCTCTGGATCTGGTCCCCAAAAAGGCAGCTGGAACGGCCGCAGGATTTACCGGGCTTTTCGGCTATGTCGGAGGCGCGGTCAGTGCCAACATCGTGATCGGTTATCTCGTTGACGCAGCGGGGTGGGATGCAGGTTTCGCACTGATCTGCGGCGCGTGCATAGTCGCCATCCTGCTGATATCACTAACCTGGAAAGCGGAACAGGTTCGACCGCGCTGACAATAAAGTTTACTTGCGGCGCTTGCGCTATTCTTACGCAGCGCTGCGTAATTTGTCGAGATAGGAAGTGATTAGCTGCTTTTGCATTTTGGCGGGCAGTGATTCCGGATGCAGCAGTCCTAGCTGACCTAGCCCTGCTGAGTAGGCCCAGACAGCCATGGCCTCGAGATCAAGGTCGAGTGTGCTTCTGATATCACCAGCATCTTGAGCTTCGCTGAGCATTGCAGTGATACGTGTTAGCCAACCGTCCACCAAATCGGCATGCAGGTCGGCGAATGAGGACTGCAATGCGACCTTGTATTGAAACGTCATCCACACCATCCAGGAGTCTCTGGATGATTCGTTGATGATCGCGTCATCACACAAGAGATGTTCCAATGCCTGCAAACCCGAATATTTGTCGCTGAATTCGTTGACGCGCTGAGTTTGCAGCGAGGTTGAATACTGAATCGCATGTTTCAAGAGATCGTCTTTCGAGTCGAAATAGTGAAACAGCGATCCATACGAGAGACCAGCCTCGGCCGCAACCGCCCGCATTGTTACTCCTTCAAGGCCGTGCCGTGCGATCAGGCTCATCGTTGCCTGGGCGAACTTCTCTCGCTGTGATTTATGATCAACAATCTTCGGCATGCCCTGCTTCCTTCGCTCCAGGCCTTGACCTGTCTTCGTTATGGCGGCTACACTTATATTATATCGATCGGTTGATATAAATAAAGCCTCAATTCAAAAAGCCACCCATTTAAAAAGACAGTGATTGCCATGCTTGCAGCTGACCAGAAACAGGAACACACCGGCTCTTATTACGCCGCGTCGGTCAATGAAGTCACCGACTACCCCGTCCTGCAGGGCCGTAAGTCTGTTGACGTCTGCGTTGTTGGTGCCGGTTTTACTGGTGTCGCGACGGCACTGACGTTGGCAGAACGCGGTTTCTCCGTTGCCCTGGTGGAAGCTAATCGAATTGGCTGGGGCGCGTCGGGCAGAAATGGCGGGCAGATCATTAACGGTATTAGTGGGCTGGAGAAAATCCGCAAGCAACACGGGGATGGCATCGCCGACATGCTCTGGGACATGAAGTGGCGCGGCAATGACATCATCTATGAACGAGTTGATAAATACGCCATCGACTGTGACATCAAAGGCGGATTTCTCGAGGTCGCAACCAAACCGTCACAGGCAAGCTATTTTGACGAATTTGTGCAGGAACGTGAGCAGCATAAGTTTCCCTATAAGTACGAAGTATGGGACCGTCAAAAAACCTGCGAAAATCTGGGAACCGATGCGTTCCACGGTGGTTTCATTTGCTATCGCGACGGGCATCTACACCCCCTCAATCTCTGTATCGGTGAAGCGCGGGCGGCACACGATTTGGGCGTGCAAATTTTTGAGCAATCACCGGTTACGGGAATAGAACACGGACCTCGCCCGAAAGTGAAAACTGAAAACGGTGTAGTGGAAGCCGATTCAGTCGTACTGGCCGGTAACGCCTACAGCCAGTTCGAGCCAAAAGTTCTGTCCAACCTGGTATTTCCGGCCGGCAGCTACATCATTGGCACGGAGCCCTTGTCTGCGGAAATCGTCAATCAGATCAATCCTCTGGACGTCGCAGTCTGCGACTTGAATGAGGTGGTCGACTACTACCGCCTTTCTGCCGACAAACGCCTGCTGTACGGCGGCGCCTGCAATTACTCGGGTCGAGACCCGGCGAGCATCAAGTCATACATCATGCCTCGCCTGCTAAGAGTATACCCACAGCTAAAAGACGTCCGCGTGGACTTCGAGTGGGGCGGCAAAATCGGCGTTGTGCTGAACCGCGTTCCGGCTCTCGGTCGGATCAATAACAATGTCTACTACTGTCAGGGATATTCCGGTCATGGCGTTAGCGCGACACACGTCATGGGTGAAATCATG
The DNA here is from genome assembly GCA_964528965.1 of uncultured Woeseiaceae bacterium. Lineage (GTDB taxonomy): Bacteria > Pseudomonadota > Gammaproteobacteria > Steroidobacterales > Woeseiaceae > UBA1847. The sequence goes on from CAZGVL010000014.1 coordinate 18,439, forward strand.
TCCGATGCCGTTGCCGGTACGCTGGAGCGGTTTGATCTGTTCGCCAACACGAAACACTTCAGGCTTCCCGGATCGCAATGGATGGGCAACCAGGTTATTGCGCTCGGCATGTTGTACTACAAAATGAAGGATCGCCTGTGAGATGCGGCGGCCAAACCGGACCTGTCGTTTGACCGATTACTCGACGTTGACGAACACCGGATTGCTGTAGAACCAGAGGTCTTTCCAGGGGTTCTCGCCAGGCACATCCGGCAGCGGTTCAGACTCTTCGCCACTTGTGCCACGTATGCGCACATAGAATGACTGCGTCACATCGGTAAAAAGGTATTTCACAACGCTGAATTTTCGATCCTTAAGCCACGAGTCCGGCGTGGCCCGTAACACGACAGCGGTCGTCGGATTGGTATCAGATACTGCCCCTTCGACCGATCCAGTGATCACATCGACTCGACTTACCTCAGGTCCTGCACCGCTGGCATTTGATCCGCTGGGGTCGTAAAACCTGATGGATATCTCAACGTCAGACCCCGATTTTACCGGCAACGTTTCGCCGATCGAAGCGCTCGACTCATCGCTGGTCGATGCTGCTGTCACATACAGCTCGGTGATGAGATCCCCTGTCGATACGAAGACGTTTCCGTTCCTCAGGCCATCGAAAATGTCCTTGAATGTATTTTCAGCGAACACATAGGTCTTCGAGTACTCACCGGGCCAAAAATCTTCGCCCCCTTCAGTGTAGTGAATATGGCTGTCCGAATTCGCGGTAATCCACCAGCGTCGGCCTTCGCCGAGCATGCTGTCCCAGAAGCCTCCCAGCGTTGCCGTCGTTTGATCGAACCCACCCATAGTCGGGTAGTCATCATAGTCGCCACGCAAGCCATCTTTGTTGCTACTCCCATCGGGCATGAGTGAACTGGCTTGATGTCCGGGCGCACCTTCCATACCGACAACGACAGTGGGAGCCGCGTCATGCCATGCGCGTATCTGGCGAGGTGAAACCAGTCCGTAGGCACCGAGTTCCGCCGCGGATCTTGATGGATGATTCACGATCACGAGGGGCGGCTCGCTCATTACCTGCATTGCCGCAAGAGCATCGAGCATACGATCCTCGTCATCGCGACCCGGGTCATCCGGCCAGGCGTCTTTGCGCCCAAATGCCTTTTCGAGAGACAGCATCTGATCAGCTTCGTCGTCAGTGTGCGGCATGATCACAGTGCAGTGCTTGGCACCCGGAGTATCGAGCTCCATGCCATAGAACTGAATAACTTCCGGGACCAGCTTTCTTGTGTAGAACAATTGCGGGTAGGCAAACTCGCGACTGAAGTCACTGTGATTGGGTCCGCCGTGATCGGTTACGACTATCCAGCTCAGCCCATACTCACGCGCTTTGCGTGCATTCACTTCGTACGAATATTCGGCATCGCCCGCTACGATCGGCACCGGCGGATCAAAACTCTTATCCCATTCCGCGCTGTAGATACTGTGGATATGGTGGTCGCCGGCACGCCAGGCGCGGACATCTGGCGGAGCGTTGCCTGAAAGTCCGCAACTCGATAGCAGCAAACAAACCGTCAAGGCGGGGCCCGAACGCCCGCGTACTACATCGCTAAGAAACATACTCGCCGAAACGATCGAGGACTTCACTCTTGATCGAAGCCAGTTCCGCGCCTTCCAGTGTGAGCATGGGCGATGCAACGTGGGGCTCGCAGATCTTGAATGCGGACAGCATCGCCTTAAATATCGGGATCGCCCGGCTGAGTGGTTGATCCTGCTGGTAATAGGCGCTGATCTCATCAGTAATCGCCTGCAGCCTGTCGGCCTCCGCGCCGTCGCCACTTTTTGCGGCGTCATAAATTGCTCGATACAGACCCGGCACCAGATTGGCACTACTGGGCACAATTCCATCCAGGCCATTTTGCAGGCCAAATGACGACATCGCGGCCCAACCCAGATGAAACGTAAAATCCTCCCGGTCAGCCCATAACGCAAGACTCTCGCGCAGGCGATCATCACCGCGTTCAGAGTCTTTCGCACCGACAATGTTCTCGTGATGGCTCAACTCGTCTATCAATGCCAGTGGGATTGACAGCTTGGTGGTCACCGGAATGTTGTACAGCACAAGTGGCAGCGGGCTGACATCGGCAAGCGCACTGAAATAGTGTTTCATCTGCTCTTCGTCAATCGGGTAATAACAGGGCAAATGCGACACCAGCACATCGGCACCCAAATCTTTGTATTCTCGAGCCTTCTCCAGGCTCGCAGCAAGACAGTTGTCAGCGATTCCTGCGTAGACGAGTTCTCTACCCGCCGCTGCGTCGACAGCCAGCTTGACCAGCTCTGCTTTGCTTGCGTCTGAAATCGAGGCTGATTCACCGGTTGTGCAGGCCACGAAAGGCGAGCATCGGTTGCTGACCAGGTTCGAGACAATTTTAATTACGCCCTGTGGATCGATTGCACCGTACTGGTCCAATGGTGTTGTCATCGGAACAACAACGCCCCGATAAGTATCCTTAATTTTTTTATCCTGCATCATATTTCTCCGGGCCCACTAGTGCGCCGATCGGTAAATTGATTTGGCATCCGCAAGCGTTACTTCCCTGAGGTTATTCTTCAGCAGCCGCTGCACTTTTAGTGCGCCTTCCGCCAATCCGTCGATTGCATCGAGCGGAATATCAACCTCTGATAGTCGCGATGGAATATCGCAATCCGCTATGAGCTGCCTGATTTTCTCAATACCATTCCTGGCTGTCTGCTCATCGGATGATACAAGCTCTGCACCCATAGCCTGCGCGACCTTTGCGTACTGCGGTATCGCACTCGGCAGGTTGAATTCCATGACATAGGGAAGCAGCAATGCATTCGACAGACCGTGTGGAATATGGAATTCGGTCCCCAGCGGATACGCAAGTGCATGTACCGCACCGGTATTCACTGGCCCGAGACACATGCCCCCATAAACACTTCCAAGCGCCACTTGAGTACGTGCATCAATGTCGTCCGGATTACGGCAGGCATTGACAAGGTTCTCGGCAATTATTCGTATGCCCTCAATAGCCAGAACATCCGCCATCGGATGCGAAAAATTATTCGCATACGCTTCGAGACAATGCGTTAACGCATCGATACCAGTCGCCGCTGTTACAGCGGGTGGCACCGACATTGTCAGTTCCGGGCAGATATAGGCCGCATCGGGTACCAGGAATGGGCTGATCACCCCGACTTTGGCGCCATCATCGGTCGTGAACAAGGCATTGGGAGAGACTTCGCTACCGGTACCCGAAGTCGTTGGAACACAGATCATTCCAGTCTGCCGTTCAGCAAGGTTTCCAATACCAACGATGTCATCAATCGACTGCGTATTCTTGATTTGTGCGGCAAGAAGCTTGGCGACATCCATTACGCTGCCGCCGCCTATACCGAGAACAAAATCGGTATCGAACGAACGCACTCGCTGCAGCAGAGTCTCAAATTCTGCGAATGTCGGTTCATTGACGATCGAATAATCGACTTCGCAACTGATACCTGCAGCATCAAACTCCAGCTGCATTTGTTGCATCAGTTCTCTTTGCGGCTCGATAGCAACGATAAAACAACGGCGAAACCCCGACCCAATGACATCCTGCTTTAAGGTCGCAAACGCCTCTGGCCCGAACACCAGTTTGGCCGGATTCAGGAACGTGATCGTTCTCATTTTGAGTTTCCGCCATGCTCATCGACAAATCGCCAATCCGCCCTGTCGGGTTCGTAATTCGGATTCAGCGTCATCTCTTCTGCGCCGACGTCTTTGCGCCATGCTCTGAGGTTCGCAAGCATTTCGTCAGCTAACGCTGGCATTTCGGCAGAGAGGTCGGTTGTCTCGCCCGGATCACTTTCAATATTGAACAGACTGACCGCAGCCCCATCTCCGGCAATAGAGCCTTCAAACCACTCAACGAGCTTATAGTCGCCTTGTCGAATCGCCCCTGCCGGCTTGAACCCAAGGTGATGAAAATGCGGGTAGTGGAAGTACAGTGCATCACGCTCAAGTGAGCCGGTCTGTTTCAGCAACGGCACGAGGCTGAAACCATCGATATCCGGCGATATGTTTGTCTCGTTCAATATTTCAGCAAAGGTAGGGAAGAAGTCGTCCGATATGACGAGTTCGTCATTGCTTGTACCTGCCTCAACCACACCGGGCCACTTGATTGCGAGCGGAACGCGTACGCCGCCTTCCCAGATCATCGCTTTGCCACCGCGATACGGATCCTGCGCCTGCAATTGCTCGAAGCCGCCGTTGTCAGAGTAGAAAATTACAATCGTGTGATCAGTAAGGCCGTATTCTTCCAATCGCTTTTCAATGCGACCAACGCTGTCATCCATTGTCTCAATCATGGCACCCATAATCGGGTTATTGACCGGATCATCGGCGCCGGACTTAGCTGCGTACTTTTCGATGAGCTCGGGCTTCTCCATGACAGGCCGGTGCACGGCATGGAATGTGACATACAGGAAGAACGGCTGGTCTTTATTCGCGTCAATGAACGCGAGCGAGCGATCGGCGATCTCAATCGTATGGTGCGCGTCCGCTGATGGATCAGCCTCATACGGTGGCTTGACGGTCGTCAGGATGTCCTCGAAACCCTGCGATTTCGGATCCATTGGTCTGCCGGCAACATAGTTTTTGTCGACATTCAGATGCCACTTTCCAAAATGGCCTGTCGCGTAGCCCTTTGACTGCATCATTTCGGCCAGCGTCACTTCCTCCAGCGGCAGGCCGGGGACTTCTGCAGGCCGCGACAGTTTCGCATAGGGATACGGACTGCCCGGAATATAGTCAGTGATATGCAGACGTGCCGGATTTTTGCCGGTCATCAAACTGGCTCGAGTTGGTGAGCACACCGGATTGGCTGAATAGGCTTTGGAAAATTGCATGCCTGAGGCAGCCAGCGCATCGATGTTAGGCGTTTCGTAGAATTCCGTGCCGTGATAACCAACCTGGTTCCAGGCGAGATCGTCCGCCAGAATCAGAACAATATTCCAGGGCTTCTGCTCTGCCGTCACCGCGGCATCGTTTGCGGTGCTCGCTTCTTTCGGCGGGCTACAAGCAGCAATCGCAAAACCGCAGGCAAGCACCAGAATCCATCTTTGTCGTTTCAACATCAACATTTTACTCACCTGCCTCAATGGCACGCTGCCTCTGCTTCCAGCCAGAATAGGTAAGGCTGCCGTCTACATCGGGAGCCGGAAACAGATAACTCGCAGCCCATGAAACGAAGAACAACACGACATGACTATAAACGCCAAGCATGTATTTGTGCTGCGTGTAGTTGAAGCTACCCAGATCCAGAAGTATCTTTTTCTCTCCGCCAAATGTCATCGGCGTCGAAGTGAGCAACGCACCTGCGGTAAAAACAACGCACGCGGCGACACCAATATACAAGCCCTGCTTGTTGGCACGAGGTATGAACACGCCGAGCAGGAACATGCCGGCGATGCCACCCGAGAAGATCGCGTACAAAGCGAATACGGTTCCAAGCACCCCTTTGCTACCCGCGGATACGTAAATTGAGGCCACGATAATGGCGCCTATGCCTGACAGGACAACGAGAGTCTTGCCAACCTTCAGGCGTTGTTCGTCTGTGCTATTTGGCCGTAATTTCTTGTAGTAATCGTCAACACCGACCGCTGCGAGACAGTTCAGATCGGAGTCGAGTGACGAAATCGCCGCCGCCATAAGCGCAGATATAATGATGCCGACGACACCGATTGGCAGTTGACTCATGATAAAGAACGGGAAAACGGCATCCGCGCGCATTCCGTCCGGCAACACCGCCTGGCCCTGATAGAACGCGTACAACGCGGTGCCGATGAACATGAACAGTGCCCAGACCGGCACCACCATGATCACTCCGAGAATGGATGCCTTGATGGCATCCTTGTCAGATCGTGCCGTCAAGTAGCGCTGTACGATCGTTTGGTCGGTACCGTACTTTTGAATGGTGTAGAAGATGCCATTGAGCGCCATGACCCAAAACGTCAGATTCACGAAGTCCCATTCCATCGACCCCAAACTCATCTTGTCCTCGGCCGATGCAACAGCCAGTATTGTCCCCAGACCGCCATCAATATTTATGACAATGATGAACAATGAAATCAGCCCGCCGAAGATGAGCAGGAACCCCTGAATAACGTCAAGCCAGATAACAGCTTCCATGCCGCCAAGTAAGGTCAGAATAATCACGGCGATACCGAGCACGATAATTACAGTGTATGTGTCAATTCCCGTCATGCTTGATACGGCGAGTGACAGCAGGAAGAACACCGAACCCATCTTCGCGAAATGCGCCAGAATAAAACCGAGTGAACCGTAAACTCGTGCGAAATAGCCGAACCGTTTCTCGAAATACTCATACGCGCTTAGCCCGATGACATTTCGGTACAGCGGAACAATAAAACCGATGCCGAGAAGCACGACCACTGGCACCATCATCCCCTGCACCAATCGCACCCAATTGCCGGCAAAGCCGTCGCCGGGGTAGGCGAGAAACGTAACGCTACTTATCAGTGTCGCGAAAATTGAAACACCGATCGCCCAGGAAGGGATATTGCCGCCGGCCGAGAAGTAGTTTGACGTGTTGGACTGTTTGCCCGAAAACTTAACACCAACGCCGACGGAAACGATCAGGCTGGCAAGAATGATCAAGTAATCAACAATGTGTAATGAGTTGCTTTCCATAGTTCTGATCTCACTCTTTTATGGTTGGGTCTTCCAAATAGATTCTGGCCACCGGTAACTTCCCGGTTTTGTCGTGACATGCAGCTGCGGGTACTCGTCGACACGCATACGCGTGACTCCAAGTGCCAGAGAATCGGTTGGGTACAGACTATCAATGTGCAGTGCCCCAAGGACAGCCTGTGAGGTTGCCCCGCCTTCGATCATCAGGTCACTGATGGCTCCGCTGACAACAACCTGCCGCGCAATCTCCGCCATAGCCTGCGTGATTTTTCGTCCACTAAGGCTGCGGCCATTCGGTTTTTGTGTAGCAGTGATTACAACGTTTCTGTGGCCCTTCAGGCCGTCAATAACCTGCGTTGCCCAACGGTCCAGTAGTTCCGGGTCAACCTCTGAGCTGAAGTAGACCTCATCTGGCATCGCGATGCAGACGGTATGGTCCTGAACCGGCGATATTGCCGCCCGACTGGTGGGAAAGTTACTTCCGCAGACGTACAGCGCATTGCCATCTCCGCGAACGTCATCCAGACGATCCCGCCCATTCATGGCAGGCGATCGCGTATCCAGAATGGCCGAGAAGAAATCCACTCCGCCTGCGGGAACCAATGTGTCATCTACTGCTAGTGCCCAGGCATGCAAATCGTCGCTATCGCGTGTGTTGCCGATGTACAGCCCATCGCGCTCGATGGTGTCGCCGGGTGAAATACACACCGCATCCCTCGCCCCGCCATTCGCCAATATCTCGATAACCTTCGATGTCTTCGAAGCGAAATCATGCGACGCCGCAAAACCGGACTGCGCGACTGGCTGATCGTCAACGAAATAGATACCGTCAGCAATTGTGCGCTGCTGCGAAGGGTTGGCCGGTATCAATAACGCTCGGGACTTTTTCTCAACCGCCATTTGCGCAGCCAGTTCCGGTCCGACATGCCCCCGCAGTACAGAGTCTACTTTCTTGAAAATCAGGTCAGGCTCAAGCCCAAGGATTTGCTCAGTCAAAAGCGCCGACTTGCTTGCTGCTGCAGCAGTATCAAGGGAACGCATATTGGTCGCTATCACCAGAACATCGGCTTCTTCTTTACCTACGGACTGCGTTTTGATGACGGATCGAAACCCTCTTGCGAGCGCGCTTCCTGCGATTTCCGCAGCGCCCGTCAAGTCGTCCGTAATCACAGCAATCATTGTGCGCTGTGCTCCGCTGCAATGCCGGCATTGTACAGGCGCACGGCATAGTCGATTGCCAGGACCATCGCATCTGAACTCGCAATGTTCTGCCCCGCAATTTCCATAGCCGTTCCGTGATCAACCGACGTGCGAATAATCGGCAGCCCGAGCGTAATATTGACCCCACGCACGCTGCTCATCTTTTGCGAATCGCTATCCCAGTTAAAGCCTACGACTTTAAATGGAATGTGCCCCTGGTCGTGGTACATGGCGACGCAGCCGTCGTACACGCCACCGATTGCCTTGGGAAACAGGGTATCCGATGGCACAGGACCATCAACATGGTAGCCGCGCGCCCGTGCCTCTTCGATCGCCGGGAGTATCTCTTCTTGCTCCTCGCTACCGAATAAACCACCGTCGCTGGAATGTGGATTAAGACCGGCAACGCCAATCTTTGGTTCTGCAATACCGAGCTTCTTACAGGCCGCGTCGATCAGTTCGATGACCTCGAGAATGCGAGGCTTCTTAACACGATCACAGGCTTCCCGCAGGGACACATGCGTTGACACATGTATGACACGCAGATTTTCCTCGACCAGCAGCATCGCAACTTTCGCGCTCCCGGTGTACTCAGCATAGATCTCGGTATGTCCGCCGAACTTGTGACCGGCGAGATTTATGGATTCCTTGTTGATCGGTCCAGTGACAGTGCCATCTATCTCATTGGCCAGTGCGAGTTCGATAACTTTTACGACGTATTCAAACGCCGCCTGACCACACATGGCAGAAATCGCGCCGCGTTGAAATGTTTCCTGATCGACGTTCGCGAGGTCAAAGACGTTGATAATGCCGGCTGTAAAATCTGCCTTGGCGACTGCGTCGATCACGTTCATCTTCAGAGCCAGTCCGCAGAAATCAATTGCGTTCTGAATCACTGCGGCGTCACCGATGACAACGGGACGGCAATGTCGCGTTACCGCGGGATTAGCAATCGCCTTGACGGTTACCTCTGGGCCAATACTGGCTGGATCGCCCATCGATATACCCAGCAACGGTGCGCTGTTCATGCTCGAAACCTCTAACCGGTACGCGGTAGCTGATTGAAGTGAATGCAGGAGGGAGTCGCAGGTGCCATTGCATGTCTGGCACCTGCATTCTCCGGTCCGGCGAAAATGGTCTTAAGCGCTTACTGGAAAGTCCATTTCATACCGAGATTGTACGACCGACCCGTCATGCTGTATTGCGCCGAACGGGTTGAGACACCTGAGTAGATGAACTTCACTTCATTCGTCAGGTTATTTCCCTGCAAGAAGAGATCAATGCCGCTGTTGAACATGTAGGTGAACGAGAAATCAACAGTGGTCGCAGCATCTCGCCATTCATCCTCATCCGCATCACTACCGACTTCTTCAATCCACTTGCCGCTGTAGTTAGCTGAGAGTCGCGAAATAATGGAGTTTCTCTCGTACACCAGCGCAAGGTTGCCGACGTGCTGCATTTGCTCGGGCAGAGCTTCGAGGGGAGTACGATCGCTACCGGTACCCAGATCGATGCTGGTGGCGTCCGTATAGGTGTAGTTGGCGTAGATACCGAAACCTGCCCACCAACCGGGTAATGTTGAGAACTGCTGTTGCCAGGCCAGCTCTACACCGACAAGATCGGCGCTACCACCATTCTCGAATTGCTCAACATCGAAACCGTCAAATTCGCCACCTTCCTGTACCGACGAAGACTGAAAGACGAAGTCGTCAATCTGCTTGTAGAAGATGCCGCCGGACAGAATACCGATACCCTCAAAGAAGCGTTCCGCGAGAATGTCGACATTGGTTGAAATTGCCGGATCAAGAAGTGGGTTACCGCGGATGATTTCCTCATCATCGATTTGCGTGAACGAGCGTGGCATCGCATCCCAGAAGTCGGGTCGCGCCATTCCCTGGCTGAAAGCCAGTCGCAGATTCGTTTGGTCGGAAAGCCGATAGCGGAACTGCAAGTTCGGAAATATATGATCAAAAGAGCTACTAACACTTTCGTTGGTGTTGCTGATGACTTCGTCATCATTCATAACCAGGTTTGCACCGGTGTAGTCGAGGCTGTTGTACTCCGCACGAACGCCGGCCACAAGCAGCAGCTTTCCGTAAGTCTGTGTCGTCATTATGTAGACACTCGAAACTTCCTCGTCAGCTTCGTATGGCTCGCCGAGATTTACGTCATTGCGTACTTCTTCCTCAAACGCACCGGCGGTCTGATTTGCAAAGAAGAAATCGCGAAATGCCACGCGATCCGTCCCATTGCCAAGGTCGTAACCGGTATCGAGCAGAACGGCTTCACCACTATCGAACTGGCCTAACAACAAGTCATCATCACCTTCCCAGGACCACTGCGAACGATCGTCCTTACGATCCTTGCTCAATGAGCGCACCTTCGCACCAATCTTGAGGTCGCCGGAATCTCCACCCCACACCATTGGCATCGTAAAATTCAGGGCTGCAGCACTAATATCGCTGGTCGTATTTTCATACTTGACGTCAACCTTATCCATTGCATAGTTGTCGTTGTCATTGATATCGTTGGTCGCCGAATCCCAGTCAGGAGTCGGAGAATCTATACCGACCACATTCAGGTTCATGCCGCGATACTCGAACTCCGGCTTCAGCTGCCCATCAGGTTTCTTCGTTGATGCAGAACTCGTCGACAGACTGTAGTCGAGCAATGTAGAGCCGAAATGACTCTTGCCACCAAAGGTGACGGATGTGATCTTTTGCTCTTCCACCCGATCATTCATGGACCTGACCATTCTCAGGTCTTCGACTTCGGTCGGGGATATGTAATCACCCTTGTCCCAGCGGACTCGCGTGACCTGTCGATCCTGGTCATCTTCGCGAAAGTTGTAAACGCCGCCGAGATAAACCTCATGATCATCGGTGAATCGATATTCCAGTCGTGCGTTCAGACCGTAGCGGTCACGTGTATTCTCTGAAAACTGCACTTCGGAGTTCGTCAGTGCGTACGGAATCTCGACATCGTTAACGTCGTCTTCGCTGCCCCACTTCTGTTCATTATTGTGGCGTTCAGCGGAAGTACGAGCGTAGTTCACTCCGATTGACACACCAAAATTCTTGTTCGCACCAAGCACATCAGAATAATTAAAGGCCGCGCGTGTGTGTTCACCATCCGCAATTGAATGCGCACCGACGCCAACGATAGCGTTCATGACTATTGATTCATTGTCGAACGCGCTTTGCGTTTTGAGATTGACCGACCCGCCAATCGCATCAGCGTCCATATCCGGGGTCAGAACCTTGGTTACTTCTACTCCGCTCAATTGTGCTGCCGACACAACGTCCAACTCAACGCTACGATTCTCTCCGTTCGAGTAGGCAACTTGCTGGCCGTTGATCGTAATGTTGGTATAGCTGGGTGACGTACCGCGCAGAGAAACAAAACGGCCTTCGCCGTTATCTCGTTGAATGCTCACACCCGAGACACGTTGCAAGACTTCAGCAGTGTTCAAGTCAGGGAAACTCTGAATCTGCTCCTCCGAGATGATGTTCTTGATATTCGCCGATTCTCTTTGCTCGTTCAGCGCCTTGCTTTGGCCAAAACGAGCGCCCTTCACAATGACTTCGTCCGCTACCTGGACAACGCGAGCCAAGGTTATTGATTGCTCGGTGGTACCGGATTCGCTAACCGTTACCTCGCCTTCGTAACTGTTATAGCCAACGTAGGTGATCGTCATCGGGTAGGTACCTGCCGCCACGCCATCAAGCCGATAGCGGCCGTCATCGCCGGTCGTGGCTCGGTGTGTGGTGCCGCTAAGCTCAATCGTGGCTCCAGGCAGATATCCCTGGGTCTGTCCGTCGGTGACCGTTCCGCGCACGGATGCGGTGGATTGGGCGTGCGCATTGCCGATCAAGGCGAACACGATTAGGGCACAAAAGCCCGTGATCCTCATTACATTGCTAGGTAGCTTGCTCATGATCTCTCCCGAACAGCCCCCCCGGGGCCGTTGTTTTTGTCGATTCTTACCGCTCTCTGTTGAGTCAGACGCAACAAAATGAGAACGTTCCCATCTTTCAATCGACCCCCAAATGAGAACGTTATCATTTCTATGGGGGCCGTCACCGCTTGAAGCTGAATCTAACCTACTACCCCGTTCTGCTGTTTGCAAGAATGGCGCACCATCAACTGTGTCTTTAATACAACACTTGATGCAGGCCGCTTCGGGTGCTTCATTCTCTGCAGCAGTAGTTCCGCCGCTTTGTAGCCAATATCGTGTCCGGACTGCCGAACCGCCGTCAACGGCGGGTTCAGTGAGCTTGACCAGTACATATCGTCGAAACCCACGATAGAAATATCGTCTGGAATATTCAGGCCACGCGCATGAATCGAGCGCAGGGCCCCGAGCGTGAGCAAGTTATTCGCCGTGAACACAGCCGTCGGCGGATTGCGCAAATCCAACAACTCCAGCATCAGGTCCGAGCCGCTCTGATAGTTCGATTGGCTGTTCTTTACCAGCTCAGGATCAATAGCAATAGCGTGTTTCTGCATCGCCTTGTCGTAACCTGCAATTCGTTCCCGGGTGGTTGGAATCTGCGTATGGCCGGTGATATGAGCAATTCTCGTGTGACCCAGACCGATCAGGTACTCAATTGCCCCAAATGCGCCAACCTCGTTGTCCACTTTGACGACGTCGACGTCGATACCGATGAGCCCACGGTCGATACAGACAACAGAGTAGCCGTTACCGATAACATCGATGATGTGCTGGTCCTTGCCATGTGACGGAGCGACGATGAGTCCATCGACCAATTCGGACTGCAGAACATCCAGGTACAGTTTTTCCTTGGCCATGTCCTGATCGAAATTACCAATCATCACCGCAAAGTTATGCTCGTAAGCGCACTCTTCCACGCCGCGAATAACATCCACATAGAAAGGGTTCTGCACATCCGGCAGCACCAGGCCTATAAGCTTGTTCTTGCTCGTAATACTGCGCAGGCGCTGCGCGACCCGATTTGGCAGATAGTTCAGCTCAGCAATCGCAGCCTCAACTTTCTCGCGGGTCTTCGGTTTGACCAGCGGCTCTTCATTGATCACCCGGGAAACGGTTGAGATTGAAACCTGAGCTTTGTCAGCAACGTCTTTTAGTGTGGACATAGTCTGTTTTCGATCTTATCGGTTATTGGTGGGTTTCTATTTGAGAATTTCATAAATCTCCGGAATCGTTTCGTAGCCGATCCCCGGCGCGTCCGTCAAACAAACCAAACCGTCGCGCAACGTCATCTCCGGTGCGAACCTGCCAAACGGCTCAAACACTTCGGGATAGGCCTCGTTGCCCATAAGGCCGAGACCTGCCGCCATCTGCAGTCCGAACTGGTGCCCACCGTGCGGTACACAGCGCCGCGGTGACCAGCCAGAATCCGCCAGCATATCGAGTGTACGCAGATACTCGACAAGGCCATAACTCAACACCGGGTCCATTTGCAGGTAGTCCGTCGACGCATCCAATCCGCCATAGCGAACAAGATTTCTCGAGTCATCGAATGAGAAAATATTCTCTCCCGTAGCGATGGGTGTTGCACAAGCCGCCTTAAGCTCTGCCAATGCCGCAAAGTCCAGAACACCAACCGGTTCCTCGTACCATCTTAAACCGTAGCCCGCGATCGCTTCGCCATACTCAATCGCGGTTGCTATATCAAATCGCGCATTGGCGTCGACTGCGAGATTTTTGCCGTCACCGACCACCTGCAGTGCTGCCTCAATTCGGGACAGATCCTCAGCGAGGCTGGCCCCGCCGATTTTCATTTTGACCGCATTGAAACCCATATCCAGGTACTTGCGTATTTCGTCCTGCAATGTGCTGTGATCTGCGCCGGGGTAGTAGTAACCGCCAGCCGCATAAACATTGACCGCGGTATCGCATTGACCGTCGCGGTAGCGATCTGCCAGCAAACGATACAGCGGCTGTTTTTCAAACTTTGCGACCAGATCCCAGATCGCCATGTCAATCGCACCAACCGCGACGCTTCGCTCGCCATGACCACCGGGCTTCTCATTGGTCATCATCACGTCCCAACAACGGAATGGATCGAGATTGTGGCCGTCGTCGCTCAGCAGGGTTTCCGGGTCCGCATTGAGCAATCGGGGGATGATCCGCTCTCGCAGGATGCCGCCCTGCCCATAGCGTCCATTTGACGTAAAGCCATATCCAATCAAAGGCTTACCGTCGACAGTCTGGTCCGTTTCCAGGGCAATAGTCGACACCGTCATTGACGAGAAATCGATAACGGCATTTCTAATCGGTGAGGCGATAGAAACCGTTTCTTCGCGGATGTTTGTGATCTTCATTGCTGCTCTCGAGATTTGTGCAGACCGTACACGGCCTTTGGTTGACTAAAGAAATCACGCGCGTAGGTTCCGCACTCAGGTATTCCCCGGCCGGATTCCTTGCGCCCGCTGACCGGTAGCGCATTGTGCCGATAGCCGGTTGGCATGTTCACATGGCAGATCCCCGCGTCAACAGCGGCTACGAACTGCCGGGCCAGCTCCAGGTCGCGGGTATAAATGGAAAACGACAATCCATAGCGCCCGGTGTTTGCCTTCGCAAGGGCATCATCGATCCCGCTTGCCGCGACGACGGCGACAACCGGGCCGAAGATCTCTGTGTTGCAGAGTGACTCGTAGTCGCCGATATCGGCCAGCAGTGTTGGCTCGAAATAGTTTCCGTGCACGAGCTCATCGTCATCGGGAACCGCCCCGCCTGTCAATACGCGTGCCCCTTCCTCAAGCAGGGCATTCACTGCTTCACTGACTCGACGCTGCTGCAGGCTTGAAATCAGTGGGCCCATCGTCGTCGTTGGCTCGGACCCCGCGCCAGTCACGATTCGCTCAATCTTCTCCTGCAAGATCTCCAGAAACTGCTGGTATACCGATTGATCGACAATCACTCTCGATGTGCCCGTACACCATTGCCCGCAGTACGCGAAGCCGTGCTCCGCAATTCCCGTCGCCGCCATTTCGAGATCCGCGTCCGCCAGAATCACGACCGCGTTCGAACCACCCATCTCCGCCTGGAAACGAATGTTTCTGTCACTGATCGCTTCGGCGATCGCCTGTCCGGTTGCACTCGAACCCGTCAGCGAGATGGCTTTCAGTTCAGGCATGGCCAACATCGGCGGTACCACTGTCTGGCCATCCGCGATAACAAGACTCGCCACGCCCGGCGCAAGGCCCGCTGTGTCCAGCGCAGTAAAGAGCAGAACCGACGTCATCGGCGTCAACTCTGATGCTTTGACGACGGCGACATTGCCCGCAAGCAGTGCCGGCACCAGTTTTCGCATAACACCAGCGAGCGGAAAATTCGACGGCGTGACCAGCAGCACCACGCCAAGCGGCTCGTGCACAATCGCATGGCCGTCCGGTCCTTCTTCACTTCTTTGAAACAAGTCGATCTGCACGCGAGACTCATCGACCGTCGCGACGACTTCCCGGTGCGCTTCGGCAAGCGTCTTGCCGGTTTCAGCAACTATAGCGCACGCAAGCTCATCGCTATTTTCGAGTATCTCGCTGAGCAACCGCTCTACGACAGCAACACGAGTGGCCAAGTCGACCTGACCCCAGTCAGGAAATGCAGCCGCCGCAGCTTCGATGGCTCGAACTGCATCAGCAGCTGTTGCGGTGACCGTCAAGCTAACGATCTCGCGGCGATCCGCAGGATTGCTCAATGCGACGACGGGTGCACTCGACGTCTCCTGCCACTGTCCATCAATGTAACTGCGACACCTCATGTCGGGGTCTACCAGGGCATGCTTCGTTGCGTGTGTGCCCTGCCGACTTCGGCCGCGTCTTCACGTCGACCGGCGCCGATCATCACGCCACGATCAATTTGTCCGTTAACGTTGTTGGGCAGCACGTTATCCAGAAAGAACAGTCCGTTCGCAGTCGCTGCCTCGAGGACCCGATCACCTGCTGCATTAACTTCTGCCGGAAGCGGCGGATCCGCACGTCCCTCCAGATGGCCATACGAGAGACTCATGTCGCGCGGGCCGTGCTCCGCGAAAGCGAGCCCGGGCACTGCCAGTGTTGCCTCGGTATTGGCAAGCGCCTGTTGATCTTCGATCTTCACGCCCAGCATGATCTCGCCATCAGGATTCAACGGCCAGACATCTGCTCGCTGCAAATACTCCTCTCGATCCAGCCCCCAAACCCACGCCGCAAAGATATGACTGCCCCAGCCACGCAGGCCTTCGCCAACGATCTCGAGCGCCTGTTTGTGGTTGGGGTAACGTGCCGCCTGCACAAAGCGTTTGACGGCTTCCGGATCTCTCGCTCGGGCAAGATGCACTCCATGCACGCCCTGCGCAAGAGCTTGTTCAACCATCCAGCCGCCTGCTTTCGCCGTTGCTGCATCCAGTCCAAGCAATGGCAGTACAACAACAACCGCTGGTGTCCGATGTCCGCTCGGTGTTGGGCCCGCGTCAACAAGACCACGCATGAACTCTCGCAACAAGCCGAAGTCCAGTGGTTGATGCTCCATATTGAACACGATGTAGTCAGCCCATGTGTCGGACATGCGCAGTCCATCTTCATAGCCACCGTATGCGGCTGCGTAATAAATGGGTTGGCCGCTGCTCAGCAGCTCGATGGACTTATTGATCCTCGCGGGCTGCCATTGTGCAGCCGCGGCAGCATCCGCGCCCTTGCCAGCTCCGATTGAAGACGATGACTGTGAGTAGGTGGGCAACACCCTGAATTCGGTCGCCGCGGAGAGATCGCCCCACACGCTGAGTCGATTACCGGAAACGCTATTGATGACACCCCAATGCTCATCCGATACGACCACTCTCCCCTGCAGAGCATCAGCGCGTACTGGAGCAGAAAGATGAACTGTCGTTTGATAATCCTGCTTCGAATAGGATGTTGCAAGCGCCTGCAAGTGCATGCCGTCATCAATGAATGTCGGCTCACCCTGAACATTGCCATCGCCTTCAAAGCCATCCCGAAACAGCGAATCGCTGACCGTGGCGACAGTATCGAGTTCGAATGACCCCAGGACGATGTTGTCCTTGAACGAACTGGGCTTCAAGCCCTCCTTCGTTTCGATAAACAGAGTGTTCTCAAGGATCGTATTGTTGACGATCTCGAGTTCGCTGCGTTGAATATAGAAGCCTTGATTCAGCGCTACCGTATTTCGGGAAACCAGCCCTCGGCTCTGCATGGTTATTCGCGTCGCACCAGAGTTACGTGACGAATTTCGGTTGCCGAAAAGCGAGTTGCCCGTAATCTCAACATAGAATTTATCCGCATCAGGCAGAGGATCCAATGGACCGTCGTACCGATGCTCTTGTCCGCCAACGAACAGGCCACCTGCATCATCGCCAGCGTCATTATCGACAATCAGATTGTCGCGAACGCTTGCCGACGACCAGAGCGCCACAAATATTCCGCCAGCATCATTGTGGCTGAGTGCTGTATTGCTTAGGACGATATTATTGGCGATGACGGGTGACGACCATCTGAAGATAGACATTGCGCCACCGTCACTGCTGCGCATTGGATCATCCAGTCCGGCGATATTGTCCAACAGAACGTTGTTCGTTATAGATCCATTGCAGCCATGGTCATAAGCAATGCCCGCACCGCGGCCGTTGTCCGTGCGATTGCCAGCGATCAGGTTGCCATTGATTTCAGGGTTGCCCGCATTGGTACAGTAGATCGCGGCGCCGTCATTTGCAGTCTCATGCCAGAACTCCGGGTCCCAGTTTTCCGGGCCCAATGTCTTATTCGACACGAAAAAATTATTTGACAAGACAGGTGATACGCCGTCGATGAAGATCCCGGCACCCGGCCCGCGAATCAAACCACCGGTCACCTCAAAGCCGTCAAGCCTTGAGTTGTCTGCCGCAGTTAGCACTCTGCCCGCTTGCGCCGCATTAATGATCGATCGATTGATCCAAACGTCGCGTGACCAGTCCGTCACACTGAAGCCTCCATAAAGGTCCACGCCAGAGCGCATCTGCAACGAGTGCTCCTCATACGTTCCGGCCGCGACCAGAATTGCGACCGACTTGCCCTTTGCTTTGCCTAGCGCAGCACCTACCGTGCCCAACGGCAATTTTTTCGTGCCATTGCCGCCTTCGTCGGAGCCTGTCACAGCCGATACATAAACGACGTCGCCGTACGTATCGAGGTCTATGGCCTGAGTTTCTGGTCCCGTTCTGGCGTGGCCGAGGCTCATGCCGGAGAAAAACAGCCCTGTAATAAGGGTGAGTTTGTATATCGTGTTTGCGTTTCGCATTGTCTTACTCGTCTTTAGTCGTTGCTGTTTACAAATTGCATCGCGTAGAGTTTCGTGCCGCGCATGCGCAGGACTACCTGAACTGTCTTTCCGGCAAGCGCCGACACATCCGGACCATTCAGCCACTCGACCTCGCCGGCGATGAAATCGCCATTGATGTATAAGCCGTCATCAACGGTAAAACTCTCGATCGGCTTGCCATTTTCGTCAAGAAAACCCACCTGCGCATAGCCCACTGCGTCGGTGTCGATGTTGAGTTGCAGGCGATCACCGTCAAATACCAACGGCTTGGTCACGATCGTTTCTTCGCTGCCGTAGGGACTGTCCACCGATACGAAACCATCCAGTCGCTGCACCAGGCGATATACGCCACGGCCGTCTGCGTCTTTGACATACGCAGAGTGGTACTGGGTTTCACCGAAATAGTATTGCCAGATCTCTTCGCCACGACGAATCATGCCGTGCGCAATATAGGCAGTAACAACATCACGCCCTTCGTGCCGGCCGATACCAACGTATGCCGGGCGTGGATAGCGCTTCCAGTCGATACCATTGCGGCTGACCGATAGTTGTGACTCCAGCGGACCTGATCCTCGCCCACGGTCCTCGTCCAACCAGATAGTGCGAGTTAGCGGGCCATCTTTCTCATAGTGAAAATAACCGATTGGAAAAGCGACGTAGGTGTCAGGCGCCCAGTCGTACTTGGTCGCCTTGGTCAGATAAAAATCCACTCCAACCGGGTCTTCGGGAATCGGATCAAACCTGTGCGGATATTCCATGCCGAATCCACCGGGTGTTAACGGCCCGTTGTCTGAAAACCAGG
Source organism: uncultured Woeseiaceae bacterium (assembly GCA_964528965.1). Lineage (GTDB taxonomy): Bacteria > Pseudomonadota > Gammaproteobacteria > Steroidobacterales > Woeseiaceae > UBA1847. The sequence continues at coordinate 37,435 of CAZGVL010000014.1, forward strand.
GCAACGGATCACGTAGTGGGTATTCGCCGCGCAAATCAAAATAATCCTGCTGGGTCAGCGCATCAAATGGTGCGGGCACCCTGAGGTCCGGGTGCTCTGTGACGACAGAGCTACGCTGCGTTGCACCGGCCGGCGTATGAAAAATTCCGGAGCGGTGATAAGCGACGTAGAGTTGCCGCTGATCGTCATAGAAAGTGCTGGACTGAGTTCCCGAACGGAACGGCAATATGACCGTCTTGTGTCGTTTCCAGTCGTAGCCATCCGACGATGTGTAGAGATAAATACCGCGACGCTGATAGTCCGTAAAAAACTTCCAGCGCTCCGCTTCCGGTGCCTGCGGATCGAAGAAAGGATTGCCGAGGCCGCCAACGTTATCGGGAATGACAATGTTCTTGCGCCCCCCGACGTCACCGCGACCCAGGTCCCGGTGTTCGAAATTCACACCGTCGCGTGACGTATAGACCGCGAGATAGTCATTCTCGACAGAATTGTAGATACGAATCAGACCATCGTCGCCCTCGACGACCGTCAGGTGTTTGCGAAACTCTCCCTCAATATTGTCGATTACACGCTCAGCACGCTTCGGCGGATTGACGACAAACTCAACATCGCCGATATCTGCAAGAATTTCGTCGTCGATGAATACGTGTTTGCGATTGCCGAGTTGCAACGGTCCGTCGCCAGTTTGAAACAACGGAGCAGGCCCGACGGCAAGCTCAACCGGGTCAACTGACGCAGCGAAACTCGCCGGAGGGTCGAAATTGCCGGCGTAGACGAGCCCACGACTGATACGAAACTCGTCGAGCATTCCATGCAACGGATTTTCCCAGGCACCATCACGACCCAATGATAAATAGGCTTCATCACCGAACGGAAGGGCTTCCAGGTCTGCTTTCGCCGGGAGAGCCTGAAGCTGCCCGTCTACATAGTGGCTTAGCTGACTGGCCGCCGCATCATAGGTAAACGCATAGTGATGCCAGCCCGGCGTGTGAGCATTGCTCGGAATATCGAGCACCGTTCCAGACGCCTGATTGGCCAGCACAAAACTGTCATTGTTCCAGCGAAGCTTGGTAACCTGATTATTCTCGCCACGCGGTCCGGAGCCCAGCTCAAAAACAATGCCCGTTGGCATACTCGATTGCGAGGTTTCTGCAAGCGAATACCAGAACTCAATGGTCCAGTTGAAGTCACCCAGATTTATGCCTGTGCCCGTTGGATTAACAAAACCAACTTCCTTGCGAAGGTGCACTTCGCCGGATGTCATCAGTGCCGCGAATTTCGCGTTGAACCAGGTCATTGGTTCAATCGTCCGGCCTTCTGCCGGTGGCATTCTTACAAAACCAAATTGCTCATGATTTTCCTCACCTTCGGGAACGTCGAATAATTCGCGGTCCTCCAGCAGCAGGGCATGACCATAACGTCCCTCGACGACCTGCCCACCCATACCAAGTGCCAGCGGCATATCGTTGTCCGAGCTATCGTCCAACACGCTACTTGGGTAGAGACCGACCGGTTCGTCGAACAGCCAGAGCGCGACGGTTTCGATTGTAGAATCGCCAGCTTCGACCGATTCTGCCGCGCCACATCCGGCCAGCAGCATCGCTGGCAGCAGTGTGGATAGAATTTTAATTGTGCGCATACTCATTTCTTCATGGCTCCTGCTGCACGCATTCAATCATGCGAACGTTATCATTCTGAATTTGTAGGCTTGGCGCTTAACTGGCTATGGCGAATCACCAGCGTATTAACCACGGCATTGTCGATTGAATGAATTCGATAGGTAATTTCGGGGTCGGACAGTGACGTATCAATCGACAGCACACCGAATGAGTCGTTCGCGTTATAGCTGAACAACGCACCCTCCTCGATTGGATGAGTATGGACATTGGTCAACTGACCGCTAAGCAAATCGAAAAATTCGTAGCCGCTGTCGCGCTCAATAGCCCATGCTTCGGAGCGATGCCGGTCGGATGACAACAAGACAACTCCCGGTACGTTATTCTCTTCAATGAATGAGAGGATATCCTCACGCTCATCCGCAAAGCCCGACCAGGTGTCAGCACTATCGGGTTTGGCACCATCAGCCCACGCAACCGGACTCCCGATGATCTTGAACGTCGCGTCAGAATTCTCGAGGCCGTAAAACAACCAGGCTTTTTGCTCCGGCCCAAGCATGCTGGGTTCTTCAATGAATGGATTCGTTCGGTAAGTGCGACCGTCGAGCATGAAGAAGTCGACATCGCCAATAGAAAAGCGAAACCAGGTGCCCGGATTGCTCTCTGATCCGTAGGCCGGGTTGTTCCAGTTCTGGCGGAAGGAATTGACCATTGGCTGCTTCCATGCCGGTCGGTCAACGTACGGACCCATCCATACATCATCGAATGCGGCATCGTGATCGTCCCAGATTGCATAAGACGGGATTGAACTTACGAGCCGCCGAAACTCCGGGCGAGACTGGCGCCGATAGTATGTGTATTCATGAAAAGCGCCGGGCATTGCCGGAACGTCGATGTAAACATTATCACCAAGAAACAGAAACGCGCGCAGATCATGGCCCGCTATCGTGTCCCACATGCGTTCATTTTCTGGCGTGTAGCCGGCGCAGCCGCCGAATCCGACATCGAACCGCCCAGCACTCCCGGCGACCGGTGATGTCCTGAATTGATGCATGCCAGGCTCGGCATTGTCTTCACCCGAAAACCTGATCTGGTAGGAATATTCAGTATCAGGCAATAATCCGTCTACTCGGGCTATGCCGGTAAAATCATCAGCAGCGGATGTGCTTCCAGCCACAACCAAATCATCGCCCTCTCCGCTGATATGAACTTCGAAATCAGTCGCCGCTACACTGCGTATCCAGAAACGCGCGCTGCTGTCTGTTATGGCGCCCAGCATTGGACCATGTACGATCCGAATGCCTTGTCGTTCCGCCATAGCCTGGAACTGGCTGGACGCGGTTAGCGGCGCCAGTAAGTCACGCGGACCAGCAAGGAACCGTTCGAAAGCAAGTCCCGCATCCAATGCCGCAGTCATCGCATTCCAGGCAGCATCAAGGTCATCCAGCTGGGCGTACGCGATCGCCCGGATATAGTGAGACTCTGCGTCAGCGGGATCTTCTTTGAGTCGCAGGTCGGCCAACGCCAGAGCAGCCTCTGGTTTGCCGTCAATAATCTCAAGCATCTGACGTTGCCCGCGTCGCTTGTAATAGAGATCAGCTGCACGTTTCTCGAACATGCGTCTGCTCCATTGATTCTCACTGCCGTAAAACGGATGCGTTGATCCATTCTCGTAAGCATCGGCTGGGCCAAACTCACCGTAATTCAGGCCGCCAGTATTACCAACTTCCCGTGCCGCCAACTCCGTTGCGTCCTTTTCAGCGGGCGGCGGACTGCAAGCTGAAACAACTGCAGCGAGTGCGGCGATGCCACACGTAATGAGCGTTCTAGATATCGGCATTCGATTCATCAACCGTCAGCGACTTGCCAGCAGCCTTGGCGATCGATTCGATCGCGAGCTTGTACCCCTCGTACAACACCCGAAAGTCAGCTGCATGAATGACGAGATTGAGGCCATTACCCGCCCACTTCGCAGATTGTTCGAGCGACGCGAAGTTGGCCGCAACCTGAACACCGCGCGCCGTGCACTTGGCGATAATTTCTCGCACAATCCGATCGAAGTCCGGGTGATCGAAGTCACGCGGAATCCCCATAGATGTCGATAGGTCGGCAGGACCGATAAAGACAACATCAATACCGCCGACATCGAGAATTTCATCCAGATTTTCGACGGCAGGAACGCTCTCGATACCGATCATGACAACATGATCCTGATTAAACTCTTCGAGATGCTCACGAGTCGCGTCACTCGGAAATTCTCCTGTTTTCATCGCATGCTCGATCAGCCGCCCCTTCATCGGGCGCCACCGTGCAGCGCGGACTACTTCGCGAACTTCATCCACGGTCTCGCAATACGGTGCCAGCACACCACTTGCACCGGAGTCGAATACACGTGTTACGAAATGCCACTGCGGCCGCGGGATACGCACGACCGATGGCATGCCGCTTGCCTTGATGACCGTCAGCAGATCGGCGACCTGGCTATCGCTATAAGGTGAGTGTTCCATATCGATAGTAAAAAAATCGAACGGCAGATCACCCAGGGCAGGTACCCAGCCCGGATTTCTGACCATGCTGAGCATTGTCGATATAAGTGTTTCACCGTTCTTGATGCGTTGCCGAAATTCAGTGTTGATCATGTGCTACTCCGAGTTGACTCAACGATCAACATAGGCGCCATCAGGCGTTTGCAATGTACTCCAGTCCTTTTCCTGATAAGGAAACTTCGCGGCAACCTTTTCGTCGAGATCGATGCCGAGTCCAGGCCGGGTAGGAGGATTCGCATAGCCCTTTTCATACGAGAAATGCCCGCCATAGAAAAGGTCTTCCCAGAACGGATCCTGGCCACTGCCAACTTCCAGAATCGTACAGTTAGGTGTGGACATGCAGACATGCATGGATGCGAGCGTGCTGACTTCGCTTTGTGGGTTATGTGGCGATACGTCAACGCGAAAAGCTTCGGCCAGAATAGCGATCTTGCGCAGTTCGGAGATGCCACCTACATGTACAACGTCAGGCATGATCACATCGACAAGGCGTTCCGAACATAACGGCGCAAAGTGATATCTGGATGTCAGGCGTTCACCCGTCGCCAGCGGCACCTTGGTCTGGGCTCGAATCTGGCGAACCTCTTCAAGCACTTCATTTTCAAGCTGAGTAACTTCTTCAACCCAAAACGGGCGAAACTCCTCAACGCGATTGCAAAACTCGACAGCCGAGTATGGCGTCGGCTTGCCATGTGCCTCGACAATAATATCGAAATCCGGACCCACGACGTCGCGTACCTCTGCAAGGTGCTCAACACCACGGCGAATCGCCACACGATGGTCAATCGGTTTTCCGCCCGAGTAGAAACCGCCTTTGACGCACGTCCAGCCGTCTTCCTTTTTTTGCCGCCACAGGTCCAACGCCTCCTCAGGCGATTTTGCTTTGCGTTTCTTGGTGTGACTTATTCGCTCGAGATAGCCTTCATGGCAATACAGACGCACTTTATCTCTGGCTTTGCCGCCCAGTAGCTTCCATATCGGTTGTCCGAGTGCCTTGCCGAGAATATCCCAAAGGGCAATCTCTACGGCGCTAAGTGCCGACATCAGTACAGGTCCACCACGATAGCGCGGCCCAATGAACATGCCGCGCCACAAACGTTCAATCTCCGTCGGATCCTTGCCGACCAGATATCGCTTGTGCTCATTAATGGCGGCAGCGATGGTAGCGCCCTTGTTCGATAACGTTCCTTCGCCAAGACCTGTGATGCCCTGATTGGTATACAGCTTCACGAATACGTAGTTTTCATCATTGCCGGCGTCGACGAGAAACGTCTTCAAATCGGTAATTTTGAGGTTCAGCGGCTTGGCGTCTTCGAATGTCCGCTCCAGCGGCCCCGCGCCAGCGGTCACCGATGTCATAAGCGATACAGCCCCGACTCCGGCCGCTCCCAGACCCTTGCTGAGAAATTTTCGTCTGTCCATCGCCCTGTTCTCCCCCGGAGGTCGTAAAATGAGAACGTTCTCATTTTTTGACTGTGATCGCAAATTCTTGCTGCTTTTTGCTGCTCAGGCCTTGAAAACAGCGGCTTTCGACGTAGCCTAGTGCGGGCAAGGCCGGAGGATCAACTGTTGCTCTGCAGAGAAGGCAGCCATTCGGGCGACAGCTTGAATTTCACTCGATCGCCCGAAACCGGGCACTCAAACGACAGCAAGCATGCGGTCAGCTGCAGGTCCACGCCATCCGCCTCTCCATTGCCGTGCAGGCGATCACCGATCACCGGAAAACCCAGGCCTGCCAGGTGGCGGCGAATCTGGTGCTTGCGACCGGTCTCAATTCGAACCTCGACCAGCGACTGGCTGCCGTCGGCGCTCACTTCACGAAAAGTCACTTCGCTAAGCGCGTCTTTTTCGTCAATGGGCTCTTCAACCCGAACGGGACTTGATTGCGATGAGAAATCACCGGCAACGAGCGCCAGATAGCGCTTTTCTATGCGACGCTCTCGAAACAGCTCAGATAGTGCCGCGGCGCTGCTCTTCGAGTGCGCGACCAGAATCAGCCCGTTCGCCGCCCGGTCCAGCCGATGCACAGTAAATGCCGGGCGCTCAGGGTCGAGATTCCGTTCTGCCCAGCGAGTCACTGTACAGTGGTCGCCCCACTTCGAGCCTTGTGAGCGGAGGCCATACGGTTTGCGCCAAACGGTGTATCCGCCGGCATCGGCGATTAGCGTCGGTTCGGGTGGACTCTCTGCAATAATTTCGGGGTCATAGTACAAATTGATCTCATCACCGACCTGTAGTGCCCGTTTTGCACGTCGCAAGCGTTGCGTATTGCTCCCTCGCGTAAGCCACACTGCGCCACGCGACATGGCGATCTTTATTCGCTGTTTGGGCAGACCCGTCGCTGCGCTAAGCAGCACTATCGCGTTGTCATCGGCGGACTCCACCAGCACGCGCGATTCGATCCGTTCGGGTGTATTTTGCATGTTGGCGTCGCTGGCAGTCTTCTCGGGAGGAAGAGACTAACAGAAGTCAGCCTGCACCAGCCGATCTGATAACACGGACTCGCCTGCTCGGGGGATCACGATCCATGACTGACCTTCGGCCTACAGGACTCGACACATATACAAAAGTTCTTGCAGCGGATCGAGTACGCAGACTTCGCTACCGTCAGCGCGTCGAATTGCCGTCAATCCACGTATCGATAACGTTGAGATGCTGATCGGTACGAACAAAATCAGCACGGTAGCCGACCTGAATGCGACCGAACTCACTGCCGAGACCGAGAAATTCTGCGGGTGTCTGGCTCGCCATGCGAACAGCTGACGGCATATCAACGTCGAGCCAACGAATCGCATTGCGTACCGCTGACGCCATGTCCAGGGCGGAACCGGCTAGCGTGCCGTCGGCCGTCACGCATTTACCGTCGGACACGGCAATAGCCTTGCCACCGATCTGAAAATTGGTTTCGCTCGCACCGACACTCGGCATCGCATCCGTAACCAGCATAAGCCTTTTGGCCGTCTTGTTCGCCAGAGCGATACGCATTGTCGCTGGGTGGACATGGTGTCCATCAACTATCATTCCACACCAGCTTCGCTGATCATCAAGCGCCGCGCCGACCACACCTGGCTCTCTACTGGTCAGTGGCGACATGGCATTGAACAGGTGTGTAAACCCACTAAGCCCTGCATCAAGCGCGATGCGAACCTCATCATAGCTGCCATTGGAATGACCCGCTGCGACGACGACGCCTGCTTCGATCAGCTCGCGAATGATTGTGGTTGTAGTCATCTCAGGCGCAATCGTAAGCAGGGTTTTGCCATTGCTTAATGAGGTTACCAGCTCGACAGATTCGCGATCGAGCAGCTGGAATTTTGCTGCATCATGAACGCCTTTCTTTTCGATGTTTAAGAAGGGACCTTCCAGATGAATGCCGAGCACACCGGGCACGCCCGCGCTGATAGCCTCATCAACAGCTGCGATCGCTGCTGCCATGACGTCAAGATCATCACTTATCAGGGTCGGCAAGAAGCCCACAGTGCCGAACTGCCGATGCGCCTGTCCGATCGTGCGAATGGCATCAATCGTCGGTGCATCGTTGAACAGGATACCGCCGCCGCCATTTACCTGAACGTCAATGAATCCCGGTAACAGGAAATCGCCACGGAGATCGTGCGTTTCAATATCGCTACTCGAGAATTCCTCATCAGGTACAAGGGCCGCTATATGCCCATCATCAATGACAACAGTGAGCCGCTCTTTGAATCCCTGCGCAGTAAGCACGCGTGCGTTGGTCAGTGCTTCCACTTAGAGGGTCTCGGTAATTTTGCGCAAGTGTGGAGGACTATCCGGGTCGTACCCACGCAGAACCGACAATGCGTTAACCATGCGATAGAAAGACTGGATAAATACGATCGGCGCCGTGGCTGCCGCCAGGCCTGCTGGCACCGGCAAATTGATCGCACCCTCGTACTCTTTGCCCGCAACAATAACGACAGCACCACAAGCAATGAAGTCTTTGACGATCTGGTCAAATCCCTTGCGCGTGCCATCGTCCTGCGTGTACAGAAAAACCGGGAAGCCTTGTTTGACGATCGCCATAGGGCCATGGCGGACTTCTGCAGAACTATAGGCTTCGGCATGCAGACCAGCCGCCTCCTTGAACTTCAATGCCGATTCCTGAGCTACAGCCAAACCGACGCCACGGCCGACGACGAAAAAGTTGTTCGCAGCCTCAAGCGCGTCGATCGCAGCATGCCAATCAAGATCCCAGGCCGCCTTCAGCTGCGCCGGCAGCAGAGACAGCGCCTTGAACAGGCCATCATCATTGGTCCAGGCAGCGACAAGATGGGCAAGCGCCGCCAGAGTTGCGATATAGGACTTCGTGGCGGCAATGCTTTTCTCATCACCGGCGTGCAAGGGGATGACCTCATCCGCTAAATCGGCCAACGGTGAATGCACGACATTGACTATGGCGATGACCAAAGCGCCGGCTTCTTTCGCCGCCTTCGCGGCGGCAACCAGATCCGGGCTTTTTCCCGACTGTGACAAGGCCAGGAATATCGCGCCCTGCATGTTTTGTTTCGCCGCGTACACAGAACTGACCGACGGTGCGAATGACGACGTCAGGACGCCCGCCTGTGTTTCGATGAGGTACTTGCCATAGGTCGCCGCATGGTCTGAGCTACCGCGTGCGCAGGTCACCACGATCTCAGGCTTGCGCGCCCGGAGCTCCGCTCCAATCCTTGTAACCAGCGACGCGTTCTCGCGTAACTGCCTGGCCACAACGTCGGATGCAGACTTTGCCTCGCTGAACATGCAAGTTGCCGCTGCGATTTCAGATACATCCCGACCATCTCGTTTGGCCATTGCTATCGAGTCCTTCTCAACGGAACTCAACTGCCTAACTCCGCAACAAAGTCGTACGCATCACCTCGATAATACGAGCGAGTAATTTCGACAGCACGACCGTCTTTGAGAAATCCGCGACGCTCAATGTAGAGTCCCGGATCACCCACCGCTACATTAAGCAGCCGTGCTTGTTCCTCGTCAAACGCAACCGCACGGAGCATTTGCAACGCGTTTGACGGTCGGTTATTCGCTGCTTCGAGAGCGGCATAGAGCGAGGTATCAACAACATCAACTGAAGGCAGACAAGTGCCGGGAATGACCGAATGCTCAATGGCCAACGGTAGCTCGCTTGCGTAGCGAATTCGACTGAAGCGGTAGACCGCCATGCCTGGCGGCAGACCCAGAGCCAGCGATTCTTCGGGGCTCACTGTGCCCTCGGAACGCTTCAGCCATTCGCTTCGCGCCTGCCACCCGCGAGAAGCCATGTCCTCGGAAAACGAAGACAGAACCGACATGTTCTTGCGAATCCTGGCAGCGACAAACGTGCCGGCACCATGACGCCGGTCAATCAAGCCCTCTTCGACCAAACCGTCGATGGCTTTGCGAACCGTGATGCGAGAAACCTGAAACTCGTCAGCAAGGTCGCGCTCAGCAGGCAGTGCCTCGTCCGGCGATAGCAGATCCTGCTCGATGGCATTGCGCAATGAGCAACGCAGTTGTTGATACAGCGGCGTTGGACTGCTTTTGTCGAGCGAAACGGAGATCGAGCATAGCGGCATAGATGGTCACCTTGATTGAGACCATCTAACAATACCACTTCAATACCTATTTGTCTTAAGGTATTGAATACATTATGAGGCATGGAGAGCCTAAGCAGCTCGTTTGCCCGGTATCGCTTGGTACGCTGACCGGCCTGATGAACCCCTCAACTGCGCAGTAACCAGCGGTCGCTGATCACAACCTTCAGTTGTTCAGAGCTAACTCGATCTCTGCAACGAGAGCCTTGCTATCGGGCTGCGTGCGGGGGCTGAATTCAGATATCAGTTCACCGTTTCGGCCGATGAGGAATTTGTGAAAATTCCAGGTCGGGTAAGTCCCGGACGCGGCTGCCAGATCGTCAAAGAACGGATGTGCATCGCCCTTCTTGACCGCGACTTTCTCAAACATTGGAAACTTGATGCTGTAGGTCAGCCGACAGAAGTCCTGAATCTCTGCTTCAGTACCGGGTTCTTGCCCGAGAAAGTCGTTGGATGGAAAGCCGAGCACAACCAGGCCGTCATCACCGTACTCTTCGTACAGTTTCTCGAGACCCTCGTACTGCGGCGTGTTGCCACACTTCGATGCGGTATTGACGACGAGTAACACCTTGCCTGAATAGGTATCGGCGAGATTGACTACGTCATCGGCGGCGAGCAGCCTGAAGTCCTGATTCAGCAATGAATCTTCATTCGCGGAAATTGACAGGGTCATCATGAGAAACATTGCTCCAAGTAGAACGCGCATTTTTTAAACTCCAGGTAACGTGCGGCGTCAGGCACCGCGAAAACATAACATCAGGGCAGCATGATGCCCGTCCCTTGCTATCAACCGCAATACAAATGATGTAACAAGAAGTAACTGTCG
>CAZGVL010000015.1:0-46977 GCA_964528965.1 uncultured Woeseiaceae bacterium
CATCAACGCTTGCGAAATACCGCCGGCCATCATCTTCGGATCACCTGCACCGTAGAGAGTGATGACCTGGAAGGTCTTGATCATGCCGGTTACCGTACCGAGCAGTCCCATCAACGGTGCAACCACCGAAACGACCTTGATAAACAAGAGTCCCTTCGTTAGTCCCGGCATCTCCTTCAACGCCGCCTCGCTGAGCTTGAGCTCAATCGTATCGGTATCTGCATTCACATTACTTTCGTAGGCTGCGAGCACACGACCCAGCGGGTTATCCGCACTTGCTGAATCACGTTTGAGCTGCGCCCTGACCTTGCGGCTGTCTGATGACAGACCAATCCAGCGCCAGATCGCAATCAGCAATCCAATGATGCCAAGTCCGATAATGCAGTAACCGACGATGCCACCTTGATGGATACGATCCATAACGGTCGGTGACTCGACGAGCAGTGCAAGAATACCGCCTCGCGTCACATCGAGACCAAATGTTACGGGTCCCTCGGTCTGGCTGACCATGTCAGCAGCAGAATTTGTGAATCGAGCCTGGTCCGGCTGGCGGGACAGTTCAGAGATGCGTCCGTTGGAATAACGCAGGTAGCCATTCTCGCTCACGATATTGAAAGCACCTACGCGCACGACATCCATCTCGACTTCCTGACCGTCCGCCAGGGTCACCAGATGCTTGAAGCGAGAAATCTTGCCCGACTCTGTGACTTCACGTTGCAGCTCATACCAAAGTTTCTCGATATCGTCGATGGATGCCAATGTGCTTGCACCCGCCATTTTCGAACCGAGTTCAGCGAGGAACTCGCCGCGATCCGGGTACTGGATATTGGTCAAAGAAGTATTAAATCGACCCTGCGTATCACCGGCAACCGTTTGCAACACACCGAATAGTTCTTTCAGTGCGCCCAAACGCTCGTCCAATGCCGCACGGGCGGCAACGGTCTTCGTCTGATTTTCTTCGAACAACTGCTCCAGTCGGTTGCTTTCAGCCTCTTGTCGGCCGCGCTCAGCGCGTGACCGGTTCAACAGCTGCTCTTGCTGGTTACGCTCCTGTGAAAACTCCGCTTCTCGCTGACGGTTTTCCTGAGAATCACGTGCCTGGCCCTGCTCAATAAGCCGCAGTAGCTCAGTCATGCTGGATGCGTCATCGTCCTGCGCGTTAGCCGTGCTGAGGCCGAGCATCCCAACCGCAAAAAGAATAGATAGTCCTAAAGATATGCGTTTCATTTAAGAAGCCTCCACAGATATCGCCGCAGGCAAAGGAATTAGAATCAATTCCGGTGCCACCAGCTGTTTGGCCATGCGCAGGCCTTTTCGAATTTCATTTCGTCCATTGTCATCGAAGACCCACCCATTAGTGGCTGCGTCCCAGCGACCGGTGACTTTGGAATCGTCTGACTGGCAATACAGCCCGATTCGTCCAATGCGCAATACATTCATTTCACGCGGGCTGCCATCAATAGTGATTGTGTCGCTATACCATTCAGAAGAAGAACCGTAGTCATTCTCGATTTGGTACGCCTCCATCACCTTACGGAACTTCTCAGCAACGCTGACATCGGAGCGAGCGAGAATATCCTTCAAGGATTCGACGCGCTTGGTGCGTTCTGCAAGCAGAAAAGGCACATCAAGCCTCACCGACTGATCGAGGCCGTCAATCATCTGCTCCATGAGCGGAAAGATCTGACGGTTGATGACATCAACTTGATCCATGGATAAGGCAATGTCTTCCAACGTAGCGCCCTGCCCGCTTGTCTGTGCCGCCATGAGACGGTTGTAGACTTTGAGGCCGTCGATTTCTTTATTGATAGCCCGATACTGATCACCAAGAGATCGCGTTCCCTCTACGATATTGTTCACACGCTCTTGGGATTGCTGGGCCAGATTCAGTCGACGATCTCCGGCTTGCAAGACTTGATCGACTGACTGCGCTAAAACGCTGCCGGATGCCGCAATAACTGTGGCCGCAAATAGCGCAACGCTTATGCGCCGACTGCTGCTTATGCACCTTTTCATGGACGCTCCTTAAAAGGTTTGATTATTAAAATGAATTGTTACGGAGAGACATGCAACGTATCGCATGAATACATGCAAAAGTGAAAAACAAAGTCACCGAAAGTGCCCCTGTAAGCGCACGCGACCCTCTCCAATATCGCCGCGGCGTTGAATATTCGGACCCAAAAGTATCTCTCTTTTCTATTGGTGACCCGGCACTTTCGAGCACGGGCTTCCCCACCTTTTATTTGAATAATTTTGTTTAGGTCCCGAAGTACCTAGGTCGAAGAATAACACATGGTTCACATATCGCCAGCCCAACTATGGCATATGACAAATGCGGCATGCATAACGCGTTCTGTACACATTAGTTAATAGCCGCCGGTTCAAGACGATCAATTATGGTTGACCGACCAGGGGGCAAGCACTGAAGTCGCGCCACATTTGGCAGGCACTCCGCAGCAGCGCCTTCCGTGGCAGCGATATCGGGCAACATTCACAGCGCCTCAAGCACAACGCTAATCGCAACGATCACGCAGGACGTATGCAATCCAAATGCACTTGACAAAGCTCGTGCCGGTATCGAAGTCAGGTCTTCGATGGTATGAAAAAAAACCGATTCAACAGGTTTAGCGGGAATTCTAATGTTTATTGAGACTAGTGGTCCCGCCGCGCCTCCGCGTACGGGGCAAATTATTCGGCCACCAGTCTGGTGGAAATATTCCGGGCAGAATTTGGTATCACAAGTAACTGATATTTCGACAGTTGACATCCCAATAGGCTTGCAACATGATTCGCTCCTATGGCTGACAAACAACACATGTATACGGTCTCATTGAATATTTCAGACCTGCTGCTCTTGCCGCTTCAACTGCTTCTCATAAGGAGACAGGGCGGGTAGCGCGTATTTGGCCAAAAGAAATCGCAAACCCCGCATCCACACAGGATTGTGGGGTTTTTTTTGACTTTAACTTTGATGCTTTGGGCAGACTTCTTGCTCACTAATAATAGAGGCGAAACGCCGGGGACACTTTTACCATGCAAATGTATTCAGAAGCAGACGTCGACACCACCTGTCTCGGTGACAAACAGGTCACCATACTTGGCTACGGTAGCCAGGGGCGCGCACATGCGCTAAACCTGAAAGATAGCGGGTTCAACGTTGTGGTTGGACTGCGATCTGGCGGCGCCAGCTGGCCGAAAGCCGAGGCTGACGGCCTGGTCGTGAAAGAGCCCGCTGAAGCCGTAAAAGGAGCGGCAATCATTGCCTTCCTCACGCCTGATATGGTCCAAAAAAGTCTGTACAACGACATCTTGGCCGATATCGACAACGGTGCGACACTGTTATTCGCCCATGGTTTCGCCGTGCACTTCAATCAAGTCGCGCCCCGGGATGATCTCAATGTTGTGCTGATAGCGCCCAAGGGCCCGGGCGGTTTGGTACGACGACAGTATGAAGAAGGTCACGGTGTGCCCTGCCTGGTTGCAGTGCATCAGAATGCCGATGGCAACGCTTTGCAGCTCGCGCTTGCGTACTCAGCGGGAATCGGCGGCGCCCGGGCAGGTGTCATCGAAACCACGTTTGCTGAAGAGACCGAAACCGATCTGTTTGGTGAACAGGCCGTTCTGTGTGGCGGCGCGACCGAATTGATTGTCGCAGGCTTCGAAACACTCGTTGAAGCTGGCTACCAGCCCGAAGTTGCCTACTACGAGGTCATGCATGAGCTAAAGCTGATCGTGGACCTGCTTCACGAAGGCGGTCTGCGCAAGATGCACAAGTTCATTAGCGATACCGCAGCCTACGGCGATATGGTCAGTGGCCCGCGAGTCGTTGATCAAAACTCGCGCAAGGCGATGAAAGCGATACTCACTGATATTCAGGATGGCACTTTTGCTCGCAACTGGATTGCCGAGAACGAGGCAGGCATGCCTGAATTCAAGCGCATGATGCAGGCCGACCTGGATCATCCTATCGAAAAGGTCGGTGCCGACCTGCGCAGTCGCATGGACTGGCTCGAGAATTGATACCTCAAGCACCCATCATCAATAGCCGTGAACTCTCAAGAGACACATAGCCAGAGGACGTAATTCATGTCAGACAATCAGATTCGCATATTCGACACGACGCTGCGCGATGGGGAACAAGCCCCGGGGTGCAGCATGACGCTAAGAGAAAAGCTTCGAGTCGCCAAAGCGCTATCTGATCTAAACGTCGACATCATTGAGGCCGGCTTTCCGGCCGCGTCACCTGGCGACTTTGAGTCTGTAAAAGCCATTGCAGATGAGAACTTTGGTCCGATCATTTGTGGCCTTGCTCGATGCAATGCTGCGGACATTGAGAAAGTTCACGCAGCGGTCAAGGGTGCTGAGAATCATCGTATTCACGTTTTTGTCGCCACGAGTGCTATTCATCGTGAGCACAAGCTAAAGATGGCAAAAGAAGAGATCATCAATAGCGCTGTTGGTGCCATTAAAATGGCCAGAGAACTCTGCGATGATGTTGAGTTTTCTCCGGAAGATGCATCGCGCACAGAACTGGGTTATCTGGCCGAGGTAGTTAGTGCTGCGATTGAAGCCGGCGCATCGACGGTCAATATCCCGGACACGGTGGGCTACACGGTGCCCGCCGAATTCGACGAACTCTTTCGCTATCTCAGGAAGCATGTACAAGGCATCGACGATATTACGTTGAGCGTGCATTGCCACGATGATCTCGGTATGGCGGTTGCCAACAGTCTTGCCGCAGTTCGTGCCGGTGCGCGCCAAATCGAGTGCACCATCAATGGCATTGGCGAGCGAGCAGGCAATTGCAGTCTTGAAGAAACCGTGATGGCGCTCAATACCCGCGAAGATTTTTTTGGACTGACAACCGGAATTGACACTACCCGACTCTATCCAACCTCAAGGCTGGTATCGAGCATCACCGGAATGCATGTGCCGCAGAACAAGGCCATAGTTGGTGAGAACGCCTTTGCGCACGAGGCAGGAATCCACCAGCACGGCATGTTGCAGCATGCTTCGACTTACGAAATCATGCGGCCGGAAGACGTAGGAATTAGCCAATCAAATCTCGTGCTCGGCAAGCACAGTGGACGACATGCATTTCGCGATCGGGTCAAGAGTCTCGGATTCGAACTTGACGATTTCGAAACCAATCGTGCTTTCAAAGAATTCAAGTCGCTGGCAGACAAGAAGAAAGACGTATACGACGGTGATATCGAAGCCATCATCATGAACGTCGACAGCGCCTCCGCCGGACCCTGGGTGATGAAGTCTCTCGACGTGAGAACGAGCACGGACAACCCTGCGACAGCAACGGTTGTCTTGCTCAACGAGAATGGTGACGAAACATCGAACACCGCAGAAGGAGATGGGCCTATCGCTGCCGCCTTTCACGCCCTCGAATTAACAACCGGTATTGGTCTCGACCTCAAAAAATTCGAGCTACACAGCGCGTCGATGGGCGAAGACGCGCAAGGTGAGGTTATCGTTACTGTTGACCATGGAGCAAGTAGCTACCGTGGTCACGGGACCAGCGTCGACATTGTTGAAGCCGGTTGTCGAGCAGGACTTGAAGTAACGAATCGAATCTTGCGACGTAAGTCGCGCGATGAAGATGGCGACGCGACAGCAAGATCGTCGCAAGCGACCATTTAGACGAAGGCCGAGCGATTTTCCTGATAAGTCAGGAAGCACTAAAATGACCCGGAACAAATCGGGCCCTGAAGCAATATAGATGCACTGACGGAACCTCAAGTGAGCAACGGAAAAACCCTGTTTGAAAAAGTGTGGGACGAGCACATCGTTACACCGGAATCCACTGCAACACCCGCAATCCTCTTCATTGATCTGCATCTGATTCATGAGGTCACAACCCCGCAGGCATTTGCTCTGTTGCGCGAGAAAGGACTTCCTGTCAAGCGCCCTGACCTGGTACTGGCGACGATGGATCATTCGACGCCGACCACTCCTGTTTCAAGCTTCAAGGACCTCGCCGTAGTCAGCGAAGGCGCAGCCAATCAGATTCGGCAAATGGAACAAAACTGCCGCGACTTTGGGGTGGAGTTGCATGGTTTCGAAAGCGCACATCGCGGCATTGTGCACGTGATTGGGCCTGAGCTCGGTGCGACGCAGCCGGGCAAGACCATCGTCTGTGGTGATAGTCATACCAGCACGCACGGCGCTTTCGGTGCTTTGGCCTTTGGCATCGGCACCACAGAAGTTGGCCATGTCCTGGCGACGCAGTGCCTGTTGCAACGCGAGCCAAAAACGCTGGCTATTAACGTCACCGGCGAACTGGGTCATGGCGTAACCTCAAAGGACCTGATCCTGGCGATTATCGGCGAGATTGGTGTTGACGGCGGCACCGGGTACGTAATCGAGTATCGTGGCGAAGCAATTTCTGCGATGGACATGGATGCGCGTATGACGATCTGCAACATGTCGATCGAAGCTGGCGCCAGAGCTGGAATGATCGCCCCGGATCAACAAACGTATGATTATCTCAAGGGGCGCGAGCATGCGCCGACAGGAGCAGACTGGGACACAGCAGTTGAACGTTGGAAACTGCTGCGCAGCGACGCTGACGCTGTCTTTGACAAGGAAGTCACGATTGACGCAAGCCAGTTACAACCAATGGTCACCTTCGGCACCAACCCGGGCATGGTCATTGGCGTGAACGACCCGGTGCCGGACGCCAATGACGATTTGAGCTTCAGCAAAGCACTGGATTACATGCAGATCAAATCCGGTGCAGCGTTGGCCGAAACATCAGTTGATGTGGTTTTCCTCGGCAGTTGTACCAATTCCCGTCTGTCAGATTTGCAGCAGGCAGCGGATCTGATCAAGGGCAAAAGAGTGGCCGACGGCGTGAAAATGATGGTGGTGCCGGGCTCACAGAAGATCAAGCTCGCGGCTGAGTCGATCGGTCTGGATCGAATTTTTAAGGATGCAGGTGCCGAATGGCGCGAGTCAGGTTGTTCGATGTGTCTCGGAATGAATGGCGACACCGTCGCTAAAGGACAACTCAGCGTCAGCACCAGCAATCGCAATTTCGAGGGACGCCAGGGCGTTGGCTCGAGAACCATTTTGGCCAGCCCCCTAACGGCGACTGCATCGGCGATCACGGGGCGCGTAACCGATCCGCGCGACTTCATGGCTAAATCGGTATGAACCCTATCAAGAGCATTCAGGCGCGCACAGTTGTTCTCGCCAACAACGATATTGACACCGACCAGATCATCCCTGCCCGCTTCCTGACGACGACAACCCGGGACGGTCTTGGCAAGCATCTTTTTTCTGACTGGCGATTCAATGCCGATGGCTCGCTCAAGACTGAGTTCATTCTCAATAAATCAGCAGCGGCAGATTGTCGCATCCTGGTAGCCGGCAACAACTTTGGCTGTGGCTCATCGCGCGAGCATGCACCATGGGCTCTGCTTGACTACGGTTTTCAAGCCGTAATCAGCACCGAGATCGCCGATATTTTTCGCAGCAATTCATTGAAGAACGGATTTATTCCGATCGTCGTTGATGTGCAAACTCATGCATGGCTGATTGACAACCCCGGTCAGGAAATCAACATTGATGTCGAGGCCTCGACGTTGACGCTGCCTACAGGCGCTGTCATTGAATTCCCAATGGATGGTTTTGCCCGCTACTGCATTGTTGAGGGTATTGACCAACTTGGTTTTTTGCAAAAACATGAAACCCAGGTTCGGGATTTTGAGGAGAACAGATCTTGGACGCCCTGATTACACTGCTACCTGGCGATGGTATTGGCCCGGAAGTTATCGCATCGGCAAAACGCGTTCTGGATCAGGTTGCAGCGCATTCCGGACACAAATTTAAATTTACCGAGCAGTTGTTTGGCGGGGCTGCGATCGATGCCACCGGACAACCATTGCCAGACGACACCTACACAAGCTGCATCAATAGCGATGCGGTTTTGCTTGGGGCCGTGGGCGGCCCAAAATGGTCAGATCCCAATGCAACTGTTCGCCCCGAGCAGGGACTCTTAAAAATACGTGCGGACCTGGGAGTGTTCGCAAATCTGCGACCCGTCAAGATTATTCCCGAGCTCGCCAAAGCCTCGCCGCTGAAAGATGAACTGCTTAGCGGTGTTGATATGGTTGTTGTTCGCGAACTGACCGGAGGCATCTATTTTGGTGAGAAAACGCGGACTGAAACGACAGCTACCGACCTTTGCACTTATCACACACATGAGGTCGAGCGAATCGTCCGCATCGCCGCCAGACTTGCCAATGATAGAAGCGGCAAACTGTGTTCGGTGGACAAGGCAAATGTGCTTGAGACGTCACGCCTGTGGCGCAGCGTAACGGATCGTCTCATGCAGGAAGAGTTTCCTCATATATCGCTCGAAACCCTGCTGGTTGATGCGGCTGCAATGCACTTGCTAAGCCGACCAGCCGACTTCGATGTAATCGTCACTGAGAATATGTTCGGCGATATTTTAACCGACGAGGCTTCAATGCTTGCGGGATCACTGGGCATGTTGCCATCGGCCTCTCTGGGCGAAACGTCCCTCGGGCTGTATGAACCCATTCACGGCTCCGCTCCTGATATTGCCGGCCAGGGCATTGCCAACCCCTGTGGCACCATCGCGAGCGCCGCTTTGCTACTGCGCTACAGCCTCTCACTGCACGAGGAAGCGGATCTCATCGAACGCGCAATCGAAGCAGCCATTATTTCCGGCGCCCGAACGGCCGACATTGCAGCCGATGGCGATAAGGTACTAACGACTGAGCAAATGACTGACGCTGTGATCGCTTGCCTTAGCTAGTGGGCCGCTTGAGAAATAAGGTGCTCAGCAGGCAGGACAGCCGCCAGTGCGGCGTTGCTCAAGCGCGGCCGTACAGACTGAGTGTCACCTTATTTATCAAGCGGCCCACTAGCTGTCGAAGAGCCTGCAACTCTGAGATCAGCATGAGCATCTAATGCGGCGCGAAACGCACTGATCATATCGCTGAGATTGTTTGACTCGATCAGGAAGCCATCATGGCCATGCTCGGATTCGAGTATCTGGTACTTCGAATTGGGCAATGACTCGGCCAAAAAGGCTTGCTCATGCGGTGGATACAGCGCATCTGTGCTTACTGATACCACAAGCGCCGGCTGATCAATTCTCTGCAGAACATCCACCAGCGCTCCCCTGCCCGCCGCCAGATCGTGCGAATGCATAGCATGTGTGAGCGTAACGTAGGTATTGGCGTCAAAACGTTCGTTGATTTTCTTGCCCTGGTGCCGTAAATACGATTGCACCTGGTAGCGTTGGTCGTCATCACTACGACTGCGACCAAATCGCTCGTCGAAGCTCTGCCAGCTGCGATAGGTACACACAGCCATCATGCGTGCCGCCGCAAGCCCCTTCTCCGGTGTCTGCTCATCTGAATAATATCCATCGTTCCAGTTCGGATCGGCTTCAATTGCGGCTCGTTGCGCCTCGCTGACTCCGATACACCATGCCGAATGCTGTGCTCCCACGCCGATGGGCACTATGCTGCCCACTTTTTCCGGGTACGTGGCAACCCACTCGAGGGCCTGCATACCACCCAGAGAAGGACCCGTCACGAGCGCCAACTTGTCGACTCCAAGTGCGTCCAGAAGCGTGCACTGAAGCTTAACCATGTCGCGCACAGTAATTCGGGGGAAGTCCGCCAGATAGCGTTTCGCCCCTCCTGACTTGAGACTCACCGGACCGGTGGTTCCGTAACAGCTACCAAGAATGTTCGCACAGATTATAAAGTCGACCGCAGGGTCAAATGCCCTGTTCTCACCAATGATTCCTGGCCACCAGCTGTCCGCATCTGCGGACCCGGTCAACGCATGGCAGATTAGAATCGCTCTGTCATTCGCGTTCGCGAGGTCACCCCAGGTCCGGTAAGCAATACACACATCTTCGATAAGCTCACCGCTCTGCAACTGGAACGGCTCGCCAACAGACAGGTACTGGGTTTCCGCAGATACTTGTGCTTGCAGATACTCGGGAAGTGACACAGCTCGATGCGCTCTTAGGCTACCGCAACTGACTGCAGCGTTGTCGCACTTCGCGCCGACTCCAGAGCCTGCAGGACATCGGCCACGAGATCTTCAGCGCTTTCCAATCCAACCGACAAGCGGATCAGAGTTTGTCCGATGCCTGCGATAGCAAGTGCTTCTTCACTGACCGGGGCGTGCGTCATTGAAGCTGGATGGCAAACCAGGCTTTCTACACCACCAAGCGACTCGGCAAGCGAAAAGTACTGCAGGCTTTCAACAAACGTTCTCACCGCGACTTCGTCTCCCCCGATTTCAAAACTCACCATCCCTCCAAAGCCACTTTGTTGCCGAACCGCAATTTCATGACCCGGGTGCGAATCCAGGCCAGGGTAGTAAACACGATCCACAAAATCGTTGTTCTGCAGTACATTTGCAAGCAAATTTGCGCTCTCTTCGTGTTGCCGCATCCGCACCGCCAACGTTCTGATGCCGCGCAACGTCAGGTAACTGTCGAAAGGTGCACCAGTAATGCCGATGCAATTCGCCCACCAAAGCAGCTTCTCGGCAAGCTCATCTGTTGCCGCAATGACAGCACCACCGACGACATCACTGTGACCATTGATGTATTTGGTCGTCGAGTGAATGACAAGATCAGCCCCAAGCGCAATGGGTTGCTGTAAAGCCGGCGAGAGAAACGTGTTGTCGACTGCCAGCAAAGCGCCACAAGACCTGGCAATCTCCGCAATCCGGGCGATATCCACAATCCGCAATAGCGGGTTCGAAGGCGTTTCCGTTAGAATCAGTTTCGGCTTGCGCTTACAAGCCGCTGCCAGGGCCACGGCATTCGTCTGATCAACAAACAGAACTTCAAAATGCCCTTTGGCTGACAGGTTTTCAAATAAGCGGTAGGTGCCACCGTAGCAATCGTGCGGTGCGATCAGGACATCACCAGGCTGCAACAACTGCAACAGCAGATTCAAGGCAGCCATCCCGGACGACGTAACCACCGCGCCTGCACCGCCTTCAAGCGTTGTCAGCGCGTCGGCCAGGGCATCTCTGGTTGGATTGCCCGAGCGCGTGTAGTCATATTGACGTTTCTGACCAAACCCGTCGAATGCGAAATTCGACGACAGGTGCAATGGTGGTACAACGGCACCGTGCTGTGTGTCTGATTCAATAGAAGCTCGAACAGCGCGTGTTGTCGTGGTTGCTGAGGATGTCATTTTGGGTCTCCGCTAGTGGTTCCAATGTTAGTCCTGCTCATCGGAACCCTGCGAAATCCGCAAGGGAGAAGTGTCGAGTCCTTAAGCTGTGCCACGCAAAAACACGTGCACGCAGCGCTACTGCGACACTCATCTCTCGATGTATCAGCGATACATCGCAGGAGTTGGCACCTTTCAGGAGGGTTAGTCCTGTAGGTTGCCCCGGCTTCAATGGGCCTTTCCCTCAGCCGGTCTCGATGAGTAGTGGCCAGTCTATGTGCACTGCAAGGGCTACGTCAAGACGAGCTTCACAAATAAGTAGTCACAGCAGAAACCATATGCAGCGCGGCTTGCAGACCGATTGCACCGCGCAAGCACCGCTGCGAACAGCCTGCTTGCGCGCTGCGTAATAATGTATTAATGTGCTAACACACTATTACATTGGTACGACGATGAAGCCCAACCGCAATGAAACAGAAGGCCAGCAGCTCCGGCATGAAGATGCCTTGTTTGAAGCAATCGTAAGCCTTCGAAGCGTCAAGGAATGTCGCAACTTTTTCAAAGATCTCTGCACCCCTGCGGAACTGCAGGCGCTGGTCGATCGATGGCAGGTCGTGGAGTTACTCGAACAAGACCTGCCCTATCGAAAAATCAGTGAAATGACCGGTGTCAGCGTGACCACTATCGGTCGCGTCGCCCGTTTTCGAAGCGACGGTTTTGGGGGATATCAAACGGCCCTCGACAGAGTATCGGATCTCCCGACCTCTACATCCCACTAAGGACAAGCACATGGATACCTCTGAGCAGCGCATCAGGATTGCGGTGCAAAAAACCGGGCGTTTGACAGATCACTCGATTGATTTGCTTGAGCGCTGCGGCCTGAAACTGACGCGCAGTAAGAACCAGTTAATCTGCTACGGCGAGAATATGCCGATCGACCTTCTGCTGGTGCGTGACGATGACATCCCGGGCTTGGTCAGCGATGACGTTTGTGACCTGGGCATTGTTGGTCAAAATGTTGTCGAGGAAAAGCGGCAGACTTTGCTGCATGACGGTGGCGAGGCGCTGTTCAAACAGGTTTACGAACTGGATTTCGGGCATTGCCGATTATCAATTGCCGCCCCCGATGGGAGCGAATACAAAGGTCCGGAGTCACTAAATAATCAAAATATTGCAACAAGTTACGTTGGCTTATTAAGAAATTACCTTAATACGAATAATGTCGAGGCTAACATCGTTTACTTTTCCGGTGCGGTCGAAATTGCACCGAAACTAGGCACCGCCGAATACATCTGCGACCTGGTCTCCAGTGGCGCAACGCTAGTGGCGAACGGCCTGAAGGAAGTCGAAGTGCTGCTGGAGAGCGAAGCAGTCATTATTCAGACCTTGGCGAAATTGAGCGACGAGAAGCAGGCGCTTGTGGACCGCATACTGCAGCGACTGGATGGCGTTCTTCAGGTACGCGAGAGCAAGTACATCATGTTGCACGCACCTCGGGCTGCTCTGCCGGAAATTCGTCGCCTGCTCCCGGGCACAGAGTCCCCAACGGTAATCCCGCTTGAAGGCAGCCCGGAAAAGGTCGCTGTGCATGTCGTTTGTCGTGAGTACGTTTTCTGGGAGACGCTTGAGAACCTGAAAGCGGCGGGCGCCAGTTCCTTGTTGGTACTGCCTGTCGAAAAGATGCTGGCCTGACGCATGTTTGGCGCACCCACATTCTGGGCCGACCTTGGCCCGTCGGAGCAGCAAGCCTTGCTGCGACGCCCTGCTGTTGAGGCTGATGCGTCGATCCGCGAACAAACTCAGGCAATCGTGACAGCAGTGCAGGCAGATGGTGATCAGGCGCTGCTTAAGTTCACACAGCAGTTTGATGGTGCCGAATTGCAGGATTTCAGAGTATCGGCAGAAGAATTCGAGGCGGCGCAAGCACAGTTCGATGAGCAAACCATCGCGGCCTTCGATCTCGCGATCAGCAATGTGCGACGCTTTCATGAACAACTAGTACCGCAAGATATCTCAATAGAGACGATGCCGGGCGTTCTCTGCGAACGTCGTAGTCAGGCTATCGACTCGGTCGGCCTGTACGTTCCCGCGGGTACCGCACCACTGCCGTCAACAGCGATCATGTTGGCGGTGCCGGCCGCCATTGCGGACTGCCCGGTACGAGTCATGTGCACACCACCGAGACCGGACGGGCGCGCAGATCCGGCGGTATTGGTTGCAGCTGCACGCGCCGGTGTTAAAGAGATCTACAAGATTGGTGGCGCACAGGCAATCGCCGCTATGGCCTATGGAACTGGAACAGTCCCAAAAGTCAGCAAGATATTCGGGCCCGGAAACGCATGGGTGACAAGCGCCAAGTCTATCGTCAGCATTGACCCATCCGGCGCCTCTATCGACATGCCTGCCGGTCCCTCTGAAGTCCTCGTCATTGCCGACGAGGCAGCAAATGCGTCATTTGTCGCCGCTGATTTGTTGTCGCAGGCGGAGCATGGAGTTGATTCCCAGGTCGTATTGGTGACAACCAGCGCTGACTTCGCAAGGCAGGTGCATGAATCGATTGAGAGTCAGCTAAACGGCCTGAGCCGGGCCGAGATTGCTCGACAGGCGCTTGCTTGCTCAAGATCGATCGTCGTCAATGACATCGACACCGCCATAGCAGTCAGTAACAATTATGCTCCCGAGCATTTGATCCTGCAGTTCGCCAATGCGCGCGATGCGCTGCCGTCGCTACGCAATGCGGGCTCGATTTTCGTCGGTCAATGGTCGCCAGAGTCTGTCGGCGATTATTGCAGCGGTACCAATCACGTGTTGCCAACTTATGGCTTCGCCAAGACCTACAGCGGACTTGGCGTCGATCAATTTATGCGCCAAACCACGGTGCAGGAATTGACCGAAAGTGGCCTCAGCGCGCTGGCGCAAAGTGTCATTACGCTCGCCGAACTCGAAGGCCTCGATGCACATGCTGAGGCAGTGCGTTTGCGAGTGGCCGCTTTGTCATGAGTATCAAGAATCTCGTGCGGCCGGAACTGCAATCTTTGCAACCCTACTCGGCCGCCGCTCAAGTCAAAGACTCAACTCGCCTGAACGCAAATGAAGTTCCCTGGCCGAACAGCGCGGATCATTTCCAGCGTCCGCTAAATCGCTATCCTGAAGTACGCCCACTGGAATTGCATGCTGCTCTTGCAAAACGCTTCGGTTGCGCAACCCAAAACCTGCTTGCAACTCGCGGGAGCAGCGAAGCAATTGATCTGTTGATACGAACATTTTGTCGGCCTGGGCTCGACAATATTGTCACAACGGCACCCACGTTTTCGATGTACCAACACTACGCCACGGTACAAGGCGCTAGCGTGCGTGAAGTGGTGACGCTTCCCGATGAGGACTTCGTCATTGACGTCGACGCGATCCTCGAAACTTGCGACGAATCGACGCGGATTGTGTTTATTTGCTCTCCAAACAACCCCACCGGCACGATATTTTCGCGAGCGCAATTACGGCGACTCCTGAAGTTGCGCGGTCAACGATCAGTTGTTGTTGTCGACGAGGCCTATATCGAATTCTCAACTGAGGAATCGGTGGTCGGGCTGCTTGCGGAGTTCAATAACCTCGTTATATTGCGAACCTTGTCCAAAGCGCTGGCTTTTGCAGGTGCGCGATGTGGCGCTGTCATTGCTGCGGCGGAAGTAATTGAGATTCTTGATGCCGTTCAAGCGCCCTACGCTTTTGCTACACCGGTCGTCGAATGTGTATTGGAAGCGCTCGTAGAAGAAAGGATGGCCGAGATTGACAGTAGCGTACAGAGGATCGTCACAGAGCGTGAGCGCGTGATAACCGCGCTACGGCAGTTCACTATCGTGAAGAGAATCTGGCCCAGTGCGGCCAACTTCTTCTTACTGCAACTCGATGAGGTTGAAGCATTGCTGGAACAAAGCAGCAATGACAAAGTACTGATCCGCTATTTTGGTGGTGATCTGTCGGACTGTGTGCGAATTACGGTCGGTAGTCCTGCAGAAAACGATCGCCTGCTAGCGGTGTTCCGGACTACAGAGGACAGTCTCCGATGAAGCGCAAAGTTTTATTTATCGATCGCGATGGCACGTTGATTCATGAGCCGGAGGACTTTCAAGTTGACGCTCTGGAGAAGATTCGCCTGGTTGATGATGTGATCCCGTCGTTGCTGGAATGCATTGCGCATGGCTATCATCTCGTCATGGTCAGCAACCAGGACGGTCTTGGAACCGAGGCATTTCCCGAGGATCGATTTCAGCTCTGTCAGCAACAGATTCTGGCCATGTTTGAGTCTCAGGGAATCCGCTTCGACGAAATATTCATTTGCCCTCACTTGCCAGACGACGGCTGTGACTGCCGCAAACCGCGCGCCGGTCTGCTGACCGGGTACCTTGCCGAAACAGACCTTGACCTGAATGCCTCGGCCGTAATTGGCGATCGGGAGACGGACCTGCAATTGGCAGAGGCGATCGGGGTTCGCGGCGTTCTCGTGAACTCGGAAAGTGGCGCTTCGCGAACGTGGGCAGAAATCACCACCCTGCTCTGCTATGCCGAGCGCGCAGCAGCTGTCAGTCGAAAAACCAATGAAACGGCCATCACCGTGCAAGTGAATCTGGATGCAACAGCGCCAATCGCTATTAGCACCGGCATTGGCTTTTACGATCACATGCTGGAACAAGTCGCCAAGCACGGTGGATTTAGCCTGTCGCTACACTGTGACGGCGACTTGCACATCGACGAACACCATACAGTGGAAGATACAGCGATCTGTCTTGGTGAAGCGCTCAAGCAAGCACTAGGGAGTAAAAAGGGCATTGGTCGATACGGGTTTCTGCTGCCGATGGATGAAAGCGAGGCAAAAGTCGCTCTGGATTTATCGGGGCGTGGCAATTTTGTCTTCAATGCCGCGTTTCCCAGAGACACCGTCGGTGAACTCTCCACAGAGATGGTAGAACACTTCTTCCGCTCTTTAGCCGAGTCCCTGGGTGCCGCCTTGCACATAGACGTTAGCGGCGAAAATACGCACCACATGGTCGAAGCTTGCTTTAAATCGGTGGGTCGTGCGCTACGCCAGGCAATTCGCGTGGAGAGTAACGAAATGCCATCCACCAAAGGAATGCTGGCCTGACGTGACGATACAAACGATTGCTATCATCAATAGCGGGGGCGCCAATATCGCGTCACTGGTATTCGCGTTCCAGCGTCTTGGACGAGTCGCAACGCTGACGACAGATGCCGATGTCATTCGTGCCGCTGACCGGGTTATTCTGCCGGGCGTCGGAGCGGCGAAAGATGCGATGGATCGGCTGCGTGAGAGCAATTTGCTGGACGTAATACGTGATCTCACCCAACCGGTACTTGGCATATGTCTCGGCATGCAGTTGCTGGCTGAAGCGTCCGAAGAAGAAAACGTTGAGTGCCTGGGCATCATCCCTGGGGTCGCGACCAAGCTCTCAGTCACAGAGGATTTTCCAGTGCCTAACATGGGCTGGTGTCCGATCCGGAGGAGCCGGGATCACGCCGTCTTGAGCGACATCGCGGACGAATCCTATTTTTACTTCTTACACAGTTTTGCGCTACCCGTTTCGGACCACACCGTAGCGCAATCAAGTCATGGCGAGCCGTTCGCAGCGATGGTAGCGCACCGCAACTTCGTCGCCGCACAATTTCATCCGGAACGCTCGTCCGCGGACGGTTCCAGACTGCTGCAGAACTTTCTGGATGGCAAGCAATGAAGATTATCCCGGCGATAGACCTGCAAGGTGGCAAGTGTGTCCGCTTGTTTCAAGGAGACTTTTCGAAGACGACTGAATACAGCGATGACCCTGCAGCAATAGCGCGACAGTTTGCCGAGATCAGTGCGCGCGACCTGCACATCGTAGACCTTGATGGTGCGCGATCAGGTACACAACTAAATCGCTCGCTGATTCAAGCTATCGCATCTGAGTCTGAGTTGGATATTCAGCTAGGTGGCGGCATCCGGTCGCACGGCGCTGTCGCAGACTGGCTGCAAGCAGGAGTGTCACGTTGCGTAATCGGAAGTTTGGCCATCGCCGATCCCGCCACCGTGCAGTCCTGGATGGCCGACTATGGAGCGGATCGAATCGTCCTCGCACTCGACGTGAATATTGACGAAAAAGGCACGGCGATGCTGACGACACATGGCTGGACACGACCCAGCGAATTGTCACTATTTGATTGTATAGAATCCTATCTGGACCACGGCCTGCGGCATGTGCTTTGCACTGACGTCAGCCGCGATGGAGCTTTGGCAGGCCCGAATCTCACGCTCTATGCCGATATCCTTGCACGCTACCCTGCTCTCCAACTGCAGGCATCCGGGGGCGTACGGGATATCGACGATCTATATGACCTGCGTAAGCTTGGAGTGCCCGCCGCAATCAGTGGTCGCGCCTTGCTTGAGGGGAAAATCACTACCGCGGAGATTAGACCATTCCAGCAAAACGCATAATTCCCTGCCTCGACGTCCGCGACGGCCTCGTTGTCAAAGGCGTGCAGTTTCGCAATCATCGAATAGTCGGCGATATTATTGAGCTCGCGGAACGCTACTGTGCCGAAGGAGCCGATGAACTGGTTTTCTACGACATAACGGCGAGTCCGGACGGGCGAACAGTTGATCGAAGCTGGGTGAGAAGAGTGGCTGCAGTGATCGACATTCCATTTTGCGTCGCCGGCGGAATACGCAGCGTTGCAGATGCAGAAGATGTATTGAACAGAGGTGCAGACAAGATCTCAGTCAACTCGCCGGCGTTGGCCGAGCCGAAGCTCATAAGCGAACTGGCACGTCGTTTCGGTTCACAATGTGTGGTGATCGGCATTGATAGCCGCCAACAGGAAGATACTTACGAGGTCTACCAGAATACCGGTGATCCGGACAAGACATCCTCATCGAAACGATCGACACTTGATTGGGCTGGCGAGGTTCAGGATCGCGGTGCTGGGGAAATCGTGCTCAATTGTATGAATCAGGACGGCGTTCGCGAAGGCTACGACCTCGAACAGCTGCGGCAGGTACGCGCAATCTGTAATGTACCGTTAATCGCGTCAGGTGGGGCGGGATCGCCCGAGCATTTTCGCGATGTGTTTGAGGTCACCAATGTTGATGGGGCATTAGCCGCCAGCGTATTCCACAGCGCTGAAATTGATATTGGCGACTTGAAACAATACCTAACAAAAAATTCAATTCACGTCAGAGTGTAAGGACGATACCGTGACAAGCGAAAATCTATACTTTCTTGAAAAACTCGAAGGCATCATCGCCGATCGATTGCAGAACCCTGTCGAGGGCAGTTACACCTCAAGTCTGGCTGCACAGGGTCAAAAACGTATCGCCCAGAAAGTGGGCGAAGAAGCCGTTGAGCTTGCTCTGGCATCAGTCGCAGGCGACCGCAAAGAGACAGTAGATGAGGCGGCCGATCTTATTTATCACTTAATCGTTCTGCTCAGCAGTCAGTCCATCACTCTGGTGGATGTACTGGCGACTCTGGAGGAACGGCACGCTGCTTCGTAGGCGTTACCTGTGTTATTCCTCAGACTTCTCGGCCGCTTCAGCCTCCGCCTCCTCTGCCCTGCGCTCCTCACAGGTTGGCACGATTGAGAGTTTTCTCAACACGCGCATAAACGGGTCAATCAGCACATCCGCTTTTGATGTAGCCGACAATGTCGCTTTATTTTCCTCAAATTCGACGCGTTGGATTTCGCCGTTGATTCGGACCGGTATCGGCATCGGAAAAGACAGGCCGCCGACATTATCCCACTCAAGGTTCAAATCTTCGCCAACCTGAGTTTGTCTAAGTACCGGCAAAGGCCCGCGGCGAGCATAAACTTCAAAGAACCAGGCAAGATCCTGCCCGGCCTCTTCGCTGGCTATGCGCATAAAGTCGTCAGTTGAGCGGAATCGTGGCTGGATGGGTGGCTTTAACTCAGCAGGATTTGGCGTGTCATAAATCAATCGACGAATCGATGTCCAGAAAGCCTCTTCGCCGATGACATAGCGCAACGATGTCAGCAGCCAGACGCCCTTTGAATAGATATCGCCGCCTGGCCCGTCGCCGTCCGGGTCATCGAAAATCAATTGATCCGCAGAAAACTCGTCGCGCGGAGCGATCGCATTGCACGCACTAATCTTCTGGTAGGTGCCGTAAATACTTGCGTAGTACGCCGCGTCGCCCAGCACTTCGCGCGCGTACTCAGGCTGCATAAACGCACCTGTTCCCTCATGCAACCACATGTCAGAAACAGTGACATGAGTCATAACGTTGCCGAACCACTCATGTGCCAACTCGTGATGAAACAACCAGTCAAAGCCGAACTCACCGCGAGCAAACTCATTGCCGTAGGCATTGATCGTCTGATGCTCCATCCCGAGGTGCGGGGTCTCGGCTACACCCAGTTTCTCCTGCCCCCACGGATACGGACCCAGTTTACGCTCGAAGAATTCAATGACAGACGCAAATTCACGATCGAATAGTTCCTGAGCTTGTTCGGCGTGGTCTTCGATTGCCCAGAATTGCAACGGGATCTCGGTACCATTTGACGACGTATAGCTTCCTTCGATCAGAACATAGGGTGCGACATTGAGTGCTATGCCGTAAGTATTGGTTGCGACCTCGGTCCGCCAGTGAAACACCTGCCGGTCATCTCCAACCGGCTCGACACTGATAAGCACGCCGTTTCCCGCGGCCGTCAGACCGAGTGGAACCGTGTAGTAGAAATCAGCGCTCAGTGGCTCACCCGCTGGGTGATCTTTGCAAGGAAACCAGACGTCGCAACCTTCGCCCTGCACTGCGGTCGCGATCCACGGCTTACCCGATGGCGTTTCTTCCCACACGAAACCGCCATCCCAAGGTGGTCGTGCGGCTTCCAGAGGCCGGCCATGATAGCTGATCGTAACCTCGTCAATTTCGTCCGTGGCCAAGCGTTTGCGAAGCGTCACATACAGCTTCGCCTCATCGCGCGTGTATTCAAGGGCACCCGAGCCATCCTGCACGCTATCAATGGTAAACAAGCCGTCAAAGTCGAGTTCCAGTGCCAACATCGGTCTGGTAGCCACGATTCGGATCGCGACAGATCCTGAAATTGACTTCTCTTCCGGGTGAACTTCGGTTCTAAGCCCGTAATGTTCCACATCGTAAGACAACATATTGTCTGACAACGGTCGACCTGAGTCAGTCGTAGCTTCACTGCGCGTTGCAGACAGGTTTGTCGCAGCTTCGGTGCTTGGAGTCACTGCGACAGTCGGTGCGATTGACGAAGTCGCACATGCGGCGATAAGAAATAGCGAACACAGTAAAAATAGGTTTTTCATGGCGGCACGTTCCATTCTTGTGGCTCTCATTTGCTGACTTATCAATTTATTCTCGTGCGTTGATCGCGACCGGGTTGTATCTCCGACGGCGTCAATACAACCTAGATGACAATCTCTGTAGCGACTTCGCGCAGATTATAGTCTGAACTCATGACAAAGCCGTAAGCTCCGGCATTCGCGATGAGAATCACGTCCTTCTCTTCAGAGACAGGCAGCAGACGATCGCTCCCTAGTCGGTCGCCCGTCTCGCAAATTGGGCCGACGATCGTGACCGTCTGTGTCGGCGTTTCTCCCGACCGCGTCAGATTGACGATTTCATGATAAGCACCGTACAGAGCCGGCCGGATCAGCGAATTCATGCCCGTACCGACGCCGATATAACGCACCTCGCCTTTGCCCTTGAGCTGCGTCACATGCGTGAGCAGTACGCCCGCCTGGGCAACCAGGTATCGTCCGGGCTCGATCCACAGGTCGTACTGCGGGTAGGATTTTCGAATCTCGTGCAGAGTCGCATCAAGTTTGGCCAAATCAAATGGTTTTTCGCCAGGCTTTTCTGGAATGCCGAGTCCACCCCCGAGATCAATGGATTTTACGGTCGGAAACTTTTCTGCAACGGCGACCAGCTCAACGGCAACCGAACGCCAGTTGTCCGGGTCCAGAATACCGCTGCCGCTGTGCGCATGGATTCCGATGACCTCGGCCCCAGCCGCATCTACAAGCGTCTTGAGTTCACCCACTTCAAAGCGGGGAATGCCGAACTTGGAATGTATACCCGCGGTCTTTACGTGCTCGTGATGGCCGCGACCCTGGCCAGGGTCAACTCGAATGAACAGTTTGCTGCCCGCAAAGAGCTCGGGCCAGGCCTGCAGTGGGTGCAGATTGTCGAGCGTCACTTGCAGACCTTTAGCGAGTGCCCACTCATATTCCTCTCGCGGCGCGAAATTTGGAGTAAACAGGACTCGTTGCAAGTCAAAATCGGCAATGTGCTCTTCAAGCCAGCGCACCTCTCCCGGCGAAACGCATTCGAAATCCACACCTTCTTTCGCCAAAGTACGCAGCAGCTCAGGATTGAAATTTGCTTTGACGGCGTATAGCACGCGCGCTACGTTGTCGAGATTGCGTAGCCTTTTCGCTGCGGCTCGAACGCTGTCACGATCGTACACATAGGCATTGAGCTGGCCACCGGCCAATTCCAACAATTGCTTTCTTTTCTGCATCCACCACGCGTCGCTGGCAAGCACCTTGGCATTATCGCTGCGAAATAACTCCTCCCAGCTTGGTCCGAATGCCGGGCTGCCAACTGCCTTTTTAATCATTGAAGCATGCAATTTTCGGACGAGCTTTGGACCCTGCCCCTGATCAACCACAAAGCTGAGATTCAGATCGTTTGCCGCCTGCGACATCATGTGGATCTTCTCTTCCTCAAAGACAGCGAGAGCCGGTGCCAATCGAGGCAGTATGGTGCGAATCTTTCGACCGACCAGACTAACCGCCGAACAATCGTTGATCGTGCGGACCCGGCAAAGCTCGGACAAATCAGCTACAAGGGATCGGTGTGTATCTTCCTGCAGCATGCCGTCGGACGTATCGATCGAAACGGTAACATTGGTTTCTGAGGTTGATACGAAATCGACGGATACGCCGTGCTCACTGAACAAAGCAAATGTACGAGCAAGAAAGCCGACCTCGTGCCACATGCGCACCCCGTCCATTGATATCAGCGTGAGACCGTCACGAGTGCAGATACCTTTGACCTGTGGTTCGATTTCCTCGGTCACCGATGAAATTACGGTTCCCGCAATATGTGGCGCCGACGTACAACGGATAAATAATGGAATCTTGTATTGCCGCAGCGGCGTCAAACACCGCGGGTGCAATACGGAACTTCCTGCAGATGCCAACTCCTGCGCCTCATCGTAATGCAGAGCAAGCAGTAATCTTGCCGATGGAACAACCTTGGGATCGGCAGTAAATAGTCCCGGCACATCGGTCCAGATTTCAAGTCGGCGCGCCTGCAGTCGCGCTGCGAAGTACGCGGCCGACGTATCCGAGCCGCCTCGACCCAGTAGAACTGTTTCGCCAAATTCATTGCGTGCGATGAAGCCCTGCGTCAGAACGACTTTGCCATGCGCCTCAAGTGTCTCGCGCAAATCAGGATCCACTTCAGTCCCGCAGATCGCCGACAGGTAATCCTGCGTGCGCTTGCCGCCACCTCGATTGGTGCTTGTCAGCAACTCACGCGCATCGACCCATTGTACCGGCAGACCAAGACTTGCCAGATACGCGGCGCCCAGCCGTGTAGCCATTATTTCGCCTAACGCCATGATTCGAACACGCACTCGGACGCTGACCTCTCTCACTAGTCGCACGCCCGCTACCAGCTGTTCAAGCTCCTGCAGGGTATCGTCCAGCAATGTGTTGCCATCCAGGCCGAGGGCACTTGCCAGCGCATAATGTTGTTGTCGAATTATTTGCAGTTGATCCGCTGGGTCAGCGTTGATTGCCAGTTGAAGAGCATTTTCCAGACCGTTTGAAACGCCTTGCAGCGCTGAATGAACAACAACCGGTTTAATTCCCTGGTCCAATCGATTGCGCACCAGTTTGGCGATGGCCTGCCAGCTCTCAGCGGACGAAACACTTGTGCCACCGAACTTGAGAACTACCCAGGGAGAGTCGGCGATATCCAGCTCGGCGCCGAGTGCCGCGCTATGCTCAAATTCTGCTTCGACCGTTGTTGTGTTCATGCTGATACTCAATAACGAAATTCAGGCAAAAAAAAACCCGCCAGGACGATCCCTGCGGGCTTGTTGACAATGTTCAGACTTTATATTTAGCTGATACTCTTGCCATTCGCACCCACGCACCTCTGGCGCGCCATGTATTTTATGTGTTTTTCTGCTTCGACTGAGTCGAGGCTTAGGCACATTACGTGGGGAGCGGAAAATTTCATTGCCGCAGTAAATCGGACCTGACATTAAAGGTCAAGTTTTTGCCGCACCGGAAAAACTGATGCCATCCTGTTATTCATCCCACGGTGCCGGGATTGTTACCGCCCCTTCAGAGGCAGATGACACTTGGGCGCGGAATTTCGCCAGCGCTCCTGTTGTTACAGACGAAGGGGGTCTACGCCAATTATCCCGTCGTTTGGCCATCTCTTCTGCGCCCACAGCTACGTTTATCTGCTTGTGCTCCGCATCGATGACGATAATGTCGCCGTCCTCCAACAACGCAATCGGACCACCTGCTGCTGCTTCGGGAGAAACATGACCAACCACGAATCCATGGCTCCCGCCAGAGAATCGCCCGTCCGTAATCAACGCCACCTCCGCACCGAGTCCCTTGCCCATGATTGCACCCGTTGGACTCAGCATTTCCCGCATCCCCGGGCCGCCCTTTGGGCCCTCGTAGCGAATTACGATGACATCGCCTGCCTTTATCGTGTCGTCGAGGATCGCTTGCAACGCGAGTTCCTCCGATTGAAAAACGCGCGCGGTGCCTTCAAATCGCAAACCTTCCTTACCGGTGATTTTTGCGACGGCACCCTCCGGTGCGAGATTGCCGTACAAAATTGACAGATGACTGTCCTTTTTTATTGGGTTGTCCATGTCCCGGATAATATCCTGACCCTCAGGATAGTCGGCGACATCTGCAAGGTTCTCGGCGAGTGTCTTGCCCGTCACAGTTATGCATTCGCCATGCAACATGCCCTTCGCCAGCATGCGCTTCATTAGCGGTTGAATACCGCCAATGGCGATCAACTCTGACATCAGATATTTGCCACTCGGCTTAAGGTCTGCGAGCAACGGCGTCGTCGCACCGATTTTTGTGAAATCGTCAAGCGTCAAGTCAACATTTGCCTCGCGAGCAATCGCAAGCATGTGCAACACGGCGTTGGTGGAGCCACCCAGCGCGATCACAACCGCGATGGCATTCTCGAACGCTTTTCGAGTCATGATATCGAGTGGCTTGATTCCCAGTCGAATCAGATCCATCACTGCCTCTCCAGCTCGAGTGCAGTCGTCTACTTTTTGCGGCGATACCGCCTCCTGCGCGGAGCTATTGCCGAGACTCATCCCCAGCGCCTCTATAGCCGATGCCATCGTATTGGCGGTATACATGCCGCCGCAGGCACCTGGGCCCGGAATCGCTGTTTGCTCGACTTCAAGCAATTCAGCCGCATCGATTTTGCCACCCGCTAACGCTCCAACGGCCTCAAACACTGAGACAATGTCGCGACGTTTCTGGCCCGGTTTGATCGTGCCGCCATAGACGAACACGGATGGACGATTCAGGCGCGCCATGGCCATGACGCAGGCGGGCATATTCTTATCGCATCCGCCTATCGCGATGAGTCCATCGAATCCTTCGGCTCCGGTTACCGCTTCGATTGAGTCAGCGATAATCTCGCGTGAGACCAGCGAATAGCGCATCCCGGGCGTGCCCATAGATATGCCGTCAGAAACGCTGATGGTGTTAAAAATGACCGCCTTGCCGCCGGCGCTATCAGCACCCTTCGCTGCTACCTCTGCAAGGTCACGAATGTGCATGTTGCACGGCGTAACCATACTCCAGGTACTGGCAATACCAATTTGCGGACGACTAAAGTCATCTTCACTGAATCCAACAGCACGCAACATTGCTCGACTTGGCGCTTGTTCAGCGCCGTCAACAACGACGCGCGAATAGCGACGTAATTCTTTCTCGACCATGATTTTTCGAATTGCTCCGGGATCTTTCGAATTGCGCTGTTTTTCAGCGTCGGAGCGGCAGTCTAGCCCGAAAAAATCGAGACTGCCAGAGCGTCAAATGCGTATCAGTTGCAACTATTCGTCGTCTCGAATCATGACAGCGATGCGATCATACACATCGACATCAACCATCGCGTCGTCTGTCGACAACTCAACGATGAAGGCTTCGTCTCCTTCAACAGCCGAGTCACGCACCAGCGGAATCAGCAGCCGAGCGGAACGTTGCCCTGGCCCAAATGTAATGACCTGACTGCCCGGCGCGAAATAATCCTCACCTTCGGTAGCTGTTATATCCCGCAATGTGTACGCCACGACTAACGTTGTGTTGTCCGGGTTGAATCGTTGGATATCGATCTGCACCGCCGGGTCGCGTTCACGAACGGATGCCTGGCTCATTGAGAACGCGACAGTATTCGCCGGCAATTGCGCTTCAAATGCTCGCTGGTCGTCATCTTCAAGAACGACCGTAATCTTTGCAAATTCAAGTGTCGAGCCGTCGACCTCACGCACTCGCAGAGTGGATTGTTGATCGGCTTCGCGCAGCGGATCTGACGCCATCGTCAATGTTAGCCGAGCTCGCTCCTGTCCGACTGGAAACTCGAAAACGCCCCCGTCTGACAGCGAGTACTGACCGGAAACCCACGGTGATCGATTGCCGCTAAAACCGACTTCTTCAAGACGCAACGTCAGCGGCAGGCTGACATCATCACGGACCATATCGACAATGACTGGCGAACCGTCTTCCTGAAGTGTGATAGTCACAGGCCGCGCCGACGTACCATCCGCAGGCAACACTATTTCTACACTTGCCAACGGCAGCAGTGAGAAATCCACCAGCGGATCAACTTCGATTGCAACGTAAGGCAGATCAACAAGTCCAGCCACTTCTTCCGGGACTACTGCTGCAGCAACGACCTCAGAAGATGAATCCACAGGGTCTTCGTCGATAACCGCATCACCAACGTCGTCCACTTCAACCTGCTCTGGAGCAGGCTCACTAAATACTTCATCCCGCGCTGTAATGGATGTAGACGGCGAATCCTTTTCGAATCTGGCAATCACCTCGTCAAGGTAACCAAATTGATACGCGGCAAAACCGGCCAATGCAATAAAGGCAAACAGCGCGAATATCCACCTGCCAGAGCCTTCCGCTTCATCAATATCCAGACTCTCAATAACCTGCACACTGGCAGTATCATCGGATTCTTCTGCAAGCGCTTCCATGAAATCCGTCATTGTCTCAAATCGCGTCACGCGCGAGAATGACAGGGCCTTTTTGAGCGTTCGCCAGTGACCGTCGTTAATACCGGCAAGGCGCTGTGGCTTCATGCCTTCTTCGGCCGCCTGCGCTGCATTACGTGGTCCGAAGACGCGGTAACCGGCAATCAGTCGGTATAGCAAGCAGGCCAGCGAGAAGACATCGTCGGACGGTACCGGATCATCACCGGTAAGAACCTGCATGCTGGAATAGGCTGGGGTAATACGCCCAAGCACACCCGGATCAAAATTCGAAGTACTCTCTATTTGTGTTTGTCTGACTCGTGCGACACCAAAATCAAAAAGTTTCGCTTCACCGTTCGGCATGATCATGATGTTGCCGGGCTTTACATCTGCATGCACGATACCGCACCGATGCGAATACTCCAGTGCCTTTCCCAGATCTCGAATAACACTGAAAGCACGTTCTTGATTGATTCGACCGGTGTCGGGCGCGTCCAGAATATCGGCAAGCGTCTGGCCTTCCAGCCACTCCATTACAATGAAATAGAGGTCTTCATCACGGTCCAGATCGAGGAACCGCACGATATTTGGGTGAGTAAGACAGCGCCCTTTTGCCGCTTCCTGCTGCAGCGCACGAAGCGCTTTTCCATTCGCCGCAAGTTGTGGCGCCAGAACCTTAATCGCAACCCATGGATCCTTGGCGTTCGCTTCAGCAAGTCTACGATCGAGTGCTTTGTAGACGACGCCCATACTGCCGCCCGAGACTCGTTCCTGCAGCATGAACCGATCCCGCAAAACAGAACCAACCTGCACGAGGTCCTCAGCCGTATTCGCCTGCACACTTTCGCTCACAGGGATCACGGTGGTGCGACCAAACTGATCATCACCCGCGATCACTTCCTGAGAAGGCTCGGTCACGTGTGTCAGTTTAGGTTCAATCCGCGCTGTATCTGGAGTCGCTTTGGTATCAATTATTGCGCTTGTCGGTGTGCCCTCAGATTCCAGATCATCGAGCATTGATTTGACTAACTGAAAGGTCTCTTTGCGCAACTCGCCCTTTTCATAACGATCATGCAGGACACGACGAACCTCAGCTTCACTACTGTCGCTGGATGCGAGCAAGCGGCCGATTCCGTCCTGGATATCGGCAAGCATTTTGACATCATCAACCTGACCCTCAAGCTGGTCGTCGAAGCTCGATAGCTGTTCGGCAAGCGATGTCGATTTTTTGTTCGATTCTGCATTCATCTTGTTGCTGGCCAATCCAAACATCGGTACATCACGGCCATTGCGCACGGCATGACCCATATTGGAGCTAGTCTAGCGGTTCGCCGCCGCAGTCTCGCGGAACTGGTCGTCAAATTACCTTCCCCGGATTCAGCGTGTTCAGCGGGTCAATTGCCCCCTTTAGCCGTTGCATCAAGTCAATCTCGAGTGGATCGGCATATTTATGCAGGAGCTCTTTTTTGAACGTACCGATACCGTGTTCTGCGCTGATGCTGCCGCCGAGATCACTGACCAGTGTGTAGATCGCATCACTCAGTGCAACCGCGTCGCGCCGAAAGTCATCAGCGCTGCAATTATTGGGCTGCGACACGTTGTAGTGCAGATTCCCATCGCCTACATGACCAAACGCAACCAGACGAGCATCGGGCATCATCCTCGCCAGCAGCTCGTCACCTTTGATCAGAAACTCGGAAATCCGCACGACAGGAACAGCGATGTCGTGCTTCAGGCTGATACCTTCAGACTTTTGGGCGGCGGAAATCGAATGGCGCATATGCCAGAGCTTGTCGGCCTCTGCGAGGTTCTTTGCAATGACGACATCCGCAACCAGCCCTTCCTCTAACGCTCGCATGAGCTCGTCCTCGACGATATCACTGCCGTTGCCAATGGCTACGTCGAGCAACACATACCATGGATAATTCTCGTCGAACGGCAGCTGAGTGTCCTGAATATGGCGCGTGACGAATCGCATTGCACGACTGGATATCAGTTCAAACGCTTGAATTTGATCTGCCAGGCCGCCGCGGAGATTCGCCAGCAATTTAACGGCATGATCCGCTGATTTCAAGGCCACAATCGCGGTTGAAATTGCGCCCGGATCCGGAAACAATCGTAAGTTAGCAGCGGTAATGACTCCCAGAGTCCCTTCGCTACCGAGAAACAGGTGCTTCAGATCGTAACCGGCCGTGTTTTTTCGCAGCGAGCGAAGGCCGTTCCAGATACGTCCATCCGGCAGTACCACTTCCAGACCGAGAACCTGATCTCTGGCAGTCCCGTACCGAATAACATTGATACCACCCGCATTTGTGGAAAGGTTTCCGCCTATCTGACAACTGCCCTCCGCGGCCAGGCTCAATGGAAACAGCCTGTTATTCTTCTGCGCTGCGTCTTGCACGTCCTGCAGGACGCAGCCAGCCTCGACCACCATGGAGAAATCATCTGGCTCAATGCTGCGTATTTTGTTCATGCGCGATAGCGACAGCAGCACTTGCTCGCCGCTGGCATCCGGTATCGCGCCACCGCAAAGACCAGTGTTGCCGCCTTGCGGCACAATCGCCACTCCAGCCGCGCCGCAGGCGGAGACAATCTGCGCCACCTCTGCCGTGGTCTTGGGCGAAACCATGATAAACGTCAGTCCGCGCGCAGTATCTCGCCATTCGGTCAGGTGCGGCTCGAGATCCGATGCATCAGTTTTCCAACCGTGAGGTCCTACAATTCCTTTGAGGTCGTCAATCAACATCAGTATTCTCAAAAATCGCCTGGGATTCGAACGTCTTCCAGTCAATATTGCTGCCGCACATCAGTAATACAACCGAAGTACCCCGCAATTGGTCGCGCAGCGGACCGAGCAGCGCCGCCGTTGTCGCGGCACATGCAGGCTCAACCGCGATCTTCATCGATTGGAACAAAGTCCCCATCGCTGTTCTTATTTGCAGGTCATTAATCATGGTAAGTCGGTCAACATTTTGCCGGCACAATGCGAAGGAATACGGCATTGCGAATGGCGAGCCAAGACTATCCGCGATTGTCCGTACCTTGTCGATATCTCTGGGTTCGCCGGCGTCGAAGCTCCTGTGCATGGTATCGGCACCTTCGGGCTCAACGCCGATTAACTCACTATCGGGCTTGATCTGCTTCACTGCGTTGGCAACTCCCCCGATCAGCCCACCGCCACCAATCGATACAACGACAGAATCAAACTCATCACACTGCTCGCATATTTCGAGACCGATGACGCCGGTCCCTGTCGCGATCGCCTCTCCCTCGAAGGGATGCACAAAGAACCTGCCTTCTGCATCCTGGATTTCCCTGGCAACGTCGAAAGCCTTGTGCACGTCGTCGACAAGGACGACTTCCGCACCAAATGCACGACAGGCTTCAACACGAACAGAGCTGGCCGTGGATAACATGACGACTTTTGCGCTGGCGCCCACAGCTTTCGCCGCGAAGGCCGTAGCAATGGCGTGATTCCCGGCACTGACGGCGGTAACTCCCGCCTCGCGCTGAGACTCGTTGAGCCCTTGCATGACCGATAGCGCGCCACGCGCCTTGAATGTGCCGGTGCGTTGCAGGAATTCCAGCTTCGCAAAAACCTGGGTATCCCCACCGAGTAATGAC
Organism: uncultured Woeseiaceae bacterium; assembly: GCA_964528965.1. Lineage (GTDB taxonomy): Bacteria > Pseudomonadota > Gammaproteobacteria > Steroidobacterales > Woeseiaceae > UBA1847. The sequence goes on from CAZGVL010000015.1 coordinate 30,126, forward strand.
TCCAGGCCAGCGCATCGAATCAGTGGCGTTCGAACGATCCGTTCGGCTTGCATCACGCGCAATGCTTGAATTGCCGCAAGATCGGGTCCGTCAGTTCGCATACGGCACCCCGTCCGGGCATCGCGGTTTAGTGTTGAGGCCCCGGCTATCGGCGCGCTCGACGATGTCAGTGACGGTATTAGTTATGTAAAATTGCTTCATAGTGACCTTGGCAAATCATTTGAAATATAAACAAGATACGTGTACTTCCTGATAATACTTGCACTGTGCAAAAGAGTTGATTACTTTCGACAGACGGGATCAGGGCAGCATCCGCATATAATCGCTTCGGCTCGTTCGACCTAGCGCTGCCAAACCAACCGTAAGCGACTTTGCAAACTGTGGCAGAGAATCCATTTTTGCGAAAGTCACATTAGGGACCCGAATGGAACTTGACGACCTATCTCAGTCCGGCATACGGCGAATTGCTGATTTCTCGCCGTATATGGACCAGCTTGCAGGCTTGGCTCCGCAGATGGGTTTGCGACAACGTAGCAACCTGGTGCATCTGGAACGCTGCCTGCATGGTCACTGGCGTCTTGGGCAAAACAACATCCTTAGTTGGGCCAAAGCGGAGAACGGTCTGTCGGTTCTGGTTGTGCCCCACTACGCGATCGCCGAATACACCACGCCACGCGCCAACAATCAGCCATCGCGCCTTTCTCCCCGGTTTATCACAGAACTAATTTCCGGTGACAGACAACTTTCCGCCTCGCAAATGGATAAAGTTGCGCGACTGCTTGAGGTCGAACCCGTTCATATAGAATTGCGCCAGCAATTGTCAGATAGCGCGGTCGAAACCCAGATCATCGAGAAGATGATTCGTCGCTATGGCATCAACTACGTTGCCAGTCGCGCGGTCACATTGTTTGATATCGTCGGATTCAGTCTACTGACGCCATTTGAACAGATGACGCAACTCAATAGCCTGTCGTACTCTCTAAATTCCGCGCACGCAAAAATGTTGGAGCAGGACGTCGGAATCAACTTCGCCAGATCGTCGAGTGGCGACGGATTCTACGTCTGGAATCGGGACGATGGGCTTGAAGCCAACGTTAACCTCTATCATTTCATGCATATTGTTCTTGCAGACAATGCGATTGCCCGAAGCAAGACAATATCAAAAGCCGTGCCGCGACTGCGCGCCTGTTTCCACGTCGGAAGTTGCTACGAATTTCATCAGGCGGAAGGTCTGAATCCAACCATGCACGACTTTATCGTTGGCGAAGTGACCATTGAGCTCGCCAGAATGATCGATGCTGCTCTGCCCGGACAAATCCTGGTCGGAGATTTCGTGGCTGATCTCAATGGCGCCGATATCGATCCAACCGCGACTCAGGCTAATCTCGACGCAGTAACATTCCTCCAGCGCGCACAAGGCAATTTGTCGAAGTTGAGCGGCATGGAGTTTTCAGGGGAGCGTGTGACTGCAATTAAGTGCTACCTGACAGGCGAAGACATGGGTGAAGGCCAGTTCAATATTCGACGTCTGACCATCAAAGACAAGCACGGCTTGTCGCGTGTCGCGTACAACGCGAAGGTAAACATCTATCGAGAGCTAGCTCAGCCGATCTTGCTTGGCATTCAAGACAAGAAGCTCGCGCCGGCAGGCCTGCCGGCCTGACGACTCTTCGTCGTGAAACCGTCATCCAGTTTCACGCAACCCGCGACCAAATAATAAGACCGCTCTGTTGATGGGAAAGCAGACAATCAGAATCATGACCTGAAAAAGTCACTGGCCAGCGACTGGTATGCGCTCGAAAGCAGCCGGTCGTCGATCGCCGAAAATGCGTGAGTTATGCAACGTTATCGCAAGACTAAAAGTAGATAGTCGCCAGTCATGCTGAAGAAGCCAATACTGTATTTGCCCATTGTTCTGCTAATTCTTGTCGGCGGCGGAATCTCGCTCATACTCGCCCTGACGAATCTGTATTCATGGATTTTTCAGGTGCCTGTTTCCTCAGTCCCAAAACTGAATGGACTCCTCATCGGCATACCAACGCTGTTTTTATGGATTCCTGTATCACTCATTTTGTCCAATGCGGTTCTGTTTTTGGTGCCGCGCTTCGGAGGAATCGCCGACGATTGGAGCGCCGCAGCAGAGCGACCGGGATTTCGAGAATCGCAGCGGCAACTTATTCGTATCTCTATGGGATTGGCAATCATATGCTCGCCATTGATTGCTCTTGGCTTCGTTTTGTAGTGGTGTCGAATGACTGCTAAATCGTCCAGCCTGTCAGAATTTCCTCCATTCTACGTTTGAGCGGCTGGTTTCGGGGAAAGCAGACCTTCGCCGTGAGCGAGAAGAAAGGGACAAGACCTGTCAGTGCCGTGCTGCTTTTTTTACTGGTCTAGCACGAGAAGCTCTAACTGGACTGCGACGAGAACCGCGGTCACGCGCTACCGATGCATTATTGGTTCACACCTTCGAACCACACTGTCGAAAGCGTCCTCAATCGCCGCTCGCAAGGTTTCAATAGCTGCCTCGAATTCCACGCCTCGCACGTCAACATAGTCGGCACAATTGATCTTCAGAGCAATCGTCGTGTCATCGGCTAACTGCCGCGAAACCCTAAAGAAACGCCGGCTCTGGCCGATCCAATAAAGTGTGAATTGCCTTTTTCGTCGTGGCATCGACGGAATGGGTGTCGACTCTATTGGATATTGGCGCGAGAAAACCATTGTTGAAAGCAGATCGGATCGGCCTAGTTATTGTCCTCGCCTCGCTAACGGCGATCGCGGCGATAATCTATATGGTATTCCAGTACCAGCATCAGGACCGCCTGGTCGATATTCGCAACCAGGGTGTCAGCCTGGTGCGGGCATTGTCGGGCGTACCCTACGATCAGCTGGTCGCAGGCGGCGAACAGCAGGGCGTCGTGCAGGTGTTGCAGTATGGCGCGAGCAATAATGATTTCGCCTATATCAGCATCGTTAACACTGCTGGCCTAACCGTCAACGAACTCGTATCGGATGGCGTGATCGTCCCTACCGCAGTGATCCCTGTCGAGCCCTCGGCATGGCTGGGTGAGATACAGCTCGACCTGGCGTCCGTAGGCGAGAAGATTGTCGAGTTTCATGCACCATTGCTTGATCATGGAGAACTGCAGGGCTTCGTTCGTCTTGGCTATCACTACCCGACCCTCGGCCTGGATATCAGTCAATTACCGTTCCTGGCTGCGGTTGCGCTACCCGTATTCCTCCTGGTACCTCTTTTCTACATTCTTCTGCGTCGCGAAGTGCGGCCTGTTCGCGAGGCAAATCTTGAGATTAGCCGACTAATGAACGGAGGAGATTTTCGTCGCGTGGAAGTCTCTGCCACCGGCGAACTCGGTGAATTTATGCAGCGATTTAATCACTTCGTCGAGCAGGCGGGTACGCGTATTGAAAGCCTGGAGCAGGACCAGAATCGCCTGGTCACATCGACCAAGCTGCTTACATACAGCAAGAACCGAGTTGAAACGGTGCTAGAGACGCTGCCGGAAGCGGTGCTTATTCTCGACGAAAGCGGAACGGCAACGTTCGCGAACCAAAAACTCGCTGCGATGTTCGGCGTCTCACAGGACGTCATACTCTCCCAGCATCCGCAACAGTGGTGTGACAATCCCGATATCCTGCAACTACTTGCCCGACACAAGTCAGATGGCAAAGGTCGTTTCTTCACCGACACGATTCGCTTTAACCTGGAGAGCCTGGCGAATCGGGCGATAGTTACGAAAACCTATCCGCTTTTTGCGCCGGTAAAGCCCTCTTCAGCTATCGGCACGCTCGTCATCTTTCGTGATGAGACCCAAGAAGCCTTGGCGCGGCAAGCTCGCGAAGATTTTATTTCGCACCTGTCACACGAGCTAAAGTCGCCGCTCAATGTGCTCGGCATGTACAGCGAAACAATGTTGACCGAAGCCGGCAAGTCCGAGGAGTTTCGCATCGAGGCGGCCAACGTCATCGCCGACGAAGTCCACCGACTCAGCGCGCTAATCAACGGCTTGCTGAACATGAGCCAAATTGAGAGCGGCAGTCTGATACCAGATAAGAGTCTCGTAAAGCTTCGTGACGTCGCAAGTGCGGCATTCGAAGAAGCCAGGAACTCTGCTCGTGACAAGAATTTCACATTCGTATTCGACGTGCCAAAAGAAATGAATCCGGTTCACGTCGACAAGGACCTGATTCGCATAGCGGTCACCAACCTCCTTAGCAATGCCGTCAAATACAACCGCGATGGCGGCGAAGTCCGGCTGACCATCGAAGAGACCGACGACGCGATTCAAGTGCGTGTCGCTGATTCAGGCATCGGTGTTAGCGAGGAGGAAGCTGCCAAGATTTTTGACAAGTTTTACCGCTCCACCGACGAGCGCGTTCAATCAATTGACGGCCATGGACTTGGCCTTGCACTGACAAAGCAGATTATCGAGTTGCACCATGGCTCACTGTCACTCGATCACGAACGATCCGAGGGTGCGGAATTCATAATAAATCTATGGAAGGAGACGACTGCCATTAAGCAGGCGATATAACGATGACTCGAATTATGATTGTTGATGATCACGCGCCGGTTATCCGAGTCTTGCGGCTCGGACTTGAAGGAGCCGGCTATGAGGTCGACTCGGCTGCTAATGGCTCCGAGTGCCTCGTCAAATTATGCAATGGCCTGCCTGACTTCCTGGTGACCGACATCGATATGCCGCGCATGAATGGAAAGGAACTTTGTGCCGCCATCCAGCAGCAGTTCCCGGACAGGGCGTTTCCGATCATCGTGCTGACCTCCAGATCTGAGCTCGAGCACCGTAACTGGACCCGCGATATTCCAAATCTGGGCTTCATGGAGAAGCCGGTCAGCATTCGTCGCCTTGTCGCTCTTATCCGCCGCGCCTTTGATGCTAGCGCGCCGGAAGCCGGAGTCTGAGATGAAACGAAATCTGCTGAAATCGCTGACGATGGCGAAATATGAGCGGTTGTTGCCACGCGTTTTTCCGGGCGCCATCAGCCTCGAGATCCGTGACCACCAGGATCTTTTAGTCTGGAGTCTGGGCACCGAGGCCGCCCATGAAGAAAACCCTGCGGCGCCGGCCGACGACAAGCCTGTCGTGGCCTGGTCTGAATTCGGCAACCACATCGAGCGTCGACACCTGCCTGGCAAGCAGCTTCAATATCGGTCGGCATTGCGATCGCGTGAGTTCGGCAGGCTTGGTTGGCTCATCGCTGGCTACTGCACGGAACTCAGCGTGCCAATGTCCACTGCGCCTGAACCGATGCGCCGCGCCTTTGCGGATGCGACTGCCTTTCTACAAGAAGATGTCGAATTGCAGTCGGAGTGCAATCAGCTCGCCGAAGAACTAACCGATCGGTATGAAGAACTCAATCTTGTTTACTCGACGAAAGACCAGATTGGATACCTCGAAGATAGCCAGGAGGCACTCGTCGGGCTCGTGCACAACTGCGCAGACTATCTTGACGTTGGGCTGGCCGCACTCATATGCCCACAGCGAAACCTTGTCCTGCACAGCGTCAATCACAGCGATGCGCCCGCGGACGCCGATACCCTGATCGAGCTGCTGGGCACATCCGTCTACGATCGTGTTGAATCTCAGGTCAGCAGCGTTATTCTGAACGACACAGACGACGAGGAACGACAACGGATATTCGGCGGTCGCGAAGAAAACCTCCTTGCCTACCCGATTATCGATGATCACGGCACCACGATTGGGTTGATCGCTGTTATTGCCCGAAAAAGCAGGCACATCTTTTCCAATGGCGACCGAAACCTTCTTGAAGTGATGGCCAAAAAAGCGTGGCGGATCATTCACGCGCACCATGATTCGTTGACGGGCCTGATGAATCGCAGCGGCTTCGAACCGTCTCTGGTCGCCGCACTTTCAAACGCGCGCAGCAAAAGTCAGCAGTATTGCCTGTTGCACATCGACGTCGATCAATTGCATGTGATCAATGACCTGATGGGGCACCAGGAGGGGGACGCATTAATTTGCCGTATAGCGAGATCGATGAGCTCCATTCTCCGCGACAGTGACCTGCTGGTCCGTCTCGGCGGCGACGAGTTTGCCGTGTTGCTCGCCAATTGTCCGATTGATCAGGCGCACACGATTGCAGAAAAAATCCGCGGCGCTATCAGCGAGTTGGCGGTCGTGTCAGCTAACCGCCAGCTTAACGTAACCGCCAGTATCGGTGCCGCCGCAATCGGGCCTGATACTGATGGAATTGTCGGCGTCATGGCCGCCGCCGAGATCGCCTGTAAGTCGGCCAAGGAAAGCGGCCGCGACAGGGTTCAGATATACGAAATGGACAACACTTCGCTCATCAGGCGCAGTGAGGAGATCGAGTGGATTGGTCGCGTGCAGCAGGCGTTGCGCCACGACGAGTTCGCATTGTATTGCCAGCCTGTCCTGCCTTTGACTGGCGAAGGCCTGGCACCGCACTTCGAGATATTGATTCGCCTGCTCGATGGCGAGGGAGGAGTGCTTACACCAGACGCCTTTATTCCCGCGGCGGAACGCTACCAGCTAATGCCGCAGGTCGATCGCTGGGTCATACGCAACACTTTGCAGTCGGTTGGTAATTGCTGGGACACTATCGCCGCGACAGGCGCAGTGTTTTGTATCAATCTATCGGGCCAGTCGCTGACGAACCCAGGATTTCAGGGGTATGTTGTCGACGAAATAAGTCGCTCCAGGATCCCAGCGAATAGAATCTGCTTCGAGATAACCGAAACATCGGCGATCTCCAATATTGACGACGCGCTCGTGTTCATGGCGGCCGTGAACGGAATGGGTTGCCGATTTGCGCTCGACGATTTTGGAGCCGGCCTGAGTTCCTTCGGCTATCTCAAGGTGCTGCCAGTAGACTATCTGAAGATTGACGGCAGCTTTGTCCGTGAAGTGACTACAGACGAAGTGTCACTTTCGATGGTAGAGGCGATGTGTCAGATCGGCCGGACGATGGGTCTGGCGACAATCGCCGAGTTCGTCGGCGATGAAGAAACGGTCGGCGTATTGCGTGGGATTGGTGTCGACTATGTGCAGGGCTACCACATCGGCAAGCCGGTTCCTCTGCAACAGATAACGGATCGCCTGCAAAGCGACGCTGCTGTCGAGTCGGCATGAGCGAGTCTGCCGAAAGCGTTGCGAAATCAATTTCCCAGGTACGTATCGGCGTTGCTACGCATGTCGCGCCGCCGGCGTCACTGACTGGTAACGATGCGCTACAGGATTTGCTGCTCGTAATCGACGATTGTATCGAGCGCAGCGACCTCAAGATCATTATCGATTTCTCCGCCGTGCAGATCATCGATAGTCTCGCCATTTCCGCACTCATGGATCTGCAGGACCGACTAATGAAGCTCGGCGGCTGGGTCAAGATCACCGGCCACAACAGCATTATCACCGAGGTCGCCGAGGTAACAGGCCTGTCGGACTACCTCACTTTTTTGAACGCCGCCGGAAAGCGCGACCAGGCGAAATGTGATGATGTCAGTCCCGGGCCGGGTGCGCGCCTTGGTGACATTCTTGTGGCCCGCAAACTTATCTCGCAGTCAAAGATAGATGAGGCACTCAAGCTGCAGGAGCGGCTCGGCAAGCGTGTGGGCCAGATCATCATCGACAAGGGCTGGGTCGCAGAAAACGACGTCCTGCGGGCCCTCGGCGAGCAGTTGGGCGTGCCGTTCGTCAGGATACGGCCAGGCCTGTTTGACCCGGCAGCGACAGCGCTGCTCGAGCGCGGTGTTGCCCGAAGGCTGTGTGTCATGCCGCTGTTCCGTGTTCGCAGCACCATCTACCTCGCAACGTCGAAACCGCAGAATATGCCGACCTTCGAGGAAGTCGGCGAGCGCTTGCAATGCATCGTGCGCCCGATACTGGCACGCGAAGAAGACATTCTCAAAATCTTGAACGAATCGATCAGTCTGGATGATATGCAGTTCGATGTGATGGGTGATGTCGCCGAGGACTTCGCCGTCATCGAAAACCTGCAGATCGATGATTTCTCAACGATTGATGAAGTCGCCGCGGGCAGCCCGGTCGTCAATCTCGTTAACTCAATCATTCAACGGGCGGTCCATGACGGTGCGAGTGACATCCACCTCGAACCGTTTCGAACGCACTCCCGTATCCGGTTTCGAATCGACGGGCTGTTGTACGAATTCACGGCGCCACGTGTTGAATTGCACCCGGCGCTGGTATCGCGGCTCAAGGTCATGGCGAACCTCGACATCGCCGAAAGACGCATGCCGCAGGATGGGCGCATCCAGGTGCAAACGCAGGGCCGCTCCGTCGACTTGCGATTTAGCTCATTGCCGGGACTCTACGGCGAGAAAGTCGTGCTGCGTATTCTGGACAAGAACCAGGCGATACTCGATGTCGACAGACTGAACATGTGCGCTGGGAATCTCGACATTTTTAAGCAGCTTCTCGACTCAAATCACGGTCTTATCCTGGTGACCGGACCGACCGGCAGCGGTAAAACAACGAGCCTCTATGCTGCACTGAACTACATTAAGAGTATTGAGAAGAACATCGTTACGATCGAAGACCCGGTCGAGTATCAGCTGGATATCATCAACCAGAACGAGGTCCGGGCTGGTATCGGCCTGACGTTCGCCAAGATTCTGAAACACGTACTGCGCCAGGATCCGGACATCGTCATGGTTGGCGAAATTCGCGAACGCGAAACCGCCGAGATCGCGGTGCAGGCAGCGCTGACTGGTCACCTCGTGCTTTCAACCTTGCACACAAACGACGCGGTCGGCGCTGTGACGCGGCTCATTGACATGGGTGTCGAGCCTTACCTGTTGTCCTCGGCGCTGCTCGGCGTTGTGGGCCAGCGTCTCGTCCGAACAGTCTGCCCGAGCTGCCAGGCCGACTTCCTGGCACCGCCGGAGCTCATCGAGCAATTCGGCTGGCAGGGTCAGGGCAACGTCAAGTTGACGCGTGGCAAAGGCTGTGACGAGTGCTATGACTCGGGGTTCAAAGGCCGCATGGGCATCCACGAGATTCTGAAAACGGATACTGACTTGCAGAAACTGATTATATCCAGCCCGAGCCGCGACGAGTTGAGCGACTACCTCGAAGGCCGCGGCTTCCGCAACCTGTTCACCGACGGCCTCGCGCGCGCGGTCGAACGCCGCACGACGATCGAAGAAGTGTCGCGTGTGACAAGTAGCTAGGCGATAACTCATGGCATTGCGGATCGATACCGTTCCTACCAAGGAAACAGCGAAGAAAAAGTTCAGCGGCAGCTACCAGATTCAGCTTCCCGGACGATCACCCGTGCCTGGCGTCACCGACCGAATGTTTTTTACGGAGCAGCTTGCGCTGCTACTCGAAACCGGGGAAAACCTGTATGGAGCGCTGACCACGATCGTCAAGCAGACCGAAAATGTCGAGATGCAGAAGATCGTCGAACAGGTGGCGCTGAACATCAGCGAAGGACAGTCATTCGGGCACGCGCTCTCTCAGCACGAAAAAGTCTTTCCATCGACCTATGTGAACCTGATCGGCGCGAGCGAGGCTGGCGGCTTCATGCACGAGGTGTTGCAACAATTGCTGGACATGGATACGAAACGGGAAGAGCTGCGCAGCACGCTGGTGTCGGCAGCGATATACCCGGCGTTCCTGATCACATTCTCGCTGGCTGTTGTCGTGTTCGTGCTGGTTGTCGTCTTTCCAAAATTTGGCGCGCTGTTCACCTCTATCTACGACCAGCTGCCTGCGACAACGAAGGCGCTAATGGCGATTAGCGACATATTGCGGCAGTACTGGTGGTTGGTACTCGGCGGGATTGTGGCGAGCGGCGTTCTACTGCGGCAATGGTTGGCCAGCGCCGGCGGTCGTGCCCGCATTGATCATCTGCAGCTACATGTGCCGGGCATCCGCGACATTTTCACGCAGATCTATTTGGTGCAATGTTTACAGGTATTCAGCCTGTCCCTGCTCAATGGCGTCTCTGTCATGGACGCGCTCGATGCGTGCCGCGATGTCGTGAAGAACTCGGTATTCAGAAACCTGATGGCAAATATCGAGGAAAAGGTGCAGTCAGGCGCGGGCGTTGCTGCGGGCTTCGCGGAAGCCGATTTCCTGCCCGACCTCGCCAAGCACATGATCGCAACGGGCGAGCAGACCGGTAACCTGGGCAAGGTGATGGGGCGCGTTGCCGAATATTATGAAAAGCAGCTGACCAAGAGACTCGACTCTCTGTCGAAACTGGCCGAGCCGATCATGCTGCTGGTCATGGGCGTTGTCGTTGGCGTACTCGTCAGCTCGCTGATCTTGCCGATATTCAAACTGTCACGGGCAGTATCGTGAAGCTCCGATTTTGCTCAAAATTCGAGACCTCCTCGTAGATTCTGCTAAAGCATTCGTCGCTCGCGCCGATATCTATTCTGTAGAGGACGACATTAGCTATAGACGGAGTTAAGTTTATGATTTTGCTTGAAAAACATATGGCCCAACGCGGCTTTACGCTGGTTGAATTGCTGATCGTAGTGATCATCCTCGCAATTCTCGCAGCCATCATTATTCCGCAGTTGACTGCGGCGACCGATGACGCGACACAATCGGCGTACGACACGAACATCGCCAACATTCGATCTTCTGTCGATCTTTATCGTCAACAGCATGGGGATTACCCGGGTGCCGTCCTATCAACGGGCGCAGGTTGCCCTGCCGGCTCCACGAACGTAGCGGGTGCGGCTGGCGAACCGGCCTTTGTCGCGCAGCTCCGCAACTACACCAATGCAGCGGGAGTGGCCTGCACCGGCACGGATGTGACTTTTAGATACGGGCCGTACCTGAAGGACGACCTGCCCCAGAATCCACTCGGCGCCGTACCCAATAATACGGTAACCGTGGTCACGACCGGAATTCTCGGATTGGCCACCGGCACCTCGGACGGCTGGCGTTTCGACTCGGTGACCGGCGAGTTCATCGGCGACGAATAATCAGAACAGCATGGGGACATTCTGCTTTTAGCGATTTTGTCGCTAAAAGCAGAATGTCCCCTTTTTCGTGGAGACGGCGCGATGCAAGGACGAGAGGAACGAGGCTATACCCTGGTCGAACTTGTCATCGTCGTAACCGTGTTGGCATTAATCGCAGCAATCGCTGTTCCGAGCTTGTCTTCAGGGCCTAAAAAAGACCTTGATCTGGCGGCTCAGGAGTTCGCGGCGGCGATGCGCTTTGCCCGCAGCGAATCAATTCGCACCGGTGAGCCTTACGGGTTTCTCCAGCAATCCGGTGCAAAACGCATTCGTGTTTATCGGCTCGATACGGGAACCAGCCCCGCCACGCTGATTTACGACGTCTACCACCCGATCGACAAGTCGCTATACGACTTCGATCTGGACCTGGAATCGCTCGCTGCAGCCGATTCTATAACCAGAAATACGGTTTATCGCGGTACATGCAATCAAAATAACCGGGTCTTTTTTGATGCCAACGGAACGCCATGGTGCTCTGATCCGACGTCTGTTTTGCTCGAATCTTATGAACTGACGTTTTCGTCAGGCTCGTCTCAACGCATCGTTTCTCTGGATTGGGTCACCGGCCGGGTGACAATCCAATGATCCATTGTCGCCATGAGACCGGCCTGACACTGGTTGAGGTTCTGGTGACCGTTGTGCTGCTGAGCGTCCTTCTGGTTCCTGCAATGCACGCCTTGCAAACCAGTGTGGTTGGAGCCGACGTACACGGCGACGTCGCATCTGGAAATTTTAGATTAACCTCGCGGCTCGAGGAGCTGCTGGCGGAACCTTTTGTAGACTTATCGGATGCCGCGAACGCCGCGGGCGCGCCGACAACTCCCAGCAGTTATTCCGAACCCGCCGGCCCGCCCGGACGGTTGCTTGTTTACCTGTCTCTTTATGACGGCGACAACGCCGATGCCGATGACAACCCATTTACCGGGACCGAATCTGACTTGCTATGGATTCGCGTCGATGTCGAAGACAGCGTACACACCCTGCAGACGATCAGGGCCGACGGGTACTAGCAATGACAAGGTCCTGTCCAACATCGCATGGCTTCACCCTGATCGAGTTACTAATAGCGATCGCGCTAGCCGGTCTGGTTCTGGCGGCGATGAGCGGCGTCATTAATAACGCACTGGGTACCGAAGAGGTCGTTACGGAACGCAACCTATTGCAAAAGGACGCGCGCTTCGCAATGAACAGAATGCTGCAGGCCGTTGCCGAGACCCGTCAGTTGATCCTGCCATTGCCCGACAAACCAGGCACCGACTGGCGCGAAAACGTACGCGAAGAAACGGTACCCGCCTCTCCTCCGGAAGGTAGCAGCGTAAAGGCCACCGCCGTGCTTGCCGTGTCGCTAAGCGCCAACGTGGATCTCGACGCCGACGGCTTTCCGGATGCCGATAACGATGGTGATGGCCGCCTCGATGAAGACTATCCAGCCGACGTCGCGTACGACTTCGATCCGGGTATTCACCTGATCGACGACGGTGGTGACGGTTTTGTCGATGAAGGTTTTTCTGATAACGACGACGACGAGTTTTTCTTCATCGCTGACGAGGATCCAATCAACGGAATTGATGACGACGCTGACGGCGTCATAGACGAGGACCCCGGTGCCGATATGAATGCCGACGGCGCGCCGGGACTCGCGGGGGTCGACGACGACAGCGACGGCCAGATCGACGAAGGCGATGCCGCGGATGACGATGAGGACGGTACCGTCGACGAGGACTGGCTCGATGCCGTTGTCTTCTACCTGCAGGGCAACACGCTCATCGAAAGACACCCCGTGCCGTGGGACGAATCAGCAAATGGCTTTATAAGCGGGCGAGATTTCATCGAGTCGGTCATCGCCGACGGCGTCACCCGGTTTCGAGTTGAACGGCCGATCGCCAACGCACCCGGCATGCAGCTCATCGATTTGACGCTCGAACTCACGAGCCCGACCGGTAGCGTCGTCAGCCTCAACAGCCGTATCCGCGTAGGCGGTGCATTGTGATCGCGAGTCGCAAGAGGCAGCGAGGCTACCTGCTTGTCACAGTCATAGTGATGCTGTTCCTGATCGCATCGATAGCGATGCTCCTTAACTACGACTCTGCGATCAGTGCGAACACAGCATCCGGGGAACTTGAAGCCTCGCGTGTCGAATTCGTAACGGAAGCGGCAATGCAGCACGCGCTATGGCGGTCGGCAAACAATGCCTGCATGGGCGATGTAACGATTCCAACAATGACGTTGGGTCCCGATACTTACACAGTGACAGTCACGGGCGCCTCTCCAGGAACGAGCTACGTTTTGTCTGCGGACCAGGATGCGTGGATACGCAATGACGATGTCACGAAAGTGAATGGTACGACCGTCGAACAGCACATCCGCTTTGAGACTGGTAATTCTGAACACACGCTCACGCGCTTTGACCTGAGTTCGATTCCTGCGAATGCACAAATCAACTCGGCAACGGCCTGGTTTTATATCACGCCATCAGGTCCTGGCGGTGGTGCGCACCCGGAGGGGCCCGTTGGTGTGCACCGAGTAACCCACGGCTGGACCGAGGCCGACGCTACATGGGACACCATGAATGGCAAGTTCGAAAGCGGTGCGTTGGCCATGATACCCGCGCAAGCCGATGATGATGTATGGGTATCCATCAACCTCACAGCCCAGGTGCAGGCCTGGACAAACGGCCAGTCCAACTACGGCGTCCTGATGGCCTCGACCACTGAAGGAACCCATGGCAAATATTCCAGCCGCGAAGACGGCGGCAACGCACCACGCCTGGAGGTCGTCGTCGGCAGTGGTCCCGCGTCTCCGGTCGCCATCCAGGCTACCGGTACGCTGGCGAACGGCAATACGCGCGTCCTGCAGCAACCGCTAGCGGCAGCGTTACAAACAGCCACAATCATCGGCCTGCAACCCGATGCCGCCGAGAGCAATGACGCCGAGATCTGGGCACAGTCACCCAACAACAACTATGGCGACTCGGCGGAAACCTGGGTGTCATCCAAAACTAATGATACGACGCGTTCATTGCTGCGTTTCAACATGAGCAAAGTGCCGGCCGGTAGCAAAATCCTCGGGGCATTCATGTCTCTGCATCGCCAAAGTGGTGGGGGAGGAGACCAGCCGGTGTCGGCGCATCGCATTACGCAGGCGTGGAGCGAAGACTCGGTGACGTGGAACGATCGTGAATTCGGTACCAACTGGGACACGGCCGGCGGCGATTTCGATACCAACGCGATCGCGACGACACCGGTTGGCGTCGGAGACCAGCACTACGAATGGGATATCGCACCGCTGGTGCAAGCCTGGGTTGACGGCAGCTACCCGAACTACGGCGTCGCGCTGAGTGCCGCGATCGACGGGATGTCAGGTAAGCGATTTTATACGAGCGATCAGGCGATCCCCGAATTGCGTCCCAGGCTGACAATCACCTACGCTTGCGAATGCGGCAGCACCTGCATGGCGCCCAATGGCTCTGGCAAAGTTCTAATGGTGGTGATCAACCCGACGACGCTGGTAGCAGAGGATGCCTTCAAAAAAGCCCTGTTCGAATCCTGGGGTTATGCGGTTGATGTAATAAGCGAGAGCGCGAACAAATCAACCTATGACGGCGCTATTGCCACCTCGGATGTGGTGTTTATTTCCGGCACTGTCAATTCCGCTCAGGTCGGCACCAAGCTCGTCAATGCGACGATCGGCGTAGTTAGCCAGGACGGTGACTATAACGCTGACTTGGGATTTTCCTCGGGCAGCGCCTCACCGGTAGGCTCTACGATTAATATCAGTGACAACAGTCACTACATCACGCTGCCGTTCACGGCCGGCACGCTGAACGTCTACTCCGCCGCCATGAACGGCCTGGCTGTGGCTGGCGCTCCAGCGTTCGGGTTGCAGACCCTCGGGGATTGGAGCGGCAGTGCTGGTCCGGTTGTGCTTGATGCCGGTGCGGCAATGAGTGGCGGCGGCACTGCGGCCGGACGGCGCGTCCTTCTGCCCATCGGCGCTGGTATCGACTTCGCCCTCGTGAACAACAACGGCCTGCTGATCATGCAACGGGCACTCGCCTGGGGCATGAATGCGGATGCTGGCAGCGGTGGCAGTGTGCTTTTAGTGGTGGTTAACCCCGATAACCTTACGGCTCAGGAAGCCGCTAAAAGTGCGCTGATCGAATCCTGGAGCTTCGCCGTCACGCTTATCGATGAAAGCGCCAGCCAGGCGGAATTCGATGCCGCCGTCGCAACGGTCGACGTGGCTTATGTTGCCGAGGAAATCGTGTCCGGCAACCTCGGGACCAAGCTGCGCGAGGCGAACGTCGGCGTCGTGATCGAGGAGCAAAAGATTACCGACGAGTTCGGCATCTCTTCGGGCGAGACGACTTTTACAGAAGCGTCAATCGAGGTCACCGACAACACGCACTATATTACCGCGCCGTTCAGCCTGGGCGCCGTCACTTTCGCGACCACGGCGCAGACTGTCGGTGGGCGCGCTGGAACCCTGGCACCCGGCCTGACAGTTCTCGCGCTAAAGCCGTCCTCTACAACCAGCATGCTCGATGTGATTGAGACGGGCGCTGTGCTGTTTGACAGCGGTGCGGCTGCGGGGCCGCGGGTAAAACTCCCCTGGGGAGGTAACGACTTCGACATCAACTCTCTTACGCCGGACGGCCAAACCATTATGAAGCGCGCCATCGAGTGGGGTGCGGGGGGACCCCAGGAGAAACTTGTCGCACACTGGAAGTTCGACGATGCTTCGGGGCTGACTGCATTGGACTCCGAGGGCGGGCACGACGGCACGCTGCTCAATGGTCCCGCCTGGGTGCCGGGGAAACTCGATACCGCACTCGACTTTGACGGCTCAGACGACGTCGTCGAGGTACCGCAAACCAGCGACCTCGACCTGTCGACGTTCACGGTGGCAGCGTGGATCAGAATCTCAACAATTACTACAAGCCAGACAATCCTGGAGAAGAGGGATGGCGCCGATCTTGCAACTGTGAACTACTTGCTGCTTGCGGCAGGCGACGAGATCACCTGGGCGTTTTACGATGGTGGCTGGGCGTCATTTTCGACCAACACCGCGAACATGGAAGTTGACACGTGGTACCACGTTGCCGGCACGTTCGACAACTCAAGCGGCGAAGGCAATGTCTATGTCAATGGCGTCTTGCTCGCCACCGGTACAACCACCAAGAATCCCCCGCTGGTTCCAGGCACGGTCAGAATAGGCGACAGCGGATGTTCCACCTGTGGTGATGAATGGAATGGCTCCCTCGATGATGTGCGCATCTATTCCGGTGCGCTGGACGCAGCGGCGATCGCGGAGCTCGCTGCGCCACCCGCGAGCAGCCCGATCGCACATTGGAAACTCGACGAGACGAGTGGTACAACGGCCATTGACTCGGTCGGCGGGCATGACGGCACGCTGGTAAATATGGATCCATCTACGGACTGGGTAACAGGCATGGTCGGCGGTGGCCTGGATTTCGACGCAAACAACGACTACGTGGATCTAACCTCCGATGCCGGACTGGATAACGTTTTCGCCGACGGTGCGACCGTCACAGCATGGATCTACCCGCGGGGCTGGGGTGAATCCGCCAACGGTCGCATCCTAGACAAGGCGAGTGCAGTATCTGGCGACCGAGACGGCTGGATGATCGGCCTGAGAGGGGCTACGCCCGCGTTGCAGTTCGCCCAGGGCTTCACCGGAACTCGAGGCTTCTGGCGATCACAAGATGGCACCGTCTCTCTCAACACCTGGGTGCACGTTGCCGTAGTCTACGACGCAAGTTCTGTCACGAACGATGCCGAGATCTACCTCGACGGCGTAAAGCAATCT